>NZ_BAUA01000223.1 GCF_000710915.1 Nocardia brasiliensis IFM 10847
GTATGCGAACGGCGATGTGCCGCACAGCGTTGAGCATGTGCTCGTGGTCCGCCGGACCGACCTCGAGGTGCCGTGGACCGAGGGACGCGACCTGTGGTGGCACGAGACCGTGGCGAACGCGTCGCCCGAGCACGAGGCGCAGGCCTTCGACGCCGAGCACCCGCTGTTCATCCTCTACACCTCCGGCACCACCGGAAAACCCAAGGGCATCCTGCACACCAGCGGCGGCTACCTCACCCAGACCGCCTACACCCACCACAACGTCTTCGATCACAAAGCCGGACAAGACGTCTACTGGTGCACCGCCGACATCGGCTGGGTCACCGGCCACAGCTACATCGTCTACGGACCACTGGCCAACCGCGCCACCCAGGTCGTCTACGAGGGCACGCCGAACTTCCCGGACGAGCACCGGCACTGGCAGATCGTCGAAAAGTACGGCGTCAGCATCTATTACACGGCACCGACACTGGTCCGCACGTTCATGAAATGGGGCCGCGAGATCCCCGACGCACACGACCTGTCCAGCATCCGGCTGCTCGGTTCGGTCGGTGAGCCGATCAACCCGGAGGCCTGGCGCTGGTACCGCGACACCATCGGCGCGGGCCGCACCCCGATCGTGGACACCTGGTGGCAGACCGAGACCGGTTCGATCATGATCTCGCCGCTGCCCGGCGTCACCGCAGCCAAACCCGGCGCGGCCATGGCGCCACTGCCCGGCATCTCGGCGCTGGTCGTCGACGAAGAGGGAAAGCCGGTGCAGCGCGGGGAAACCGAGGCCAACGGCTACCTGGTGCTCGACCAGCCGTGGCCGTCGATGCTGCGCGGCATCTGGGGCGACATGGAGCGGTACCGGGCCACGTACTGGGAGCGCTACGCCGAGCAGGGCTGGTACTTCGCCGGTGACGGCGCGAAGCTCGACGCCGACGGCGACCTGTGGGTGCTCGGCCGGGTCGACGACGTGATGAACGTATCGGGCCACCGGATCTCCACCGCCGAGGTGGAATCGGCGCTGGTCGGTCACTCCGGGGTCGCCGAGGCCGCCGTGGTCGGCGCCAGCGACGAGACCACCGGCCAGGGCATCGTCGCGTTCGTCATCCTGACCGCGGAGGCCGAGAACACCGGCACCGCGCTGGTGGACGAGCTGAAGGCGGAGGTGTCGCGCGAGATCAGCCCGATCGCACGGCCGCGGGAGATCCACGTGGTGCCGGAGCTGCCGAAGACGCGCAGCGGCAAGATCATGCGCAGGCTGTTGCGCGATGTCGCGGAAGGCCGGGAACTCGGCGACACCTCGACACTGGTCGATCCGAACGTCTTCGAGGCGATCCGGGCCGGCAAGGCGTAACCCCGAAGACCGAGGCACGCATGTTAAGGCCGGTGGCTGTATTAGTCACCGGCCTTTACCGTTAGGATTGCGTAAGGTGTGCCGGGAAGTCTGGTCGGCATGCGGTCGTGTACCCGGCGCCGATGCGCCGGGAAGGCATGGTCGCAGCCCCGACCGACCCTGCCGAAAGGTTCCCCGTGATCACGCAAGTGCGCTCGGAACTATCCCGCTATCTCCGCACCGAAACCGTCGGCGGTGCCATTCTGCTGGTCGCGGCCGCCGTGGCGTTGCTGTGGGTGAACTCACCGTGGGGCGCGAGCTACGTGACGATGACCGAGACGGTGCTCGCCATCCCGCCGCTGCACCTTGATCTCACCCTGGCCGACTGGACCAAAGACGGTCTGCTCGCGGTCTTCTTCTTCGTCGCGGGCCTCGAACTCAAACGCGAACTCGTCGTCGGTGAGCTGGCCGATCCGAAACGCGCGGCCCTGCCGATCATCGCCGCGGTCGGCGGCGTGGTCACCCCCGCGCTCATCGCCGTGGTCGTCGGCCTCGGCGTGCCGGGGATGGATCGGGGCTGGGCCATCCCGGTCGCCACCGATATCGCGTTCGCACTGGCCGTGCTCGCCATGACGGGTTCGCGCATTCCGGCGAGCGCGCGGGTATTCCTGCTCAGCTTGGCCGTGGTCGACGATCTGATGGCCATCGTCTTGATCGCGGTGCTGTTCACCACGACGCTGGCGCTGCTGTGGCTGCTGGCCGCCGCGGCCTGCTGCGCGCTGTGGGCGCTGGCCCAGCACAAGCGGATTCGCACCCCGTGGCTGTACGTGCCGCTGGCGCTGATCGCCTGGTACGCGCTGCACGAAGCAGGCATCCACCCGACCCTGGCCGGGGTGATCCTCGGGCTGCTCACCAGGGTGCGCCCCGACCCCGGCGAAGAAGAGGCGCCGGCCACTCGGCTCGAGCATCTGATCCAGCCGATCTCGGCCGGCGTGTGCGTCCCGTTGTTCGCGTTGTTCGCCTCCGGAGTTCCATTGGACGCCAAGGTATTCGGCGAACTGTTCAGCGACAGGCTGGCGCTGGCGGTAATTCTCGGGTTGCTGCTCGGCAAGACCCTGGGCATCTTCGGGATCAGTTGGCTCGCAATCCGGTTCGGCGTGGCCAAGCGGCCCGCCGGACTCGGGTATCGCGACATGTTCGCCCTGTCGGTGCTCGGCGCGATCGGCTTCACCGTTAGCCTTCTCGTGGCGGAACTCGCACTGGCCGATGTCGGCGACGGCTCGGCCGCGGAATTGGCGAAGGCCGCTGTGTTGGTCACATCAATGGCGGCGTCGCTCGCCGGTTCGGCGCTACTGTTGCGGCGAGGGCGTGTCCACCAGGCGCGTCGAGACGCGCGTGCGCTACAACGAGAAGACGAGGACGCAGTGCCGGGACAGGGAGAAGGGTCGACCAAGTGAGTTACACAAACGGCGGTAACGGGAACGACGCGCAGCGCGGTCGTACAGTGACCTCCATTCCCTTGTCCGACGCGAACCCCACCGGCAGCGCCAGTTTCGGCAGCCTCGTGCGCGACGCGACCGAGCAGATGTCGACGCTGGTCCGGGCCGAGGTCGCGCTCGCCAAAGCAGAGGTCACCGGAGAGATCAAGAAGGGGCTGCAGGGCAGCGTCTACTTCATCCTCGCGCTGACCGTCCTGCTGTTCAGCACGTTCTTCTTTTTCTTCTTCCTCGGCGAACTGCTCGACGTGTGGCTGGCCCGCTGGGCGGCCTTCCTGATCGTGTTCGCGCTGATGATCGTCGCGACCGCGCTGCTGGCGCTGCTCGGCTACCTGCGGGTGAAGAAGCTGCGCGCGCCGGAGAAGACGATCGACTCGCTCAAGCAGGCCCGCGCGGTGCTGCCGCACGGTCTCGGCGCGGCGGCGCACGAGGACCGTCCGGCGCTGACCAACGACGGCCGTCCCGCCCTGGACAAACCCGCTTCGTAACCGCTCGCTCGCGCGCGGATACCTCGACAACTAGGCTGCATCGGCGTGTCGTCGCACTCAATTCCGGATCCGTCCAGCGTCCGTTACGACGGCCCGTGGGCGCATCGGGACGTCCATGCCAACGGCATCCGCTTCCACGTGGTCGACGCGGCCCCGGACCGCACCGACGCCCCACTGGTCGTACTGCTGCACGGCTTCGCCGACTTCTGGTGGTCCTGGCGCCATCAGCTCACCGGGCTCGCCGCGCACGGCTACCGGGCAGTGGCCGTGGATCTGCGCGGCTACGGCGACAGCGACAAACCACCCCGCGGCTACGACGGCTGGACGCTGGCCGGCGATATCGCGGGACTCATCCGCGCCCTCGGCTACCCCGACGCGACCCTGGTCGGGCACGCCGACGGCGGACTGGTCTGCTGGGCCACCGCGGTACTGCATCCCCGGCTGGTCCGCTCGATCGCGGTGGTGAGTTCACCGCATCCCGCGGCGTTGAAGAGCGCGGTGCTGCACAACCGCCACCAGCGCGCGACCTGGCTGCCCAACTTCCTGCGCTACCAGCTGCCACGCTACGGCGAACGGCTGCTGACCACCGGCGACGGCTTCGAGGCCGAACGGCTGCTGCGGCAGCGGGTCAGCGGATCATGGTCGGGCACCACCGAATTCGTCGACACCGCTCGACGGATGCGCTCGGCCATCCAGATCCCCGGTGCCGCGCACTGTGCGCTGGAGTATCAGCGCTGGGCCTTCCGCAGCCAGTGGCGGCCGGACGGCCGCCGGTTCATGGCCACCATGCGCGAACCGATCCGGATACCGGTGCTGGCCATGCGCGGCGATCTGGATCCGTACGTGCTCGCGAGCACCTTCCGGCGCGGTCAGCATCTGTCCCCCAATCGGCAACTGACCCCCATCCCCGCCGCCGGACACTATGCGCACCAGGAGAATCCGGAGATGGTGACCGCGGAGCTGGCGAAACTGCTGGCGTAACTTCGGCGACGTCGAGGGCGGCCGCTCGAAGACCGCCCTCGAACCGCGTCGTCAACTCAGCACGCAGGCTCCGGTGCCGACCGGGGCGTTCACGCCCGGCGCGGCGTCCAGCTGCGCACGGACCTCGGCCAGTGTCAGCACATAGCCGGTGTCGTCGTCGGTGACAGCCGCACCGAACACGACGCCGAGCACATGGCCTTCCGTATCGACCAGCGGTCCGCCGGAATTGCCCGCGCGCACCAACCCGCGCACGGTGTAGACCTGCCGCTCCACCGTGCCGTCGCGGTAGATGTTCGGACCGGTCAGATCCAGAGTCTCGCGCACCCGGGCCGCGCTGGCGGTGTAGCGCCCGCCGCCGGGGTAGCCGAGCACGATCGCGCTGTCACCGGACCGCGCAGGCGCCGGCGCCTGCGGGATCGGCGGGGCGGTCAGCCCCGGCACCGCGAGCACCGCGACGTCGGTCGACGGATCGAACAGCACCACGGTGGCGTCGAGCGGCCCGGTCGCCGAATCGACCTGGATGCTGGTGGTGCCCGCGACCACGTGCGCGTTGGTCATGATCCGCTCCGGGGCGATCACGAAGCCCGAACCCTCCAGCGCCCGCTGGCAACTCGGCGCGACACCGCGGATGCGCAACACGCTCTGCTGCAACGAGCCCGCGACCGGACTGCCGAGCACACTCGCGTCCGGCGGCTCGACGGCCGCGATCGGCGCCCGGCCGAACGGGCCGATCACGTCCGGCAGGCCGGAGGTGTTGAGCAGCTTGGAGAACTCGTTGGGCAAGCGGCGCAACCAGTTCGGCGCCACCTGGTTGACATCGGTGAGCACCCGCGAGCCGTTGATCGCCGTGGCGATCGACGGCTGCGACGAGGTGGCCAGCGGCAACGCGAGCAGCCACGCGGTGACCAGCACGGCCACGGCCTGCAACGCCGCGCCCACCACGCTGTCCACACTGCGGGTGAACGGATGCCGCATGCCGCTGCGCGCGGCCCGGCCGAGCACCATGCCCGCGACCTCGCCGATGATCACCAGCAGCACGATGAGCAGCACACCGGTCAGTACCCGAGTGCGGCCCTCGTCGACATGGACCAGGATGTGCGGCGCGATCAGGATACCCGCGACCGCGCCGAGCACGACGCCGAGGAAGGCCAGCGCCGAGGCCACCGCGCCCTGCCGCCACCCGGACGAGGCGGCCAGCAGCGCGAGCAGCACGACAGCGATATCGAGCCATGCGGATGAGCTCACCGACGCTCCCTCATAAGGTCATTCCCACTGCAGCCAGTGCCGTCTCCAGATCACGTACGTCGGTGTGGTCCCACTCTTGTTCCCAGCCCGCGGTTTTACAGATTCCGGCGAGGATGCCCCCGGTCAGCCCCCAGACCAGCATGCCGTCCACCTGGAAGGCGGGGCTCTGGTAGCCGAGGCTGCCGCGGACCAGGAACCGGTTGGCCGGGTCGAGCAGCTCGGCCAGGCGCACCCGGACCACTCGCTCGGTCTCGCTCGCGTCGACCACCCCGACCGCGCTCGGCGTGCGCCAGTAGGCCACGACCGGTGTCACGTCGAATCGGGAGGGCGGCACGAACAGCTTCGGCAGGATCGCCAGCGGCTCGACACCGGAGCGGTCCAACCCCGTCTCCTCGCAGGCTTCGCGCAGTGCGGTGTCGATGGGCCCGGTGTCACCGGGATCGACCGCGCCGCCGGGAAAGGCGATCTGGCCGCGATGCTGGCGCAGGGTGGCGGCGCGCTGGGTGAGCAACACCTCCGCGTCCGCGGGTAGCCCGCCGGGCGCGGCGGGGTCGGCTTCCGGCGACCCGCCGAACAGCACGAGCACCGCCGCCTGCCGCGGGGTCGTGGTGATCGTCATGGCGCGGCGCAGCGTGCGCGCGAGCGTGAGGGTGTCCGACGAATCGGTGTCGGGGTCGGTGGCCCGGCTCAGCCACTTCGGAATGTCCTGGGGCACAGGGACGGTCATGCGGCTACTCCCAGCTCCCGTGCGACGGTGTTCGCGATGTCGTCGACCCCGGTGAACGCGCGCACCTCCACCCGTGCCACCGAACCGTCCGCCCGGACCAACACCGAAACAGGCAGCACCGCAGGGGCGCCGACGACGGTCCGCACCCGCGTGTCGGCATCGAGTACACCAGGCAGTTTCACGTCGAGTCCAGTCAGCCGGGCGATCGCCTTGGCCTCGTCGGGGTCGCTGTGCACGGTCAGCACGGTAATCGCGTTTCCGGCGCGTCGGGCGAACTGCTGCAAATACGGCAATTCTTGCGCACACGGCCCGCACCAGTAGGCCCAGAGGTTCAGCAGCGCCGGCTTACCCGCGAGCGCGGCCGCCAGCTCCACCGGCGAACCGTCGGCCAGGCAGTTCAGCGTGAGACCGGCGAGCGGGCCGGCGCTCTGCGCGCCCGGGGCGGGGCGGGGGCACGGCGCGAGACCCGCGGCGGCGCGTTGCTGTTCGGCAACTCCGGCGCTGCCCGGGGACCGTGCGGTATCCGTCGCGGGGTCGGCGTCGCGGTTGCCGCGCGGCCACAGCGCGACCGTCAGCGCCAGCACAGCGATCAATCCGGCCAGCGCCCATCGCCAGGCAACCGGGACTCCCCTCACCGGCCGACCAGCTCGAGCAGATGCTCCTTCTCGGGACCTTTGACCAGATCCGCCGCGGTGTCGGGATCGGTGGGACCGGCGCCGAAGGACGGGCAGTCCTTGGCGAGCACGCACACACCGCAGGCCGGCTTCCTGGCATGACACACCCGGCGGCCGTGGAAGATCACCCGATGCGAGAGCATCGTCCACTCTTTGCGCTCGATCAGCTCACCGACGATGTGCTCGACCTTCACCGGGTCTTCCTCGGTGGTCCACTGCCAGCGGCGCACCAGGCGACCGAAATGGGTGTCGACCGTGATGCCCGGCACGCCGAACGCGTTGCCCAAGATGACGTTCGCGGTCTTGCGCCCGATGCCGGGCAACTGCACCAATTCGTCCATGGTGTGAGGCAACTCACCGTGGTGCCGCTCGAGCAGGGCCTGCCCGAGGCCGATCAGCGAGTTCGCCTTGTTGCGGTAGAAACCTGTCGAGCGAACGTATTCCTCCAGCTCCGCGCGGTTCGCCTCGGCGTAGGCGCGGGCGTCGGGGTACTTCGCGAAGAGCGCGGGCGTGGTGAGATTCACCCGCACATCGGTGGACTGCGCGGAAAGTATTGTCGCGACCGCCAATTCGAGCGGCGTGGTGAAATCCAGCTCACAGTGCGCGTCCGGAAAAGCCTCGGCCAGCACACGGTTCATCCGGCGCGCGCGGCGGACCAGCCCGAGCTGGGTTTCCGCCTGTCGCGCGCGGGTTTTCCGCTTCGGCGCAGTGACCGCGGCGGCTTGCGCATCGGTCGCCGCGGCGGCAGTCGCACGTCCGTTTCCGGCGGCGTTGGAAGGGGTGACACGCACCCGTCCACCATACGGAACTGTCGGCCGGCGTTGCCCGTCCAGTTCGGTTGCCGTGTTCCATCTGAGACCTAGACCGTGTTTACTCCTCCGTATGCAAGGACTCGCTGTGGTGCTCTTCCCAGTGCTGTTGATGCTGTTCGCACTGGGTATGGAGCGGGTCGAGAACCGGCTCCGCAAACTTCTCGAACCCGACGAAGAGGTTCAGCAGTACCTGGACAAGGCAAGCAACGCAGAAGTGAAAGAGCTGACGAGGCTCGGCCTGCCCGCTGCCGTGGCACGGATGCGCAAGCGCCGCGCCCGCGGCGAAGAGCTGGATGTGGCGCGAGCAAGCTGACCCCGAAGTGACCGACGGACCCGGCGGCTAGAGCTGCGGTAACCACGTGGGTGCCCGCGAAAGCCAAGATCAGAAACTGGTACGGTTCCTCGCTGCGCCATGCAATCCACCCGTTACGTGGTGTCTGTCACTACGCTGTCATCATGCCGCGTAGACTGCGCTGTTGGCCGAGTCGCTTTCGGTCCAGTACAGAGCCATTTCCCATAAGGAGCACATAAGTGGACGAGGCCCTCGCCAGAGCAGGCATCTTCCAGGGCGTCGAGCCCACTGCGGTGGCCGCCCTCGCCAAGCAATTGCAGCCCGTGGATTTCCCACGTGGTCATGTCATTTTCAACGAAGGTGAACCGGGCGACCGGCTCTACATCATCACCTCGGGCAAGGTGAAGATCGGACGTCGCTCCCCCGACGGCCGGGAGAATCTGCTGACCATCATGGGCCCGTCGGACATGTTCGGTGAGCTGTCGATCTTCGATCCGGGCCCGCGTACCTCCACCGCCACCACGGTGACCGAGGTGCGTGCCGTGACGATGGACCGCGACGCCCTCAAGTCCTGGATCGACCAGCGACCGGAGATCGCCGAGCAGTTGCTCCGCGTCCTCGCCCGGCGCCTGCGTCGCACCAACAACAACCTGGCCGACCTCATCTTCACCGACGTGCCCGGCCGGGTCGCCAAGGCGCTGCTGCAGCTCGCACAGCGGTTCGGCACCCAGGAGGCCGGTGCGCTGCGCGTCACCCACGACCTCACCCAGGAGGAGATCGCCCAGCTGGTCGGCGCCTCCCGCGAAACCGTGAACAAGGCACTCGCCGACTTCGCGCACCGCGGTTGGCTGCGGCTGGAGGGCAAGAGCGTGCTCATCTCCGACTCCGAGCGCCTGGCCCGTCGCGCGCGCTAGTTCATCGGTGTACGGCCTGCCGGATTCACAGCTCCATGAATCCGGCAGGCACGTTTTCGATGCGCGTCAGCCCTCGGCGCGGAGGTATTCCAGCTGGGCCTGCACCGAACTGCGGGCGGCGAGCCACAACCGCTTGTCCACGTCGGCGTACACCCGGCGCACCACGGCCATCGCACCCGCGTCGGGACCGAGCTCCCGCAACGCCGCACGGACCTGTTCGAGTCGTTCCTGCCGGTGCTCGATGTAGTAGCGGGCCACCGGCGCCAGGTCGGGATGATCCGGCCCGTGCGCGGGAAGCAGCGCCTTGCCCGCGCCCACCTCGACCAAGCGGTCGAGCGAGGACAGATAGTCGGCCAGGGTGCCGTCGCTGGAATCGAGCACGGTGGTGCCGCTGCCGAGAATGGTGTCTCCGGTCAGCACGGCGTCGTCGAGCACGAAACTCACCGAGTCGCCGGTGTGGCCCGGGGTGTCGAGCACGGTGATGCGCAAGCCCGCGGCCTCGATCACCTCACCGTCGGCCAGCGCTGCGGTCGAACCGCGCAGGAACTCGGAGTCCTTGGCGCGCACCGCGGTTCCGGTGAGCTGCACCAGCCGGTCGATGCCGCCGGTGTGGTCGTGATGCCGATGCGTGATCAGCGTCAGCGCGATCTCGCCGCCGGTGACCTCGGCGATCTTCGCACTGTGCGCCTTGTCCTTCGGACCGGGATCGACCACCACGCAGTCCGATCGCCCCGGCGCGCGCAGGATCCAAGTGTTGGTGCCCTGCAACGTCATCTGGCCGGGATTGTCCGCGAGCAATACCGCTGCTGTCGGGGTGACCTGCCGTAGTTGCCCATACGCGGGATGTTCAAGTGCCATGCCATCGTCCTCGAGTGCGATCAGCCGATCAGAAGTGGTCTACCCAAAAGACAACCACGCGCGCGGCTTTCACATGCCGCGCACGTGACCGCCCCACTCAGCCACAACGGAGCGAGCCCGACGAGCGACCGTTCGCGGCCGTCCCATGTCCGAGCGGTCGAAGCGCATGCGCCGAAGGCGCGAGTCTCGACCGCTCGGACACGGGACACAAGGGGGCCGCGAACCCGCCGCGCCCGCGCGGCCGAATTACTGCACCTCGACGATGATCTCGACCTCGACGGGGGTGTTCTTGGGCAGTTCGGAGACGCCGACGGCGGAGCGCGCGTGCACGCCCGCGTCGCCGAAGACCTCACCCAGGAACTCCGAGGCGCCGTTGATCACGACCGGCTGGTCGTTGTATCCCGGTGCGGAGGCGACGAATCCGACCACCTTCACCACGCGCACCACCCGGTCGAGCCCGACCAGTCCGTGCACGGCCGCGAGCGCGTTGAGCGCGCAGAGGCGGGCGGCTTCCTGTGCCTGCTCGGTGCTCACCTCGGCGCCGACCTTGCCGACCGCCGACAGCTCACCGTTCACGAACGGCAGCTGACCCGAGGTGTAGACCAGCGAACCGGTCTGGATCGCCGGGATGTAGGCGGCGACCGGCGGCGCGACGGGCGGCAGGGTCAGGCCGAGCCGGGCGAGATTGCTTTCCCACTGGGTTGCTGTGGTCATCTGCGTCGTCTCCTTACTTCGGACGCTTGAGGTAGGCGACGTGCTGCTCACCGGTGGGCCCCGGCAACACGGTCACCAGCTCCCATCCGTCGGCGCCCCACTGGTCGAGAATCTGCTTGGTCGCGTGCGTCAACAGCGGCACGGTCGCGTACTCCCACAAGCTCGCTTCACTCATGGGAGGAGCCTAGTTGCCGGCCCCCGGAGCGCGCCTGCGGCATCGCGTTCCCCGCGCCCGCCTGCGGTGGGCGAAACGCCCCGAAATCCTACTGTCTGGTACAGATACACCGCCTGGACCAGGCACTAGGCGGATCCCTCGGGCGCGATCTCAGAACGGGTTATAGGCTCGCGAACGTGGGAGTACCAACAGCAGTGCCGCTTTCGGCCGAGCCCGAGCTCGAAAAAGGGTGGCCGGAACGTGCCGAGAAGGCTCGCTTGCACTACGTCTCGGGCAAGGGCGGCACGGGCAAGTCGACCGTGGCCGCGGCGCTGGCATTGGCCCTCGCGGCCGGCGGACGGCGGGTGCTGCTGGTGGAGGTGGAGAGCAGGCAGTCGATCGCCCAGCTGTTCGACCTGCCGCCGCTGCCGCCGACCGAGACCCGGATCGCCACCGCGGACGGCGGCGGCGAGGTGGTCGCGCTCGCGCTCGACATCGAGCACGCCTTTCTCGAATACCTGGACATGTTCTACAACCTCGGCTTCGCGGGCCGGGCGATGCGCCGGATGGGCGCCATCGAGTTCGTCACCACGATCGCGCCCGGCCTGCGCGACGTCATCCTGACCGGCAAGATCAAGGAGACCGCGGTCCGGGTCGGCAAGGACGGCAAGCGGGTCTACGACGAGATCGTGGTCGACGCGCCGCCGACCGGCCGGATCGCCAGTTTCCTGGACGTCACCCAGGCCATGCTCGAGGTGGCCAAGGGCGGACCGATCGCCTCCCAGGCCGAGGGCGTCTCGAAGCTGCTGCACTCGGATCAGACGATGATCCACCTGGTCACGTTGCTCGAAGCGCTGCCGGTGCAGGAAACCGCCGACGCCATCGCGGAATTGAAGGCCGCGGATCTGCGGATCGGCACGGTCATCGTGAACCGGGCCACCGAGGGTCAGCTGCCGCCCGAGCTGCGCGCCGCGGCCGCCCGGGGCGCGGTGGACACCGACGCCGTCCGCGCCGGGCTCGCCGGCGCCGGGATCACCCTGCCGGACAACGACTTCCAGGGCCTGATCACCGAAACCATCGAGCACGCCGCCACTTTGCAGGCGCAGGACGACAGCGCGGCCGAGCTCGCCAAGGTCGACGTGTCCCGCCTGTACCTGCCCGCGCTGCCGGAGGGCATGGACCTCGGCGGCTTATATGAACTGGCCGAACACTTGAGTACCCAAGGGGTCAAATGACCGCGCCCGCGCCACTGGATATTTCGAGCATCATCGAAGACCGGACGGCGCGTGTCGTGGTCTGCTGCGGCTCGGGCGGGGTCGGCAAGACCACCACCGCCGCGGCGATCGCGTTGCGCGCGGCCGAACAGGGCCGCAAGGTCGTGGTGCTCACGATCGACCCGGCGCGCCGGCTGGCGCAGTCACTCGGGGTCGCCGATCTCGGCAATTCGCCGCAGCGGGTGCCGCTCGGGCCGCAGGCCAAGGGCGAGTTGCACGCGATGATGCTGAACATGCGCCGCACCTTCGACGACATGGTGCTCGAGCACACCAGCCCGGAGAAGGCCGAGCAGATCTTCGCCAACCCCTTCTACCAAACCGTCGCCTCGTCGTTCGGCGGGACGCAGGAGTACATGGCGATGGAGAAGCTCGGTCAACTGGCCGCGCGCAAGGAGTGGGACCTGATCGTGGTCGACACTCCCCCGTCGCGCAACGCGCTCGACTTCCTGGACGCGCCGAAGCGGCTCGGAAACTTCCTGAACGGCAGGATGATCCGGGTCATCATGGCGCCGGGGCGCGGCGTCACCCGGCTGGTCACCGGCGCGATGAGCCTGGCGGTGCGCGGGGTGTCCACCATCGTCGGCGGCCAGATGCTCAAGGACGCATCCAATTTCCTGCAATCGCTGGACTCGCTGTTCGGCGGCTTCCAGGATCGCGCGGACCGGACCTACGCGATGCTCTCCAAGCCGGGCACCCACTTTCTGGTGGTGGCGGCCGCGGAACCGGACGCGCTGCGCGAGGCGTCGTTCTTCGTGGACCGGCTGTCCACCGAACGGATGCCGCTGGCGGGCCTGGTGCTCAACCGGACGCATCCGGCGCTGAGCACGTTGTCGGCCGGGCGCGCGGCGACCGTGGCGGAGCAACTGGCGGACTCGGACCCGCTGACCGCGGCGGTGCTGCGCATTCACGCCCGTCGCGTGGCCACGGACAAGCGCGAACAGCATCTGCTGCACCGGTTTACGGGGGCGCATCCGCGGGTACCGATCGTCGCGGTCACCGCGTTGCCGTTCGAGGTGTCCGATCTCGAGGCGCTGCGTGCCGTAGGTGATCAACTGACCACCAACCGAGCATCTGCTTGATACATAGGCGCATCGGCTATAGGTCCAAACGGAAGCTTTTGCCCCCAAACGGAACTGAGCCCGCTTTCGCAGGCTCAGTTCCGAGGGTGCACGGGGGCTACATTGCCACCTGATGTTGGCGCTGGGCCTGGAAGAAATCGGCCCAGGAGGTCACTTCCGGGTGTTGCTTGAGCAGCGCGCGCCGCTGCCGCTCGGTCATACCGCCCCACACACCGAACTCCACTCGATTGTCGAGCGCGTCGGCACCACACTGCATCAGCACCGGGCAGTGCCTGCAGATCGTCGCGGCTTTGCGCTGGGCAGCGCCGCGAACGAACAACTGATCGGGATCCACTTCCTTGCATCGGGCCTGGGCTACCCAGGCGATCCTTGCTTCGGCCTGCTCCACGTCCAATCGAGCGATGGGGGTTGTCATGTGCATTTGGTGTGCCCCTTTGCAGTCCGAACACCGGGTCAACGGCGCTCCAGAATCGCGTGTCAGCGTCGCAGCAACCCAAACCCCGCTGCGAACTGCACCACATTCCACTTTGAGTGTTAGCTCTATCACACTGGGTTCTCAATCTAGGTAAAGGTATGGGGCTAGCGCAAGACCGCCCCCGGATTTTTTGGTACGTCCGTCCCTGCAAAATCCCCGGAGCGGCGGCGAGGCCGGGTTATTCGCGGCGCGCCGTCCCGCGACACGCCAGACTCGCTCGCGCGACACGCCCATTACCCGTCATCAATCTCGCTCCGGTAAACGCACGGAAGAGAGCTCCGAGCGCACCCCGTAGTCTGAGGATCGTGCCGATCACACAAACGCTCGCGAGGCTGGCCGGCAGCTGCTTGCTGGCTGCCGTGCTCGTCGCCGGGTTGCTGTTCCCGCTCGCAGGCGGTTTCGGGTTCGTCTCGAACCGGGCCGCCGACGCCGTCGACAACGTGTCCTCGGAATTGGTGGAGGGCACCGTGCCCGCGGTCTCCACCATGGTCGACGCGAGCGGCGCACCGATCGCCTGGCTGTACGAGCAACGCCGCTTCGAAGTGCCCAGCGACAAGATCTCCAACGACATGAAGCTGGCGATCGTCTCCATCGAGGACCGGCGCTTCGCCGAACACGAGGGCGTGGACTGGCAGGGCACGTTGCGCGCGTTCCTGACCAACACCTCGAGCGGCGAGGTGCAGCAGGGCGCCTCGACGCTGGACCAGCAGTACGTCAAGAACTTCCAGCTGCTGGTCGTGGCCAAGACCGACGCCGAACGCCGGGCCGCGATCGAGACCACCCCCGCCCGCAAGATCCGTGAGATCCGGATGGCGCTCACCCTGGACCGCGAGCTCACCAAGGACGAGATCCTGACCAGGTATCTGAACCTGGTCCCGTTCGGTAACTCCTCCTACGGCATCCAGGACGCCGCGCAGACCTACTTCGGCATCGACGCCTCGGAGCTGAACGTCTCCCAGGCGGCGATGCTCGCCGGCATGGTGCAGAGCTCCTCGAAGCTGAACCCCTACACCAACACCGAGGGCGTGCTGGCCCGGCGCAACACCGTGCTGGACACCATGATCCAGAACATCCCCAGCCGGGCCGACGAGTTCCGCGACGCCAAGACCAAGCCGCTCGGCGTGCTGCCCGAGCCCAAGGGTTTGCCGCGCGGCTGCATCGCCGCGCACGACCGCGGTTTCTTCTGCGACTACGCGCTGCAGTACCTCGCCAACGCGGGGATCAGCCGCGAGCAGATCGACAAAGGCGGCTACCTGATCCGGACGACGCTCGATCCTGCGGTGCAGGACTCGGTGAAGCGCTCGGTGACCGACTCGGCGAACCCGAATCTGGACAACATCGCCCAGGTGATGTCCGTCGTCGCGCCCGGCCAGGATTCACATCCGCTGATCGCGATGGCGAGCAGCCGCACCTACGGACTCAACCGCGACGCGAACGAAACCGTGCAGCCGCAGCCGTATTCGATGGTGGGCGACGGCGCGGGCTCGATCTTCAAGATCTTCACCACCGCGGCCGCCATGGAGAAGGGCCTGGGCATCAACGCTCAGCTCGACGTGCCCGGCCGCTTCGAGGCCAAGGGCATGGGCAACGGTGGCGCCCGCGGCTGCCCGGCCGCCACCTACTGCGTGGAGAACGCGGGCAAGTACAAGTCGCCGATGTCGGTGACCGAGGCGCTGGCGACCTCGCCGAACACCGCGTTCGTCAAGCTGATCCAGGCCGTCGGCGTGACCCCCACCGTCGATATGGCGGTCCGGCTCGGCATGCGCTCCTACACCGAGGCGGGCACCTCCGGCCACGGCAACCAGAGCCTCGCCGACATGATCAAGGAGCAGAACCTCGGCTCCTTCACCCTCGGCCCGGTCGCGATCAACCCGCTGGAACTGTCCAACGTCGCCGCGACGCTCGCCTCCGGCGGCAAGTGGTGCCCGCCGAACCCGATCAAGGAGGTCGTGGACCGGCAGGGCAAGCAGGTGCCGCTCACCCAGCAGGCCTGCGAGCAGGTCGTGGAACCCGGCCTGGCGAACACCCTGGCCAACGCGATGAGCAAGGACGACATCAGCGGCACCGCCGCGGGCGCCGCCCAGGCCGCGGGGTGGGCCGCGCCGCTGTCGGGCAAGACCGGCACCACGGAAAGCCACCGCTCCTCGGCCTTCCTCGGCTTCACCAACTCGCTGGCCGCCGCCACCTACGTGTACGGCGACAGCCCGACGCCGGGCGAGATCTGCTCGTTCCCGCTGCGCAACTGCGGCGACGGCAACCTGTTCGGTGGTAACGAGCCCGCACGCAGCTGGTTCAACTCGATCAAGCCCGTGCTCGGTCACTTCCCGCCGCCCGCGCTGCCGCCGCTGGACGACAAGTACGTACGCGGCTCCAACAACGCCCAGGTGCCCGATGTGGTGGGCATGACCCAGGGCGCGGCGACCGCCGCCCTCGTCGGCGCCGGGTTCCAGGTGACGCCGGTGACCGGGCCGGGCGCCCAGGCCAAGGGCACCGTGATGGGTACCGCGCCGAACGGCTCGGCCATCCCCGGCTCGGTGATCACGCTCTACGTCAGTGACGGCACGCAACGGGCCGCGCCGCCGCCCGGTCCGCCGCCACCGCCGGGGATCCCCGGGTTGCCGCCGCCACCGCTGCTGCCGCCCATCCCGATCCCGATCCCCATCCCCCGCTGACGCAAAAGGGCCGCGAACTCGGAAAGTTCGCGGCCCTTCGCGTTGCGCGGCCCGTGCCGCACGTGCCGCTCAGAGGCGTGCTTTGACCGCGGCGGAGATGCGCGAGCCGTCGGCCTTGCCCTCGGCGAGCGCGGTGGCGATCTTCATGACCTGCCCCATCTGGCGCATGCCGGGACGCTCGCCGAGTTGCTCGGCCACCTGGGCGATCGCCGTATCGGCGAGATCGGCGACCTCGGCCTCCGACAGCTGGGTCGGCAGGTACTCGTCGATGATCCTGGCCTCGGCGTGTTCGTTGGCCGCCAACTCGCCACGCCCGTTCTGGGTGTAGATCTCGGCCGACTCGCTGCGCTTCTTCGCCTCTTTCTGCAGCACGGCGATCACGTCGGCGTCGGAGAGCTCACGGGCCTCGGCACCGGCCACCTCGGCCGTCTGGATCGCGGCGAGCAGCATCCGCAAGGTGGAAAGACGCAGCGTATCCTTGGCTTTCATCGCGGCGGTCATATCCGTCCGCAGTTGCGCTTTGAGTTCCGACATGAGGCTCACGGTAGCCGCTCGCGCGCGTAGCGCCCACCACATTTGCCCCGCCGCGGGCGAATATCGATGCTCGCGTGCACGCCGATCGAGGGCGCTCGCGCAAGGCCTTGTGCGTAAACACACTCGGCGATCCGCAGCGGGGTCACCTATGCTGGGCAAATGCCCGTGATCTCGACCTCTGCTGTCCGCACGACCGCGTTGGGAGCCGCTGGGGCGGCGGTGGCCGGAATCGGCTACGCCTCGCTGGTCGAACGCAACGCCTTCGTTCTGCGGGAGGCAACCATGCCGGTGCTCGCGCCGGGGTCGTCCTCGCTGCGGGTGCTACACATCAGCGATCTGCACATGACGCCCGGCCAGAAGCACAAGCAGCAGTGGCTGCGCGAACTGGACCGGCTGGAGCCGGATCTGGTCGTCAACACCGGCGACAACCTCTCCCACCAGAAGTCGGTACCCGCGGTAGTCCAGGCCCTCGGCGGATTGCTTTCCCGCCCGGGGCTTTTCGTTTTCGGGAGCAACGACTACTTCGCGCCGGTGCCGAAGAACCCGCTGAAATACTTCAAGAAGGATCACCGCCGCGTCTACGGCGCACCGCTGCCGTGGAAAGACCTGCGCGCGGCCTTCACCGAGCGCGGCTGGCTGGACCTGACGCACGTGCGCCGCGACCTCGAGGTGGCCGGCATCCGCATCGCCACCGCGGGCGTGGACGACCCGCACCTGCAGCGGGACCGCTACGACACCATCGCGGGCACCCCGAACCCGTTGGCGGACTTACGCATCGGCCTGACCCACTCGCCCGAGCCGCGGGTGCTGGACCGCTTCGCCGACGACGGCTACGACTTGGTCATGGCCGGGCACACGCACGGCGGTCAGCTGTGCCTGCCCGGATACGGCGCGCTGGTCACCAACTGCGGTATCGACCGGTCCCGGGTGAAGGGCCCGTCGAAGTGGGGTGAGCACACCCAGTTGCACGTCTCCGCGGGCGTCGGTACCTCGCCGTGGGCGCCGTACCGCTTCTGCTGCCGCCCCGAGGCGACCCTGTTGACGCTGGTCGCCGCGCCCCCGAAGCGTCCGGCGACGGACTCGGGCCAGGGCGTGTCCGCATCGGAGGCCATCGCCCGCTAAGGTCGCGTGCCGAGACTTGTGTCAGGCAGGGGACAACTGTGAGTGGATTCGACGACCGGCGCAACGACCCGACGGTTCTGGGCCAGCCCGGTGTGCCGTACCCGTACCCGTCCGGCGACGCGCAATTCGACCCGTCCGCGCCCCAGGACGCGGGTGCCGAACAGCAGGGCCGACCGTGGAAGCGGGACTCCGGCTTCCATCAAACCTGGCAGCCGCCGGCCGGCTGGGCCGAACGCCAGGCTGAAGCGGGCCAGGGCGCCGATCCCACGCTGCAATGGCAGCCGAATGCCGCTGCGCCCGACCAGCATGCCGGAACCGACCCGAATCAGGCACGCCCCAACTATCAGTGGCAGCCGGGGCCGAGCGCGCCCGCGCCGACGGTGCAGTGGCAGCCGGGCGGCACCGCCCAGCCCCCGGGATGGCAGTCCCCGGCGCAGGCCGACCCGACGCTGCTGGCACAGCCGGTGTCGGGCGGGACCGCGCAGGGCGGCGGTTTCGGTGAGCCGGCCGGGTTGTGGCAGCCGAGCCTGGGAGCCGACCCGAATCAGCATCGCGCGGCCGAAGCCGCGCCGACGCTGCTCGGTTATCCACAGGCCACTCGACTAGGCCAGCCCGACCCCGGGCTGCAATGGCAACCGGCGCCCGGCCAGTACGGCGAGGTGCCGCCGATCGAGCAGTATCAAGCCCCCGCGTACGGCACGCCGCAGTACAGCCAACCGAGCGGCTACGGGCCGCAGAGCGGGTTCGGCGGGCCGCCGCAGGCACCCGGCCATGGCACGGGCGGACAGCAGCCGGGTGGTCGCGGCAAGGCGGCGTTACTGATCGGACTCGTGGTGCTCTTGGTCGCGGCGGGTGCGGTGACAGCGGTCACTTTGGCCATGCGCGGCTCGGACGACTCTGCGGCGCAAGAGAACTCGCCGTCCATGGTCAGCGCGCTCACACCGAGCGCGAGCACCGAGCCGGCCCCGACCAAGACCACCTCCGCGGCGCCGACCACCAACCCCAACGGCCGCAACGAAACCCCGGTGATCCCCGGCTATCAGGTGGTCGTCGCGCCCGACCGGGGCGCCGCGTACGACGTGCCCAGCGGCTGGACGATCGCGCCGGAGACCGCCATCGGCGGGTTCGGCGAACCACCGAACGCGGTCGCGGGCAAGGGATATGCCAGCGACGGCAAGGGCTACTGCCCCGGCTCCACCCGCACGGTGTCCTTCCTCACCGGTTCGCAGAGCCCCGATTCCGCCACGGCGGCAACCGATCTCGGTACCCGGACGGCCAAGCTCGCCTACACCGCCTCGTCCAACGGCACGCCGAGCGCGCCGGTGCCGCTCGAATCGCTGGACGGCACCCAGCACGGCATGTTCGTGGAGACCAAGGGCACCGTCACCCAGGCCAAGCCCGGCTGTGCGACGGCCTACTCGGTCTTCACCGTGGCCTACCCCACCGACAGCGGCAACTTCGTCATGGTGATCGCCGCCGACACCGGCGTGCCGAACGCCCTCGACGCCGACACCGCCAAGCGCATCTTCACCAGCATCCGCGCGCACGACGGCTAGACCGCCACGCGATACCCCCGCTGAACAGGCGGTTTAACGTCCAGGCCGTCCCTGTTGTAAGCTACTGCAGGTTCGATTCACGGGGTGTGGCGCAGCTTGGTAGCGCGCTTCGTTCGGGACGAAGAGGTCGCAGGTTCAAATCCTGTCACCCCGACTCGTGGTTGAGACGAACAGTTCGCCCCCTGCCCAACGGCAGGGGGCGAACTTGTTTCCGATGGTTCTTTCGCGAGCAGAGTCGAGGGCTGCGCCGCCTACCACTGCAGCGATTACCCCACGAAGACGGAGCCGTGCCTGCGTATCAATCGCGATGTCGACATGCTCGTCTCAGAAGTGCCGCTGCACTACAACTCGACCTCGGCGTCGACTGACCACGATCTCGAATTCCGACCTCTCGCTACACAGTCGCGCTCACTCGGCGGCGGCTATTTCCTGGGCGATGCCGTTGAGGATGATCTCCAGGGTGACGGTGAAGTCCGGGTCTTCGGTGGGGTCGGCGGGGGCGGCGGGCGGGGGGTCGAAGACGGTGGAGCTGAAGAGTTTCGCGGCTTCCGGGTAGCGGGACGGGTCGACCAGGGCGGCCAGGGAGCGGGTGTAGGCCTGGTTGACCTGGGCCTCGTCGAGACCGGTGTCCGCGCGTCCTTCGGCCAGCTGCTGGGTGAGCAGGCTGGCTTGGCGGACGTGACCGCTGACCAGCATCATGACGGCGACCTTGGTGGCCCAGTCGAGCGGCGTGCCGGCCAGCACCCGCAGGTGCGCGTCCATCCAGCCGACGGTGTTCGGGCCACGCGGCGGACCCGAGATCGGCAGCTGCGGCAGCCACGGATGCCGTAGGTGGGTGGCGCGCAGCGCGTGCGCCCAGCGCCGCAGCTCGGCGCGCCAATCGGCGGGCGCCAGCGGGAATTCGGGTGGCGGGCCCGCCGCGTGATCGGCCATCAGCTCGAAGAGCTCGTCTTTGGACCCGACGTGCCGATACAGCGCCATCTTCGTGAAGCCCAGGGCGACTTTCATCAGCGTGACGCCCGCGAGCCCGTCACGATCGGCCAGTTCCACGGCCTTGCGCACCACCAGGTCGACGTCGAGCTCGGCGGGCCGTCCCAGCCGCTGCGGTGGCGACGCGAGCCGCCACAACCTGCTCAGTTCCGCGGGCATTGCCTCGTCGGGCACTGCGGGCACCTTCCTCGGGATCGGCACATCAGGACCGGTTGCATACTAGTCGCATAGATAGTATCTATTGGATAGTATCCCTTAGACATTTAAGTCTCGCGGTCAATCGAGGAAGCTGGCACCCCATGACCGATCAACTGGTCACGCCGCGCACCCGCGTCTACGACGTAGACGCGCTACGCGGCTTCGCCCTGTTGGGCATTTTCATCGTCAACATCACGTTCATGTCGTCCGGCTACCCGGGGAACCTGGTGACCGATCCGGCGTTCGCCGGCCCCGTCGACGAGGTGGTTCGCGGACTGTCCACGGTCTTCGTCGACATGAAGTTCTATCTGCTGTTCTCGTTCCTGTTCGGCTACAGCTTCACCTTGCAGCTGACCTCGGCGGCCGACGCGGGCGCGGCGTTCGAGCCGCGCATGCTGCGGCGCATCGCCGGGCTGTTCCTCATCGGTGTCGCGCACATCGTGTTCCTGTACGGCGGCGACGTGCTCACCACGTACGCGCTCGCCTGTCTCGCCCTGTTCCTGCTGCGACGGGTCACCGATCGGACCGCGCTGCGCATCGCCGGCGTGCTCTACGGCCTGGTGCTGTCAAGCCTGCTGATCAGCGGCCTGTTCCTGAATACCTCGGCATGGCTGCCCGCGCCGGAACAGGCGCGAGCCAACGCCGAGCAAACAACCGCGGCCATGCTCGGTGGCTGGGGCGAGATCATCGGCACCCACCTCGACGGACTCCCGCTGCTGATTCTGCAGGCCATTACCCTGCAGGGGCCGACCGCTCTGGCCATGTTCCTGCTCGGCCTGATCGCGGGGCGCCGCAAGCTGCTGGCGCGGGTACGTGGTGACGAACCGGTGCTGCGCCGCATCCAGTGGATCGGGTTCTCGATCGGCTTGGCGGGCAGCGTGCTCTACACCCTCGGCGGCGGCACCGGCACGACGCTCGCGGTGGCGGTCAGCGTCGCCACCGCGCCGCTGCTGTCGGCCGCGTACGTCGCGACGCTGCTACGGCTGATGCACAGCCCCCGCACCGCGTGGATCCGCACCGCGCTGGCCCCGGCCGGACGGATCGCGCTGACCAACTATCTCGGTCAATCCGCGATCGGCCTGCTCCTGTTCACCGGCATCGGTTGCGGCTGGGCGGGCCGCCTGTCGCCGGCCGCGACCATGGCAGTGGCGGTGCTCATCTTCGGACTCCAGTTGGCGGTCAGCGCGGTGTGGTTACGCCGCTACCGGTACGGCCCCGCCGAATGGGTCCTGCGGTGGATCACCAATGCCCACCGCCCCGCCTGGCGCAGCACGCCGGGGTGACACCCCTCACCATCGCGTTGCTCGGCGCGGTTCGGCCGGGAGGGTGGCTCGCCTTGGGGCAGAATCGGTTTCGCCCCCCTCCGAAAGGCTGAATCATGCGCGCACCCGCCGAGGACGTCACCGGAACGCTGGCCGGGAAGACCGTGCTGATCACCGGTGGCGACACCGGCGTCGGCAAGAAGATCGCCGTTTCGCTCGCCGCGCAGGGCGCGCAAGTGGTGATCCAGCACCCGCACGCACCGGAATCGGCCGCCGATGTGGTCAAGGAGATCACCGGTTCCGGCGGTTCCGCGCTGGCGCTCGCGGCCGATATCGGCGATCGTCTCGAATACGAGGAACTGGTGCAGGCGCTGCTCGAAGAGTGCGGGCGCTGGGACGTGCTGGTGACCACCACGGCTGCCGCGCTCACCACGCCCCTGGCCGAACTCACCGCCGACGAATTCGACAGCGCCTTCGCGACACCGGCGCGCGGCGTGCTGCACGGCCTGCAACTCGCCTCGGCGCATCTGGCCGACGGCGGGCGGGTCATCACCGTCGCGAACGCCGCCCCGTCGGGCACCACCGTCGAGGAGGCCGCCGCGGGGGCAATCGCGGAGTTCACCCGCGTCCTGGCCGCGGACTTCACGCCGCGGCGCATCGCCGTCAACGCGGTGAGCGCGACGACCGGCAGCCCCGACCCGGACGCGGCCGCCACGGCGCGCCTACTCGGCCCCGTGAGCGAAACAACCGAAATCTCGGACGTGGTCGTGTTTCTGGCGAGCGACGCCGCCGAAGCGGTCACTGCGCAGCACATTCGGATCGCCGAAGGCGGCGCGGGAACCGGAAAGATCGCCTGAGGCGCATATCGGCGAATATCGAGCAACGAGATATTCCGCCGAATTTCACCGGGGCCACCCCGGTGATCCCGGGGCCGCCCCGACGGAATAACGCAATGGCGCATAAACTACCTCGATCCGGACAGCGTGTGCCGTGCAGCCGCCGAACATGCGAGCAAACGCCTACGCTGTTGATTTATGACCCGCGTTACCGCGCAAGGGAACACAGTGGACATCGCGACAGCGTCAACGACGCCCGTGTATCGGTTGGCCGCACTCTCCGATCTCGCCCGTGTCGCGGCGGTCGAGCAGGAACGGTTCGGGGCCGACGCCTACCCCTATTTCGTGTTGCGCCAGCTCTTCGACCTGCACGGCTGCGACTGGCTGGTCGCGGAAGTGGACGACGTCGTCTGCGGGCACCTGTTGGTCGCCCTCACTCCCGATCGGCGTGCCTGGTTGCTCAGCTTCGCCGTCACCGAGAGCAAGTGCGGCCGGGGTTACGGGTCAACCCTTTTAGCGCAGGCGATCGAGCTGTGCAGCCGACACTCGGTGCGCAGCATCCTGATAACCGTCCGGCCAACCAACCAGTCGGCCTATAACCTTTACAAGCGAATGGGTTTCACCTGGACCGCTTACGAGGAACACTACTTCGGCATCGGCGAGCCTCGCGACATACTCGAGTACAAACTCTGACGGACCACGATTCTCGAACGTCGAGCGTGAGAGCCACGTTCATGATGCGAATTCCATTGCGCCACGGAAAGCCGATCGCGCACTTGCCAGATCAGCGTGGTCCACTGCCTAGAGAATCCCGGATCGGATTGCAGACCGCGTAAATCGGCGGGGGTATGCGCCCCGGGGCATCCACAGGCTCGCCAGATGTTGTGGCACGGCAGCCGGGATCTCACCTCGTTGCGGCGCGGCCGCGGGAAATCGGTCCGCCTGCGCCAGCGCCTGGCAGACGGCGGTCAGCACCCAGTCATGCACCGCCAGATCTGCGCAGCGGGCCGGAACCGATTCGAGTCCGGCCTCATGCGGACCACTACCCAACCAGCAGCGGTGCCATTCACGTTCCGTCCCACAGCAAATGGGAAACGCGGTCGGAGATCTTGCGCGACACCGTCACCGGCACCTCCTCCGCGGCGCCGCCGGCGATGAGCTGATCGATCACGGCACGATCCACATCCAGGTGATCCAGTATCACCTGCGTCGAATGGACCAGAGCGGCACGATGTTTGGGCACGATCGACATCGACCGATAGGCCGCGAACGGTGGCGCATCGTGGGCAAGTCGCATTACTGCCGGTAGCTCCTGCCACCGGCTCGGCCACTGCGCTTCCGGCGCGACGACCTGCGGCCGCACGACCGCCGCACCGTGGTGGCGCAGCACGCCGAGCCGCAGCAGCTGCCAGACCGCGGCGAGCATCGGCGCCGACCACCGGCGGTGAGCTTCGTTGCGCCCGTTGGCGGACTCGGTGCGCTCACTCCACAACTGCACATCCAGGAAGATCGAATGCTCGCTTCGGCCGAACTCTTCCGCGGGCCGAAACGGCAGCATCCAGGTGTGCTGCGGTTGTTCGCCGTCCGACGGGCGGCGGCCGTTGCACAACCAGCCGGACTCCGCGGTCGGCGGGCGACGCCCGGCCGACGACGAAACGTCCGGCTCGGCAACGATACTGGCCGCGACCAGCTCAGCGAGGCTGATCGGCGCACCTGATGACCCGCCGTCGTCCCCCGGAATCCCCGTCGCGCAACCTGATTGGCGGGCCAGATAGTCGATCCGCACACCGGCTTCGTCCGCCGCGGTGAGCAACTTGCCGAGGATGTCGCGCGGATCGGCGTTCGGCGCGGTGTAGTCGTCGACGAAATAGCAGGTACTCACTCGCACTCGGGAGCCGAATTCCGCGCGGGCGACGGCGATGAACGCATCGGCCAACGGCGCGATCCCGCGAAACCGACGCAGCACCTGATCCATATCGTGCGCGATCTGAGGCACCGAGAAATGGCCGACCTCGAGCGACAGATGCGACAGCGGCACCTGCTCGATCCGGGCCTGTTCCCCGTGCTCGCTGTAGCCCATCACGGCTCAGCACCCCATCGCGTCCCGGCGCGCACACGCCACCTCATCCAACTGGACCAGCCCCGTTCCCACGCACGCCGACTCTGAAAGTGTGCGCCCCATTCCCACCCCCAGCCAACCCCCGGCGCACTGTTGCCGACATCCTGGACGACGCCTTGATCGGATTCCGCATCCGCAGGCACGGCTACCTCGTGCGCGCGGCGATCGATGAGCGCACCGCGTCGCGAGACTTCACAGCCTGGACCGAGATCGGACTGCTGGCCACGCGGGGCGCGACCCGCGGACGCCACTACGTGGCCGGGCCGAAGCTGCTGGAACTCCGGTCGGTCGTCCGGGCGGAAGTACCGCGGCGGCTTCTTGATCCTCAGCCCGAGCTGCGGGCCGAGTTGCGCACGCTTCGAGTGGGCGAGTTACGGGGTGCTTACTTGGGGTGATGTTGCGGAAATGCGAGGTCGGTAGCGTATACAGGTATGTCGACACGGGCGGGAACGCTGGAGAGTGCGGATGGGCGGGCGCTGCGCGACGTGGTGTATGCGGCGCTGCGCGGGGAGTTGATGAATGGGGATATCAAGTTCGGGGAGCGGCTGACCGAGCCGAAACTGGCGGCGCGGTTCGGGATCTCACGGACACCGATCCGTGAGGCGCTGACCGTGCTCTGCGCGGACGGCCTGCTGCAACGCGAGGAGTTCGGGTTCAGCCCGGTGCGTCCGAGCATTCCGTTGATCCGTGACCTCTACGAGCTGCGAATCACGTTGGAGCTGGGCGGAATACAGCGTGCGCTGAGGAACCCCGCGGTGTCCCACGATCGCGCCCTGCTCGAGGCGGAACGCGACGCGTGGCTGGCACTGCGCGCCGACCCGCCGGCGCAGGAGCCGGGATTCGTGGTGCGCGACGAAGAATTCCACGTCACGCTGCTCACCGCTGCGGGCAACGCGGAAATGGTGCGGGCTTTACAGGCGGTGAACTCCCGCATCCGGCACGTCCGGATGTATGACTTCATGGTCAACAACCGCATCGAGACCACCATCACCGAACACCTCGGCATCCTCGATGCCGTACTGGCCGACGATCTTTCCCTCGCCTACCAGCTGCTGCACACGCATATCGGCGCATCGCTGGACGTGGTGCTCGACCGCGTCACCCGGGCCATCGCCGCGATGGCCGCCGAATAGACCGCGCCGAAACCCCGCAATCCCACCAGCAGTGATCGGAGTCGACCGAATGACCACCGGCGATACAGCCAAGACCGCGACACCCACCCAACGCGTGACCGCCGCGTATCAGCGGATCGCCGAGGTGGATCGACCCGAAGTGTGGATCACGCTGCGCGACCAGCAGGCGGTCGCCGCCGAGGCCGCCGCCGTCGAAGCACGGCTGGCCGCGGGCGCGGCGCTGCCGCTGGCCGGTCTGCTGGTCGCGGTCAAGGACAACATCGATGTGGCGGGCTTGCCGACCACGGCGGCGTGCCCGGAGTTCGCCTACACCGCACAGCGCACCGCGTCGGCGGTCGAGCGGCTGGTCGCGGCGGGCGCGGTCGTGCTCGGCAAAACCAATCTCGATCAGTTCGCGACCGGTTTGGTCGGTACCCGTAGTCCGTACGGCGCGGTGCGCAACGCGCACGACCCGGCGCTGATCTCCGGCGGGTCCAGTTCGGGTTCGGCGGTGGCCGTCGCGCTGGGTATCGCCGATCTCGGGATCGGCACCGACACCGCGGGTTCCGGCCGGGTGCCTGCGGCCTATCACGGAATCGTCGGCGTCAAGGCGACATTGGGCATCATCCCGACGCACGGCGTGGTGCCCGCGTGCGCGGACTACGACGCGGTCACCGTCTTCGCCGACGATCTCGACACGGCGGTGGCGGCGGCCGCGGTGATGTGCGGGCCCGAGCCGCGCGATCCGCGCAGTCGCAGCTGGCCGGCCGATGTCCGGTTGGCGGCGCCTGCGGCGGCGCGCATCGCGGTCCCGCGCGCGGCCGACCTCGTCGCACTGTGTGCACCGTATCGCGAAGCCTTCGCCAGAACTGTCGCCGCCGCGGCCGATTCCGGAGCGAAGTTCGAAGAGGTCGACATTTCCGGCTTGCTCGACGCCGCGCGGTTGCTCTACGACGGCGCGATCGTCGCCGAACGCCATGCCGCGGTCGGCGAGTTCCTGGCCACCGCGCCCGCCGGCGCGGACCCGACGGTCGCCGCGATCATCGAATCCGCCGGTGCGACAACGGGTCCGGGATTCGCGGCAGATCTCGACGCGTTGGCTCGCGCCCGCGCGAAGGCCGCCGAGCTGCTCGCGGACTACGACGCACTGTTGCTGCCGACCACCACCGAGCATCCGAGTATCGCCGCGGTGCAGGCGGATCCGCTGGGTATCAACCGCCGGCTCGGCACCTACACGAACTTCTGCAACCTGCTCGATCTGGCGGCCGTGGCGGTGCCCGGCGCACCCACCGCCGACGGTGCGCCGTTCGGCGTCATGCTGGTGACCGCCGCGTTCGCCGATCAGGTCGGCATCGATCTGGCCGCCCGCCTGCTCGCCGCCGACACCGCGCCGCTGCTGGTACAGCACGGTGTCGAACTCGCCGTCTTCGGCGCGCACCTGCGCGGTCAACCGCTGCACTGGCAGCTCGAGCAGATCGGCGCGCGCTTCGCCGGAGACATCCGCACGACGGACGCCTATCGCCTGACCGCCTTGGACACCACCCCGGCGAAACCCGGACTAGTGCGGCACGGTGCGGGCCTAGGCGCCCCCATCGCCGGTGAATTGTTCCGCGTCGCTACCGCCGGGCTGGGCGAGTTCCTGGCGGCCCTGCCTGCCCCCATGGCGCTGACCAGCATCGAACTGTCCGATGGCCGTTCGGTGATCGGCTTCGCATGCACCTACGACGCCGCGATCACCGCCACAGACATCACCTCGTTCGGCGGATGGAAGGCCTATATCCAGCGCTGATCCCCCCTGAACGCTCGTCTTGCACATTTGTACTAGACATATGTCTCAGCCTGCTGTAGACATATGTCTAAGACATTCGCGCAAGCAAGGGAACAACAGATGAGCCTCCACACCCAGCCCCGCATCCTCGTCGCAGGCGGCGGTATCGGCGGCAATGCCGTTGCGTTGCAACTGCTTCGGGCCGGCATCCGGGCCACCGTGGTCGAGCGCGCCGCCGCGCCGCGGCCGGGCGGACAGGCGGTCGACCTGCGGGGGCCGAGCGCCGAGGTCGCCGAACGGATGGGCTTGATGCCGGGCATCCGCGCCGTCCAACTGGACGAGCGCGGCATGAAGTTCGTCGACGCCGCGGGCCGCGATGTTGTCCGGATGCCGACCGAGCTGTTCGACGGCAAGGGCGCCATCGCCGAAATCGAGATCACCCGTGGGGATTTGAACCAGGTCCTGCTCGACGCGCTGGCGGCCGAAGGCGGCGTGGACTACCGCTACGGCGAGTGGATCACCGATGTCCGCCAGGACGGAACCGGCGTCGACGTCACCTTCGCCTCGGGCACGAGCGCCCGCTATGACGTGCTGATCGGCGCGGACGGCCTGCACTCGGCCACCCGCCGGATGGTGTTCGGCCCCGAGGAGCAGTTCTCCACCTACCTCGGCGGGTACATGTCCTTCTTCACCATGCCCAGCGCCGCGGACGCAGAGGACCACTGGTTCACCATGCACTCGCTGGTCGGCGCGGCAAATATCGGACTGCGCCCGGACGCCGACCCGGCCACCTCGAAGGCCTTGATCACGGTGCGCATGCCGGCCGACCCCGCGCTGCGCCGCGATGTCGCGGCCCAGCAGGATCTGCTCCGGCGCAAGCTGGCGGGTGGCGGCTGGGAGGCGGAGCGGATCGCCGCCGCGATACCGGAGGCGACCGACTTCTATTTCGACGAGCTGGCGCGCATCGATATGCCCGCCTGGTCGCAGGGCCGGGTCGTGCTGCTCGGCGACGCGGGTTACTGCGGTTCACCCTTGTCCGGGCAGGGCACCGCGATGGCACTGCTCGGCGCCTATGTGCTGGCCGGTGAAATCGCCTCGCACGCCGCGGATCCCGAGCCGGCACTGGCCCGCTACGAGGAGGTACTGCGCCCGTTCATCGCGAAGGCGCAGGAACTCGCTCCCGGCGGCCTGAAGGCCATGACACCCCGAACTGCATTGGGCATCAGGGCAGGCCAGACGCTCAGCAAGCTGATGACCTCGAAGGCGCTGCGGCCGTTGATGATGAAGATGTTCACCAAGACCGAGTCCTATGAACTGCCTGACTACCCGGCGCACAGCATCGCCGGATAGTCAGGGCTACTCGACCACGGTCCGTTCGTCCAGCAGAAACGGAAGTACGAAGGTACGCAGCATGGTTCGCTCTTCGTCCTCGCCGTCCCCAGGCAGGGTCAGCAGCGAGACCATGGCGCGGATCACCCACTGCCCGACACGTTGCGCCGCCTTCGCGGGCAGGCCGGGGCGGAATCCGGACACGAAGTCGGCGGCGAGCGCGTCCAGCACCGCGGACGAATTCGACAGCTGCGCAACGATTCCGGCGTTGTCCGCAGCGAACCATACCGCCAGGTGCGGGGTCTTGCGCACCTCGGCGAGCAACGCGGTGAGCCCGTCGAGCAAGCGGTCCGCCGGGTCCGCCGCCGCAGGGCGGGCCGGGTCACGCCACACCCGTTCGACCACCTGGCGCGCCTCGCGCCCGGCGAAGGCCACGTACAGCGCCTGCCGATTCTCGAAGTAGCGGTAGAGCGTCGCCCGCGAACATCCCGCGGCCTCGGCCACTTCGGCCATGCCGATACCGCTGACGCCCTTTTCGATGAACAGCGCGCGCACCGCGTCGAGGATGCGCTCGCTCGCCAACTCCGCGCGACCGTCCGCCAGCCAGCCGCTCATGCCGCGCACCGGAAGGCGAGGGTGGTCGGCCGCCGGACATACGGCCCCGTCGCGTACTCGACCGAATCCATATCCACCACATAGTCGGGGAAGCGGTCGAGTAGTTCCTCCAACGCGACCCGGGCCTGCATACGGGCCACCGCGGCGCCGAGGCAGTGGTGGGGTCCGTGGCCGAAGGTGAGGATACGCTGCGGATTCCGCTCGATGTCGAGTTCGGCGGCGTCGGGGCCGAACGCCTGCTCGTCCCGGTTGGCGGAGCCGAAGACCAGGAGCACTTTGCGTCCGGCGGGAATCGACTTGCCGCCCAGCTGAAGTGGCCGCGTCGCGGTGCGTGCCAAACACTGCACCGGTGCGGTGAGCCGGGCGAATTCCTCGATGGCCGTACCGATCCGGTCCCTGTCCTCGACCAGCGCCGCCCGCTGGTCCGGATGTTGTTGCAGCAGTTGGACAGCACCCCCGAGCAGGCCCGTCGTGGTGTCGTTGCCCCCGGCCACCATGGTCCAGGTGTAGGCCAGGATCTGCACCAGGCCACGCACATCGACGTCGTCGGCCGCCATCCCCGCCTGTACGAGCAGCGATACCGTATCGTCGCCCGGATCGGTTCTGCGCCGCTTGATCAGCTCGGCGAAGTAACCCATCATCGCCATCGAGGCGGGCATCGCCTGGGTACTCGCCCGATCGGTACTGCCCGCGACGACGGCGTCGGTCCAGCCGTCGAACCGGCCCCGGTCCGCGGCGGGCACGCCCAGATAGTGCGCGACCACCATGCTCGGCAGCGGTTTGAACAGCCCCGCGACGATATCGCCCCCACCGTCGGCGGCGAGGCCGTCCAGGCGTTCGCGCACGAACTGCCGCACCACCGGCTCCACGTCGCGCACCTGGCGCGGCGTGAAGCCGCGGGCGACGAGTTTGCGAAAGTCGGTGTGCTCGGGCGGATCCTGCATCACCAGCGGTGGGTTGTCGGTGAGGCCGATCTGTTCCAGCTCGCCGTATTCCACGGTCAGCCCGTCGCGCGACGAGTAGGTCGCGCTGTCGCGGGCGGCGGCGTACACGTGCTCGTGGGTGGTCAGCACCCAGTAGTCGTCGGCCGGGCGGGCCGGCGGCACCACGTGGTGGACCGGATCGTGTTCACGCAGTGCGGCATACATCTCCCACGGCGAAACCCAGGTGGGGCCGGAGCACAACTCGAAGACCGGAGCCGGACGATACGCATCGATCAACATGTAGTGACGGTAAGACAAAATGTCGAAAGTGTCTAGAACAAGTTCTAACCGTGCCGACCCGGACCGATCACCCTCCGAAACCGGTCCGGCCGCGCGTCCGACCCGAGACCGGCGCCTGCGCACCCGTGGTTACCTTCGGCAGTGGCAACATCGAGTTGCCGGCCAGCTCCGGGAAGAGCCATCGAAGGCGTATGCCCGCGTCCCGAGTGGCCTACCGAGCCGGTCACCCCTCGTGGACCGGCCCGGCAGGCACTCTCAACCCCCGGGACCCGACCTGCCAACCCCTCGAAGACAGGTCGAGCCCCGTTCCCCACCCCCGGTGGTGGCTCTGCACCCCGTCAACCGGAGCACCCGGTGTATTCGGTGTGACTCAAACAATGCCGTCGACGGCTTAGCACGCACTTAAGAACACCTTGTAGGGGAAAAATTGCAGGTGATGGTGCCGATACGGCGACGAATGTGCGGAGTTTGTAGCACGCGGTCCCGGATAGCCGATGATGGAGACAAGTGCGCCAAGGAGATTGGAACGACGATGGAAACCGTGGTGGTCTGGGTATTGGCCTGTGTGCTGTATTGGTGGGGCCTGCTGTAGGAGTCGGCCGGAAAGCCTGGTCCACCCGGACCAGGCCTACTACATGCGGTCGTAGGCGTTCGCGCCGAGGCCGAGGGGAATTGCCACGGCGCACCCCACCGCAGCAGGCTGCCCACCCGCCCCCGGTTCCACCGAACTATGCGCACTCACCCAGCGACCTCATGACCGCACTGCGACAGGGTCAGCGGTCCACGCCGACGGGCTCCGGCGTGATCTTCTCCTCTTGCTCCGAATTCTCTGCGCGCCCGGCGCGTTCACGCATCAACACCAGCGCCAGGGCGGCCGCGCCGAGCACGGCGCAGGCGCCCGCGACGAACGTGGTGGACATGGCGACGGTGAACGCGGACCGCGCGGCGGCGGCCAGCGCGCCGTCACCGGTGGCGCGGGCCACGGCCAGCGCATCGGAGATGGCTTCCCTGGCGTGTTCCGGTGCGGTGTCCGGCATGTGGCCGGTGTAGCTGCCGGCCAGCACCGCCCCGAGGATGGCGACGCCGAGCGCGGCGCCCGCCTGTTGGATGGTGTCGTTGAGCGCGGAGCCGACGCCGGCGTGATCCCCGGGCACCGCGCTCATCAGCGCGCCGATCGCGGCGGGCATGGCCAGACCCATGCCGCTGCCCAGCAGCGCGAGCGCCAGCGCGGGCAGCCAGAAGCTCTCGTCCACGTCCAGTGTCGCCAGCACGCCGAACCCGCTCGCGGTGATCATCAGGCCCGTCGCCACGATCCACCGGTTGCCGACCTTGCCGGCCAGCGACGCCCCGATTCCGTTGCACACCAGCACCGCGACGGCCATCGGCGTGAACGCGAACGCGGTCTGCGTCGGCGTGTACTCGAGCACGAATTGCAGGTACTGGGTCAGCACCAACAGCAGTCCGCCACTGGCGAAGGTCAGCAGCACCAGCGAGAAGCTGGAGCCGGTGAAGATCCGGTTGCGGAAAAGCTCCAGCGGCACCATCGGCGACTCGGTACTCAGCTCACGAATCACGAAGCCTGCCAACGAGATCACCGCGATCACCAACGCCGTCAAGGTGCCCCGCGCGGTGAAGCCGTCGATCGGGGTGACGATGATGGTCCACACCAGCGCGGTCATGCCGAGCACCGAGAGCAGCATGCCCGGCAGGTCCGGCTTGCGCCACGGCCCCCTGGATTCGGGCATCAGCACGAACGCCGCGACGATCGCCACCACCACGATGGGCACGTTCAACACGAACACCGAGCCCCACCAGAAGTGATCCAGCAGGAAGCCGCCGAACACCGGGCCGCCGACCATGCCGACCACCGAGACCGCGCTCCACGCGCCGATCGCCTTCGGGCGTTCCTGCTCGTCGAAGACGGTGATCAGGATCGACAGCGTGCTCGGCATGATCAACGCGCCGCCGATTCCCATCAGCACGCGACCGCCGATCAGCAACTCCGAGGTGGTAGCGAAGGCCGCGAGCGCCGACGCCGCGCCGAACAGGAACAGGCCGACGACCATCACCAGCCGACGGCCGTACCGGTCGGACAGGCTGCCGGAGGTGAGCAGCAGTCCGGCGAAAACCAGGATGTAGGAGTCGATGATCCACTGAATGTCCTGCGCGCCCGCGCCCAGGTCGGTGGCGATCTGCGGGATCGCCACATTCAGCACCATGTTGTCGATGACCAGCACCAATGAGCTGAAGCACAGCACGATCAGGATGAGCCAGCGGCGCGGATCACGCGCCGCGACAGCCACCTCGTCGGTCGATTCGGTCATGTTCGCGAACCCTTTCGAATAAGCCCAGCCGCACACCGTGCGGATATCCGAACACTGTACGGTCGGCGAACGTTGTGCGCAATACCCAACGGTGTACGACAGCCCGAACGATGTGCGGTCCTGGCGGCTATGCTGGCCCGAGGCCCGGAAGGAGCAGACGTATGCCAGCCAAGGAACAACCGATCGCCTCCGTGTGGGCACGGCCGCGTAAACCGCGACGCGAACAGCCCGCGCTCAGCCGCGAGCAGATCGTGGCGGCAGCGCTCGAACTGCTGGACAGCGCGGGCTTCGAAGCGCTGAGCATGCGAAAACTCGGCGCCGAACTCAACGCGGGCGCGACCTCGCTGTACACCCACGTGGCCAATCGAGACGAGCTGATCGAACTGGTCGCCGACGCCGCACTGGGCGCACTGCCGGTCCCCGATCCGGCGGACCCGCGCGGCTGGCGTGCGGCGGTCACCGATTTCACCGTCGCGCTGCGCCGCACCATGCTGCGCCACCCGTGGCTGTCATCGATGATCGGCGAGATCGGCACCCTGTACCTGGGGCCGAACATGATGCGCGGCACCGACGGCTTCCTCGGTGTGCTGGAGCGGGCCGGAATGGATTCGGCCACAGCCGATCTCGCGATGAGCACCATCCTCGGCTACGCCTTCGGCATCACCATGTCCGAGGCCGCCTCGCTCCGGGTGGTGCAGCGCAGCGGTCTCAGCGAAGCGCAGTGGTACGCGAGCATCTGGCCCGCCGCCGAGTCCGCCGCCCGCGGCTATCCGTATCTGCACAAACGCTATGCCGCACCGCCGACGGACGATCTGTCCGCCGAACGCGACGAATTGTTCGTGCGCCAGCTGGAATTCATCCTCGACGGCCTGGAAGGCGCACTGCGCCGCGCGGATTGAACGAGCTCTACCGGCGAATGCCGGGCGCGCCGGGACCCAGGCAGACCATGATGGCGCAACCCGGCGCGGTATCCCAGAATGGCGGCGCGAGTGGCGAATTCAGGCAAGACAGGACGTTGCAGCCGGGATAGGCGAACGGCCCCGCACCGAAAACCGCCAGCACGAAGTTGTAGTCGACGAACTGGCCTGGATTGAGCCGGATCGGCGGTTCGGCGTACGGTCCCGGGTCGGGCATCGGCGGCTCGTGGAACGCCGCGAAGAGCCTGCGGAAGAACTCGTACGGCAGCTCCTGGGTGTTCTGGATCACGCCGGACAGACCGTACCGGCTGACGTTGCCGTAGAACCCGGTCCACACCACCGTGAGGTCGAGACTCGGCATGACGAAGACGTTCTGCATACCGAGTCCGGCCATCATGTACACATCGGCCGGCAGAATCGCCGCGGACTCGGCACAACCCGGCCCGAGCCAGAACAGATAGCCGTAGCACCGGTTGGTCGCCGACGGCGTGCGCGCCTGCCGCAGATACTCCTGCGAGACGAGTTGCGCTGCGCCCCAGCGCCCGTCATTGCCGACGAGCAGTCCGAGCTTGGCGAAGTCGTTGGGCGGGATCATCAAGTGGGCGTAGCCGTAGGTATGTCCGGAACGGTCCCGGGCCCAGTAGTAGTCGCCGCGTTCGATGCCGAGCGGGTCGAACAGTTCCCGCTGCGCGAACTGCTGGAGCGGTTCGCCGATCGCCAGTTCCATGACGTAGGTGAGCAGATCGACGTTGCGCTGGCTGTAGCTGAAAACGGTGCCGGGCGGGTTGTCCAGCGGCACCCCCAACGCCTGTACCGCGCTGTTCGGATCGATCGGAATCACCGCGGTGGCGCCTTCGGTCAGCACGCCGACCTTCATCCCCGAGGTTTCGGTGAGCAGGTTCTGCACGGTGATCGAGCGATGTTCGGCATCGCCGAGCCCCGGCGGCAGGTACCGGTCTATCCGGGCGTCGAGATCGAGCTTGCCCTGGTCCCAGGCGATTCCGGCGAGCAGCGAGACCACGCTCTTGGTGGCACTCCAGATGTTCCACGCGGTATCACCGGTCTGCGCGTTCGTCGGCCCCTCGCCGATCAGGCAGTTGTGGCGGAACACCTGTACGTTCAACCGATTTCGGGTGGCGGCGAACTGCAATGCGGCATTGAGCCGATGCGGGTCCAGGCCGACCTGCTCCGGTTCGGCCCTGGCGAAATCGCGACCGGACGACACCGCGCAACTCGCCGTCTCCGATATCCGGCCAGGCTCGGCCTGCGCGCTCGCGACGACGCCGTGGCCCGCCACCAGCGATAGCGCAGCGAACCCGATCAGGAATCCACCGAATCGCCCCATGGACACGAGGTTATCGCGTGCGTCCAGGACCGACCGGGGAATGACGGATGCCGGCCGGGCCGAGATTCAGCGAATTCCTGGCGCACCGGGCCCGAGGCACAGCAGAATCGCGCAGCCCGGCGCGGTATCCCAAAAGGGCGGAGCCAGTGGATAGTCCAGGCAGGAGAAGACGTTGCACCCCGGATAGGCGTTCGGGCCGATGCCGAACACCGCGAGCAGAATGTCCTCGTCGACGTAGGTCCGCGGGTCCAGCCGCACCGGCGGCTCGACGAACGGTCCGGGGTCGGGCAGGGGCCGATCATGGAAGGCGGCGAAGAGTCTCCGGAAGAATTCGTAGGGCAGTTCCGCCTGATTCTGCAGGGTGCCGGTCAATCCGCCGCTGCTCTTGTTGCCGAAGAAGCCGGTCCAGACCACCGTCAGATCGAGGCTGGGGATGCCGAAGACGTTCTGCATGCCGAGCCCGTCCATCATGAAGATGTCTTCCGGCACATTGTAGAGCGGCGCCGCGCACTCGGGCCCGAGCCAGAACAGGTAGCCGTAGCACTCGTTCGGCTCGGAGGGCCGCAGTGCCGCGCGCAGATACTCCGTCGAAACGATTTGCTTTGCGCCCCAACGCCCGTCGTTGCTCACCAACAAGCCGAGCTTGGCGAAATCGTTCGGTGGAATCATCAAGTGGGCGTAACCGTAGGTGTGCCCGGCGCGATCCCGGGCCCAGTAGTAGTCGCCGCGTTCGATGCCGAGCGGGTCGAACAGCTCACGCTGCGCGAACTGCTGCAACGGCTCGCCCACCGCCAGCTCCATGACATAGGTGAGCAGGTCGACGTTGCGCTGGCTGTACCGGAACGTCGTGCCCGGCGGATGGTCCAGCGGCATGCCCAAGGCCTGCACCGCGCTGTTCGGGTCGATCGGGATAACACCGGTGATGCCCTCGGTGAGCGCGCCGACTCGCATGCCCGAGGTCTCGGTGAGCAGATTCTCCACCGTGATCGAGCGATGCTCGGCGTCCCCGAGTCCCGCGGGCAGGTACCGGTCGATCGGCGCGTCGAGATCGAGTGCGCCACGGTCCCAAGCGATTCCCGCGAGCAGTGACACGATGCTCTTGGTGGAGCTCCAGATGTTCCACGCGACGTTGCCGGTCTGCGCGTTCGTCGGCCCCTCGCCGATCAGGCAGTTGTGCCGGAACACCTGCACGTTGAAACGGGCACGGGTGGCAGCGAAGGTCAGCGCGTCGGCGAGCCGATCGCGGTCCAGGCCGACCTGCTCGGGCTCGGCGCGAGCGAACTCGCGACCCGGCGACACCGCACAGCGCACGTCCCCGGACGCGCGGTCGGGGGCCGCCTGCGCGATGCCGGTGCACAGGTTCCCGGCCACCAGTGCCAGCGCGGCGAACCCGACCAGGAATCCAGTGCATCGCCCCATGCGCACGAGGCTATCGCCGCGCTCCCCCGGATCGGGCCAGCCCGGCCCGGCGCGTCAGAAACCACAAACGCCGCCAGGTCCTACGACCTGGCGGCGCTGAGTCGCCGGACGCCACGCCAGCGTCACGACTCGTGTCGACGTCCCACAAGCGCCTCTCGGCGAGTGGTCGCACGCAGCGACAAAGGGTGAGGCCCGGGGCTGTCCGGACGCCGACAGTGGTGATCAACGACCACCGGCCCGGAAGTATTCCACGCATGACGCACCCCTCCTTTTCTTGACTCATTCCAGAAAAGAGAGGAGTATCGAAGCCATGCACACCAACGACACCGACGCCAAGGCGCAGCTGCGCGCGGCCGGTCTGCGGGTCACCGCCCCGCGGATCGCGGTGTTGGACGCGGTCGCGGCCGCACCGCACACCGATGCGGATCGCGTGGCCGCCACCGTCCGGCAAGCGCTGGGTTCGGTCTCCACCCAGGCCGTCTACGACGTCCTGCGGGCCTGCGTGCATGCCGGGATCCTGCGCCGGATCGAGCCCGCCGGATCGGCGGCGCTGTACGAGACCCGGACCGGAGACAACCATCACCATCTGGTGTGCCGCAGCTGCGGCACGGTCGTGGACATCGACTGTGTCGTGGGCGCAGCCCCGTGCCTGGAACCCGACGACGCACACGGGTTCGCGATCGACGAGGCAGAAGTCGTTTTCTGGGGTCTGTGCCCGCAATGCCGTACATCCGCGCGGCAAGAATCCTGATCGAGTCCCGGGGGAACAGCCCACCCCTGGGACATCCGCACCGACGAGGAGGCTTCGAACATGACCAAGCCGACAACGACGAACACCGGCACTCCGGTAGAGAGCGACAACGAATCGCTCACCGCGGGCGCCCAGGGCCCGATCCTGCTGCACGATCACTACCTGATCGAGAAGCTCGCCCAGTTCAACCGGGAACGGGTGCCGGAGCGGATCGTGCACGCCAAGGGCGCGGGCGCCTACGGCGAGCTGGTCGTCACCAACGACGTCAGCCGCTACACCAAGGCCAAGCTGTTCCAGCCCGGCGCGCGCACCGAGTCGCTGGCCCGGTTCTCCACCGTCGCCGGTGAGCAGGGCAGCCCCGACACCTGGCGCGACCCACGGGGTTTCGCGGTGAAGTTCTACACCGAAGACGGCAACTACGACCTGGTCGGCAACAACACCCCGGTCTTCTTCATCAAGGACCCGATCAAGTTCCCCGACTTCATCCGTTCGCAGAAGCGCTTGCCCGGCAACGGACTTCGCGACCACAACATGCAGTGGGACTTCTGGACGCTGCGCCCCGAGACCGCACACCAGGTGACCTGGCTGATGGGTGATCGCGGCATCCCGAAGACCTACCGGCACATGAACGGCTACGGCTCGCACACCTACCAGTGGATCAACGCCGCGGGCGAACGCTTCTGGGTGAAGTACCACTTCAAGACCGACCAGGGCATCGACTATCTCACCCAGGCCGACGCCGACCGGATCGCCGGCGAGAACGCCGACTACCACCGCAAGGATCTGTGGGACGCGATCGAACGCGGCGAGTTCCCCAGCTGGACGCTGCACGTCCAGGTGATGCCGGTCGCCGAGGCCGAGAGCTACCGGTTCAATCCGTTCGACCTGACCAAGGTGTGGTCGCACAAGGACTACCCGCTGATCGAGGTCGGCAAGTGGACGCTGAACCGCAACCCGGGCAACTACTTCGTCGATATCGAGCAGGCCGCCTTCGAGCCGTCGAATGTCGTTCCCGGCATCGGCTATTCGCCCGACAAGATGCTGCTCGGCCGCGTGTTCGCCTACGCGGACGCGCACCGCTACCGGATCGGCACCAACTATGCGCAGCTGCCGCCGAACCTGCCGCGCGCCGCGCAGGTGAACTCCTACTCCAAAGAGGGCGCCATGCGGTACTTCTACAACGACGCGAATGTGCCGGTGTACGCACCCAATTCGTTCGGCGGGCCGCACGCCGATCCGGCGCAGGCGCCCGACGGCGGGCTCTGGGACTTCGAACCGACCATGGTGCGAGCGGGCTACCTCGAGCACGCTGAAGACGGGGATTTCACCCAGCCGGGCACCCTGGTGCGCGAGGTGTTCAACGATGAGCAGCGCGATCGCCTGGTGAGCAACGTCGTCGGGCATGTGCTCGGCGGCGTGCAGGAGCCGGTGCTGAGCCGGGTCTTCGAGTACTGGACGAAGGTGGATCCCGAGATCGGCAAGCGAATCGAGGAGGGGGTGCGCGCCGGGCTCGACGGCGCGCCGACACCGCCGCCCGCGCAGGGCTGAGCGCCGCCGTGATTGCTGGTCGCGGGGTGCGCACATGCGCATCCCGCGACCGTTTACGCAGGTCAACCGGACCACGGTCGCAGTTTGCCGGATGATCACCCGCCTGCGAAAGTGGTGGGATGATTCGGTTCACACGTGCTACCCGGGTGGCACTGGCCGCCGCCGCGCTGGTCCTGCCGCTGCTGGCCGGCTGTGGCACCGATTCTCCTGCGGCACTTACCGAATCATCCGCGGCGAGCACCGCGGCCATTGCCGCTACCGCGGAACTGACGGCGCTGGAACAGCAGTACGACGCCCAGCTCGGGCTGTTCGCCGTCGACACCGGCAGCGCGAAGACGCTGACCAATCGCGCCGACCAGCGCATGCCCTTCCTGTCCACCTTCAAGGGACTCGCCGCGGCCGCGTTACTGAAGGCGCACCCGCTCGCCACGGGATACTTCGACAGGGTCGTGCATTTCACCGAAGCCGACCTGGTCACCTATTCGCCGGTCACCAGCACCAAGGTGGCCGAGGGCATGACCATCGCGCAGATCGCCGACGCCGCGATCACCCAGAGCGACAACACCGCGGGCAACCTGCTGCTGCGCGAACTCGGTGGGCCGCAAGGGCTTACCGCCTTCCTGCGCACGCTCGGCGACCAGGTCAGCCGCCTCGACCGCTGGGAACCGGATCTCAACACCGCCCTGCCCGACGACGAACGCGACACCACCACCCCCGCCGCGCTCGCCGCCGACTACCGCGCCCTGGTCTTGGGCGATGCCCTGGGCGCTCCTGAACGCGAACAGCTCACCACGTGGCTGAAGGCGAACACCACCGGTGACAAACGAATTCGCGCCGGTGTTCCGGCCGGCTGGACCACCGGTGACAAAACCGGCACCGGCGACTACGGCATGGCCAACGACGCCGCCGTCACCTGGCCCGACGGCGGCCGCGCTCCCCTCGTCATCGCCATCCAAACCCGCAAATCCACCAAAGCAGCCGAGCCCAGCAACGATCTCGTGGCCGCCGCCACGAGACTCGTCGTCGAAAAGTTGCGCTGACCGTCGATGCTCCGTGCGCGGCTCGCACCGGGCGAGATCGAGGGCACAGCGCGACCGCCGGATTAGGCTCGGGCGGTGACAGAGGGACGTGGAGGTCGGGCGGCGCAGGCGGATCGGCGGCGGGAGGAGATTCTCGAGGCGGCGCGGGAGGTCATCGCGGAGCGGGGATATCGAGGGGCTTCGCTGGCGGCCGTGGCCGAGCGGGTGGGGCTGACGCAGCCCGGGCTGCTGCACTACTTTTCGAGCAAGGAGGAACTGCTGGTCGCGGTGCTGGAGGCCCGGGATCGGTGGGATACCGCGGCGTTTCTGGCGGGGCCCGCGGCGGGTTCACAGTTGTCCTCGATCGCGCAGTTGGTGGAGTACAACGCGATGCGGCCGGGGGTGGTGCAGACATTCACAGCGCTCGCGGCCGAGAGCGTGACGGGACAGCATCCGGCGCGCGCCTACTTCGTCGAGCGGTACGCGAACGCCAGGACGAAGATCGCCGAGCTGCTGCGGGCGGAATTCGGGGACCGACTCGCGGGCGGGCGCACTCCGGAACAGGTAGCACCGCTGCTGCTCGCGGTGATGGACGGTTTGCAGACGCAATGGCTGCTCGACCCGCAGACTGTTGACATGGGTGATTCCTTCCGGAACTTCATCGCTCTGCTCGGACCGGAAACTGACCCCGCAGACTGATCCAAAGATAACGAAATAGTAACTTCACCTACCATTGATTAGGTGAGCACGGCGGCGGCGCCCGCCGCACGCTCCGCCCTTCGTGGCGACCGCCGACTGTTTCGCGACCGCCACGCGCATTGTCATTGCGAGACAAAGGAGTTCACCATGACCCAGCTCGACCCGGCCCGCGAGGAAGTCGTGGCGGCGGCCATCGGCAGACTCGACCTGGACGCGAAGGCCCGGCTGCTGATGGGGCAGGACATGTGGTCGTTGCCCGCCCTGCCGGAGATCGGGCTGCGTTCGCTGGTGATGTCGGACGGGCCGATCGGCGTGCGCGGGGTGCACTGGACGGCCGACGATCCGTCGATCGCGCTGCCCTCGCCGACCGCGCTTGCCGCGAGCTGGGATCCGGAGCTGGCCCGGCGCGCGGGCAGGCTGCTCGCACAGGAGGCGCGGCGCAAGAGCGTGCACGTACTGCTCGCGCCCACCGTGAACCTGCACCGTTCTCCGCTCGGCGGAAGGCATTTCGAGTGCTACTCGGAGGATCCGTACCTCACCGGACAGATCGGGACCGGGTACGTCCGCGGCGTGCAGGACGGCGGAATCGGCACCACCGTCAAACATTTCGTCGCCAACGACGCGGAGACCGACCGCTTCACCGTGAACAACGTGGTGTCCGCGCGCGCACTGCGCGAACTGTATCTGGCGCCGTTCGAGGCGATCGTCCGCGACGCGGGCCCGTGGGGCATCATGGCCGCGTACAACCGGGTGAACGGCCCGACCATGACCGAGCACCACGCGCTGCTCACCGGAATACTGCGCGGCGAATGGGGTTTCGACGGTTTCGTCGTCTCCGACTGGACCGCCGCCCGCTCGACGGTCCCGGCGATCACCGCCGGACTCGATGTCGCGATGCCGGGACCGCGTGGCGTGTACGGCGAGGCGCTGGCCGCGGCGGTGCGCAACGGCGAGGTGGACGAGTCCGTGGTGGATGCCGCGGTACGCAACGTGCTGCGGTTGGCGGCGCGGGTCGGCCTGCTCGACGGGGCCGAGCCTGCGGTGACCACACTGCCGGACGAGATCGATGGCGTCGCGCTGGCGCACGAAATCGCCGCTCGCGGTTTCGTTCTGGTGCGCAACGAGCCGGCCGGCGGACAGCCCGCGCTGCCGTTGGCGAAGGACGGGACGAAGGTGGCGTTGCTCGGCCTCGCCGCCCGCGATGCGCGCATTCTCGGCGGCGGCTCGGCGACCGTGTTCCCCGCGTCGGTGGTCTCCCCGCTCGACGGACTGACCGCCGCGCTGCCGCCCGGCGCCCTGACCTACGCGATCGGCGCCGCCCCGAGCGACGAACTCGGCGCAGCCGACCGCGGATTCGATCTGCGCGCCCGCATTTTCGACGCCGACGGCGCACTGCTCGGCGAGAGTTCGCTGCCCAACGGCATGGTCAACTGGCTGGGCGAACTCCCCGACGGCGTCGCCTACGCCGACCTGCACACGGTCGAGGTACACGGCACCTTCACGCCCGAGGAAACCGGTGCGCACGCGTTCGGCACCAAGGGGATCGGCGATTTCCGGCTCACGGTCGGCGACTCTGTGCTGTTCGACGGCACCGAAACCCTCACCGGCTCCGATCCTTTCGAAGCCTTCTTCGGCACCCCCACCACGCGCGGCACCGTCGAGCTCACGGCCGGGACGACGGTCGAGGTGACGATGACGCACACTCCGATGAAGTTCGCGGACATGCCCATCCAGGCCGTCCTGTTCACCCTCGGGCACGCCGACCCGCAGCGCGACCCGGACGAGTTGATCGCCGAGGCCGTCGAGACGGCCCGCAACGCCGACGTCGCGGTGGTCGTGGTCGCCACTACCGAGCAGGTGGAATCGGAAGGCTTCGATCGCACCGACCTGCGCCTGCCCGGCCGACAGGACGAGCTGGTGAGCCGCGTAGCCGAGGTCAATCCGCACACCGTGGTGGTCGTCAACGCCGGTTCGCCGGTGGAAATGCCGTGGCGTGACCAGGTTTCGGCAGTGTTGCTGAGCTGGTTCCCCGGCCAGCAGGGCGGGGCGGCGCTGGCGGAGGTCCTGCTCGGCGTCACCGAACCGGGCGGGCGGCTACCGACCACGTGGCCGGTCGCCCTGGCCGACTGCCCGGTCTCCGAGGTCACGCCGACCGACGGCGAATTGGTCTATCGGGAGGACCTGTTCATCGGCTACCGCGCCTGGGAGCGGGCGGGCAGCACGCCGGCCTACCCGTTCGGGCACGGATTCGGTTACACCACATGGGAATACGAGTCGATCGAGCGGGAGGCGACGACGGTTACCGTGCGGCTGCGCAATACCGGCGCCCGCCGCGGCGGTGAGGTGGTGCAGGTCTACCTCGCGCCCGTCGCGGATTCGGTGGGGCGACCGGCCCGCTGGCTGGCGGGGTTCGCGCGGGTGGAAGCCGACCCCGGCGAGCTGGTCGAGGCGCGAATCACCCTCCCGGACAGGGCATTCCAGATCTGGGACGAAGACCGCGACGCGTGGCGGCCGGTACCGGGCGTCTACGAGATCGAGGCGGGCCACTCGTTCGCCGAACGACCGCTGACCACACAGATCGAAGCGTAGGCACACCGGTCCGCGGCCGTGCGCGAGCACGGCCGCAGCACCGGGTCAGCGATTGCTGAGCAGAACCTCGGCGATCTGAATGGTGTTGAGCGCAGCGCCCTTACGCAGGTTGTCGCCCGAGATGAACAGGGCCAGGCCACGGCCGTCCGGCACGCCCGGATCCTGCCGGATCCGGCCGACGAGCGAGTCGTCGGCGCCTGCCGCCTGCAACGGCGTCGGCACCTCGACCAGCTTGACGCCGGGCGCCTTGGCCAGGATCTCCTTGGCCTGCTCGACCGAGAGCGGCTGGTCGAATTCGGCGTTCACCGACAGCGAGTGCCCGGTGAACACCGGGACGCGCACGCAGGTTCCGCTCACCAAAAGGTCGGGAAGCCCGAGGATCTTGCGGCTCTCGTTGCGCAGCTTCTGATCCTCGTCGGTCTCACCGGAGCCGTCGTCGACGAGCGAACCGGCCAGCGGCAGCACGTTGAACGCGATGGGCGCGACGTACTTGTTCGGGGCCGGGAAATCGAGGGCGCTGCCGTCGTGGGTGAGCTGCTCGGCGTCGTCGATCACCGCGCGCGCCTGCGTCGCGAGCTCTTCCACGCCGGCCAGGCCGCTACCGGACACCGCCTGGTAGCTGGACACGATCAGGCGGCGCAGTCCCGCGATATCGTGCAGCGGCTTGAGCACCGGCATCGCGGCCATGGTGGTGCAGTTCGGGTTCGCGATGATGCCCTTGGCCAGATTGCGGGTCTGCTCCGGGTTGACCTCACTGACCACCAGCGGCACGTCGGGGTCCTTGCGGAACGCCGAGGAGTTGTCGATCACGGTGACGCCCGCGGCGGCGAAGCGCGGGGCCTGCACGCGCGACATGGTGGCGCCGGCGGAGAACAGCGCGATATCCAGCCCGGCCGGATCGGCCAGCTCGGTGTCCTCGACGACGATCTCGCCGCCGCGCCACGGCAGCGTCTTGCCCGCCGAGCGCGACGAGGCGAAGAAACGCACCTCGTCGGCCGGAAAGTTGCGCTCTTCCAGCAGTTTCCGAATGACGGCGCCGACCTGACCGGTCGCGCCGACAACGCCTACTCGGATGCCCATGGCTTATCGTCCTGTTCCCGCGTGCACCACGGCGACCTCGTCGCCGCCCAGCTCGAAGGCCCGGTGCAGCACCTTGACGGCCTCGTCCAGTTCGGTGTCCTTGACCAGCACCGAGATCCGGATCTCGGAGGTGGAGATGAGATCGATGTTCACGCCCGCGTCGGCGAGCGCCTCGCAGAACTTGGCGGTGACGCCCGGGTGGCTCTTCATGCCCGCGCCGACCAGCGACACCTTGCCGATGTGGTCGTCGTAGAGCACCTGGGAGAAGCCGATCTCGTCCTGCTGCTTGGTGAGCATCTCGACGGCGCGCGCGCCGTCGGTCTTGGGCAGGGTGAAGGTGATGTCGGTCTTGCCGGTATCGATCTTGGAGATGTTCTGCAGCACCATGTCGATGTTGATCTCGGCGTCGGCGACCGCGCGGAACACCTTGGCGGCGTAGCCCGGCACGTCCGGCAGACCGACCACGGTTACCTTGGCCTCGCTGCGATCGTGCGCGACGCCCGTGAGGATTGCTTGCTCCAAGGGGATGTCCTCCATCGATCCGTAAACGTAGGTGCCCGGCTTGTCGGTATAGGACGAACGCACATGCACGGGCACGTTGTAGCGGCGCGCGTATTCGACGCAGCGCAGCATCAGCACCTTCGCGCCGCAGGCCGCGAGTTCCAGCATCTCCTCGTAGGAGACCTGCTCGAGCCGCTGCGCGTCCGGCACGATCCGCGGGTCGGCGGTGAAGACGCCGTCCACGTCGGTGTAGATCTCGCAGACGTCGGCTTCCAGCGCCGCGGCCAGCGCGACCGCGGTGGTGTCGGAACCGCCGCGACCCAGCGTGGTGACGTCCTTGCTGTCCTGGCTGACGCCCTGGAAACCGGCGACGAGCACGATCTGTCCGTCGTCGAGCGCCTGGCGCAACCGTCCCGGCGTCACGTCGATGATCTTGGCGTTGCCGTGCGCGCCGGTGGTGATCACGCCGGCCTGGGAGCCGGTGAACGAACGGGCCTCGGCGCCGAGTGAGTGGATGGCCATCGCGACCAGCGCGTTGGAGATGCGCTCACCCGAGGTGAGCAGCATGTCCATTTCCCGCGCGGGGGGCGCGGGCGCGACCTGCTGGGCGAGGTCGAGCAGTTCGTCGGTGGTGTCACCCATGGCCGAGCAGACGACCACCACGTCGTGGCCCTGCTTCTTCGTCTCGACGATCCGTTCAGCGACGCGCCGGATACGCTCGGCGGTTGCCACCGAGGATCCTCCGTACTTCTGAACAACGAGAGCCACGACAGGGTCCTCCAAGATCGACAACCAGCTGCTAACAGCCACCCAGCGTACCGGCCGTGGTCCAGCGGATTGCCGCTACCTCCTCAGCCGGCCGCCGCCCGGGAGCCGGCGCGCTGGTCGGACTCGGTCGCGTAGTTCGCGCCGAGGGCTGAGCGATGGCGCACGATGGAGTGATGAAGAGCACGGTATTAGCGGTGACCACCGGACGGACCGAAGTCGTGCAGGACATCACCGGGGAGTGCGCGGCGTTCGTACGCGAAGCCTCCGGTGGCGGTGACGGGCTGCTCAATGTGTTCGTGCCGCACGCGACGGCCGGGATCGCGGTGATGGAACTCGGCGCGCGCAGCGACGACGATCTGCTCGCGGCGCTGCGCGAGCTGCTGCCCGCCGACGATCGCTGGCGGCACGCGCACGGATCGCGCGGACACGGACGCTCGCACGTGATGCCCGCCTTGATCGCGCCCTACGCCACCATCCCGGTGATCGACGGCGCGCTGGCCCTTGGCACCTGGCAATCCGTCGCCCTGGTCGACCTGAATATCGACAACCCCGACCGCCAGGTGCGCCTGTCCTTCCTCAGCGACCAAGCCACCTAGGGCCGAACGGACGGCTTCCCCGCGACGAGCTGGTCGCTGACCGATCTGTCCAGCACCGAGACCGGCGCGCTGTACCTGATCTACGACCGGGTCCGCGGCGCGTGAAGCGCCGAATGGCGGCGGCCGCAGCGAAAGACGCTGGGCCGCCGCCATTGTCGGGTCAGGCGCGGGTGAGCCAGGTGACCTGGTTGCCGTTGCCGAACTCGCGGCGCGCGGTCGGCGTGAACAGCGTCGGCTGGAACGCGCCGTCGAAGGCGCGCACGCCCTGGCCCGCGACCACGGGGTAGCTCTTGATCACCAACTCGTCGATCTCATCGAGCAGAGCGGCCGCCAGTTTGCCACCGCCGGCCAGCCAAATGTCCTTACCCTCTTCCTTTTTGAGCCGTTGGACCAGGGCCGTCGGATCGGACTCGACCAATTCCACTGCGGGATCATCGATCCGGCCGAGCGTGCTCGACACCACGTACTGCCGCATATGGCCGTACGGACTGGTGAGCCCCACCGCCAAGGCCGGTTCGTAGGTGCCCCGGCCCATCACCAACGTGTCGAACTGCTGGTTCGGCGCGTCGACGGCGACACCGAAGTGCGGCCGCGCGTGCGTGGGCAGGGTCTCGGGATAGTCCTGTCCGATCCACGCGACGAAGTCCTCGGGCAACGGATAGAAGCTGATGTCGCCGTCGGGTGCGGCGATGTAGCCGTCGAGCGACATGCCGACGAAGTAGGTGAGTTTTCGCATTACAGAGCCTCTTTCGTGGGTGTGGGAGAGACAGCGATCAGGCGCGGGTGAACCAGCTGACCTGCGCGCCGTTGTCGAATTCCTTGCGCCGGGCCGGGGTGAACACGGTCGGACCGAACTCGCCGGCGAAGGCCGAGATCCCGCTGCCCGCGATCACCGGATAGCTCTTGATGATCAGTTCATCGAGTTCGCTCAGCAGCTGTGCGGCGAGGTTGCCGCCGCCGCACAACCAAATGTCGCCGCCCTCTTCCTTTTTGAGCCGCTGCACCAGCGCGAGCGGGTCGGACTCCACCAATTCCACTGCGGGATCATCGATCCGGCCGAGCGTGCTCGACACCACGTACTGCTTCAGATGCGCGTACGGGCTGGTCATGCCCATGGCCAAGCCGGGTTCGTAGCTGCGGCGACCCATCAGCACGGTGTCGCACCGCGTGTTCGGCTGATCCAGGGCCATGCCGACTTGCGCCCGGAGTCCGGTCGGGACGAACTCCGGATACTCCGCGTTCAGCCAGCGGCCCATCTCGTCGCTTTGCGGATAGAAGTCGTACTCCCCCGCCGGACCTGCGATGTAGCCGTCGAGCGACACGGCGACGTAGTAGACAAGCTTTCGCATTCCGGTACCACCTAAACTGTTGTACTCTCTTTGTAGTGGTCAGAATGTAGTACTACAGATGGAGTGGTGTCAAGTGCGGACCAACAACGAGCGCAGGCAGGCGCTGCTCGACGCGGCCATCGAGGTCCTGGCCAGGGACGGAGCGCGCGGCCTCACTTTTCGCGCGGTGGACAAAGACGCCGGGGTGCCCGCGGGTACCGCGTCGAACTACTTCGCCAACCGCGACGATCTGCTCACTCAGGCAGGCGGGCGCTTCTACGAACGGCTGCAGCCGAGCGAGGCCGCCATGGCCGAACTCGCCACAGGACCGCAGACCCGTGAGCACATCGTCACGCTGATGAAAGAGGTCGTGGGTAGGATCGAGGCCTTCCGCACCGGTTACCTCGCACTGCTGGAGTTGCGCCTGGAGGCGACGCGGCGGCCCGAGCTGCGTGCGGTGCTGACCGATCGGGTGCGCGCCGACATCGAGTTCAACGTGCGCAATCACCTCGATGCCGGGCTGCCCGGTGACGAAAAGTCGGTCCTCCTGCTCTATCTCGCGTTGAACTGGCTGATCGTGGACCGGCTCACGCTGCCCGAGGTGTTCACCGAGGAGCAGAGCCAGGACCTCATCGAGGCGGCGGTGGATCGGGTGATCAAGGGCTGAGACCAAACGGTCGCAACGATCGGAAACCCAGTGAGCGCCGTCACACACATTCGATAATGAGTCGATGATGGCGAAGGTCGGAGACCGGTTGCTCGTGCACGGACACGTGGTGGGGCGAGGTGATCGGCAAGGGGAGATCATCGAGGTACGCGGCCCGGAGGGGTCGCCGCCCTATCTCGTCCGCTACAGCGACGGACGCGAATCCCTGGTGTATCCGGGACCGGACGCGATAGTCGAACCGGCAGACTGAAGATCGCGACGTCACCTCCCGAACCTTCCACGCGGAAGCTGTACACCGCGTAGTCGATCTTCACCTCGAACACATAAGTGCACGTCGCAGGTGTGCACGAACCACCAATCCGTACCAGAAGGTTGACGGACCGAGAAGTGCTGGAGACAATCGGGCCGTTGTCCATCGGGGGTCGGAAGGTTTTTCATGCGCACCAGAACCGATATCCGATTCGTCGTCGACGCCGATTCCGCGCAGGTCCTCGATGCCCTGGCCGCCGTGGAAATGCTGCCGGAATGGTCGCCGGGATATACCGATGCCCGCGTCGCGTCCCGTGACGAAGCGCGACGACCCCTGCGCGTATTCGTGAAGACCGAAATCCTGGGCAGCTCCGATATGCAGGTGCTGGAATACGATTGGGCCGAAGATCGGGTGTCCTGGCAGGTCACCGACAGCACCAGGAACGCGAAGGGCGGCGGCTTCTTCGAGATCTCCGATGGCGCGGACGGCACCCGGGTCTGGTATCACGTGGAGATCTACTTACCCATCCCGGTGCCCGGCCTACTACTCAAGCGCACCGTGCGAAAGCTCAACGAGACCGCCGTGCAGAATTTCATCGAGTTTGCCGAACGGTTTCCCGAAACGGAAAACTTTCAAGCCGTATAGCCATGACGAATAACCCTGCCCGCGTGTGCCGAGAGCGAAATCGCCGCCACACGCGCCTCGCCTGACCGGCATCGACGGCGTCCGGGTGCGACGATGTGCACCATGATCGGTTCCAAACGGGTTCGGCTTCAGCCGGTGGCCGAGGGTGCGTCGGTGACGCAGCTCGAGCTGTTCTTCGACCTGGTGCTCGTGTTCGCGTTCACCATGGTCACCGACCTGGCGGCGGAGGAGACCAGCGCGAAGAACCTGCTGCGCGCCTTTCTCGTGCTCGCCCTGATGTGGTGGCTGTGGATTGCCTACTCGTGGCTGGGCAACGTGATCCGCGCCGACGAAGGCTTCGCCAGGGTCGCGATGTTCACCGCGATGGGCGGCGCGTTCCTCGCCGCGCTCACCATTCCCGAGGCGTTCCACGATATGGCGGGCGGCTGGTACGGCCCGCTGGTCTTCGCCATCGCGTATCTGGTCGTGCGTCTGGTGCACGTGTTCATGTTCTGGCTGGCCAGCGCGCAGGACGCGCAATTGCGCAACCAGGTGCTGCGCTGGTCGCTCGGTTCGATCACGATCGGCACCACGCTGCTGGTGATCGCCGCGATGACCGAGGGCAAGGTACAGATCGCCCTGTGGATCGCCGCGATCGCGGGCGACTACCTGTGGACCCTGCTCGCGGGCACCGACTGGCGACTGAACTCGGCGAGCCATTTCGCCGAGCGCTACGGGCTGATCATCATCGTGGCGCTCGGCGAATCGATCGTCTCGATCGGCATCGGCGTGGCCGGGCTGCCGATCTCGTGGCCGATCGCGGTGGGCGCCCTGCTCGGCCTGGCCATCTCCGGGCTGCTGTGGTGGACCTATTTCGATGTCGCCGCGCTGTCGATCGAACACGAGCTCAAACATGCCGACGGCGCACGGCAGATCAAGATCGCGCGGGGCGCGTACACCTTCTGGCATTTCCCGATGATCGTCGGAATCATCGGGCTCTCACTGGGTTTGAAGAAGGTGCTCTACTACGTCGGGGACGCCTCACATCACACGCTGAGCGACGCGCTCTACGGCATCCCGCTGTTCGCGTTGTACGGCGGTGTGGTGCTGTATCTGATCGCGTTGATCGGGGCGAAACACTATGCGACAGGGGCGATCAGCGTGCCCCGGGTGGTCACCGTCGTGCTGTTGCTCGCGCTGATCCCGCTCGCCGCGGCGCTGCCCGCACTGATCTCACTGAGCATCCTCTGCGCAGTGCTCGCGGTGCTAACCCTGTTCGAAACCGTACGATTCGCCCAGCCCCGCGACCAGATCAGGCACGGCGCACCTGAGTGAGCTTGTGCGCGACCCCGTGTTCGGCCGCCGTCGGCCCGTACGCCGACGGCGCCACCCGGACCCCGTCGCGCACCGCGTCCCGGATCTGATCGATGTTCTCCCGCAACATATCCGAGACGAGCTCGTCGGTACGCGGATCGGCGAGCACCTGGAAGACGATGCGGAACGTGGTGTCGGCGATCAACCGGATGATCTCGTCGTGGAACGGGATGTAGCGCACCCGGCCGGCCTGCGGGTCCTTCTTGATCAGCTCGAGGATCATCTCGTCCATCTCGGCCCGGTTCTCCTCCAGCGCCGCCGCGATGTTGCGGGTGTAGTGGCCGGTGCGCAGCACGTGCGCCACCTCGTCCATCACCGCGATCGTCATCGGACGCTTGATCACGTCCACGATGGTCGTCACGAACCGGTTGACCACCGCGGCGGTGATCCGGTCGCCGAAGATCCGGTCGGCGACGCGGCCGAGCCGGACCAGGATCACCACGATCCGCAGCAGCCGGAAGCCGCGGAAGAACGGGCTGGTCACCGGGATCATGCCGAGGACCTCGTACCAGTAGACGAACGGGAACGTCCACGGCCAGCCCGCCCGGCGCCAGCGCCACAGGAACTCGACCGCGAAGATTCCGCAGATCGACCAGTCGACGAGCACGATCACCCGATGCGTCTGCGCGGCGACCGGGAAGAAGGTGATCCAGACGACCAGCACCACCGAGACGATCGCCAGCGCGAGCATCACGAAATCGGTCCACAGCGCGGGCGGCTTGCGCGGGTAATCGCCCTCCGGAAGCTCCTCGCCGACCGGAGTGGGACTGACATAGGCCACGACGCGGATCCCTTTCGACACTGAATGGTCAGGCCGAGGGTAGTACGCGGTCCGCGCGACGGCACGGACCGCGCGAGGGCGCTACTTCCCCTGGCGGATGATCGCCTCGATATTGCGTTCGGCGAGCGCGGCGATGGTGAGCGACGGGTTCACCGTGCCGGTGCTGCCCGGGATCGCGGCGCCGTCCATCACGTACAGACCGGGATGGCCGTGCACCCGGCCGTAGCCGTCGGTGGCCCGGCCGAGCACCGCGCCGCCCAGCGGATGCGCGGTGAACAGGGCGTTGGCGTCGTAGCCCAGCGCACCGTATTCCAGGACGGCGTCGGCCCTTTCGGCGATCCGGTGATCGACCGCGCGGGCGGCCGCGACCATGTCCGCGCGGTTCTCGGCGGGCCAGCTCAAGCCGACCCGGTTCGCCGCGCGGTCGTAACCGAACCGCGCGCGCGTCCCGTCGAGCACCATGCCCAGCGAGGCCAGCGCGCCCGTCTCGAACGGGATACCGGGGATGTACCAGCTCTCCAGGGTGAGTGGCGCACCCGATTCGTCGAAGATCCGGCTCGCGCTCGGCACGCCCTGTCCGAGTCCGGCCAGCGCGCTCGCGCCGCGGCCGAGCACCACGTCACCGTTGGTGCCCCAGCCGTCGCCGATGTGCTCGTTGAGGTTGGGCAGGGTGCCGGTGGCCTGCGCGCGGACCAGCAGTTCCGAGGTGCCGACCGAACCGGCGCCGAGGAACAGCTGATCGCAGGTGAGGGTGCGGGTGCCGAGCACCTCGCCGGTCGGCGCGAGCTTCGTCACGATCAGCGAGTACCGGCCGCCCGGCTCCTGGGCGATCGACTCCACCTGATGGCCGGGGAAGATCGCGGATCGGCCGGTGCCCTGGGCGTAGCGCAGATAATTCTGGTTCAGGTCGAACTTCGCGCCGTTGGAGTTGCCCAGGTTGCTGCGCGCCGCGGTGCCCGACGGACGGGAGCCGCCGCCGAGTTCGGCGCGCAGGATTTCCCAGTTGAAGATCGAGTCGTTGGGCAGCGGCTGGTAGCCGGCCTTGCGCACCTGATCGTCCCAGGCCCGAGAGTGCGTGAACGGCGTCGAACCGTAGATGTCCTGCGGCATCGTGTTCAGCCGCAACATCTCTCGCACCCGGGGGTAGTAGACGCGATCCAGCTCGCCGTAGTCGACGGTGCCGCCGAAGACGTGGTCGAAGAAACGGCGCTCCGGGGCGACCATCGCGCCGGTGAAGATCACCGAGCCGCCGCCGACCGCCGCCGCCCGCCAGACATCGATGCCGGGGTAGCTGGTGCAGTCGAGCACGCCGCCGAAGCTCGCGAAATGCACCGGCACCTTGGACACGCCGGTGAAGCTGGTGCGATGCCAGAAGCCACGGCCGTCGGGCAGGTCGTCGCCGGTGAAGATCTCGCGCCAGGGATCATTGGGCCAGCGCGAGCCGCGTTCGAGCACCGTGTTGGCGATACCGGCCTCGGCCAGCCGCAACGCGGTGACCGCGGCGCCGAAGCCGGAGCCGATCACGATCGCGGGCGAATGCTCGGGCGGATCGGGCAGCGGGGCGAAGATTTCCGGCACCCAGGCCTGGAACAGCAGATTCCAGACGGGATCCGCGGACCCCACGCCGGCCGTCAGCGACGACGCCGAACCCGCGGCAGCGCCCAGCAGGGCGGCTGCACCCGCAGCTTTGAAGAAGGCGCGTCTACGCACCCAGCCACCTCCCTCATCACGCATGGCCGAGCGCAGATTACCGGTATTCCCGTGCGCTGAACAGTCGTTCACGGGCCGTCACCGGTTGTCCGCCTGCTATTGCCCTGGCGGACTTCCGCATTCGGGCGCGCGCAGCGGGCAACGGCCAGGTGACGCCTGGGCAACGAGCCGGGTCGACCCCGGTTGACGGCACGGTCGCCGAGCCGGATTCACCGCGCGAACGGCGCCTCGTCCGGCTCGCAGGTCGCGCCCGGCGCCGGGAGTTGCTGATCGATGAGGTAGCGCTCCTGCAGCCGCCGGGTGCAGTCGGTGGTGGTGTCATGGCCATAGCCGTCGTCGATGACCACCAGGCGCGCGTTCACCAAGGCCTGCTGCGCGGTGCGGGCCGCGGACAGCGGCGTCACCGGGTCGTATCGGTTGCTGAACAGCAGCGCGGGCACGTCCGAGCGCATGATCCAGGGACCCGCGTACCGCTGCGGGTAGCCGCCCTCGGGAGCCGGCCACGCGGCGCACGGCTGGCGGATGGCCAGCCAGAACGCGCCGTAGATCGGACTCTGCGCACTCAAATCCCTTGCCAGCGCGGCCCATTGCGCGGGGTCACGCGGAAAAGTGTTGTCCGCGCAGGAGATCGCGGTGAACGAGTCCAGGAACCCGGCCGGCAGCGCGCTCGCGCCCAGCACGGTGCGCACCACGTCGGGGTTGCCCTCCGCACCGCGCTCCACCTCGGTGAGCAGCTGCGCCAGTGCGGGCCAACCCTTTTCGGAGTCGTACAGCAGCAGCGCGTGCGGGGCGATGACCTCGTGATAGGTGACCGAACGAGCCCGGTCCCCGGTGCCGACCACAATCGGCCCCTGCCGCAATCGGTCCAGCAGCGCGTTGTCCCTGGCGCGCAGATCCTCACCGCCGGTCGGCTTCTGCTCGGTGCGGATCTGGCCGACCGGATCGGCGGTGGTCTGCTTACCGGCGCTCGCGAAGGCACAGCGCGGCTGACCCGCCTGCGCGCACAGCCGGAAGAACTCCGCGAGCACCTCCTCGGTGCCCGCCGCGGAGTTCGCGACCTCGGTGCGGGTATCGGAGGTGTAGGCGTCCGGGTCGATCATCGAGCCGAGGCTCAGCGCCCGCACCCGGTCGCCGAAGAGCGCGCCGTACACCTCGCCGAGATAGCTTGCGTACGAACCGCCTTCGAAGGTGAGCTGGCGGTCGCCGACCGCGCGGCGCAGCAGGTCGAGGTCGCGGGCGGCGTCGACCGTGGTCAGGTGCGGCAGCAAGGCGGCGCTGTGCGCGGCACAGCCCGCGGCCAGGTCGCGGCTGGCCCGCGCCTGCTGCGCCTCCTGCTCGGCGGTCACCGGCGGCAGCCATGCGGCAGCCCAGAAACGCTGCTGCTCTTCAGGATTCGCAAAGCAGCGAACCGGCGCGCTGCGGCCGGTACCGCGCTGATCGAAGGTCACCACGTCGAAGCGGCGCGCGATCTCGCCGGGGAACATCTCGCCTCGTGCCGCCCACTGCAGGCCCGAACCGCCCGGCCCGCCCGCGGCGGTGAACAGGGTGCCGATCCGGCGGGACTGATCCGTCGCGGGCTGACGCACGACCGCGAGCTCGATCGTCTCCCCCTGCGGCTGCGCGTAGTCCAGCGGGACGGTCGCGCTCGCGCATTGCAGCTTGCTCAACGCCTGGTCCTGGCACGACGCCCAGTCCAGCCGCGGGGTCGCGGCGGCGTCGGCCTGCCCGGCCAGGTCGGCCACGGCCTGTTCGTGCTCGTCCGGGGTGCCGCAGCCGCTCAGCGGCGCCACCAGCAGGGCGAGCGCAGCGACAACGACGATCCTCCACCCACGCATATCGATTATCTTGTGCCGCGCGGACGCGGCCGTCGTCCCCCGCAGGGATGAATTGCACCCTGAGCCGGCACTGACCACCTCCTAGGACATCAACAGCCGGACCACCGCGATGGTGCCGACCACGACGATGACCGCACGCAAGACGTTCGGCGGCATTCGCCTGCCCATCTTCGCACCGAGCTGACCCCCGATGATCGAGCCCAGCGCGATCAGCCCGACCGCCTGCCAGTTCACGTCCGCGATCACGATGAAGATCAGCGCGGACACGCCGTTCACGATCAGCGCGAGCACGTTCTTGACGCCGTTGAGCCGCTGGATGTCCTCGTGCACGAGAACACCGAGCAAACCGAGCAGCAGCACACCTTGGGCAGCCCCGAAGTAGCCGCCGTAGATGCCGGTCGCGAACACCGCGACGAACAGCACCGGCCCGCCGTGCTTCGGCGCGGGCCCCGCCCCGTCCGCGCGCCGCGCCTTCACCCAGCGCGACAACCGGGGCTGCACGACCACAAGGACCAGCGCCAGGATGATCAGCACCGGCACGATCGCCTTGAACGCGTTCGCGGGCAGCGTCAACAGCAGCACCGCGCCGGTGATGCCGCCGAGAAGCGAAGCGGTACCAAGGCGCACCAGGCGTTCGCGCTGTCCGGCCAGCTCACGACGGTAACCGTGGACACCGCTGACGGCCCCCGGGACCAGGCCGATGGTGTTGGAGACGTTCGCGGTCACCGGCGGCAAGCCGAAGGCGAGCAGCGCCGGAAAGGTGATCAAGGTGCCCGACCCGACGATCGTGTTGATCCCGCCCGCCGCGATGCCCGCGCCGAAGATGGCGAGCTGTTCGAGCCATGTCATAGGAGAATCCGTTCCTTGCTTCTTTGCCGAACGCTAGCGCCGACGTCGGATGACCCGACGACGGGACCGGGCTTCCGCCCGTGTATTGCCACCCGGTAAACTCGCCGACATCATGCAGCGGGCACTTCTTCTCGGCCGCCGCGACGGGTTCTGATTGGACCGGCTCCCGTCGCGGGGTTTTGCCGCGCCGGTCGACCCAAACCTTTGGGAAACACCACACCCCCTCGGAGAAAATCGCCATGTCCCCCGCTGACGCCTTCGTATCCGGCTCCCGCACCATCACCCCGCCGTCCAAGCCCGCGCCGGCCGACCAGCCCGGCTGGAACGCGCAGAAGAACTCGTCGATGCCGACCTTCCGGTACCGTCCGTTCGCCGAGGAGGTCGAGCCCGTCTCGGTGCCCGACCGCACCTGGCCGGACAAGATCATCGACGTCGCGCCCGGCTGGTGCGCGGTCGACCTGCGCGACGGCAACCAGGCCCTGATCGACCCGATGAGCCCGGCCCGCAAGCGCCGCATGTTCGACCTGCTGGTGCGGATGGGCTACAAGGAGATCGAGGTCGGCTTCCCCTCGGCCAGCCAGACCGATTTCGATTTCGTCCGCGAGATCATCGAGGACGGCGCGATCCCGGACGACGTCACCATCCAGGTGCTGACCCAGTGTCGCGCCGAGCTGATCGAGCGCACCTTCGAGGCCTGCTCGGGCGCGCAGAACGTGATCGTCCATTTCTACAACTCCACCTCGATCCTGCAGCGCAAGGTGGTCTTCCGGGCCGACCGCGCGGCGGTCAAGAAGATCGCGACGGACGCGGCGACGCTGTGCCTGCAGATCGAAAAGCAGTACCCCGACACCAACTGGCGCTACCAGTACAGCCCGGAGTCCTACACCGGCACCGAGCTGGAGTACGCCAAGGAGGTGTGCGACGCGGTCTCCGAGATCATCGCGCCCACCCCGGCCAAGCCGCTGATCATCAACCTGCCCGCGACCGTCGAGATGGCGACGCCGAACGTCTACGCCGATTCGATCGAATGGATGAGCCGCAACCTGGCCCGCCGCGATTCGATCGTGCTGTCGCTGCACCCGCACAACGACCGCGGCACCGCGGTGGCCGCCGCCGAGCTGGGCTACCAGGCCGGCGCGGACCGGATCGAGGGTTGCCTGTTCGGCAACGGTGAGCGCACCGGCAACGTCTGCCTGGTCACCCTGGGGATGAATCTGTTCTCCCGCGGCGTCGATCCGCAGATCAACTTCTCCGATATCGACGAGATCCGTCGCACCGTCGAGTACTGCAACCAGCTGCCGGTCGCCGAACGGCACCCCTACGGCGGCGACCTGGTCTACACCGCGTTCTCCGGTAGCCATCAGGACGCCATCAACAAGGGCCTGGACGCGATGAAGGTCGCGGCCGACGACGCGGACGCCGATGTGGACGACATCATCTGGGCGGTGCCGTACCTGCCGATCGACCCGAAGGACGTCGGGCGCACCTACGAGGCCGTCATCCGGGTGAATTCGCAGTCCGGCAAGGGCGGCGTCGCCTACATCATGAAGACCGATCACGGTCTGGCGCTGCCGCGGCGACTGCAGATCGAGTTCTCCCAGGCGGTCCAGCGGATCACCGACGGCGAGGGCGGCGAGGTCACGCCGAAGGAGATGTGGGACGTCTTCGCCGGCGAGTACCTGAGCCCGATCCGGCCGCTGGAGCGGATCCGGCAGAAGGTCACCGCGTCCGAGACCGACGGCGGCACCGACACCATCGCCGTGGTGGTCAAGGTCGACGGCGTCGAGCAGGAGATCACCGGCACCGGCAACGGCCCGCTGGCCGCGTTCATCGACGCGATCGCGACCGTCGGCTTCGACGTCCGGGTGCTGGACTACTCCGAGCACGCGATGTCCGCGGGTGACGACGCGCAGGCCGCCGCCTACGTGGAGTGCGCGATCGGCGACAAGGTGGTGTGGGGCGTCGGCATCGCCACCTCGATCACCACGGCATCGCTGCGCGCGGTGGTCTCCGCGGTGAACCGCGCGCACTGATCCGCGACGCGAGCGGCGGTGTCCTGGGTCAACCGAGCACGCTGATCGCGCAGGTCGAGTACGGTGAGAGCCGGGCGCGACGGTCGTTGATCGACCGGGCGCCCGGCTCTCGATCTTGCTGTCGGAGACCAGATATCGGCGGCGTGTCATCCGGGCGCGTCCGCCGTCCATAGTGCGTTTGCAAGCGAAGTCCGGCGGCCGCACACGGCGACGCGAGCCCGCGAACCCCGTGCTAGCGTTGGTTTCGCACTCAAGCGCCGAGCTCTCTGCTCGAAGTCCCGAGCAGATGGGGGAACTGTGACAACTAACGACCACAACCCGACCTCACCGCCCTGGCTGCAGAGTCAAGCGGTGGACACGGCCGACGCCACGGAGTCGGAGAAATCCGCCGAGCAGTCGCCCGAGCAGACCGGTGACGTGGAAGTGCCGGCGGTCGAGGCGGAGACGCCGGACCAGCCGGAGCAGGATCCCGCGCAGCCCGACTTCAGCGGTTCGACGGACCAGACCGTGTCCTACCCGCAGGCGTCCGCGCCGCCGCAGCCCTACGGCCCGCCCGACGGTTTCTCGCCGCCCGGCCCGGCCGAGCAATACGGCGGCTACGCCCCGCCGAACGCCGGTCCGTTCGCGCCGCCTGGCCCATATGAGCCATATCAGACCGGGCCGTACCAACCGGTGGCCGGACACAGCGGCAGCCATCAGGTCGCGGAGGCGCCGAACCCCGGCTACGGCGAGTACCGCCAGGAGATCGGCCCCGACGGCCTGGTCCGGCGCGTACCGGAGCAGCCGGAAGCGCCCGCGCCGCAGCCCGAGCCCCAGGCCGCGCCGATCTACAGCTGGGCCCCGCCGCCTCCGCCGGTATCGCACCAGCCGCCACCGGTCTACCAGCAGCAGCCTCCGCCGCCGCAGCCGATGGGCCAGCAGCCAGCGCCGAGTTGGCAGGGTGGGCCGAACCCGCATCAGCCCGCGCAGCCGTTCCAGCCGCAGCACGTGCCCGCGCCGGGTCAGCCCGGTCATTCGGTCAACGACCTGAACCTGCTCAAGCGGGCCAGGCGGGCTCCGCGCAGCGGCTGGCGCCGCGCCGTGCACAAGGCCACCGGCGGCATGCTCAATCCGGGTGAGTCCGCAGCCGACGTGGTCTACCGCGACCTGGTCGACCGGGTGAACCAGCCGGTGCGCGGCGATTACCGGATCGCGATCCTCTCGCTCAAGGGCGGTGTCGGCAAGACCACCACCACGGTCGGTCTCGGCTCGACGTTCGCGTCGCTGCGCGGCGATCGGGTCATCGCGATCGACGCCAACCCCGACCTCGGCACGCTCGCGCACCGGGTGCCGCGCCAGACCCGCTCGACCGTGCGCAACCTGCTCGAAGACCAGCACATCAGCCGGTACTCCGATGTCCGCGCGCACACCTCGCAGGCGCCCAGCCGCTTGGAAGTGCTTGCCAGCGAACAGGATCCGGCGGTTTCGGAGGCGTTCAGCGAGGCCGACTACCGCAAGGCGATCGGCATCCTGCAGTCGTTCTACAACATCATCCTGACCGACTGCGGCACCGGCCTGATGCACTCGGCCATGGCGGGCGTGCTCGATATGGCCAGCTCGCTGGTGCTGGTCACCTCGCCCGCGATCGACGGCGCGCGCAGCGCCTCGGCGACGCTGGACTGGCTCGATCACCACGGCTACGGCAAGCTCGTCGAGCGCACCGTCGTCGTGGTCAACGCGTCCCGGCGTGGCGCCTCCACCGTCGACCTGGATCAGCTGCGCAAGCTGTTCCTCGACCGCACCCGCGCGGTGCAGGTGGTGCCCTTCGACGACCACCTCGCCGAGGGCGCCGAGATCGACCTGGAACTGGTGAGCAAGCCGACCAGGCGAGCGCTGCTGGAACTGGCCGCGATGGTCGCCGACGACTTCGGTTACGTCGGCGCCCAGCAGTACCACCACCCGGGCCCGATGGGTCACTGAAAACCCTGGAATACGTTGCGGCCCGGCACCTCTGTGCCGGGCCGCAGTCCGTTTGCGCGACCTCAGTACTTGCCGAACAGCACCGCGGAGTTGTGCCCGCCGAAGCCGTAGGAGTTGTTCATCACGTACTGCACATCGGTGTATCTGGTTGCGCCGCTGACGATGTCGAGATCGATCTCGGCGTCCTGATGGTCCAGGTTGAGGGTCGGCGGTATCGCGCCGTCGCGCAGCGTCAGCACCGAGATCGCGGCCTCCAGCGCGCCCACCGCGCCGACCGAGTGGCCGAGCGCCGACTTGGGCGCGTAGATCGACGGATGGTTGCCGATCGCGGCCGAAACCCCTTTGGCCTCGGCCACATCGCCGAACGGCGTGCCGGTGGCGTGCGCGTTGACGTGATCCACCTCGGCGCCGTCGACACCCGCGGTCTCCAGCGCGCGCCGCATCGCGCGCGCGTTGCCCCGGCCCTCCGGATCCGGCGCCACCAGGTGGTAGCCGTCGGCGGTCAGGCCCGCGCCGAGCAGCCGGGCGATCGGCCGCGCGCCTCGCGCCAGCGCGTGCTCCTCGGCCTCCAATACGAGCAGTGCCGCCGACTCGCCGAAGACGAACCCGTCCCGGTCCCGATCGAACGGACGCGAGGCGCGTTCGGGTTCCTCGATCCGCGAACTCAACGCCCGCATGTTCGTAAAGCCCGCCAGCGCAAGGGCATTGATACGGCCTTCGACGCCACCCGCGACGATCATGTCCGCCTCACCGAGAATGATCGAGCGCCACGCGTGCACCAGCGCTTCACAACCCGACGAACACGCCGACACCGGCGTCACCACGCTGGCCCGGGCGCCGAGTTCGAGCCCGAGCACCGCCGCGGGCCCGTTCGGCATGGCCATCGGGATCGCGAACGGCGAGACCTTGCGGTAGCCCTGATCGCGCAGGATGTCGTTCGAGTCGACGATCACCTCCGCGCCGCCGACGCCGGTGCCGATCGAGACGCCGAGCCGGTCCTGGTCCACCTCGGGCGCGCCGAGGGTCTCCCAGATGCGTTTGCCCATCACGTAGGCCACCTGCTGGACGTAGGACATGCGCCGCTTCTTGATCCGGTCCAGCTCGGCGGTCGGGTCGACCTTGAACTTCGCCCCGATATCGATCGGTAAGCGTCCGCTCTCGACCTCCGGGTCCTCGAGTTTGCGCACCCCGCTCTCGCCCGCGAGGAGCCCCTTCCAGGTGGACTCGGCGTCGGCGCCGAGTGCGGAGGAAACCTCGACCGCGGTCACCACCACGCTCCGGAATCCTCCGTTGCGGGTGGAGAACTCGGTGATATCGCGCATTGCTGTCGCGTGTCCTTTCGTATTGCCGGATAGCCTGTCCTGCAATCTATTTGGCAGAGCGGCGGCGCGTCATGTGCGGAACACTCACAGCCGGGCGCGGGAGTTGTGCGAAGTTACCAACGACGCCGACGCGTTCGCCCCCTAAGCTCGGCACTCGACCCCGGTACCAGTGGCTTCGCCGAGCCGCCCCCGAACGAACGCGAAACCGCCTGTAAGAACTCGACAATTCACCGCAGGCCGACCGGGCTCCCGTCCGGCGGTGCCGATCCGGCGGTGACGGTGGCGACCGCGTCCCGGAACGCCGTCAGCACCGCCGCGATGGCGGGACGGTGCTCGGCGCGGCGACGGGTGGCCAGCTCGTAGACGCGGGCGGCGCGCACACCGGTGAGCCGCAGCACCGACAAGCCGGGGTGCGAGACCGCGTAGCGCGGCATCAGCGCCACGGCGTAGCCGGACGCGACCACGGTCTCGATGAGATGGAATTCGTTGAGCCGCTGCGCTATTCGCGGTCGCACACCGGTGACGGTGGCGATCGAGCGCAGCACGTCGTCGATCGGGAAGCCGCCCTTGACGCTGAGCCAGGTCTCGTCCGCGAGTTCGGCCGGGGTCACCGCGGAGCGCCCGGCGAGCCGATGGGTCGGCGCGACGACCACATCGATGGGCTCGCGCATCAGCATGTGCACCGAGATACGCGAGTCGGCGACGGGCGCGGCGCGCTCGTCGCGATGGGTGAGCACCACGTCGTTGTCGGCGAGCAGCCGGGGCAGGTCCGCGGGCGGCAGGTCCCAGTCGGTGGCGACCAGGTCGACGCCGCTGTCGGTCATCGCGGGCAACACCAGGGGCAGCAAAAGCGCTCCGCCCGAAGGGAATACGGCCACCCGGACCCGGCCGGCGGGGCGAGCCGCGATAGTGCGCCATCTCCGCCACAGCGCGATCCATCGCCGCGAGCACCTCGTCGGCGCGGACCACCAGCGCCTGCCCCGCGTCGGTGAGCCGGACCCGGCGGCCGTGGGGTTCGAGCAACGCGACGCCCGCCTCCCGAGCCAGCACCTTGAGCTGCTGCGACACCGCCGAGGGGGTCATCGAGAGCGCGGCGGCGACGGCGGCGATGGTGCCCCGGTCCGCGAATTCGCACAGCACCCGCAGCCGGTCCAGCGACATCGGCGGGCCGCCGGGATGCTCAGCCACCGGCGACCGTGCCGAGCGAGCACCGGGCATTGATCATGAAGCAAAACTACATCAATGATCCGTATTTATTCGATTGTTCTGATGGTTAGCGGACCGCACGATGGACCACGTGACCGCTCGTGATCGACTGCTCGGATTTACCGTCGTCCTGCTCTGGGGCCTGAACTTTCTCGCCATCCGCGTGGGACTCGATCACTTCCCGCCCTTCTTCTTCGCCGCGCTGCGGTTCGCGGTCATCGCGGTTCCGGTCCTGCTGTTCGTCCCGCGGCCGCAGGTGCGCACGCGCTGGCTCCTGCTGTACGGCACCGGTTTCGGCATCCTGCAGTTCGCCTTCCTGTTCACTGCGATGCGGGTCGGCATGCCGACCGGGCTCGCCTCGCTGGTGCTGCAATCCTCCGCACCGTTCACCGTGCTGCTCGGCGCCCTGTTCCTGCGGGAACAGATCCGGTCGATCCAGGTCGCGGGCATCGTGGTCGCGCTGGCGGGCATGGCGGTGATCGGCTGGGACCGGCTCGAACACGCCACCCTGCTGCCGGTGCTGCTGACCCTGGCCGGCGGTCTCGGCTGGGCCTTCGGCAATATCGGCGCGCGACAGGCGACGGTCGAGTCACCCGGCCTGAACACCCTGCACCTGACGCTGTGGCTGGCCGTGGTCCCGCCGTTGCCGTTGTTCGCGCTGTCCGCCGCCGCCGAGGGACCGGCCACCGGCTGGCACGCACTCGCCGACTCCTTCTCCGCGGCCGGTTGGCCCGCCCTGGTGGCGCTCGGCTACATCGCGGTGCTCGCCACGGTCATCGGCAGCGGCATGTGGACCTACCTGATGAGCCGCTACCCCGCCGGCGTCGTCGCGCCGCTGACGCTGCTGGTCCCTGTCGTCGGAATCGCCGCAGCCTGGGCGTTTCTCGACGAAACCCCCACCCCCCTGTCCCTGGTCGGTGGCGTGATCGTCATCGCGGGTGCGTTCGCCGCCACCTCCGGCAAGCGCACCGCGACCGCCACCGGCCAGGCCGCGTCCCCCGACGCGGCCACCGATCGTCCCCGTCCGCATCTGATCGAGGCCTGAATCCGCCCGGACATTCATGTGTGCCAAAGGGTTCTGGCAACCGTCGTCACAGCTTCGCCTATCCCGGCGCCGATATCGCTATGCTCACAGCCATTGTCCGAATCAGCGTTCCCTCGGGCGAGGCACGGGGCGGGTAAGCCGGTTCGGGACCTGCCGCTTTACAGTAGTGACAACATGTAACAAAGGTCCTGAGGCTAGGCACAGAGCGGCGCATGGCAGAACATCGGTGGACCGTATCGCGCAGGAATGTTCTTCGCGGCACGGTGACGGCGGGGGTAGCGACAGCGGGGGCACTGCTGACCGGCGCGCTCAGATCCGGGCCTGCCGCCGGTGATCCGGGCGGCAGGCGGGTCGCGGTACTCGGTGGCGGTGTCGCGGGCTTGACCGCGGCGCACGAACTGATCGAACGTGGTTTTCAGGTCACGATTTTCGAGCGACGCGCATGGGGCGGTAAGGCGCGCAGTGTGCCGGTCCCCGGCACCGGCTCCGGCGGCCGGCCGGATCTGCCCGGCGAGCACGGTTTCCGCTTCTTCCCCGGTTTCTATCAGCACGTGCCCGACACGATGCGGCGAATTCCGTTCGGCGACAACCCGAATGGGGTGTGGAACAACCTGGTCGCGGTGCCGGAGGCGCGCTTCGCCCGGCGCGGCGGCGACGATTTCCGGGTACCGCTCGGCTTCCGCGCGCGCGGCCCGTTCAGTCCGGACGCCTTCCGCGAGACCCTCGGCGCGGCCCTGTCGACCGCGTTGAAAATGCCGCCCGCCGAAGGCATGTACTTCGCCGACCGGCTGCTGGTGTTCAACAGCAGCTGCGATGCCCGCCGGGACGGCCAGTGGGACAACACTTCCTGGCACGACTACGTCGGCAACCACGCACGCTCGCACGAGTTCCGCGCGCTGCTGTCCCGCACGCTGACCAGCATCATGGTGGCCGCCAAGGAAAACATCGCCAGTGTCCGCACCATCGGCAACATGGGCGAGCAGTTCCTCGGCAACCCGCTGGAGATCGGCAACGACGGCGGGATGGACCGGGTGCTGAACGGGCCGACCAACGCGGTCTGGATCGAGCCGTGGCTGGACCGGTTGCGCGCGCTCGGTGTGCGCTTCGTGCTCGGCGCCGAGGTGCGCGAGCTGCAACTGCGCGACCGCCGGATCAGCGCCGCGCGCATCGTCGACGAGCACGGCACGCACCGCAGCGTCGAGGCGGACTACTTCGTCGTCGCGCTGCCCGCCGAACGGGCCCGCATGCTCTGGTCGCCCGAGGTGCTCGAGGTCCGCCCCGAACTGGGCGCGATGGACAAGCTGGTCACCGATTGGATGAACGGCATCCAGTTCTACCTGCGCCGGCCCGCCGATATCTCGCTCGGTCACGCCGCCTACATCGACGCGCCGTGGGCACTCACCTCGATCAACCAGAATCAGCTGTGGACCCGGAAATTCGCCGAATTCGGCGACGGCACCGTGCAGGACTGCCTTTCTGTGGACATCTCCGACTGGAACACCCCGGGCCTGCTGTACGGCAAGCCGGCCAAGGAATGCACGCACGAGGAGATCGCGCGCGAGGTCTGGGCGCAGTTGGCGGCACATCTCGACGACCGCGGCGACGTGCTGCGCGAGGCCGACCTGCACTCGTGGTTCCTCGATCCGGGCATCACCTGGCAGGCGGACAAAGGACGCAACGCCAACGCCGATCCGCTGTTGATCAACACGGCGGGTTCGTGGGCGCACCGGCCAGCGCCGCACGGTGCGCTCGAAAACCTTTTCCTGGCAGGCGATTACGTGCGCACCAATGTCGATCTCGCGACGATGGAGGGGGCCAACGAGTCGGCCAGGGCCGCGGTGAACGCCCTGCTCGACGTGGCGGGCTCGAACGCCGAACGCTGCCGGATGTACACCCTGTACCGCGCACCCGAACTGGAACCGCTGCGCCGCATCGATGCCGACCGCTACGCGGCGGGACAGCCGAACCTGTTCGACGTCCCGATCTGAGCGATCGGTCACCGTCGGCCCGAAGGCGATCGTCTCGCCCGCGCAGATGCTTGAATCAGCTGTGGGCGAAATCAGCGATCAGATCACCGACCCGGCGGACCTGCGGCGACTACTCGGCGAGGTCACGCCGCTCGCGGCGAACAAGGAGCGCGTCGCGCTGCACCCCAGGGATCGGGACTGGATCGCGGCCACGCCGTTCCTGGTGATGAGCACCAGCGACGCCGCGGGCAACTGCGACGCCTCCCCCAAGGGCGACCCGGCGGGCTTCGTGAAGGTCCTCGACGACCGGACCATCGCGATCCCGGAGCGGCCGGGCAATCGACGGGCCGACGGCTATCTGAACATCCTCGCCAACCCGCATGTCGGCCTGCTGTTCATCATTCCGGGGCGGCCGCAGACGCTGCGGATCAACGGGCGCGCCAGGCTGGTGCGCGACGCTCCGTACTTCGACGACATGGTGGTGCGCGGCCACCGCCCGATCCTGGCCGTCGAGGTGACGATCGAGCAGATCTATTTCCACTGCGCCAAAGCGTTCCTGCGCAGCCATCTCTGGCAGCCCGAGCAGTGGCCCGACGACAGCCTGCCCAGCTGGCCACACCTGGTCAAAGAGGTGCAGAGCGAGGTCACCGCGACGATCGAGCAGCTCGAACAGCACTATGCCCCCGCCAACTACAACGCCAAGCTCTACCAGGGCTGATGCCGCCCGGGCGCGGCGCATACCGGCCGACGACAGCTGACGGAGCCGACGGGGCCGGTCGACACTAGACTCGCGGCGTGGCAGACATTTCGGTGCGCGGGCGAATCGCGCTGCGAGCCGCGGCGGCAGCGTCGTGGGCGTCGCAGCGGGCGGGACGCGGTAAGGGATCGATGATCGGCGGGCTCATCGCGCTGCAGATCGACAAGACGATCATGGACCAGCTCGGGCGCGGCAAGCGCACGGTGCTGATCACCGGCACCAACGGCAAGTCGACCACGACCAGAATGACCACGGCGGCGCTCAGTACGCTCGGCGCGGTGGCGACCCAGGCCGACGGCGCGAACATGGACGCGGGCATCGTCGCCGCGCTCAGCGCGCACCGCGGCGCCCCGCTGGCCGCGATCGAGGTGGACGAGCTGCATCTGCCGCACGTCACCGACTCGCTGAATCCGGCAGCGGTCGTGCTGCTCAATCTGAGCCGCGACCAGCTGGACCGGGTCGGCGAGATCAACATGATCGAACGCAGGCTGCGCGCGGGCCTGGCGCGCCACCCCGGCACCGTGGTGATCGCGAACTGTGACGACGTGCTGGTGACCTCGATCGCCTACGACCACCCGAACGTGGTGTGGGTGGCCGCGGGCAGCGGCTGGTCGATGGACGCCACCAGCTGCCCGCGCAGCGGCGAGCCCATCCGCTGGGAAGGCAGCCACTGGCGCAGCACCGGCGCGGATTTCGAACGGCCCGAACCGGATTGGTGGTTGGACGGCAACGACCTGGTCGGCCCCGACGGGGTACGGCTGCCGCTCGAGCTGGCCCTGCCCGGCCGCGCCAATCGGGGCAACGCCGCGCAGGCGGTCGCCGCTGCGGTCGCGCTCGGCGCCACCGCCGCCGACGCGGTCGCCGCGACCGGCACGGTGCGCGAGATCGCGGGCCGCTACCGGACCGTGCAGGTCGGCGAGCATGCCGCGCGGCTGCTGCTGGCCAAGAACCCGGCCGGCTGGCAGGAAGCCCTCTCGATGATCGAACCCGCCTCGGCCGGACTGGTCATCGCGGTGAACGGTCAGGTGCCCGACGGCGAGGATCTGTCCTGGCTCTGGGACGTGCGGTTCGAGCACTTCGAAGGGGTCCAGGTGGTCGCGTCGGGCGAGCGGGCCACCGACCTCGCGGTGCGTCTGACCTACGCCGGCGTCGAACACACGACGGTGCCGAATCCGGTGCGCGCCATCGCCTCCTGTCCCGCCGGGCACGTCGAGGTGCTGGCGAACTACACCGCGTTCCGTGACCTCAACCGCGACCTCGACGGACGGACGGCATGACCGAATCGACAGTACGCATCGGGCTGGTCCTGCCCGACGTGATGGGCACCTACGGCGACGGCGGCAACGCGCTGGTGTTGCGCCAGCGGCTGCGGCTGCGCGGCTACGCCGCCGAGATCGTCGAGATCACCCTGGCCGACCCGGTACCCGATTCGCTGGACGTGTACACCCTTGGCGGCGCGGAGGATTCGGCGCAGCGGCTGGCCACCCGGCACCTGCAGCGCTACCCCGGGCTGCAGCGGGCCGCCGCGAAAGGCGCTCCGGTGCTTGCCATCTGCGCCGCGATCCAGGTGCTCGGCCAGTGGTACGAGACCTCCTCGGGCGAGCGGGTCGACGGTGTCGGCATGATCGACGTGACCACCTCGCCGCAGGCCGAACGCGCGATCGGCGAGGTGACCACCACGCCGCTGCTGCCCGGCCTCACGGCAGCGCTGACCGGTTTCGAAAACCACCGCGGCGGTACCAAACTCGGCGGCGAGGCGACCGGCCTGGCACGGGTCACCCGCGGCGTCGGCAACGGGGTCGGCGACGGCCTGGAGGGCGTGGTGCAGGGTTCGGTGCTCGGCACCTACATGCACGGCCCCGCGTTGGCGCGCAATCCGGAGCTCGCGGATCTGCTGCTGATGCGCGCGCTAGGGGTCTCGGAGCTGGCCCCGCTGGACCTGCCCGAGGTCGACCAGTTGCGCAGGGAGCGGCTGCGCGCCTGAGCGATACGCCAGGTATCAATTATTGCCCGGCGGCGCGGAATTCCGGCCCGGTGTGCACGCAACGCACATCGGGTGCGAATTCATTCATCGCGCCGCGTCCGTAATTGAGTGCGTTCGCGACTCGATCCATTCGCTCCGTCGTATAGTGCGTCGCGCGCGCTACGCTCCCCGCTATGACGACGATCACGCCGGGCGCTGCTGCCGAATCAATAAAGCAGCCGACCCGTCCCGCCACCTGGCCGCGGATACGCAGCCTGCTCCGGCCGCGTCCGTTGTATCTGTCGTTGCTCGTTTCCGCCGTGGTGGCGATGAAAGCGTTCGAAATGTCGTTCGCCGCGCTACATCATCTCGCCGTGCGGAATCTGGTGGAACCCGGCCTGGCCTCGAATGTGCCGATCGCCATCGACGGCCTGGTGGTCGGCTCCATCGTGGCCACCGCGTCATTTCCCAAACGCAGTGCGGGTTGGTGGTATGCGACCGGACTATTCGTGCTCTCCACCCTGGTTTCGGTCGCCGGGAATATCGAATACGCGCGGGAAATCGGCGGCGGCCCGGTGTCTTTGATCATCTACGCCGGCATGCCGCTCACCCTGCTCTTCGCGGTCCATCTCACCTTGATCCTGCTGGCGCGCAGCACCGCGCGGCCCGCCCCCGTCGGCGCGCCGGTGCTCTCGACCGAGCCGGACGAGATCGCCGATCCGGTGACATCGCCCCAGCTCAACGGCCACGATCCCCGGCTCGACGGCCACGAATCGATGACACCCGCGGCGATGGCGAGCCCCGCGCCGCCCGGTGGGCCGCGCACCCCCTTGCGCTTCAACGGTTTCGAGGCCGCGAACGGCCGCACCCTGCTCAACTCCAACAACCGATAGACAGGCCTCGCTGAAAATACATCCGCGCTCGACTACTTCGATGGAGTAAACATGGCTCTCACAGTCTGGCAGGACCAAGACGTCGATCAGTTCCGGGAAGTCGCGAGCCGGCTCGCCTCGGTGATCCAGAGCAGTGTTGATCGATCGGGCGCATTGAGCCAGCTCACCGAGGCGGTGGAAAGCGGGGACGCGTTCACCGACCTGTTGATCGAATTCGCCGGCCGCTGGTTCCACGAAACCGGCGGGCAGTCGGTGCTGATCGGACCGGAATTGTTCTGGCTGCTCTCCGAACCCAGTCTGCGCAAAGGGATCAGCAACGCCGTGCGCGGTCCGGAAACCGCGCCGGATCTCGAATACTCGGTGAGCAGGCGCAGCCGAAAGTTATTGCTGATCTGCGTCTTCGAGACTTTGGCGCAGAATCAATGGCTGGCCGGCAACATCAGCGAGCACATCAATATGAGCGTGACCCCGAACGCGACAATCAACACCAGCATGAACGGGGTCGGCTGAATCATTCGCCGCGGGCGCGGCCGCGACGTCGTACGTCCGGCCGCGCCCGAATTATGTTCACGGCGTTCTTAACTCTCCCCCGCCCCCGCGCGCCCGGATAACGTCGACGTTTGCCGTGCTGGGCGGCGAGTCGTGAGGAGAGTGTCGTGTCCGACGTTGGCCTGCTGGGCAGGGCCGGATGACCGCGATCAGCCCACCGGAAACGCCGACGATCGAGCCCGTACCGGCGCCGGCGCCGGTACGACGACCCGAACGCCCGCGCCGCTCGATCGGGCCGGTGCTCACCCGCGTCGCGGCGCTCGGGCTGGTGCTCGGACTGTGGACGGTGATCACCGCGGCCGGCTGGGTCGATCCGCTCTACCTGCCCTCGCCCCGCGCGGTATGGGATGCGTTCGTGCGGGCCAACTCCCGGCACCAGATCGCGGCAGGCGTCGACCGCACGGTGATCGGCGAACAGAACTACTACCTGTGGGAACACCTGGTCGCCAGCTTGCAGCGGATCGCGGCCGGGGTGGGCCTCGCGATCGTGGCCGGGCCGCTGGCCGGCTTCGTGATGGGCATGCTCACACCGGTGCGCCTGATCACCGAGCCGATCCTGAACTTCCTGCGGTCGCTGCCGCCGCTCGGCTATATCGGCCTGCTGATCGTCTGGTTCGGCATCGGCGACGTGTCCAAGATCTGGCTGCTGTTCCTCGCCGCCTTCCCGCCCATCGCGATCGCCACGCTCAGCGGCGTCACCGGGGTAAAACAGGACTACCTGCACGCGGCCCGTGCGCTGGGCGCCGGTCGGGCGCAGGTCATTGCGCGGGTGGTGCTGCCCGCGACGCTGCCGGAGGTGATCGGCGGTATCCGGATCGCCACCGCGTTCGCCTGGACCACCGTCGTCGCCGCGGAGCTGAACAACGGAATTCCCGGCATCGGCGGCCTCGCCTACATCGCGGGCACACAACTGAATACGCCGCTGACCATCGCGTGCATCATCGTGATCGGCTGCGCCGCACTCGTGCTCGATTCGGGCATCAAATTTCTCGGTGCCAAAGCAGTTCCGTGGAAAGGCAAGGTATGAAATCCGCTGTGCGTCGTGCCGTCACGACCGGGCTCGCCGTGGCGGCCGTCCTCGTGACGACGGCGGGGTGCGTCGAATCCGGCCGCGGCGACACCGGTGCCACGGGCGCGCAGGCGAGTTGCCCGTTCGCCGCGGACCCCGGCGTCACCACGACGGCCCGGATCGGGTACCAGGCGATCCCCAACGCCGACCTGCTGGTGAAGGATCGCGGGCTGCTCGCCGCCTGCCTGCCGAACGCGAAAGTCACCTGGAGCCAGTTCGCTTCGGGCGCCGACGTGGTGCAGGCGTTCGGCGCGGGCAGCCTCGATATCGGCACACTCGGCTCGGCGCCCGCGACCAAGGCGCTGTCGGCGCCGCTGCAGCTGCCGGTGCGGGTGCTGTGGATCCACGACGTCATCGGCAAGTCGGAGTCGCTGGTCGCCAGGGACGCCGCGATCACCGACCTGGCCGGGCTGCGCGGTAAGCGCGTCGCGACGCCGTTCGGCAGCACCGCGCACTACAGCCTGCTCGCCGCGCTGGGCCGGGCCGGCTTGGCCGCGGACGTACAGCTGATCAACCTGAAACCCGACGCGATTCCCGGCGCGTGGACCGGTGGCCAGATCGACGCGGCATGGGTGTGGGATCCGACCCTGTCGAAACTGCTCGAATCCGGTGGGCACATCGTGACGTCCAGCGCCGACACCGCCGCGGCAGGTGCGCCGACCTTCGATCTGGCGGTGGCGAACCGGAAATTCCTGGACGAGCACGCGCGCTTCGCGGTGGTCTGGGCGAAACTCCAGGACTACGCCGTCCAGCAGGTGCGGACCGCGCCCGCGGACGCGGCCGTCTCGATCGGCGCGCAGCTCGGTATCGACCCGAAGCTGGTCGGCCCGCAGCTGGCCGGATACACCTATCTCGGCGCGGCCGAGCAGGCCGACGCGAAGTATCTCGGCGGCGGCTTCAGCGGCGATCTGCGCAAGACGGCCGAATTCCTGCTCAGCCAGGGCGGCATCGACGCCGTCGGCGACGAAACCGCCTACCGCGACGGCATTTACGTCGACGCCGCGAAGGGCGCAGCCTCGTGACGGTGCTCGCCGACGCCGACGTGCGCCACCGGGTCACCCTCACCGGAGTGAGCAAGTCCTACCCCGGTGACGATGGTCCGACGCAGGTGCTCGCCCCTACGGATCTGACCATCGAGAGTGGCGAATTCGTCTGCGTCGTCGGCCCTTCCGGCTGCGGCAAGTCGACGCTGTTGAACCTGCTCGCCGGTTTCCTGGAGCCGAGCCAGGGCACAGTCCGGGTCGGCGACCGTCCCGTCACCGGCCCGGACCCCGACCGCGGCGTCGTCTTCCAGCAACCCAACCTCTACCCGTGGCTCTCGGTGCGGCAGAACGTCGAGTTCGGGCCGAAAGTCCGTGGCGTGCCCAAGGCCCGGCGCGTCGCCGAGGCGGAGCGGATGCTGGCTCTGGTCGGCCTCGACCACCTCGGCGGTCGCCGACCCTACGAGCTGTCCGGCGGGCAGCAGCAGCGCGCGCAGATCGCCCGCGTACTGGTCAACGATCCACAGATCATCCTGATGGACGAACCGTTCGGCGCGCTGGACGCGCTGACCCGTGAGCAGCTCCAGGGCGAACTGCTCACGCTGTGGCGCGATCGCCGCAAGACGGTTTTCTTCGTCACCCACAGCATCGATGAAGCGCTCCTGCTCGGTACCCGCGTCCTGGTCATGGGGACCCGTCCCGGCCGAGTGCGCTACGACGCGCCCACCTCGTTCAAGGCCGATCTGATCAGGCCGACGTTCGCCGCCATCCGCGACCGGGCCGGTTTCGCGACGATGCGCGACGAGGTCTCGGCCCAGATCTACGCCGCGCACGAATAGCGCTCCGGGACAAGCTCACCCGGCCGAACGCGCGCAGAGCTCGTGGGCCAGGCGCATCTTGTCGAGCACGCGGTCCGGGAGCACGAACGGGTAGAGGTCGGGGTGCCCCATCGAGCGGTTGACCATGTTGAGCGACCAGGCCAGGGGCAGCCAGAGGTCGATGATCTTGTCGAAGCCGGCGCGCCCGACCTGCGGACGGTCGAGGCTGGCGCCGGCGGGGGCGATACCGAAAGCCGCTGCGGTGTCCAGGGTGTCGCGGATGTGCAGGTAGTGCGCGAAGGTTTCGGCCCAGTCCTCGGCGGGATGCATGGTGGCGTAGGAGGATACGTAGTCGGACTCCCAATTGGGCGGCGCGCCTTCGGCATAGTGGCGCTCCAGCGCGGCCTGATAGTCGGCGTCGGGATCGCCGAACAGGTCCCGGAAGCGCTGACGCGCCTCGTCGTCGTCGACCAGCACCATGAAGTAGTAGTGGCCGATCTCGTGCCGGAAATGCCCGAGCAGCGTGCGGTACGGCTCGTCCATCTCGATGCGCAGTTGCTCGCGGTGCGGATCGTTGGCCTCGGCCAGGTCCAGCGTGATCACACCGTCCTTGTGGCCGGTGATCACCTGCTTGTCGGCGCTGGAGAGCAGGTCGAAGGCCAGGCCACGGGCCGGATCCCGGTCGCGTCCGACGATGGGCAGGCCCAGCTCGGTCAATTCGACGATCAGCCGGCGCTTGGCCGCTTCGGCCTCGGCGAACGCGGCCAGCCCCGCGGCGTCGAGATCGTTGGGGCGGGTTCGGGTCAATCGGCACGACGCGCACAGCACCGGCGCTGCGTTGCCGTCGCCCGACCCGTCCTGCGGCGCCTGGACCAGCCAATTGCACTGCGCCACATGGAGGTTGTCGCACAACCGGAAGCGGCTCGCGTCCACCACGCCGGCGGCCGCGTCTACCGCGGCGTCGCCCGGCGGGTCACCGATCACCACCAAGCTGAGGGTGCTGAGACTGAAACCCAGTGGGCTGGAACAGGACAGGCACACCGAGTTCTCGAAGGCCAACTGCTGGCCGCAATGGGGACAGGCGAAATCACGCACGCTGGCTCACACCTCCACCGGAGAGACGTCGACCGAAACGGTAATTGTGCTCTCCTTGGCGTCGGTATAGATGATGCCACGCAGCGGCGGCACGTCGGCGTAGTCGCGGCCCCAGGCCACGGTGACGTAGCGTTCGTCGCCGAATTGGTCATTGGTGGGGTCGAAGTCGATCCACCGCCCGGTACGGTCGTGCGCATCGGCGCCGGGCACCCACACGGCGGCCCAGGCGTGCGTGGCGTCGGCGCCGACCATGCGCTCCTTGCCGGGCGGTGGGTCGGTGGCCAGGTAGCCCGAGACGTAGCGGGCGGCCAATCCGTGCGAGCGCAAGCAGGCCACACCGACCCGCGCGAAGTCTTGGCAGACGCCGGTCCGGGCGGCGAACACATCGGCGACCTTGGTGGACACCGTGGTCGAGCCGGACCGGTAGGCAAAATCCGCATGGATCCGGCTGTTCAGTTCGGCCACCGCCGCAAGCAGCGGACGCCCGGGAGTCAGCGATTCGGCCGCATACGCCGTGACCTCCGGGGTGATCTCGGGCGGACGCAGATCGAGGGTGAACTCCACGGCCAGTGGGCCCGTCGCACCGGTCGGCCGGGCGGTCTCCCACGGCCTGCCCGCCGGGCCCGCCGCGGCGTCGCCGGGCCGGTCGACCTCCACCAGCGACTCGCCGGTGACCACCAGGGTCCGATGTTCGGCCGTGACATGGAAATACGAGGTGGTGTTGCCGTAGACATCCGAGCCGATGGACTGATCCGAGGGCACCGGATCGACCGACACCTCGTGCGACAGCAGCCGCTGCCCCGGGAATTCCCGGGGCGTCAGATACGCGCGGCCATAGGAGCTGGTGACCTCGTCGGAGTATCGGTAGGTGGTGCGATGGGCGACGCGATACCGCCGGGCCGCACCGTTGCGCTCGCTCATCTGACCACCCGGGTGCTACCCCACAGCGGCTGGAAGCCCGCGGGCAGCGCCAGTTTCGCGGTCTCGAACGATTCGGCCAGCTTGCGCAGGCGCAGGTGCACACCGTCGAGCAGCTCGGCCAGTTCGGTGCGCCTGCCTTCGTCGTCGGTGACTTCCAGATCGTCCGGATCCAGCCGCCGCAGCATGCGTTGCGCGTCGGCGAGCAACCGCTGCGGCCGCGACGATCCCGAGGCGCCGGGCAGCTCCCGCAGGTCGGCGTCGAGCCGGTCCAGCTGATAGGCCAGCGAACGCGGATTGGCGGTATCGAAGAGCAGCAGTCCGGCGACGGCCGCGATGCGCACCGAATCCCGGTGCCGCCGCCGGTAACTCACCTGCGATTCGGCCGCCCGCAGCACCGACTCGGTGACCACCCGCTCGGCCTCCTCCGGGTAGGTCCGGGTCAGCGCCGCCGACATCAGCGCGGTCAGCGCGAGCCCGCGTTCGATGCGTTTGCCGATATCCATGACATACCAACCGGAGTCGCGCACCAGCGACTCGGCGCCGATTCCGGACAGCGACAGCAGCGCGGCCAGCGTGAGCGAATGCACCGCCGACAGCGCGGCTTCGCGATCCTCGCCGAAGCCGCGGTATTCGGCCATGGCGCGGTCCACCGCGCTGAGGATCATCCAGGTGTCGCTGGAGAGCTGGTCGCGCACGGCCCGCGCGGCGTTCGCGTAGCGATCGACGGCGAAGGCCAAGGAGCCCGGCAGATCTCGGTCGACGGTCAACGCCACCAGGTAGTCGTGCCCCTCGCGGGAGGCTCCGGCCACCGCACCGACGCCCGAAGTCTCGGAATCCTGTTGTGGATCAGTCGGATCGGGCTCGACGAGTGCACCCATCGACTGCGACTGTCCCGAGTCGCCTTGCGCGGCCGCCATCGCACCCGGCTGGGTCTGGGTCCGGCTGCCGGACGAACTCGTTTGCGTCGCAGTGCGATCGGGCCGCCCGCCCGCTCCGGTGTCCGCGGGTGACATCGCATCATCGGGTGCGGTGCCGGACAAGACCGCGGCCGGCGCGACGGTCGCGGTGGCCCGCGCCAGCGCGGCCATCAGGACCGGTAGCGCCTCCGCCCCCTCCAACCACGGCCGGTATCGGAAGTCCTGGTACCGCTCGTGCGTGGCCATCAACAACCGGACCGCCGCTTCGGCGCGTTCGCTGTAGCGGCCCATCCAGAACAGGTCGTTGAGCACGCGCGGCGAGCTGATCGCCGCCACGATCGGCAACCGCCGCGAGACCCGCTCCTCGTGCGGGGCCTCGGTGCCGACTGCGGGCGCGGGCGCCGGCGCGGCCCGCACCCAGATGTCCTTGGCAGCGATCTTGATGACCACTCGATCGGGCAGCGTGCGCTGGTGCAGCTGACCGAGGCCGCCCGCCATCGCCGTGTAGCCGCCGCGCCGGGCCATCGAGAACAGCCGCATGCCGACCGGCGCGGGGGTCAGTCCGCCGTAACCCTCCACCGCGGGCGCGACCGAGAACTGCGCGGGCTCCTGGCCGACCCACTGCCAGCCGGAGGCCTCGATCCGCGCGCGCAGCTCGGCCCGCTGCCGGATGGACAGCGCCGGACCGAAGATCGTCGCGCCGTCGATGGCGGACCGAATGATCAAGCGGTGCAGGTTCTTTGTCAGATGGGCGCGTTCCTTGTCGTCGCCACCCCAGAAACTCGGCGCGCTCTCCAGCAGCAGATCCTCGCCGAGCAGCGCCTTGGCCAGGCGCGGCAGGAAACCGGTCAGTGCCGGGTTCTCCAGCAGGCCGCTACCCAGGGTGTTCACCACGGTCACCGCGCCCCGGCGCAGAACCTCCACCAAACCGACCACGCCCAGCCGCGAGTCCGGCCGCAGGTCCAGCGGATCGGAGAACTCCGCGTCCACGCGCCGCAGCACCACGTCTACCCGGCGCAGCGTGCCCAGGGAGCGCATCCACAGCGCGCCGTCGCGCACCACCAGATCCGCGCTCTCCACCAGCGGGAAGCCCAGCATGGATGCGAGATTGGCTTGGTCGTAAGCGGTTTCGGAGTGCACACCCGGGCTCAGCACCACCACCACGGGATCATCGGCCTCGCCCTCAGGGGCCGACTCGATCAGCATCAGCCGCATGGCCCTGGCGAACGGAGTGAGCGGCCGGGGATTCGAGTGTTCGAAGGCCTCCGGGATCGCCGTCGACACCACCCGGCGATCGGCGAGTGCGTAACCCGCGCCCGACGGCGCCTGGGCCCAGTCGGCGGTGACCCGGAACCGGCCGTCGCTCCACCGGCTGATATCGCAGGCGTGCAGGAACAGCTGATGCCGCCCCGGCACCGTGATGCCATGTGCGGCACGGACATAGCCGCCGTAGCCGAAGACCACCTCCGGCGGGAGCAGCCCGTCGGTGAGCATCCGGCGCGGGCCGTACACATCGGTGAGCACCTCGTCGAGCACCCGGGACCGCTGCACCAGTCCGGCTTCCAGCCGGGTCCAGTCGTCCGCGGAGATGAGCAGCGGAATCGGATCCAACCGCCACGGCGTCGTCACCGCCTGCTCGCCCGAGCCGGTGACCTCGGTATAGGTGATGCCGTCGTCCTCGATCAGCCGGCGCACGCGGCTGTCCAGCCTGCCGAGGCCGGTGGTGCCGAGTTCGACGAAATCCGCGGACAGCTCCGACCACATACGCCGCACCCGGCCGCCGGCGTCGACCAGCTCGTCGTAGTACCCCCCGGTGGGCCTGCCACATTCGTCGTAGGGCGCGGTCTCCACCCCACCGCTACGGTAGCGCGCGAATTGCTCGGCAACCTGCTCGCGCACGCCGGGCGCGGCGCTCGTCACGCGCCGCCCATCCCGCGACGACGCTTCGGCTTCGCGCATTGTCACCGCGCCGACCTCGCTTCCCCTGTCAGACGTGCCTACCGGTCGCCGACCACGCCCCAGACGGTCCGCGCGCGGCGCAGA
>NZ_BAUA01000222.1 GCF_000710915.1 Nocardia brasiliensis IFM 10847
GTCCGTGCCTGCCGCCATAAGACTCGGTGCAGGACTCCGCCACGATACGACACCCCCGGCGTTCCCCGCACCTCGAATACACCGCCTGTGCTGCTCTCCTTTGCCCCGCAGCACAGGCTTCGAGCCCGGAACCCGCGCCGGTGCGGCTGGCCGGCGGTTCAGTTCGGCAGTTGAGCCCCTTCGGCGAAGTCTGTCGTGCGTGAGAGGTCTGCCCATTTCTCGATCTCGGCGTCGACGGCGGCCCGGCCGGCTCGGACCAGTCGCAGGGCGTCGGAGCCGAGCAGCAGGTGCGCCGGCGGGTCGGCGGATTCGATCACCGAAAGTATTGCGGCTGCCGCTTTTTCGGCATCACCCAGCTGGTTGCCGGCGGCGGCGCGGCGGCGCGCGCACCGGGTCCATCAGCGCGTCGTAGTCCGGGATGGAGCGTTCGGTGCGGACCATGGAGCGCCCGGCCCGGTCGGTGCGGAACGAGCCGGGCGCGACGGCGTACGCCGATGCGCGGCGCTGTTCAGAGACCGACACCGCCGGTGACATCGATCGTGGCACCGGTGATCCAGCGGGCGTCCTCGGACGCCAAGAAGGCCACCGCGCCGGCGATATCCGGGACTCGGCCGATTCGGCCGAGGGCGGTCAGGCCGATGGTGCGGGCCTCGTTCACAGGGTCGGCCAGCGCGTCGGCCGTCATGTCGGTGCGGGTGTAGCCGACCGCGACGGAGTTCACGGTGATTCCTTGTGGACCAAGGTGTTTGGCGAGAGTATGACTGAACACGTCGAGTGCGCCCTTGGTGAGCGCGTAGCCGATGCCGGGGACCGAGGCGAGGCGGGCGACGACGGAGGAGATGTTGATGATCCGGCCGCCGGCACGCAGCCGTGGCAGCAGCCGCTGGGTGAGAAATACCGGCGCCCTGACGTTGACGGCGATCGTGCGGTCGAATTCCTCGACGGCGAGAATCTCGATCGGCCGCCCCATGACGTAGCACCCCGCGTTGTGCACCAGGATGTCGATTCCCCACTCCCCCTGCGCATTCAGCGCAGCATCCAGACCGTTCGCGAGGGTTTCCACATCGCCGGGAACGCCCAACTCGGCACCCACGATGCATGCCCGGCCGCCTGCCGCGGCGATGGCCGCCGCGGTCTGCTGCGCCGCCGCCTTGTTCCTGCCGTAGTGCACCGCGACCAAAGCGCCGTCCCGGGCCAAGCGTTCGGCGATGCCGCGCCCGATGCCGCGGCTGCCGCCGGTGACCAGCGCGATCTTTCCGTCGAGGGTTCCCATGGTCACTCCCCGGCCAGCCAGGCGTGGCCCGATTCGCGGATGGTGCGCTCCCGGTCGCTGAAGCGGGTCGGGTACGTGCCGGTCACCGGGACTCCGCTGCGTTCGAGTAGGTAGGCCAGTGCCGCGTATTCGCGGGGGTGGCGACGGCTGAGCGCCTCGGCGTCGATGTGCTCCGCGCCGTCGACGCCGAAGGGATAGGTGAAGCCGCCCCTCGATCACCCTGTGCAGAAGAAGATTTCGGACATGATCGAAGAGCGAATCGCCGACCGCCTCGCGATCGGCGCGCTGATGTCGCCACTGTGAACCTGGCACTGCCATGGTTGCGAGGAGGGGCCGCGCAGAGTGGTTGTGCTGCTAGCTTGTAAACCGTTCGGCGACAACAAAGTTTGTTGTCGAGCGAAATCACGATCGGCGGCGGGGAGTCGCCTTGGGAGGGAAAGAACTGTGTTCAAACGTATTGCCGTCAGCGCCGCGATCGCGGTCTGTGCCGCCGGTCTCGGCCTCGGGATGAGCGAGGCATCCGCAGCCCCGGTGGCTGATGGAGTGCAAAGCGGATCAATGTATTTCGCCGCCTCCTGCGCCGGCCGGGAAATCCCCGGTTACCGGTGCCTGAGCTGCCCTCCAAGTGCGGCCGGAGCCTGCACGTACGAGCGGATTCCTCCGACGAAGAGCGGGCCCAAGTCCGGACGGAGCAACGGCAACTAGTTCGCCTTTCTGACCGGTAGAGAGGTAGCCGCAGCGGGCGTGACAACGCGCCTGCCAACACCTCTGCGCCGGTCAGCACGCAGTGCGGCGAGCGGGACGGCCAATAGGCGGTCCCGCTCGCCACCATTTTGTCGTCACGTTCATGACCTCGGCGACCCGGGTGTACACGTGGTCGTGCACCGTGCACGCGATCGCCCTCGGCAGTGGGCCGCAGCAGCAGCAGTCTTTCTCGCCTCCGACGCCGCTGGCTACGTCAGCGGCTCCGAACTCGCCATGGACGGCTTCGCCCAGGTGTGAGGCACGCGAACACACCGGGTGCTGGACGAACAATCCGTCGCCCGCGACATGTGACGCCCCCTCCTCGGACGCGAGTGGCTGAACCCTGAACCCTGGACCTGCCGATCCTGCCGATCCTGATGACGCACTCGAGGTGTCTTGCGTCAACCCGGTGGCAGGCTGCGATGGCGAGTCCGGTTGTGTCGGGGCCGCCCCGGAGAACACGCGGTAATACCGAATTGAGAGTGTTCGGCTAGCCCGTCGTCGGGACGAGCCAGCCGATCACGAACGTCCGGATCTGCCTGCGGGCTCAGGCGGTCAACGCAACACCTCTTCGAGTGCTTCTGGTGGTGTCCTGAAGTCGAGGGTTTGTCGAGGGCGCCCGTTGAGTTCGTCGGCGATCGCATCGAAGTCGGCTTGACTGTATGTGCAAAGGGCTAGGGGCATGGGTGGCGGGCGTTACGACCCGAGCAACCTGTATTCGTTGTGCCGCCCATGATATGAGGCAAATACCATTGGCAAGGTCTTCGGCCCGCGCAGGGCATACCTAAATTGCCGCCGATCCTGCTGCACTCGCGACGCCCTCTGAATGGGTTCGGGTTCCGAGACTTCGGAGTCTCCTACCGGACCCACACGATTTCTCCACACTTGGTAACCGGATCGGACACAACTGGTCGATACAGTGACCGCGTGTTTGCTCGTGATACATCGTGGAATCGCTTGAAACTTCTCACGTACATATTGCATGTCGTTGCCGTCGGCGTGCTGGCTGTGGCGTGGTTGGAGATCGGGCTCGGACTGTACTCCGAGCCGGGAGCAGATCCACGGTTCGAGCTCGAAGCGGGCGGCAACTTCGCGGCCAACGTCATGGTCTATTGGCCGTTCCGGTTCGTGATCAGCCCGGTGCTGGTCGTCACTGGCATTTTCGGGCTGATGCCACACCGGTTCGCGCCTGCCGGCACCATCGCGGGTGGGGTAGTTGTCAGTTGGTTCGCTCAGCGGGTGGGGACCGAGCTGTACTTGTCCGATTACAAGCCGGAGTTATCCGGACACCTCGACACGAGCATCGTCGCGGCGTGCTTCGCACTCGCCGCAGCGTTCGCGGCAGCCTTCATGCATTGGTATGGCAACCGAACCGGCCGGACGCGCGCCGCCTCGATGCGAGGCGGCGCAGTGCTCGTAGTTGCCATTCTCGTCAGCGTGATGGTCACGATTCCGCCGCTGATCGCGGGCAGCGGCACCCCGTCCGGTGTCCGAGCTTGGCTCGTCACCAACCCCCATTGCGGCAGGAACTTGTCGGACTGGACCGACGAAGGACAGACGACCGTCTACACCGGCGGCGCGACACAGTCGTATCCGCCGAAGGATGTGCCCGACAACGTGTTCGGGGTCGTGGTCACACTTCGTAACGGCACAGGCAGCGTCGAAACTACCCCGCCGACCGCGATCTCGTTCCGAGATGAGCTGCCATTACGGTCGGGTCCGCCGGGAACCGCCCTGATGCTGCATCAGCGCGGTACAGGCAACAAGTTCGCGTTTACTGACCTGCACACTCCGAATTGTGAGGCTGGCAGTAACCGGGTGGTTTCGGCGACCTACAAATATGCGGATTACGGCGGAACTGGCACGTCTGAGATACAGGGCACGGTATCTCGTAGCGACTAGCGCGCCGACAGGGGTGTTTGATAGCCGTCGGTGATCTGGATGTCCGCACATCGGCGTAAGACGTTCTGTGTCGCACTGATCCAGCGCTGACTTCAGTCAGCACGAGTGAACGATAATGCCGCGACCCGAGCGTTCGGAACCGGCCGCGAGGCCGCCGACGAGTGCACGCACATGCCGATGTGCGAGTGTTCTTTGTTGCGAAATTGGATCGGCACAACCGGACGCCAACAACGATTTCTGAGCCGTCCCGGCGTGGTCGGGGGACGGACGACTCAGCGTTGGGGACCCCCTACCCAGTGGCCTGCGAGCGGCTCTACGACATGACGGTCAGTCCCCGAAAGTCGAAAAGTCCCGCATCCCTATGGCAAAAAGCCACAGAACGGCTACTGAGAAAAGGGAGATGAATAGGACAGCACCCGCGATGAAGCGTGCGGCGAATGCGGGCCAGGATCTGCTTTCCGTGCGCCCGGTACGAACCTTCCCCTTCATGCCGAGCACGAGCGCTATGCAGGCCGGGATCACGGGCAGCGCGAACCAGATCAGCAGACCTGCGAGGGTTTCCGCGCGCGGGTCCCATGGGCAGGGAAAGCGACGCGTTGCGAAGGCCGCTGCCCCCGCGATGCATGCGAGACCGAGAGCAACATACGCCATCCAACTCGACCGTTGGGATGATCGTGGTGCCGGACGGGACAGCGACACAGGTGGATTCACCCGTCGATGACAGCAGCGTCGACGGGGCGCTGTCCAGCCACCAGTTCCGTTGAGCTGAGCGCACGCAAGAACCACTACCGCGCGGCGTAGTGGTTCCTGATCAACGTCCGCTCATGCCTGCGGGCTCAGGCGGTCAACGCAACACCTCTTCGAGTGCTTCTGATGGTGTGCGGAAGTCGAGGGTTGTCGAGGGCGCACCGATTCCAGGATGTCTATCTTCTTTGGGGACACCGCTGAATTGCCGTGACAGTGCCGCGCAAGAGCGATGCCAGCGGCCTCGCCGACCATTGGGAACCACAGTCTCGCTTCGGACATCAGTAAGGACAGCCTATGTCTCGACAGCCGCAACGCCTGCGCCGCAATGTAAATCGACTCAACAGGTTTGTCACCCTGCTGCAAAAGTGGGGTGTGGTCTTCTCGGACATGCACATCCTCACAGTCGTCGGCCGACGATCCGGTGAGTTACGAGAGGTGCCGGTCTCGGTAGTCCGCCTCGCCGATGGACGCTATGTCTTCCAGGCGTATCCGAAGTCGGCATGGGTGGCGAACGTCCGCGCCACGCCGACGGTCACGTTGGCTCGTGGTCGGCGCTCCTCGGTGGTGCGGATGGTGGAACTGCCTGTGGACGAACGTCGTTCGCTGCTGCGCGACCATGTCGCGAACGGCCGGGCGAAGCTGGACGAATGGTTCGTCAAGACCGGCTTGGTCGAGGCGGCCACACCGGACGGGCTCGCCGCCGCGGCCGAGCGGATTGCGATCTTCCGCGTCGAACCGGCCTGACAAGGGAATATTGCCGCGGAGTGCTCGGATTGCGCCAGTTTTGGTCTCAGGCTGGCGAACGCACTGTCATGCCGCTGAGCGCTTGGCTGTTGGTTCGTCGACGATTTCGTCGCCGCCCTGGGCCAAGGTCTCGTGCCTGGCCCGCTTGGACGCCTGAGTGGGCTCGCATACGGCGGCGCGCCCCGCTGACCGATTCGGTTGGCAGGGCGGCCGTTCCGCGTAGTGGGTGTTACTTGCTGGAGCCGCTGGCGGACAGCGATTCCAGCAGGCAGGGCAAGTGGTTTGCGTTGGGCATGCAGCCCGGGGACTTCACCTGATCCGCCCGCTGTTCGGTGGACTGCAGCGGCAGTCCGGCGGCGGAGGCTGGGATCGCGGTCGCCAGGGGTGCCATCAGGAGTACACCGGCGAGGAGGCCGACACGAAGTTTGTTGCGCATCACAGTCCCTTTCGAGCGGCCGGGGTCGGCCACCGCGGTGAAATTATCGAGTTCACCGCTCCGTCCAACAGACCTCGAAAGGCGTGCCCCTGAAATCAGGGGTGGCATAGCGGGGTGGGTGACCGGTGCCCGAGGCGTAATGCCGCTGAGTGCTCGCCTGGCGGGCTCGGGCTGGCGCCGCAGTGAACGCACGCAACTCATGCTCGGCATGCTGGGGCTGCGAATATTCGAAGCCTGCAACACCTTCGTCACGACCATGCTCGACGCGGGCGTGGATACATGGCTTCGGGCACATGACACTCAACGCACGCACATGCCGCATATCGCGCGTTCCTAGCTCGTCGAATCGTGTAGGTAAGCGGCCTTGGGTGTCCGGTCTCCGAGCGCTTGGTGTGGTCGGAGGGTGTTGTAGATGACGCGGAAGCGGTGGACTTCCATGTCGAGGGCGTCACCGTCGGCGATGACCCCGCGATATAAGTGCTCGTATTTCAAGGTGCCGAAGAACCGTTCGATCACACCGTTGGTTTGCGGGGAGCGCACCCTGGTGCGGACGTGCCGCAGCAGCGGATCGGCGCCGGCGAACGCCGTTTTGAAGACCTCGCCGCGGAAACACGAGCCATTGTCCGAAACCACCGCGATCGGTGCCGCCACTACCCCGATCGGATCGCTGTCTGGGCCCAGAACCTCGACCGAGCCGCGGTCGGCGCGCAGGTCCTTCAGACCCAGAACGTGCTCGGCTTCGGCGACGGCGAGCTGGAGGCATTTCAGGGCGTCATGCCCGCGGGCGGTCGTGGTCACCGTGATGGCGAGGCAGTATTTCGTGACGTAGTCGATGACCGCGCAGATCCGCCAGATCCCTCCACCGCTGGTTTCGAACTCGCTGAAATCGATCTGCCACACCGCATTGCGGCGGATCGGTGGTGTCCGGAACACCTTGCGCCGCAACGCCGCCCACGACTTACGGTCCGCGCGAAACCCGCGCGGCACCAGCAGCCCCCGGCGGCGCAGGGCCCGTTCGACCGTCGAGGTCGACACCTCGTAGCCGTCGGCGCGCATCAACGCAGCGATCTTGCGGTGCCCCCACGCCGGCCACGCCTCGGCGTACTCCGCCGCGATGGGCTCGAACCGATCCAGTTGCGGTGCGGGCCGGGATCGACGCTGCGGCTCGCCCGCACGGTGGCTGGCCAGGCGTCGGCGGTAGGTGCGTTCCGGGATTCCAACCAAGGTAGCGAACCTCGAAACCGGCAACCGCTGTGCCGTTCTCAGGGCTTCGAGGTCGGTGAAGGGACACGCTCGACACCTCCGTAGCGCTGGATCCGCAGTTGCACCGTAGCCTCGGCCAGCGCGAGCTTGAGCTGTTCGTTCTCGATCCGCAACCGCCGCTCCTCCGCACCACCACGGGCTCCGGCCGGTCCACTGGGGCGCGGTTCGAGAGCTTTCGTACCCGCCTCCAGGAACGCTTGCTTCCATTTCGAGACCGCGACCGCGCTCACGCCCCGCCGCCGCGCTGCTTCGGAGACGCTCATTTCACCCCTGAGCACCGATAGGACGATCCGCAGCTTGTCCTCGACCGGGATTCTGGTCCTCGCCGACCGTGACCTAGCGTCCTCCTCAGCTCATGCGTGACGGGACCCTAAACCTGCGGATCCTGCTGCTCATGATGACGCAGCAGAGGCGCTACTATTCGAACATGAGTTCGACGTCGGAGTCTGGGGTGCCGCGCACGGAGGGTACGGAGCCGGAGCTGATCGAACCGGATGGGGTGGGGCATTATGCGGCTGCGGTCACCGTGCGGCCGCGGCCGGTGTGGGTTCGGTTGGATGCGATCGTGATTCGTGATCCGGGCACGCCCAAGCACACCAACGGGGCGGGTGTGATCATGACCGGGGAGCGAGCAGGGTTGCTCACCCACTGGGTGCCGACCGTGGCCGGCGACTGGATGGGGCGGGTGACGTTCAGCGTGCAATACGCGGACGGACGCCCCGACCTGGTAGTTCAAGGCCAGCTGGTCCCCGCCTACGCCTTGCGCCCCCGCACCGACCAGCGCTGAACGCCGACACCCCACTGGACACATGATCACGAGGAACTGGTGGCGGGAGCCTCTCGGCCGATGCCGCCATCAGTTCCTCGTGATCAACCGACCAACACCGGAGTCAGTGGGCGGCGGAGTCCCAGCTGCGGCCGGTGCCCACCGAGACGTCCAGGGGGACGGAGAGGTGGATGGCGGCCGACATCTGGGCTTTGGCGAGGGCTTCCAGGGTTTCCTTTTCGCCTTCGGCGACTTCGAAGAGCAGTTCGTCGTGGATCTGGAGGAGCATGCGGGAACGCAGGCCGGCTTCCTGGATCGCCTTGTGCACGTTGATCATCGCCACCTTGATGATGTCGGCGGCGGTGCCCTGGATGGGGGCGTTGAGGGCCATGCGCTCGGCGGCTTCGCGGCGTTGCCGGTTGCTGGAGTCGAGGTCGGGCAGGTAGCGGCGGCGGCCGAAGAGGGTGGAGGTGTAGCCGACCTTGCGGGCCTGCTCGACCACCTCGTACAGGTAGTCGCGGATGCCGCCGAACCGGTCGAAGTAGACGTCCATCTGTTCTTTGGCCTCGGTGGTGCTGATCTTCAGCTGGGCGGCGAGGCCGTAGGAGCTGAGACCGTAGGCGAGACCGTAGGACATGGCCTTGATGCGGCGGCGCAGTTCGGGCGTCACCTCGGCGAGCGGGATGTCGAACGCCTTGGAGGCGACGAACGTGTGCAGGTCCTCACCCGAGTTGAAGGCTTCGATGAGGCCTTCGTCGCCGGACAGGTGCGCCATGATGCGCATCTCGATCTGGCTGTAGTCGGCGGTCATCAACGACTGGTAGCCGGAGCCGACGACGAACGTGTCACGGATCTGCCTGCCGGTATCGGTGCGGATCGGGATGTTCTGCAGGTTCGGCTCGGTGGAGGAGAGCCGGCCGGTGGCGGCGATGGTCTGGTTGAAGGTGGTGTGGATGCGACCGTCGTCGGCGACGCATTTGAGCAGGCCGTCGACGGTCACCTTGAGCCGGGTCGCGTCCCGGTGTTCGAGCAGGTGCTGCAAGAACGGGTGCTCGGTCTTCTCGAACAGCGATTCCAGCGCGTCGGCGTCGGTGGTGTAGCCGGTCTTGGTGCGCTTGGTCTTCGGCATGTCGAGCTCGTCGAACAGCACCACCTGCAACTGCTTCGGGGAACCGAGGTTGATCTGCTTGCCGATCACCTCATAGGCGGCGTTGGCGGCCTCGTTCACCTTGTCGGCGAACTGCCGCTGCAACGTCTCCAGCTGGTCGGTGTCCACCGCGATGCCCGAATCCTCCAGCGTGGCAAGCACACTCAGCAGCGGCAACTCCATGTCCGCGAGCAGCGGCACCGATTCGATCTGCTGGAGTTCGGTATCGAGCGCGTCGGCCAGATCGGCGACCGCCCGGGCGCGCAGCATCTCGGTCTGCGCGAGCTCGGCATCGACGGCGTCCTCGTCGTCGAGCAGCGACAGCTGCGGGGTCTCGTCGGTCTCGGCCCGCAATTCGCGCCGCAGATAACGCAGGGACAGGTCGTCGAGGTTGAAGCTGCGCTGCCCGGGACGGACCAGGTACGCGGCGAGCGCGGTATCGCTGGTGAGTCCGCCGAGGGTCCAGCCGCGTCCGCGCAGCGCGTGCATCGCCGCCTTGGCCTCGTGCAGCGCCTTCGGCACGGCCGGATCGGCAAGCCAGGCGCCGAGTGCCGCCTCGTCTTCCGGGGTCAGGATGGCGACATCGATGTAGCCGCTCTCGCCGTCGCCCGCCGCGATGGCGAGCGCGCGCACGTCACCGTTGCCGGGGGTGCCGCTGCCGACGATCGAGACGCCCTGCCGCACACCGGCCTTCGCGTGCTCGGCGAGCCAGTCCGCCACCGCGCCCACCTCGAGCGCGCCGCCGCTGATCTCGAAGCCCGCCTCGGCCTCGGGTTCCTTCGGGGCCAGCGTCTCGAACAGCCGGTCCCGCAGCACGCGGAACTCCAGGTCGTCGAAGAGCTGATGGATCTTGTTGCGGTCCCACGGCTGCTGCGCCAGCTGGTCGGGTGTGTAGGGCAGCGGCACATCGCGCACCATCTCGGTGAGCTGGCGGTTGAGCACCACGCTGCTCAGGTTCGCCCGCAGCGCGTCGCCCACCTTGCCCTTCACCTCGTCCACCTTGTCGACCAGGGTGTTCAGGTCGCCGTATTCGCGAATCCACTTGGCGGCGGTCTTCTCCCCCACGCCGGGAATGCCGGGCAGGTTGTCGCTCGGGTCGCCGCGCAGGGCTGCGTAATCCGGGTACTGGGACGGGGTGAGCTGGTATTTCGCGAACACCTCGTCGGGGGTGAACCGGGTGAGATCGGAGACGCCCTTGCGCGGGTAGAGCACCGTCACGTTGTCGTTGACCAGCTGGATCGCGTCGCGGTCGCCGGAGACGATCAGCACCCGGAAACCCTCCGACACCGCCTGGGTGGTGAGCGTGGCGATGATGTCGTCGGCCTCGAAGCCCTCGATGGCCATCACCGGGATGCCCATCGCGCCGAGCACGTCCTTGGTGAGTTCGACCTGCCCGCGGAACTCGTCCGGCGTCTGCGACCGGTTCGCCTTGTACTCCGGGTACGCCTCGGTGCGGAAGGTCTTGCGCGACACATCGAACGCCGTCGCGATATGCGTCGGCTTCTCGTCACGCAGCAGGTTGATCAGCATCGCGGTGAAGCCGTACACCGCGTTGGTGGTCTGGCCCGTCACCGTTTTGAAGTTCTCCGCCGGTAGCGCGAAGAACGCGCGATAGGCGATCGAATGCCCGTCCAGCAACATCAGAGTCGGCCGGTCTCCCGGCGCGACTTCGCTGGTGGCGGACGCGGTGGCGGGACGCTGAGCAGTCGTGGGTGAACTCACGCCCCCGAGTCTAGGGACCGCCACCGACAAGGTGTTACGCCGACACCCATGCGCATCGCATCAAGTGCCGACACCCCCTCGCCGTGACGCACACCACCACCCGCACCACCCGATCCAGGCACACCTCAACCCTCGATTCCCAGCGCCCGACACCGGAGTGACCACCGCAGACACCGGGTTCGAAGCCGCCGGCAACACAGCACCCGGTCACGAGCACACGGCACCGCGCCCCCTGCGCACGAAGTCCGAAGTCCCCTCGCGCCCGAAAGTGCCCGCACGGCGAATCACAGCGTGGCGACAAGCTCCCGCAGCACTGGCAGGCTCACCGAACCGGAGCCGAGCACCACGTCGTGGAACGCCTTGATGTCGAAGGCGGAGCCGAGGCGTTCGGTGGCGGCGAGGCGTTGTTTGCGGATTTCCAGCTGGCCGACCTTGTAGCCGACCGCTTGGCCGGGCATGCCGATGTAGCGGTCCACCTCGGCGGTGATCTCGGCGAGTCCGACCGGCACATTGGCGACCATGAAATCGATGGCCTGTTGCCTGCTCCAGCCTTTCGCGTGCAGACCGGTGTCGACGACCAGACGGCAGGAACGCCACGAGTCGCCCGACAGCATGCCGAGCCGGCCGAGATCGTCCTCGTACAGGCCCATTTCGTCGGCGAGCCGCTCGGTGTAGAGCGCCCAGCCTTCGACGAAGGCGGTGTTCGCGTACGACTGGCGCTGGAATCGCGGCAGGTGATCGAGTTCGTTGGCGATGGTGAGTTGCAGGTGGTGGCCCGGAATGGCCTCGTGGAAGGCAACCGACGCGGTCTCGAACCGGCCGCGGCCGGTCGGGTGGTACTGGTTGACGAAGTAGGCGCCGGGCCGGGATCCGTCGGCGGCGGGCGGAAAGTAGTACGCCGCAGGCGCATCCGCGGCGAGGAACTCCGGCATCGGGACGATATCGCACGATTCCTTGGGCAGCCTGCCGAACCAGTTGCCCATCTCGGCGCTCGCCGCGGCGAGGGCGCGCCGCGCGTCGAACATGATCTGTTCGCCGTCGGCGTAGCGCAGTTCCGGGTCCTCGCGCAGCCTGGCGAAGATCTCGCCGAGTTCGGCGGTGCCGAACAGCCGTTCGCCGACGGTCGCGTATTCCTCACGCAGCCCGGCCAATTCGGTCATGCCGAGTTCGTGGATCTCCTCGGCGCCGAGTTCGGGCAGCGTGGTGTGGAAGCGTAGCTGGCGCCGGTAGATGTCCTCGCCGTCGGCGCCGAGCCAGCACAGGCCCGGCTTGTCGTCCGGGCGGCTGACCGGCACCAGCTCCTCGAACAGCATGTCCCGGTAGCTCTGGAACGCGGGACGGATGACATCCCTTGCCACGTCGGTCAATTCGGCCCGCCACTCCGCCTCGCCGGCCCAGCCCTCGGGGCCGGAGAAGGTGACGAACAGATCCTCGGACAGGTCCGAGGAAAGGTAGCCGTCCAGCTGATTCAGCGAGCGCTCCAGCGTGATTCGCGGCGGCGTGCGACCCGCGGCCAGACCGTCCCGGAACCGCACGACCGCCTGCCCGAGCAGATCGCCGAACTGCCGGAACCGCTGCACGAGCGCGAGCGCATGCTCCGGTTGCGGGGCGTTCATCTGCGGCGCGATGGTGAGCACCCAGGCGTGCACGCCCTCCATCTGATCGGAGGCCAGCTCGGTCGGCCGCCACGCCAAACGGTCTATCGCGCCGGACAATTCGGTGCGCAGCAGGCTGTGCGTGACCCGGTCGGTCGCGTCGAGTCCCGCGGGGTCGAGCGCGTCGACCTGGCCGAGCAGCTCGCGCCAGGTCGACAGCAACCGCTCGTCGGCGGCGGCGGACAGATCCTCGATCTTGTCGTCGAATCGCCGGTCGCCGAGCAACGTCGCGTCGCTCGGCCGGGCCGCCAGGAAGGAGTCCCAGTACCGCTCGGCCAGATCCCTCAGCTGATCGCGCTCAGTCATGAGCATGATCATGCCTCGAGCGCGGCCGCGCGGCACCGGGGTTCACCTCATCGGCTAGCCGACACCGAGGTAGGCCGACTTCACGGCCGGGTCGGTCAGCAGTTCGCCGCCCGATCCGGTCTTGGTCACCTCACCGGTCTCCATGATGTAGGCGCGATCGCTGCGCGAGAGCGCCTGCTGCGCGTTCTGCTCGACCAGCAGCACCGTGGTGCCCTGCTTGTTGATCTCGGAGATGATCCGGAAGATCTGCTGAATGATCATGGGCGCCAAGCCCATCGACGGTTCGTCCAGCAGCAGCAGTCGTGGCCGGGCCATCAGCGAACGGCCGATGGCGAGCATCTGCTGCTCGCCGCCGGAGAGCGTGCCGCCGACCTGCTTGCGCCGCTCCAGCATGCGCGGGAACAACTCGAACACCCACTCGAGCGTCTTGTCGTATTCCGCCTTCTGCTTGAACGGCCTTCCGTAGCAACCCATATCGAGGTTCTCCTGCACCGTCATGCCGGGGAACACGCCACGGCCCTCCGGTGCCTGGATCAACCCGAGACCCACCCGCTCGTGCGCTTTCATGTGGGTGATGTCGCGGCCCTCGAACAGGACCCGCCCCTTGGTCAGGGGCAGCAGTCCGGACAGCGCCCGCATGGTGGTGGTCTTGCCCGCACCGTTCGCGCCGAGCAACGTCACCAGCTCACCCGGCGCCACCTTCAGCGAAATCCCGTGCAGCGCCTGGATTCTGCCGTAGTTGACGACCATGTCGTCGACCTCGAGCAAGGCGTCGGAGCCGTTGCGCACCGGTTCTGTCTGCGATGTCATCGCTGCTCCTACCCGTTCGTCCCGTGTGCGCTTGCCGTTCCCGCGTCGGTGCCGTCGTCGGGCACGCCGAGGTAAGCGGCGATCACCGCGGGATCCTCCCGGATCGCGGCAGGCAGTCCGTCGGCGATCTTGCGGCCGAACTCCAGCACCACGATCCGGTCGGTCACGCCCATCACCAGGCGCATGTCGTGCTCGATCAGCAACACGGTGAACCCGTCGTCGCGAATCTTGCGGATCAGATCCATCAGCGCCGACTTCTCGCTCGGATTGAACCCGGCGGCGGGCTCGTCCAGGCAGAGCAGCTTCGGCTCGGTGGCCAGCGCCCTGGCGATCTCCAGCCGGCGCTGGTCGCCGTAGGACAGGTTGCGCGCCTTCTCCACCGCCCGCGGTGCGATGCCGACGAATTCGAGCAGCGCCATGCCCCGCTCGATCGCGTCGTGCTCCTCCCGGCGATGCCGGGCGGTGCGGAAGATGGCGCCGGGCACCGAGGTCCGGTGCCTGGCGTCGGTGCCGACCACCACGTTCTCCAGCGCCGTCATCTCGCCGAAGAGCCGGATGTTCTGGAAGGTGCGCGCGATGCCCAGCCGCGTGATGGCGTTGCGCTTGGTCTTCGTCAGCGGGGCGCCGTCGAAGTACACGGTGCCCGACGCCGGGCGATAGACGCCGGTGATCGCGTTGAAGCAGGTGGTCTTGCCCGCGCCGTTCGGCCCGATGAGCCCGAGGATCTCGCCGCGGCGGATCTCGAAGCTCACCGCGTCCAGCGCGGTCAGGCCGCCGAACTTCACGGTCAGGTCCTCGGTGCGCAACAGCGGCGCACCGACGGCCGTCTCGATCTCGCGATGCGAGGCGACGACCTCCGCGACCGCCTCCGCGTCGGCCAGGTCCGGGTTCACCGCGGTCAGATCGACCACGCCGGCACTGGGTTCGGCCGCCGGCTCGGCCGCGTACCCCGCGGCCATGTCCTCGTTGTCGAACAGTGCGCCGCCGGCGCTCGGCCCGGTCATCGGGTCTCTCCGATCGCATCGTCGCCGGACGGTCTGCGCACCGCCTGATACACCTGCCGCCCGTAGGCGAGCAGCTTCTGCCGGACCGGGAACAGGCCCTGCGGTTTGAAGATCATGACCACCATCAGCGTGATACCGAAGAACAGGTACTTGTAGTCACCGAGCGACTGCGCGCCCGGCTTCTGGAAGACCAGCACGTTGTTGAGCACGACGAGCATCACGATCACCGCGACCGCACCACCGGCCAGATAGCCCAACCGGATCGGTCGCTCCTGATCCCGGGCCCACCTGCGCCACACGATGATCAAACCGACCACCAGGGCGACGGTGAAGATCAGCGCCGCCCAGCCGAGGGCCGACTGACCGACCGCCTGCACCGAGAGCAGCCGGTTCGGCAGATACACGATGACGAACGCGCCCACGATCACGCCGAGCTTGTTGCCCTGCCCGCCGATGACGACCGCGCACAGGAACAGCACGGAGTTGATGATGTTGAACCCGGTCGGGTTGATGAATTGCACCTGCCCCGCATACAACGCACCGGACAACCCGCCGACCGCGGCGCCGATCATGAAGGCCCACAGCTTGAACTTGAAGGTGGGCACGCCCATGATCTCGGCCGCGTCCTCGTCCTCCCGGATCGCGACCCAGGCACGGCCGACCCGGCTGCGTTCGAGGTTGCCGACGATCAGCAGGATCATGATCACCAGCACCATGCCGACCCAGAACCACCAGACGCCGGCGTTGGCCCGGTCCAACAGATTCGACGTCTCCGAATTGCCGACGTTGCCCGCGGAGAACACGCCGTTGGGTTTCTCCTCGGACACCCCGACCGACGGGTAGGCGATACCGGAGAGACCCAGGCTGCCGTTGGTCAGGTCGCCGAGATTGTCGGCGAGCAGCCGGACGATCTCGCCGAAGCCGAGCGTCACGATCGCGAGATAATCACCGCGCAAACGCAACGTCGGCGTGCCCAGGATCAACCCGGATACCGCGGTGACGGCCACGGCCAGTGGTACACAGGCCAGCCAGGCCCACTTGCTGCCGAGCCAGCCGCCGTCGGTCTGATTCCACGGACTGTTCGGACTCGTGAGCAGACCGACGGTGTACGCACCGACGGCATAGAAGCCGACGTACCCCAGGTCGAGCAAACCCGCCTGCCCGACAACGACATTCAGCCCGATCGCGATCAGCGCGTACATCGCGAACTGCGCCATCACGCCGCCGAAACTGGTGCCCGGCGTGTCGATGAACGGCGGCGGGAACAGCGGAAGCAGCGCCAGCGCGATGATCGCGGGCACCCCGACCGCCCACTGGGCGGGCCGGGACAGACCGCTCCACCAGCCGCGCAGCGCGTCACCGACGCCGTGCCGGGGCTGTTCCGGCTTGGCCGGTGGGACAACAGGTTTGGTGGTTACCTCACTCATGCGCGTGCCTTCCCGAGGCTCTCACCGAGAATGCCGGTCGGCCGAATCATCAATACCGCGATCAGCACCACGAACGCGACCACGTCACGCCATTCCGTGCCGAAGAGGATCTGGCCATAGTTCTCGGCAAGACCGAGCAGCAACCCGCCGAGCAACGCGCCCCGCAGATTGCCGATGCCGCCGAGCACCGCGGCGCTGAACGCCTTGATGCCGAGAATGAAACCGCCCGAATAGATGATGCCGTTCGGAATCTTGAGTGCGTACAACAGCGCCGCCGCACCGGCGAGCACGCCGCCGATGAGGAAGGTGAGCATGATGATCCGTTCCCGCGAAACACCCATCAGCGTCGCGGTATCCGGATCCTGTGCCACGGCCCGGATGCCGCGGCCGAACTTGGTCTGATTGATCAGCAGCTCGGTGGCGATCGCCAGGATCACCGCGGCGACGATGATCACGATCGTCACGTTGGTGATGTCGGCACCGCCGAAACTGAACTGCTTCGTCGGCTCCACCAGCATGATCGGCTTCTGGGCGTTGGAACCGCCCAGGCTCGGCCAGATCTTCGGCAGCACGAAGTGCACGATCTCCTGGAGCACGAAGGACGCGCCGATGGCGGTGATGAGGAAGATCAGGGGTTTGGCCCCGCGGCGGCGCAACGGCCGATAGGCGATGCGCTCGAGTCCGACCGCAGCCGCGCCGGACACGGCCATGCCGAAGATCATCGCGAGCGCCAGATAGGTGATGGTGAGGATGATGCCCTGCGAATAGACATCACCACTCGGCGAGAAGCCCAGCAACATCAGCCCGATGTACTGGCCGAACAAGCCGAGCATGAATATTTCCGAATGGGCAAAATTGATCAGCCGCAGTACGCCATAGACCAGGGTGTAGCCCACAGCAACCAGTGCATAGATAGCACCGTAGGACAATCCGTCGACGGTCAGTCGCCAGAAATCGTCGATCACTCCCTCATAGTTGAAGTCGATCGAGCCGCCGACGAGTTGTACTGCGTCGGCTAATGCAGTGGAAGTCATTCGTAATTCGCCCTCATTCATTCGCCCTTCACGAAACAGCAGCACGTAACGGGATTCGCGCGAACCCCGTTACGTGCTGCGCGACTCGTGGGTCGGGTTACTTGACCGTGTAGATCCAGATGAGCGCGTTGCTCAGCTCGCCGTTGGCGCTCCACTTGTACTGACGGGCCAGGCCGGCGCCGTCATAGGAACGCACGTACTCCAGGATGTCGGGGCGGGTCACCTTGCCCGCGCCGATCGCCTTGGTCAGGATCGTGGCCAGGTCATAGGCCTCGACCGAGTAGACACCCGAGGGCTGCTTGTTGAACGCCTGGTAGTCCTTCTCGAACTTCTCCGGAGCCGGACCACACGGGCAGGTCAGCGTCGCGCCCTTGGCCGCGCTGCCCGCCTGGGACAGGAACTGCGGATCGTTGGTGCCGTCCGGCGCCACGAAGACACCCTTGAAGCCACCCGACTTCAGCTGCTGGGCCAGCGGCGCACCCTCGGCGTAGTAGCCGGCGAAGAACACCGCGTCCGCGTTCGCGCCCGCGATCTTGGTGACCGTCGCGGAGAAGTCCTTGTCACCGGTCTTGATGCTGGACGAGCAACTCGCGTCGGCGGCGGCGCCGAGACCCTCGGTGATGCTCTTGGCCAGACCGGTGCCGTAGTCGCTGTTGTCCTGGACCACACAGACCTTCTTGTAGCCCGCGGTGCCGGTCAGGTACTTCGCCACCGACGGACCCTGCACATCGTCATTGGCCAGGCCGCGGAAGAAGCTGGTCCAGCCGTTGGACGTGAGGGTCGCGTTGGTCGCCGACGAGGTCAGCGACGCCAGGCCGGCATCGCTGAGGATCTTGCCGGTCGCCTTCGTCTCACCGGAGAAGGTCGGGCCCAGCAGCGCCACGATCGACTTGTCGTTGACGATCTGCGGGATCACCTGCGTGGCCTTCTGCGGGTCACCCTCGGTGTCGAACGACTTCAACGTGATCTGGCAGCCGGGGTTGGCCTTGTTGTGCTGATCGAGCGCCAGCTTCGCGCCCATATCGATGTTGATCCCGAGAGCAGCGTTCGGACCCGTCAACGCGCCGGCAAAGGCGATGTTGGTCGGCGCGCACGTCGCCTTGCCGTCACCGGCCGGATCGGCGGCCTTCGCCGGATCGACCTTCGCGACCTCTTTGCCGTTGGTGTCCACCTGAACGACCGGCGTGATCTTCAGGCTGGACGCCCCACTGGTACCGGACGCATCCGTACCGGTGCTGGTCGATTTGTCACTACAACCGGTCAGCACCAGCGCGGCAGCTGCACCGATTGCCAAAACACCTCGCCGTCGTACCGACTGTGCCTTGTCGAACTAAGCACGTTTCACCTCTAAGTCCTGTGCTCCCCCGGGATCACCGAGGGGGCCGACCACGTCAGCCCGGTCAGAACATAGCGTTGGTGCGTTAGTTCTGCATCACATTCGGATCATGAATCCGACATCGTGTCGAATTCTTGTTCACGATCCTGTTTCACGCGAGTAAAATTTCCTTCTAATCAGCGCAGGCGGGCACAGTCCGTCAGCACGGCGTGCATAGGTCAGCGGTCCGCTCACCGGACCACCCCTGTCACTTCGGCGCCAGGTTCTCCAGCACGACCTCCGCGACGGCCTTCATCGTCGTCCGGCGATCCATCGCGGTCCGCTGAATCCACTTGAACGCCTGCGGCTCGGACAGACCCTGCGTCTGCATCAGCACGCCCTTCGCCCGCTCCACCAGCTTGCGCGTCTCCAACCGGTCCGACAGATTCGCCACCTCGCCCTCCAGCGCGGTGATCTCATGGAACCGGCTCGCCGCCAACTCGATCGCAGGCACCAGATCCGACTTCGTGAACGGCTTCACCAGATATGCCATCGCCCCCGCGTCGCGAGCCCGCTCGACCAGATCCCGCTGACTGAACGCCGTCAAAATCACCACCGGCGCAACACGTTTCGACGCGATCTCGGCCGCCGCGTCGATCCCGTCCCGGCGCGGCATCTTCACATCCATGATCACCAGGTCCGGCCGGTGCTCCACCGCCAGATCCACCGCCTGCTGCCCGTCACCCGCCTCACCGACCACCAGATAGCCCTCTTCGGTCAGCATCTCGACCAGGTCCATGCGGATGAGCGCCTCATCCTCCGCGACGACGACCCGCTTCGCCCCCGCGTCGCGCTTAGTGCCTGCGCCCCCTGCTGCTGTGCTCATAGGTAAGACCCCTCGTGGTTTCGATGCCTGTCCCCGACACGCCGCAGAGTGGACGCTGGTCCAACTTGCCGACCATCGACCTCACCACCGGTCGTCGAGTGATGTAAAGAGTACCTTTCACTTCGGCATAGAACGCATATACCCAGGGCGAACCGCCCGACCGCGGCCCCGCCACCAACCAGTTAGGTACCAGCCCCCTCCACCCGCTATCATTTCGTCCCGGTGCGCCGGGTTGGCGGAACTGGCAGACGCGACGGTCTCAAAAACCGTTGTCCGAAAGGACGTGTGGGTTCGAGTCCCACACTCGGCACCAAGGTAGAGGGCGGATTCTGAGCCCACCCTCTCCATCACTACTTCACGCAGTCCGCAGTTGGTCCGCAGCAGCTTGCGCACCGGCGTCCATTCCGTCCGCGACCGTGTCGAGATCGTCCGGGAACAGGTGGCCGTACAGGTCCAGGGTCAGAGTCGCGGTCTTGTGCCCGAGCATCCGTTGGACGACCTTGATATTTGCCCCGGCGCTGATCGCCAGTGACGCCGCCGTGTGGCGCAGACCGTGAGGGACAACACCCTTCAGCCCGACCGCAATAGCAGCCTGATCGAACACCCACCGGAACTCAGTCGACGTGAGGTAGCCGCCCTTGTGGCTGGGGAACACCAGCTCCTCCGGCCCGCGCCCGTCCAGGAGCTTCGCGAACTCCTTGGCGAGGATTCTGGGGATCGGCACTGCACGCGTCGTGTGGTTCTTGGTATCGGTCTCAACGATGCCTTCGCCCGTGACCCCGGTTGCCGAACGAGTGACCCGGATTCGGCGGTTCTCCAGGTCGATGCTCGCGGAGCGAAGGGCGATCGCCTCACCGAACCGGATACCGGTGTAAGCGAGTGTGAACACCAGCGCACGGAAGCGACCGGCCGCAAGCGCCAGTTGCATGACTTCCACGTGCGTGAGATAGCGCCGCTCCCCCGCCATCATCGAGGGCAAGTCGATCTCGTCAGCCGGATTCACCGCGAGACGCTTGGACTTGATCGCGAACCGCAGTACCTGACTCAGCACCTGGTACGACTGGATCACCCGCGAAGCCGACAGCCCCCGGCCCTCGAACCTCGTGCTACCCGACTGGGAGAGGTTCACCACCCATTCCTGAATGTCCTCGAACTCGATCTCTCGCAATGGCGTCGAGCCCCAGCGAGGCAGCACCACGGTGTCGAGCAGGGAGCGGTAGCCTGCAACGGTTTTCGGCTTGCGGAACTTCTTCGAAGTGAACCACTTCTCCGCGACGACCGAGAACAGGACACCACTGCGGTCCGGGTCGACCCACGTACCGGTGACCACTTTCGTCGTCACGTCGCCATCGATGAACTTCTGTGCCTGCACCTTGGTGTCGAACGACTGCGACCGTTCTACTCCGTTGGGATCGACGTAGCGCGCCCTCCACCGCTTGCCCTTGCCGAAACGTTCTTCCGACTTCACCTTCTTCTTCGACTTCGCACCCGTCACCGGATCTTCCACGACCACGGTCGGATACCAGCGGTCTTCAATCCCCGCTCGTGGGTTCCGTCGAGTAGCCATCAGGCGGCCTCACCGCAGCCGGTCAGCTTCTCCTGTTCGGCGATCCACGCCAGCACGACGGACTTGCGCCACACTCGCCGACGCGGACCAAGCTTGAAGCTCGCTGGCCCCGAACCGACATGCGCCCACCACCGCCAGGTGGCTTCTGGGATTCCGGTCAGGGCTTCGCAGTCCTTGGCTCTGAGGTAGGTCTCGTCCTCGATCATTTCCAATCCTTCCTATGCCGCATCCGGAATTGCCGAACGCTTCTGTGTCACTGCTATTTCGAGTGCTTCCACGCTGTCGCCTGGCGGTTCTTCGGCTGTGGCGAGGCGTGCCCTGGTGTATTGGGCACGCTGGGTCAGCCGGGCCGAGACCAACGCGATGACCAGGTGCGAGCGTGGAGGTGCGTCCCGGTCGCCGGGTTGGACCGGGGTGATGCGCAGGTGTGAGGTGTCGGGCGGCATGATGCCGACTTTGGCGAGTTCGTTGCGAACGAATTCCAGCCGTTCGGCCTTGTGGTCGGGAATCGTCTTGCCCGTCCACATGGTGGAGGAGATGCACCGGTTGCCGGGCACACCGAGCAGATCGCGGCGATGATTGCCGCCACGGCAATGCCCCGGCTGGGTCTTCTCGCTGGCGTTCTTGGGGACGATGCCGTAGCGCAGCCATACCGCGCACGTCGGTGAGCACGGGGTGCGCTGCAACTGGGCGTGCAACCGGTCGTAATGGCGCTGTACGCGAGGGGAATCGGAGTCGAGGACTTCGGCTACCGACTTGGTGAGGTACTTGGTCAGGTAGCCGACCTTGCGATCCATTTCCGGTGTGCCCGCAAGGATTTGAA
>NZ_BAUA01000221.1 GCF_000710915.1 Nocardia brasiliensis IFM 10847
GAGAAATCAAATACCGCGCAAGACGATTCACCCGCGCGTCCAACTCGCCGTAGGTGACCTTCTCGCGGCCGCCACCGGGCAGATCAGTCACCAGCGCGACAGCGCGCGGGTCGGCCGCCACCGACGCATCGAGCAGCGAGGCCAAGGTGGCCGCCTCGTCGACCTGCTGTTCGGTGGCGTTCCACCGGGCCAGCACATCGTCGCGCTCGGCCGCGTCGAGCAATTCGATATCGCCGACCGGCGTGGTCGCGTCCGCGACCACCGCGGCCAGGATCCGGGTCAGCCGCTCGGCGAAGCCCTGCACCGTGGCGGCGTCGAAAAGATCGGTGGCATAGGTGAAGAAGCCGCCCATGCCCGCGGGCACACCGGACTCGTCATAGCTGTCGCCCACGATCAGATGCAGATCGAACTGCGACACCGCGAGATCGGCGTCCAGCCCCTCGACGGCGAGGCCGGGCAGCTCCAGGGCGGTGCGCGCGATGTTCTGGAACGACAAGCCCACCTGGAACAGCGGATGATGCGCCGTCGAACGCGGCGGATTCAGCACCTCCACCAAACGCTCGAACGGAATATCCGCGTGCGCGAACGCCTGCAGATCGGATTCGCGCTGCCTGCCGAGCAATTCGACGAACGGCTCGTCCGATTCGAAGCGCGTCCGGAACACCACGGTGTTGACGAACATGCCGATCAGATCATCGAGTTCACGCTCGCCGCGACCGGCCAGCGGCGTGCCGATGGCAACGTCCGAGGAGCCGGACAGGCGGGCGAGCAGCACCGCGAGCGCCGTGTGCACCACCATGAACAACGTCGCACCATGCGCCCGGCCCAACTCCACCAAACCGGCATGAGTAGCCGCATCAATCCGCACATCGACCCGCGCACCAGCCATCGACGCAATCGCCGGACGCGGTCGATCAGCAGGCAACTCCAGCCGATCCGGCAGATCCGCCAGATGCACACGCCAGAAGTCGATCTGTTGCGCCGCAATCGATTCCGCATCGGACTCAGCACCCAGCACCGCACGCTGCCACAACGCGTAATCCGCGTACTGCACCGGCAACGGAGCCCAACCCGGCGCCTCACCCGCGCTCCGCGCGGCATAAGCGACCATCACGTCACGCACCAGCGGACCCATCGAAGAGCCGTCCGCGGCGATGTGATGCACGACGACGGCGAAGACGTAGCTGTCGGCCGTGCCGTCGATCCGGTACAGCGCGACCCGCACCGGCACCTCGTCGGTCACGTCGAACGGACGCGCGGCCAGCGCGTAGACCGCCGTGGCCACCTCGGCCTCGGTCAGCACCTGCGGCGTGACGTCCAGCACGGCACTGCTCGGCGGCAGCACCACCTGGATCGGGCCCGCGTCGGTCGCCGGGTACACGGTCCGCAGCACCTCGTGCCGCGTGACCACGTCACCCAGCGCCGCACCCAGCGCCTCGACATCCAGTGCGCCCGTCAACCGCAGCGCGAACGGCAGGTTGTAGGCGGCCGAACCGGCCGACCCGTCATCGGACTGATCGAAACGGTTGAGGAACCACATCCGCCGCTGCGCCAGCGACAGCGGCAGTTCCGCCGGACGCTCGATGCTGCCCAGCGCGACCCCGGGACGACCGTGCACCTGCGAATCGACCACGGCGGCAAGGCCGGCCACGGTCGGCGCCTCGAACAGCGTGCGCACCGGCACCCGGCCGCCCACCGCGGCGCCGAGCCGCGCGACGACTTGGGTGGCGATCAGCGAATTGCCGCCGAGAGCGAAGAAATCGTCATCGGCGCCGACCCTGGTCAGGCCGAGTACCTCGCCGAACACGCCCGCCACGATCTCCTCGAGCGCGGTCGAGGGCGCACGGAATTCCCGTGCGGTGAACATCGGCTCCGGCAGCGCCTTGCGGTCGAGCTTGCCGGACGGGTTCAGCGGGAACTCGTCCAGCGCGACGACCGCGGCCGGAACCATGTAGGCAGGAAGCGTTTCCGCGACGGCGGTGCGCAGTTCCTGCGGATCGATCCGGTCGCCCGGCACCGGCACCGCGTAGGCCACCAGCTGGTCCCCCAGCGTCGACTGGCTGACCAACGCAACCGCCTGACTCACCGAAGGCTGTGCCAGCAACGCCGTTTCGATCTCACCCAACTCGATCCGCTGACCGCGGAACTTGACCTGGAAGTCGGTGCGGCCGAGGTAGTCGAGCACCATCTCGTCGTCGGTCTCCGCGCCGGCGGCCTTACGCCACAGCACCAGATCGCCGGTGCGGTACATGCGCTGTCCCGGGCCGAACGGGTTGGCCACGAACCGATCCGCGGTCAGATCCGGCCGCCCGACGTAGCCGCGCGCCAGCTGATCCCCGGCCAGGTAGAGCTCACCGGCCACCCCCTCGGGCACCGGACGCAGCCGGGCATCGAGCACGTAGACCCGGGTGTTCCACTGCGGCAAGCCGATCGGCACCGAGCCGGTGTCCGAGCCGTCGGCGGGCCAGTAGGTCACCGACACCGCGGCCTCCGTCGGCCCATAGAGGTTGTGCACGTCCGCATCGGTGACCGCGAACACCGCGTCGACCGTCGCAGGCGGCAGCGCCTCGCCGATCACGAAGATCTGTGCCAGCGTCGGGCACGCGCCCTTCGCGGTGTGCGCCGCGAACATCGTGAGCATCGAGGGCACGAAGTCGGTCACCGTCACCGACTGCGCGGCAATGGTTTCCGCGACGTAGGCCGGATCGCGATGGCCGTCCGGGGTCGCGACGACCAGCTTCGCGCCCACCCGCAGCGGCAGGAAAAAGCCCCACAGCGACACGTCGAACGTCGTAGCGGTCTTCTGGAAATAGACGTCGTCGTTGGTCAGCGGGTACTCGGCGAGCATCCACACAAGCTGGTTGACGATCGCCGCATGCGAGACGGCGACACCCTTGGGCCGCCCGGTCGAACCGGAGGTGAAGATGACGTAGGCGGGATTGAGCGGCAAGACGGGGCGCAGCAGTTCCGCCGCGCCGACGGGGCTGCCCGGGAATGCCGCGAGGTCGGCGGTGTCGAGGGTCACCGTGGCCACGCCGTCCGGCAGCGCCGCCGCATCGGCGGAAGTCGTGACCACACAGACGGGCTGGGCGGTGTCGAGGATGTGCGCGATCCGCTCGGCCGGATGATCCGGATCCAACGGCACGTACGCACCGCCGGCCGTCACGATCGCGTACATGCCGACCACGAGGTCGAGCGAACGCCGAATCGCCAAGCCGACCAGCGACTCCGCACCCACACCCTGCGAGATCAGCAGGCGGGCGAGCTGATTGACACGCTCGTCGAACTCCCGATACGTGAGCGTGGCGTTTTCGTCGGCCACCGCGACCGCGTCCGGATGGGCGCCGACCGCGCGCCGGTAGCCGTCGAGCAGCAGTTCCGGCGTGAGCCGCTGCCGGGTCTCGTTCCACTCGAACAGAATTCGGTCACGCTCGACCAGCGACAGCAGTTCGGCGTCGCCGACCGGGCGGTCGGGGTCGGCCGTCACGGCGCGCAGCAGCCGGCGCAGCCGGGCCGCGAAGCGGGCGACGGTAGCCTCGTCGAACAGATCGGTCGCGTAGGTGAACATCGCCGACAGACCCGCGTCCGCGCCCTCGTGCGGGGTCACGGTCAGTTGCAGATCGAATTTGGCTGCCGCGCCGTCCAGTTCGAGCGCCGACGCGGACAGCCCGGGTAGTTCCAACGCGGGCTTGTCCATGTTCTGGAAGAACAGCGCCACCTGGAACAGCGGGTGATGCGCCTGCGAGCGCACCGGATCGAGCACCTCGACCAACCGCTCGAACGGCAGCTCGACATGGGAGAACGCCGCTAGATCCACCGTTTTGGCGGCGACGACCAGCTCGCGGAACGACGCGCCCGGATCGATCTCGGTGCGCAGCACGAGCATGTTGACGAACATGCCGATCAGGTCGTCCAATTCGGCTTCGCCGCGGCCCGCGACGGGGGTGCCGACGGCGATATCGGTGGTGCCGGACAGCCGGGCCAGCAGAGCGGCGAACGCCGCGTGCACCACCATGAACAGCGAGGCGCCCGTGTCCTGCGCGATCGCGTCCAGTCCGGCGCGAATCCGGGCGTCCACCTCGAACACGTGCACGCCGCCCCGCCCGGAGGCCAGCGCGGGACGCGGCCGGTCCGTGGGCAATTCGAGCCGGCCGGGCAGTCCGGCCAGCGCGCTGCGCCAGTAACGGATCTGCTCGGCCGCCACCGAGGCCGGATCGCTCTCGTCACCGAGCATGGCGCGCTGCCACAGCGCGTAATCGGCGTATTGCACCGGCAGCGGGGCCAATTCGGGCGCGTTGCCCGCGCTGCGGGCGAAGTAGGCGAAGGTGAGGTCGCGCGCCATCGGCGCCATCGAGGTGCCGTCGGCCGCGATGTGATGCACCACCACGGCGAGTACGTAATCGTCGGCGCCGACCTCGAACAGCGCCATGCGCAGCGGCACCTCGGCCGCGACGTCGAAACCGGCCACGGCGAATTCGGTCAGCCTGTCCGGCAGGTCGGCGGACGCGATGTGGGTCACCGCCAGCTCCGGAGTCGCCTGCGCCGCAGGCAGAATCACCTGGTGGCCGGTGCCGTCCAGTGCGGGATAGACCGTGCGCAGGGTCTCGTGCCGCTCGATCAGATCGGCGAGCGCCGCACGCAGCGCCGCCACATCCAGCGCGCCGGTCAGCCGGATCGCGAACGGAATGTTGTTGGCCGCCGAAGCCGTATCGAACTGGTTCAGGAACCACATCCGCTGCTGCGCCAGCGACAACGGAATATGTTCCGGCCGTGACATTCGCGTGAGCGCGGCGCGCCCGCCTGCCCCGGCCAGCGGGGCGAGCCGCGCTGCCAGAGCCGCGACGGTCGGCGCCTCGAACACGGTCCGGGCCGGTACCCGGGCGCTGATCTGCGCGCCGATGCGGGCCACGACCTTCGTCGCGATCAGCGAGTTGCCACCCAGCTCGAAGAAGTCGTCGTCGGCGCCGACCGGGACATCGCTGTCCAGCAGCTCGCCGAAGATGTCTGCGACCAGCTGTTCCCACTGCCCGCTCGGCGCCCGGAACTCCTTGGTCTGTAACTGCGGTGCGGGCAGGGCGCGCCGGTCCAGCTTGCCGACCGGGGTCAGCGGGATCTCGTCGAGCACGGTGATCGCCGTCGGCACCATGTGCGCGGGCAGGCTGCGCTCGGCGAGCGCGACGAGCTCAGCGGTCTCCACCGTGGCGCCCGGAGCGGCCAGCACGTAGGACGCGAGAATCGTTGTCCCGTTCTCCAGCTGATGGCCGACGGTGACCGCGAAATCGATGCTGTCGTGCGCGGCGAGCACCGCGTCGATCTCGCCGAGTTCGATCCGGAAGCCACGCACCTTCACCTGGAAGTCGTTGCGGCCCGCGTACTCCAGCTTGCCGTCGGCCACCCAACGGACCAGGTCGCCGGTGCGGTAGAGCCGAGTCCCGTTGGTATCGAAGGGGTTTGCCACGAAGCGGGTCGCACTGAGCGCGGGCCGCTGGTGGTAGCCGCGCGCCAATTGCGCGCCCGTGATGTACAGCTCGCCGATGACGCCGTCCGGCACCGGCGAAAGGCGCTCGTCCAGCACGTACTCGGTGATCGCGCGAATCGGCCCGCCGATCGTGACCGGCTCGTCCGGCACCAACGGCGCACTGATATTCGTCATGATCGTGGTCTCGGTGGGCCCGTACCCGTTGAAGAACTCCCGAGCCCGCCCGCTCGCCACCGGAATCACCCAACGCCGCACCAACTCCGGCGGGCAAGCCTCGCCACCGGCGACCACGACCCGCAACTCGTCCAACCCGGCAGGCTCCACCGACGCCAGCGCGGCAGGCGTGATGAACGCGTGCGTCACCCCCGTCCGTCGCAGCAGAACGGCCAGTTCCTCGCCACCGAACACCGTCGGCGCCGCGATCACCATCGTCGCCGCACCACCCACCGCGAGGAGCAGTTCCAACACCGACGCGTCGAACGACGGCGACGCGAAATGCAATGTCCGCGAAGCACTCGTCACCTGGTACCGCTCGCGCTGCTCATCACAGAAACTCGACAGACCGGCCTGCGTGACCACCACGCCCTTCGGCCTACCGGTAGATCCGGAGGTGTAGATGACGTAAGCCGGATGTTCGGCATGCAGGCGGCCGACCCGGTCGGCGTTGGTGATCGGCTCGGTGGAATAGCGCTCGAGCGAGCGCAGGCAGGACTCGTCGTCGATGGCCAGCCACTCGACCTGGCCGGGCAGTTGAGCGGCGGCCGCGCGCGTGGTCAGGCCGAAGACCGCACCGGAATCCTTCACCATGTGGTCGATCCGGTCGGCCGGATAGTTCGGGTCCACCGGGACGAAACCGGCGCCCGACTTGGCCACCGCCCAGACGGCGGTCACCGACTCGATCGAGCGGGGAATGCCGATGGCGACGAGATCCTCCGGCCCGATCCCGCGGTCGATGAGCAGCCGGGCCAACCGGGTCGACCGCTCGTCCAGCTCCGCGTAGCTCAGTTGCGACAGTGTCGCTGTGGCGTCCGCATAGGTCAGCGCGATGCCGTCGGGGTTCGCCTCCGCGGCGGTCGCCATCAGCTGGGGCAGCGTGATGACCCGCGGTCGTCGGGTTCTGGCGGGGCGGACACGAGTTGGGCGCGTCATGCTCGCACCAACAGGAGTGCCTCTTTACCCTTGACGTCCCCCACTACGCGAACCATGAAACTCTGCTCATCCTGCCTGTCGAACATGTGAAACCACACCACCATCGGGTGTCGGCGTCGGACAACCCGATCTGAGTGACCATAGTCATGTTTTTTGGGGCTTGCACCCCATACCCGTCGGTCTGCTACCCGACATTCAGAAGCTCGCCGAGGGTGACCACGGTCACCTGCGACCATGCACCACCCGGAATCGGTCCGTCGGCGACCACCACGGCCCGCAGATCTTCCAGGGCCGCCGGGTCAAGGGTATCGAGGCCCGCGGAGTCGGTCAGCAGGTGGCTGACCCACTCGTCCGCGAGCGCCTCGGTCGGCTCCGCACCGGCCGGGGTGAGCACGATCGCAGCCCCGGACGACCCGGCGGCCACCGCCTCGAGTACCGCGAGCTCGGCGGGCCCGCCGAGTCGGCAGGTTCGGGACTCGAAGGTCAGGTCGGTGCGGGTGCGCAACCGGTCCACCGCCGCGGCCAGCTCGTCGTAGCCGACGGTACGGGCCCCGACGAAGGCCGGGTCCGTGCCACGCAGCACCCTGGTGCGGTGCGCGTAGGTCACCGGCCGCGGTGATTCGGCTGCGATCTGCGCGGCCACCGCGCGATCGCTCAGTACGAGCCAATCGATCTCGCCCGACTCGTGCACCCGGGCGTCGGTGAGGCCCACCTTGACGACCAGCTGCGCCGGCATCGGGTCGTCGACCGAGGACACCGGGACGACCGCGGCGCCGGCCTTGAGCACGGCCCACGTCGCGACGACGGCGTCCACGCCGCGGTCGAGCCGAACCGCGACACCGTCGCCGGGGCCGCAGCCGCGTGCGGCCAGCACCCGGGCCAGGCGCGAGGACCGCGCGTCGAGTTCTTCGTAGGAGACCGCGTCCTCGCCGGAAACCAGCGCGGGACCGTCCGGATCGTCCTCCACCACCGCGGTCAGCGCCTGGGTCAGCGCAGTGCCGGTGGTGGTCGGCGCGCCTTCGGCCCGGAACTCGGGCGACGACTCCGCCGCCGTCCGCACCCGCTCGCGCTCCTGCTCGTCCAGCAGGTCGATATCGCCGACGCGTACCTGCGGGTCGGCGACCACCGCGGTCAGGATCCGCTCCAGCCTGCGGCACAGCGCCTGCACCGTCGACTCGTCGAAAAGGTCTGTGGCATAGGTGATCGCGGTGATCAGCTCGTCCGGCGTGCCGTCCGGGCGGTGCCGCGGATCGACGTTCACCTGCAGGTCGAACTTCGCCGCGATCTCGCCGCTGTCCAACCCGGCGATGGTCAGGCCCGGCAGCTCCAGCGTCGGCTGCTCGTTGTTCTGGAACGACAGCACGACGCCGAACAGCGGGTTGTACACGGTCGCGTGGCCGGGCAGGACCACCTCGACGATGCGCTCGAACGGGATGTCGGCATTGGCGAACGCCGCCAGGTCGGTCTCGCGGGCCCGATCCACCAATTCGGCGAAGGTCGAGCGTGATTCGACCGCGGTGCGCAGCGTGAGCGTGTTGACGAACATGCCGACCAACTCGTCCAGCGCCCGCTCGCCGCGGCCCGCGATCGGCGTGCCGATGGCGATATCGGTGCTGTTCGACTGGCGGGCGAGCAGCACCGCCAGCGCCGCGTGCACCACCATGAACAACGTCGAATTGTGTTCGCGCGCAATCCGGACCAGCGCGGCGTGCACGTCGGGCGAGACCGCGAAACCGGTCGAGGCGCCGCGCATCGAGGGCACGGCGGGACGTGGCCGGTCCAGCGGCAGAGTCAGCTCACCGGTCAGCCCGTCGAGCTGCCTGCGCCAGTACGTCAACTGCTGTGCCGCAATGGATTCCGGATCATCGTCGGTGCCGACCACGGCGCGCTGCCACAGCGCGAAGTCCGCGTACTGCACCTCCAGCGGCGACCAGCGCGGCGAATTACCGCCGACCCGGGCGAGGTAGGCGGTCACCATGTCCCGGGCCAGCGGCGCGATCGAGGCGCCGTCGGCCGAGATGTGATGCACCACGAGCGCGAGCAGATGCTCGTCCGGACCGACCGCGAGCAGCAGCGCGCGCACCGGAACCTGCTGGGTCACATCGAATCCGGCGGACAGCAGCGCGGTGATCCGGGCGATCGGGTCGGTGGTCTCGACGACCTCGAGGCCGCCGGGCAATGCCTCGCCGACCGAGACGATCTGCTGGTAGGCCACCCCCGCCGGGTCCGCGGGGTACCGGGTGCGCAGGGCCTCGTGCCGCTCCAGCACATCCGCGACGGCGTTGCGCAGCGCGGGCACATCGAGCACACCGCTGAGCCGGATCGCCATCGGAATGTTGTACGCGGGCGAGTCCGGGTCGAACTGGTTGAGCACCCACATCCGTTGCTGGGCAAGCGAAAGCGGCACCCGCTCGCCGCGCTGCACCCGGGCCAGCGGCGGGCGGGCGCCCGCGGCCTTGGCGGCGCCGGGCACTACCCGCGCCGCCAGCGCGGCCACGGTAGGCGACTCGAACAGTTCCCGCACAACGAGATTCGCATCGAGCGCCTCGTTGATCCGGGCGACCACCCTGGTGGCGAGCAGCGAGTTCCCGCCGAGCCCGAAGAAGTCGTCGTCCAGGCCGATCTCCTGCGCGCCGAGCAGACCGCCGAACACCTCGGCGACCGCCTGCTCGACCGGCGAACTCGGCGCGCGGAACGCGGCCGTGCTCGCGAATTCCGGCGCGGGCAAAGCCGTCCGGTCCAGCTTGCCGTTGGGCGTCAGCGGCAGCGCGTCGAGCACGACCAGTGCGTCCGGCACCATGTAGCCGGTCAGGAATTCGCCTACCTGGCCACGCAATTCGAGCGGGTCGAGCTGCGCGCCGGTATCGGGCACGACGTAGCCGATGAGCCGGTCGCCCGCGTGCTCGTCGGCGCGCACCAGCACCACCGCCTGACTCACGCCGGGGCAACGCAGCAGCGCCGACTCGATCTCGCCGAGCTCGATGCGGAAGCCGCGCAACTGCACCTGCTGGTCGCCGCGGCCCGCGTACTCGAGCGTCGCCTGGCCGCCGAAGCCGACCCAGCGGCCGATATCGCCGGTGCGGTACATCCGGGATCCCGGCGTACCGAACGGGTTCGCGACGAACCTGCTCGCAGCGAGACCGGGACGGCCGAGGTAACCGCGGGACAGCTGCGCGCCCGCGACATAGATTTCACCCGCGACACCCACCGGCGCCGGGTGCGTCCGATCGTCGAGCACATACGCGTCCAGACCGGGCAGGGCGCGGCCGATGACGCTGGCCGCGTTGTCGGCCATCTGCTCGTCCAGCGACAGGAACGACACGTGCACCGTCGTCTCGGTGATGCCGTACATGTTGACCAGCCACGGCGCGTCCACCGCGTGACGCTCGTACCAGCGCTGCAACTGGCGCAGGTCCAGCGCCTCACCGCCGAACACCACGTAGCGCGGCGCGAACTTCGCCTGATCGCCCGGTTGGGCGGCGCGGTCGGCCTCGGCGAGCTGGTAGAACGCCGACGGGGTCTGGTTGAGCACGGTGACCTGCTCGCGAATCAGCAACTCGCGGAACAGTTCCGGCGACCGGGAGGTCAGGTAGTCGACCACCACCACGGTGCCGCCGTTGGCCAGGGCGCACCACAGCTCCCAGACCGAGAAGTCGAAGGCGAACGAATGGAACAGCGTCCACACGTCGGTCTCGTCGAACTCGAACATCATCTGCGTGTTCGCGAACAGCTGCACCACATTGCGGTGCGCGACACCGACGCCCTTGGGCACGCCCGTCGAACCCGAGGTGTAGATGACGTAGGCCAGGTTGTCCGGGCGCAGCGGCGCGCTCCGCTCGCCGTCGCGCACCGGCGCGTCGGCGAAATCGCCGGTCTCCTCCAGCAGGATGACCGGGATATCGCCCGCGGGAATGGATTCCAGCTCGCTCGCGGTGGTCAGGATGCATGCCGGAGCGGCATCGCCGAGCATGAATTCCAGTCGCTGTCTCGGATAGGTCGTGTCGATCGGCAAGTAGCCCGCGCCGGCGACGAGCACGCCGAGCAGCGCGACCGGCAACTCCTCGGTACGCGGAACGGCAACGGCCACCAGCGATTCCGGACCCGCGCCGCGGGCGATCAGGGCCCGCGCGACCCGGTTGGCCCGGCGCTGGAGTTCACCGAAGGTGAGGGTGGTGTCGCCGAAGCGGATCGCGCCCGCGTCCGCACGCCTGCGGGCCTGCGCACCGATGAGGTCGACCAGCGTCACCTCGGGCACCGCGACGCCGGGGCTGTTCCATTCGTGCAGCACCAGTTCGCGCTCGCCCGGGGCGAGCACATCGATATCGCCGACCGTCACCGTGGCGTCGCTCGCGACCGCGGCCAGGATCCGGCCGAAGCGGTCGGCGAAGTCCTGCACGGTCGCCTCGTCGAACAGGTCGGTGGCGTAGGTGAAGGCCGCCGACATGCCCTCCGGCGCGCCGTGCCGGTCGATCCGCTCGACCAGCGCGAGTTGCAGATCGAACTTGGCGAGCGGCATCGCGAGCTCGACCGCCGAGACCGAGAGGCCGGGCAGCTCCAGTTCGGTGCGCGCCAGGTTCTGGAAGGTCAGCATCACCTGGAACAGCGGATGCCGGGCCGCCGAACGCGCCGGATCCAGCAGTTCCACCAGCCGCTCGAACGGCACGTCGGCGTGCCCGAACGCCTCGACGTCGATCCGGCGCACCTCGCGCAACAGCTCGTCGAAACTCACCCCGGAATCGATATTTGTCCGCAGCACAAGGGTATTGACGAACATGCCGATCAGGTCGTCGAGCGCGGCCTCGCCGCGTCCGGCCACCGGCGTGCCGACAGCGATGTCCCTGGTGCCGGACAGGCGCGACAGCAGCACCGCCAGCGCCGCGTGCACCACCATGAACAGCGTCGAATTATGGCTGTGCGCAAGGCGGCTCAGCGCGGCGTGCACCGCACCGTCGATCTCGAAGGCGAGCGTGGCGCCGTGGTTCGACGCCACCGCGGGACGCGGCCGGTCGGCGGGCAGCTCCAACTGCTCGGGCAAGGCCGCCAATTCGGTCCGCCAGTAGGCGATCTGCTTGGCCAGCACCGATTCCGGATCGTCCTCGGCGCCGAGGATCTCACGCTGCCACAGCGTGTAATCGGCGTACTGCACCTCGAGCGCGGGCCACTGCGGCGCGCCGCCGCGAATCCGGTCCAGGTAGGCGGCCATCAGGTCGCGCGTCAGCGGCGCCATCGAGAAGCCGTCACCCGCGATGTGGTGCACCACGCAGATCAGCACGTGCTCGGTCTCGCCGAGGACGAGCACCCGCACCCGCACCGGCGGCGCGGCGGTCACGTCGAAGCCCGCGGTCACCGCGGCGGCGACCAGTTCCGGCAGCCGGTCCTCGGTGGCCTGCTCGACCACGAATTCCGGGACGGCCTGCGGGTCGCCGGCCGGCAGCACCTGCTGGTAGCCCTCGCCGTCGACATCCGGGTACCGCGTGCGCAGCACCTCGTGCCGTTCGGCGAGGTCGCGCACGGCGGCGCGCAACGCGTCGAGATCGAGCCGGCCCGAAAGTCGTACGGCGGCGGGAATGTTGTTGACCGCACTGGCCGGATCGAACCGGTTCAGGAACCACATCCGCTGCTGCGCATAGGACAGCGGCACCCGCGCCGGGCGCGGGCGGGCGTGCAGCGCCTGTCCGGCGGCCGAACCCGCGTGCCGCTCCACTCGCTCGGCGAGCGCGGCCACGGTGGTCGCCTCGAACAGCAGCTGCACCGGCACCCGCACGTTCAGCGCCGACCCGATCCGGGCGGCGGCCTGCGCGGCGAGCAGCGAATTGCCACCCAGTTCGAAGAAGTCGTCGTCCGCGCCCACCCGGCCGTCGTCGCCGGCCATGAGCAGGGCGGCGAACACGTCGGCGACGATCTCCTCGACCGGCGTGGACGGCGCGCGAAAAGCCTTGGCGGCGAACACGGGTGCCGGCAGCGCCGCACGGTCCAGCTTGCCGACCGGGGTCAGCGGGATCTCGTCGAGCACCATGATGGCGGCCGGAATCATGTACGCCGCCAGGGATTCCCCGAGGAACTCGGCGAGTTCTCCGGTGTCCACGGTGGTTCCGGCGCGCGGCAGCACGTAGGACACCAGCGCGGTCGCGCCGGAGGGCAGCGTCTTGCCGAGCGTCGCCGCGTAGTCGATGTCGGGGTGCGCGGTGAGCGCGTTGTCGATCTCGCCCAGTTCGATTCGGAAGCCACGGATCTTGACCTGGAAGTCCGAGCGGCCCAGGTATTCGATGGCCCCGCCGTCCTCGGCGCGGCGCACCAGGTCGCCGGTGCGGTAGAGCCGCGCCCCGGGGTTACCCGTATCGGCGCCGAACGGGCTGGCCACGAAGCGTTCCGCGGTGAGACCCGGACGGCCGAGGTAGCCCTGGGCCAGCGCGGGCCCGGACAGGTACAGCTCGCCGACCACACCGGCGGGCACCGGCCGCAGCCGCGAATCCAGTACGAACGCACCGACTCCCGGGATCGCGGTGCCGATGGTGATGAGCTCGTCCGGGGCCAGCTGCGGGGTGCTCGTGGCCAGAATCGTGGCCTCGGTGGGACCGTAGCCGTTGTAGAACTCGCGATCGCCCGCCCAGCGGTTGAGCAGTTCCGGACCGAACTTGTCGCCGGCTACCACGACGACGCGCAGGTCGTCCAGATCGGTCGGATCGACCGACTCCAGCGCGCCCGGCGTGATCAGCATGTGCGTGACCCGTTCGCGCCGAAGCAGATCCGCGAGTTCGTAGCCGCCGAACACCGAGGGCGGCGCGATCACCAGCGTCGCGCCCGCGGAGAACGCGAGCAGCAGCTCCAGCACCGAGACGTCGAAGTTCGGCGAGCACACGTGCAGCACCCGCGAGTCGGCGGTGACGTCGTAATGGTCGCGCTCGGCGGCCACCAGGCCGGCCAGACCGCTGTGGGTGACCACGACGCCCTTGGGGCGTCCGGTCGAGCCCGAGGTGTAGATGACGTAGGCCGGGTGCCGCTCGTCCAGCGGGCGCACCCGGTCGGTGTAGGAGATCGGATGCTCGGGACGGGCCGCGATGCGCGCGGACTGCACCGGGTCGTCCAGCTCGATCCAATAGACGCCGGTGCCGAGCACCGGGCGATGCGCCGAGGTGGTGAGCCCCACCTTGGCCCCGGAGTCGGACAGGATGTGGTTGATCCGGTCGGTCGGGTAGGCGGGATCCACCGGGACGAACGCCGCGCCCGTCTTCGCGATCGCCCACACGGCGACGACCGATTGCAGGCTGCGGGCGATGCCGATGGCGACCACATCGCCGGGTCCGACGCCGCGCTCGATCAGTTCCCTGGCCAATCGCGACGACTGGGCGTCGAGCTGGCCGTAGGTGAGTTGACGGTCGTCGTCGGGCAGGCCCGACGGATTGAACCGGATGGCGACCTCGGCGGCCGCGGATTCGACGGCGGCGGTCAGCAACTGCCCGAACAGCGGGCTGCCCGACCTGCGGCGACGGCTACCACGAGCGGAACGACGGGCAGTTTCCATTCGAGTGCATTCACCTCTCGCGTCGAGCTAGGACCCGGCCCTGCCCATAACAAGGGCGTATCGTCCGGGGCCAGCGCGGTTCCGAGCAATCATATAAGGGACTGATCGGTGTCCACGCGTGCTGTCTTGGATTGATACGGCCCGCCTGGCAGCGGTCCGCGCGCCCCTGGAAGCGCTGTCTTGCCAGATGCCAGGAGTTATATCGGTATCCGACCGGTCTTGTTGCAGGAGTACCCGGATCGGTGAACTAGTTCACAGCCAACCCCGCCGGGTCGCCTGCACCCCGGCCTGGAATCGGGTACTCGCGCCGAGCCGCTCCAGCAGTCGCGCGGTCCGGCGGACCACAGTACGCCGCGACATGCCGAGCCTGCGGGCGATGGTGTCGTCGGTCGCACCGAGACCCATCAGGGTCAGGATCGCGCGGTCGCGTTCGTCGAGGGCCTCCGCCGTCGGGTTCACCGAAATCGGGGCGGCCAGGGACCACAGCACATCGAACGTTTTGATCAGCAGGTCCAGCGCGGGTGAGCCGGTGATCCGCAAGCCCATGGGGTCCGGGCGACGTTCGTCGACATGCAGCACCAGGCTAGCGCGTTCGTCGTCGCTGATGATGAGTTTGAACGGCGGCTCGGGCAACGTCCGCGCCTGTGCCCCACTGGCATTGGTGGACAGCGCGTGCCGCAGCCGCTCCGGATCCTGATAGATGGTGTCCTGGTAGAGCGTTTGGTAGCGGATGCCTTCGCCCAGCCGACTGCGCTTGAGCTGGAACAACTGTCGCTCACGGTCGAGATCGCTGAGATAGGGGCCGCGCTCGACGACCTTGACGCAGGTGCGCGCGCTGGTCTGCATCTCCTCGAAATCGGCCAGCATCTCCAGCCGTTCGAACACCGGCACCACCGCGCCGTTGCTGCGCGGGGAACGGCGCACCGAGCGGAACGTCTCGCTGAGCCGCGCTGCGGCCGCGTGCATCTGGTTGATCTGCTGCTGCCGGCGCCGAGCTTCGGCCTCCGACAACGATTCCGGCGCGTGCGCGTCCCAGACCACCGGCTCGCCATCGGCCGCGGGCACCCGCACGGCGGCGCGCAGCTGGCACAGCACGTCCAGCGAGGCTGCGGCGGAGTCCTCCGAAACGCCTAGATACTGCGCGATATCGGCGAGGCTCGACCGCGGATGATGCACCAGCACGGCGTAGGTTCGGCCGTGCGGCGATCCCGGCTCGAAGATGTCGCCCAAATCACTCACGGCCGCACCTCGCGCACACTCGGCGCCGCCGTGACCGGACGTGCTGCACTCCACGCTCCCTCGCTCACGAATCGAGCCTAATGACCGATTGGGTCTCGTGGGGAACCCTGCCCGGCAATGGCCGGCGGGAGCGCTGGAATATCAAGCCGGACAGCGGAATCAGTGGGCCGAAGGTCCCCACTGCAGCGGCACGCCCTTGGCCGCGAGATACGGCATCGGGTCGATCTTGCTGCCGCCCCGGTCCCAGATCTCCAGGTGCAGATGCGGTCCGGTGGACTGGCCCCGGTTGCCGACGGTGGCGATCACGTCACCGGCGTTGACCCGCTGGCCCTCCTGCACGAGCATCTCGTTCACGTGGCCGTACACCGCAGTGGTGCCGTCGTCCTGCAGCACGCGCACCCACAGACCGAAGCCGGACGCGGGGCCCGCCTCGATCACGGTGCCGTTGCTGACCGAGTGGATCGGCGCGCCGAGATTGTCGGCGAAGTCGAGACCGTAGTGGAATTCGCCCCAGCGGCTGCCGAATCCGGAGCTGATCGCGCCGGCGACCGGACGGACCGCGGTCTGCGGCGCGGGCGCGACCTGCTGTTGCACGCCCTTGAGGATCTGCTCGGCCTGGGCCAGCGGACCGGCGACCTCCGGCGGCAGATTCTGCAGGCCGAACGGAGCGGCGGCGATGGGTGCGGCGACCTGACTGGCGACGGGCACCTCGGGAGCGGGCGCCTCCGGCGCCGCAGCGGCGGCCTTGGCCTGCGCGACCGGCAGGATGCCGGTGCCCTTCACCACGATGGGGGCGTCTGCCTCGTCGCCGTCGTGCGCGCCGGGGAGCAGCGGGCTGGCGACCGCGGGGGCGACCTGGCTCACGGTGCCGATCAGGGCGCCCGCGGCGACCGCGACACCGGCGGCGACCTTCACTCGATCGGCCGCGGTCGACTCGGCGCGATGCCGCGTCGGCCGACCCGAAATATCATCGCCGATGAGGCTCATGACGGTAATGGAACTGGGGCCTACCCGGTGGTGCGACACAGCTGCGTCCTTGCGTCCGAAGAACAGTGGTTCAGCGGAGCCGGGCCGGTCGCGGGCTGCCGATTCGGTAACGATCCGGTGAAGCTTGCGATGTAACGGTTTGGCATCCGTTGTGACGGGAACTCTATCCCGGCGTGACCATTCCGCAACCTTCTGCGCGAAAGACGCAGGTAAACAACGGGTCGGACGTCCAGTAAGCAACACTGGAGCCGTGATCATCGATGACTTGAACATCCCGATCGTGCTCGCTCCGATGGCCGGCGGCCCCTCGACGCCCGAGCTGACCGCCGCCGTCACCCAGGCCGGCGGCTTCGGCTTCCTGGCCGCCGGTTACCTCAGTGCGGCCGACACCGCCGCCCGGATCGCCGCGACGCGCACCACCACCGACGGCCCCTTCGGCGTGAATCTCTTCGTGCCCGGTCCCGCGACCCCCGACGCCGAGTTCGCCGCCTATCTCACCGAGCTCGCCCGCGACAACGAGGTCGGCCCCGCCAAGTACGACACCGACGACTGGGACGCCAAACTCGACCTGCTCGTCGCCGACCCGGTCGCGGCCGTCTCCTGTACCTTCGGTTGCCCCACTGCCGCCGAGATCGCCCGGCTGCACGACGCGGGCTCGGAGGTCTGGGTGAGCGTGACCTCGCCCGCGGAGGCCACCATCGCCGTCGAGCGCGGCGCGGACGTGCTGGTCGCGCAGGGCGCGGAAGCGGGCGGGCATCGCGCCACCTTCGTCGACCGGGTCGCCGACGACGCCACCGATCCGCTCGGCCTCATCGCACTGCTGCAACTGCTGCGCGCGGCGACCGACCGCCCGATCGTGGCCACCGGCGGCCTCAGCACCGGCGCGGGCATCGCCGCAGCACTCGCCGCGGGCGCGGCCGCCGTGCAACTGGGCACGGTGTTCCTGCGCTGCCCGGAGGCGGGCACCAATCCGGTGCACCGCGCCGCGCTGTCGGCGTCGACGCCGACCATGCTCACCCGCGCCTTCACCGGCCGCCGCGCGCGTGGCCTGCGCAACGAGTTCATGACCGAGCACAGCGCGACCGCACCGGTGGCCTATCCGGAGATCCATTACGCCACGGCGCCTTTGCGCGCGGCGGCGCGGTCGGCGGGCAACCCGGACAAGGTGAACCTGTGGGCGGGGCAGACCCACACCCTGGCCCCCGAGCTACCGGCCGGCGAACTGGTCCGCGCCCTGGCCGCCGAGACGAAAACCGCACTGAATGCAGCACTTTCGCGGCGAATCCAGGATTGTTGACAACGACTTTCGATTAGAATCGAGACGCATCGCATCAGCCATCCACCCCCGGAGGAGAGCGCTATGTCCCTCGATGTCCCCACCGCACTGCTCGAACGCGCCGAACGCGGCGAAGTCGACGACGCGGATTTCGTCGAATGTGTCCGCAATTCGCTGCCCTACGCCTGGGAGGTCGTCAGCCGGGTCGCCGGTGAACTGCACTCCGGCACAGCCGAATACGCCGACAACGTGGTGCCGCCGCCGGACGAGGTGGCCCGTGGCCAGCTGTTGCGCGCCATGGCCTCCGACGCGATCCGCGGCGGGTTGGAACGGCACTTCGGGGTGAAGCTGGCCTTCCAGAACTGCCACCGGGTGGCGGCCTTCCCGATCGCCGCGGTCGGCGGCGAGACCTACAGCACGTTCATCGGCACCAGGGCCCAGCTGCTCAATCAGAGCCCGGAACTGCGTAACTGCTGATCCGTCCGCATAACAGCCCGGCGCGGCAAGCGATTTCGCCGCACCGGGCTGCCGCGACGTTCAGGACAGGGTGGTGACCGTCAGGTCGCCGTCGGCGTACTGTGCACGCAGGCGCTTCTTGTCGAACTTGCCCACGCTGGTCTTGGGCACCTCCGCGATGAACGTCCAGCGTTCCGGCAGTTGCCATTTCGCGAACTTGCCGGCCAGGAAGTCGCGCAGTTCGTCAGGCTTGGCCTGCGCGCCCTCGGCCAGCACGATCGCGACCAGGGGCCGCTCGTCCCACTTCTCGTCCGGCACACCGATCACCGCCGCCTCGGCGACGGCGGGGTGGCCCATCACGGCGTTCTCCAGATCGACCGACGAAATCCATTCGCCGCCCGACTTGATCACGTCCTTGGACCGGTCGACCAGGGTGAGATAGCCGTCCGGGCCGATCCGGCCGACGTCGCCGGTGCGCAACCAGCCGTCGTCGAACTTGTCCGGGTCGACCACCGCGCCGTCCGGTGCGTAGTACGAGCCCGTGATCCACGGGCCGCGAACCTCCAACTCGCCCAGCGCCACTCCGTCGTTGGGCAGCACCGTGCCGTCGTCGCCGACCAGCCTGGCCTGCACGCTGGCCGGGAACCGGCCCTGGGTGTAGCGGTACTCCCAGGCCTCGTCGCCGGTCGCGCCGGTCGGCGGGTGCGCCACGCTGCCGAGCGGCGACGTCTCGGTCATGCCCCAGGCGTGCAGGATCTTCACGCCGTGCTTCTCCTCGAACGCGCGCATCATCGACGGCGGCACGGCCGAACCGCCGACCACGGCGGTCCGCAGATGCGTGATGTCCTGCGGATGCGCGGCGAGGCCGGCCAGCACGCCGCCCCAGATGGTCGGCACCGCGGCGGCGAACGTCGGGCGCTGGTCGGCCATCATCTCCAGCAGCGGACCCGGCTGCAGGAATCGGTCGGGCATCAGCACATTCGCGCCCGACATCAGCGCCGCGTAGGGAATGCCCCAGGCGTTGGCGTGGAACAGCGGCACGATGGCGAGCACCGTGTCGTTGCCGGAGAAGCCCATGCCGCTCGGCGAGCACACCTGCATGGCGTGCAGCCAGTTGGAGCGATGCGAGTAGACCACGCCCTTCGGGTCGCCGGTGGTGCCCGAGGTGTAACACATCGCGGCGGCGGAGCGTTCGTCGATCACCGGGAAGTCGTAGGTATCCGGTTGCCCGGCAAGGAGTTCGGTGTAGGAGTGCACCTGCACGCCCTCGGGAGCGGCCAGCGTCGACGCGTCGCCGTTCACCACGATGACGTGGCGCACCGTCTTCAGGTTCGGCAGATACTGGGCGAACATCGGCACCAGGGTGCCGTCGACGAGCACCACCTGATCCTCGGCGTGATTGGCCACGAAGACGAGTTGATCGGGGAACAACCGGATGTTGAGCGCGTGCAGCACGGCCCCCATCGCGGGCGCCGCGATGTAGGCGACCATGTGCTCGTTGTTGTTCCACATGAAGGTGCCGACTCGATCGCCGACGCCGATGCCCAGCCCGCGCAGGGCGTTCGCCAGCCGCGCCGCTTCCGCGCCGAGTTCGCGATAGGTCATGGTGCGCACGCCCGTACCGGTCCAGGTGGACACGGTCGAATCGCCGACAAACGTCGATGCGTAGCGCAGCAACGTCGCCAGCGACAAAGGCTCGTCCTGCATAGTGCTCAACATCGGAACTCCTTTTTCTTCAGTGACTTCCACTCAGAAAGCCAAGTCTGTTGCGGCCACCTTCGGAGTCTCCGATGTGATGCCGTAGAGCAGCCCGACCCAGCGCACCAGCTCCGGGTACAGAATCGGTTTGCCGCTGGTGAGCACGGCACACGACAGCGCGCGTTCCGGGTCGGCCCAGGCGGCATTGTTGGTGAAACCGAGATGCCCGAAGGCGCGCCGGGTGTCGGGGCCGTACAGGCTCACCACCCGGCCACCGAGCATCGGGCCGTACCCGAAGCCGAAGTTCATCCCGAGCGACAGATCAGGCTCGATCCGCGACTGCGGAACCAGCGCCGCCGCAATAGTTTCCGGCCGCAGCACGCGGACGCCGTCGAGTTCGCCGCCGCGCCGGAAGATCTCGTAGAAGCGCGAGAGCTCGTTGGCGGTGCTGACGATATTCGCCGAGGGCGCGACGATACCGAGATAGGCGGGGTCGTTGCCGATCTCGACCGCCTCGGCGAAGGGCACGCCCAGCATCCGCTCCAGCGCGAGCGACAACGGCGGCAGCGGCGTCAGACCGGTCCGGTAGTTCTTCGCGAGCAGCGGGAAATCCGCCTCTGACACACCGTAATTGGTCCAGCGGAAGGACAACGGGCGCAGGATCTCCGTCGCCAGCACGGTGCGGATATCGGTGCCGGTGACGCGGTGCACCACCTCACCGAGGATGAAGCCGCCCGACAGCGCGTGATAGGACTGGAACCGGCCGGGCGGCACGGACGGCCGGACCGCGCACAGATTCCGCACCAGCAGTTCACGATCCGCGACAGCCGCGGCCGTCAGCGCCTCGCGCGGCAGATTCGCCACCCCGGAACGATGCGCGAGCACCTGCCCGACGGTGATGGATTCCTTACCGTGGCAGCCGTATTCGGGAATGTAGGTGCAGACCGGCGCGTGCAGATCGATCAGGCCGCGTTCCACGAGCAGATGCACGACGAACGCGGTGACGCCCTTGGACGCCGAGTAGGTGACGAACGGGGTGCTCGGGGTCGCGAGCACCTTGGGCGTCTCCGGTACGTCCTCGGGCCCGTTGCCGTGCGCGTGACCGAGCGCCCGATCGAACACGATCTCGCCGTGCCGGCGCACACAGACCTGAATGGCGGGATGCACGCCGCTGCGGTAGACCAGTTGCATCCGCCGCCAGATGCGCTCCGCGTAATCGGGAGGCAGTCCGAGATCACCCGGATCCGCCTCCGCGCCGATGGTGGCGACCGAGGCCGGATCGTCCGGAATCCGGCTCCGATGGAGCAGGTCGGGCAGCTTCGGGAGGTTCCGGACGCGCGTCAGCATGGTTCACCGAATTCCGACCATGAGCCGCATCACATCGCGAATGCTACCCAACGGTAAACACCCGAGGGCAGCGCTCATCGGGAATGCACTCGGGAGACCAATCGGACAGCACCTGCCTTCAGTTTCGGCAGGTCAGCTGGGACGCGCCGCGGAGACGGCACGGACCACTCGGCTCACGTGCGCCGGATAGGCGTGCACCAGCGCGGTGTCGAGCTTGGGCACGACATGTGTGAGGGTGTGCTCGGCCTCGTGCGCGAGGCGGTGCGCCTCGGCGAGGGTGATGGTCGGGGCGACGTCCAATTCGACGTCGGCATGCAGGCGGTGGCCGATCCAGCGCATCCGCAGGCTGCGCACACCCTGCACCCCCGGTTCGGCGGCGAGCGCCCGCTCGGCGTCGGTCACCAGCCCCGGCTCGACCGCGTCCATCAGTCGGCGCAGCACGTCCCTGGCCGCGGTACGCAGCACCGCGAGGATGGCGAGCGTGATGAGCAGGCCGACGATCGGGTCGGCGAGCGGGAACCCCAGCGCGACGCCACCGGCTCCGAGCAGCACGGCCAGCGAGGTGAAGCCGTCGGTGCGCGCGTGCAGGCCGTCGGCGACCAGCGCCGCCGAGCCGATCCGCCGGCCGACCCGGATGCGATACAGCGCGACGGTCTCGTTGCCCAGGAAGCCGATGAGTCCCGCGGCGGCGACCCAGCCGAGATGCCCGATCGGCACCGGCTCGATCAGCCTGCGCACCGCTTGATAGCCCGCGATCAGCGCGGACAGGGCGATCATCGCCACGACGAACAGCCCCGCGAGATCCTCGGCGCGCCCGAAACCGTAGGTGTAGCGCCGGGTCGCCGCGCGGCGCCCGAGCGCAAAAGCGATCCAGAGCGGGACCGCGGTCAACGCGTCGGAGAAGTTGTGAATCGTGTCGGCCGCCAAGGCAACCGAGCCGGACACGGCCACCACGAGCACCTGTGCCACGGCCGTCACGCCGAGCACCACGAGACTGATCTTCACCGCCCGGATACCCACCGCACTGGCGGTCAGGGCGTCGTCGACGCTGTCGGCCGGATCGTGACTGTGCGGCACGAAGATCTCGCGCAGCGCCCCGCGCAGTCCCTTCGGGTGCTCGTGCGCATGCGGGCCATGATCGTGCCCGTGACCGAAAGGCGTGTCGTGCGTGTGTACTTCGCTGTGGTGTTGGTGAGGTTGCTCGTCGCCGAGTCCGTGCCGGTTCGCGGTATGCACTGCGTCACGCTCCGAGATCTTTTGTCCAGTAACTTATTTCGCTTCGGTTCCGGTATCCGGCAGCCCGCGCACGACGTCGCCGCGGTGATGCGGCGGGATCCCCGGGCCCGCGTGCTCGGCGTTGTGCACCGCGTCCACCACAAGTTGCCGGACGTGCTCGTTCTCCAGGCTGTAGTAGATGGTCGTGCCGGCGCGGCGGGTGCTGACCAGTCGCGCCATTCGCAACTTGGCCAGATGCTGCGAGACGGACGGGGCGGGCTTGCCGATGTAGTCGGCCAGGTCGTTGACCGACAGCTCGCGGTCGACGAGAGCCCACAGCACGCGAACCCTGGTGGCATCGGCCAGCATCCGGAAAACCTCGACAACCAGGCCCACCTGATCGTCCGCGAGACGCGGGCGCGGTTTCTGGCTATCTGCATTCATACGCAGATAATAGACCACACGAATGCGACACGTCCCCAGGGGCTCATCGGGCCCACCGGACCGGAATGGCGGCGACACCCCCTGCGTGGCCGCCGACATGCCGGTCCGTCCCCTATCGAACCGATAACTGTCTAGTCGCTATGGCGCTTGTGCGCCAGGCGACCGGCCGATCAACACACTAATGAGACAATGCTGGTCGGCGCGCCGTCTTTCGCAGCACCGCATCCAAGCCTGTGACCTGCGCGAATGCGCTTGTGGCGCAGGGCAGTACACATCCCCGGAACGTGCGCTCATCTGCACGTGCATCGCGGGGCGACCGGTCGTCTACGCCCGTTTTCCTGCGATTTCGTTCAACCGCACGCCTGCCGCGGACCGCCGAGCCGGTGCGCCAGCAGGAAACTCATCAACTGTCGCTGCAGGTCGAGACCGCGTGCCGACTGCATCAGCAAACCTCCGCCGATGTGATCCGGCCCGATCGGCGTGCGGAATTCGGCGAGCAGACAGTCGCCCGCGGCGTAGCGCTCGATGGTGGTCGGCACCGGATCGGCGGACGCGGTGACCATGCTCGGCACCGCGGGCACTGTCGCGTCACCCGCTCGCGCATAGGCGCCGAGCCATTGCGTCAGGTTGGCCCGTCCGATCGGATACAGGCTGGTCTGATCGGCCAAGTCTTGGAGGAAGAAGCCCGGAACCGGGCGGGCCCGCGCGCCCATCGCATCGACGATCGACGTACCGCTCAGATCGGCGGCGAATGTCTTCAGGTCGATTCCGTAAGGGCCGCCCGCCATCGGTGCGATCGCCGCGTACAAGTCTGGGTAGCCAGCTGCCAGCACCGTGGACATCGCGCCGCCCGCGGAATACCCGCCGGCGTACACCCGTGCGCGATCCAGCCCGAACTCCGCGATCAAAGCACTGGTGAGGTCGGCGATGATCGACGATTCCCCCTGTCCGCGTGACTGATTCGCCGGGTCGAACCAATTCCAGCAGTACCGCTCGTTGGCCGCCGCGGTCTGGATCGGATAGGCCAGTACGAAACCGAACTCGTCCGCCAACCGGGTCAGCGAGAAACCGGTGTCGGCCAGCTGACTCTGCGGATCGGTGCAGCCGTGCAGGTAGATCATCAACGGTTTGCCCGCCGTATCTCCCGGCGGCACATGCAAGTAGTAGTCGCGCGAACCCGCCGCGTTGGTGAAGCTCCGCTCGATCGGCGCTGCCTGCGCGGCGGGCGTCTCGGCGATCAGGAATTGCAGACCCAGCGCGAGCAGGGCGAGCAGCACGACCGACAGCCTGCCGCGACGAGTACCGCGCACCATCGAGTTCCTTCCGGCCGATCTGGCGTTAGCGTAGGGGCATGCCAGTGGATCGAATGCTGCCGACGTCCGAGGCTCGGGACCTGCTCGAGCTGACCCGCGATATCGCCGACAAGGTGCTCGAGCCGCGGGTGGTCGAGTGCGAGAAGACGGGAACGTTTCCCGACGGCGTCTTTCCCGCACTCGGCGCGGCCAGCCTGCTCAGTCTGCCGTATCCGGAAGAGTTCGGTGGCGGCGCCCAGCCCTACGAGGTGTATCTGCAGGTGCTCGAGGAGCTCGCGGCGCGCTGGGCCGCGGTCGCGGTGGCGGTGAGCGTGCACAGCCTGTCCTGCCATCCCCTGTTCACCTTCGGCACCGCCGAACAACAGCAGCGCTGGCTTTCGACCATGCTGTCCGGCGAAACCATCGGCGCCTACAGCCTTTCCGAGCCGCACGCGGGCTCCGACGCGGCCGCGCTGCGCTGCCGGGCCACGAAAGTCGATGGCGGATACCGGATCAACGGCGCGAAAGCCTGGATCACCAACGGCGGCAAGGCCGATTTCTACACCCTCTTCGCGCGGACCGGCGAGGGCTCGCGCGGCATCTCGTGTTTCCTCGTGCCGCGCGACACCGAGGGCCTGAGCTTCGGCAAACCCGAAGAGAAGATGGGCCTGCGCGCCGTGCCGACCACCACCGCCGCCTACGACGACGCGTTCTTGCCCGCCGAACGCCTGATCGGAGAAGAGGGACAAGGACTTTCGATCGCATTCAGCGCGCTCGACTCGGGCCGGCTCGGTATTGCCGCCGTCGCAACGGGTTTGGCGCAACGCGCGCTCGACGAAGCGGTCGCCTACGCCAAGGAACGGGAAGCCTTCGGTCGCCACATCATCGACCACCAGGGCCTGGGTTTCGTGCTCGCCGATATGGCCGCGGCCGTAGATTCGGCCCGCGCCACCTACCTCGACGCGGCCCGCCGCCGCGACGCCGGACTCCCCTACTCCCGTCAGGCCAGCGTCGCGAAGCTGGTCGCGACCGACGCCGCCATGAAGGTCACCACCGACGCCGTGCAGGTCTTCGGCGGCTACGGCTACACCCAGGACTTCCCCGTCGAGCGCTACATGCGCGAAGCCAAGGTCATGCAGATCTTCGAAGGCACCAACCAGATCCAGCGCCTGGTCATCGCCCGCCAACTCGCGGGCAACTGACCCGCTGGCCGAAAATGTTGATTCGTTGACCGCGGATGTCTTCGGAACTGGGCATTCGAGTCATACGCTCGGAGTATGAAGACGCCGTCCATCATCATCATCGGGGCCGGATTCGCGGGGCTCGGCCTGGCTTTGGAGCTGCGGCGGGCCGGGGTGGACAGCTTCACGATCCTGGAGAAGGCCGCGGATCTGGGCGGCGTCTGGCGGGAGAACACCTATCCGGGCGCCGCGTGTGACGTGCCGTCGCCGCTGTATTCGTGGTCGTTCGAACCGAAATCGGATTGGCCGCGCCGTTTCTCGGAACAGCGCGATATCCACGCGTACATGCGCGCAGTCGCGGACAAGCACGAACTGACCCGGTTCATCCGGTTCGGCACCGAGGTGACCGACGCCGAATTCGACGAGTCGACCGGCCAGTGGCAGATCAGCACCGCCGACGGCGCCGAGTTCACCGCTGATGTCTTCGTGCCCGCCGTCGGCCAGCTCTCCCGGCCCGCGATGCCGAACATCCCGGGCATCGACACCTTCGCGGGACCGGCGTTCCATTCGGCGGAATGGGACCACAGCGTCGAGCTGACCGGCAAGCGGATCGCCTGCATCGGCACGGGAGCCAGTGCGATCCAATACATTCCGCGTATCCAGCCCACGGCCGCGCACCTCACGCTGTTCCAGCGTTCCGCGGCGTGGGTGCTGCCCAAGTTCGACACCGAGTACAGCGACACGCACAAAGCGGTCTTCAAGTATCTGCCGCCGACCCGGCTCGCCGAACGGTTCGCGATCTGGTCGCTGTTCGAGGTGCTCGCCCTCGCGCTGACCGATATCCCGGGCATGAAGACACCGGTGATCGCGCTGGCCGATCGGCATCGGGAGCGGCAGGTCCCCGATCCCGAGTTACGCGCGAAACTGACACCCGACTACGCGGCCGGGTGCAAGCGCGGCTTGTTCTCCAACGAATACTTTCCCGCACTGGCCGAGCCGAACGTCACGGTGGAGACCACCGCGATCGAGGCGATCACGCCGACCGGCATCCGGACCGCCGACGGCGTCGAGCACGAGGTCGATGTCATCGTCTACGGCACGGGCTTCAAAGGCACCGAGTTCCTGGCGCCGATGAACATCTACGGCGTAGGCGGCCGCAAGCTGGCCGACGTCTGGGGCGATGCCGGCGCCCGCGCGTTTCTCGGCCTGTCCGTGCCGCATTTCCCGAACCTATTCATGATGTACGGCCCGAACACCAATGTCGGCTCCGGCTCGATCATCTACATGCTGGAATCGCAGGCCCGCTACATCCGTCAGGTGGTGCAGTACCTCACCGACCGGCCGGGCCGGTATCTCGCGGCCCGCGCGAGCACCGAACAAGCCTGGGACGACTGGTTGCAGCGCCGGCTGAAAGATACGCCGTGGAATTTCTGCTCCAGCTGGTATCGCAACGCGGCGGGCCGCATCACCAACAACTGGCCCGGCGCCACCGTGCTGTACCGCTGGAAGACAAGGACTTTCGACACCGCCGACTACGACGAGGCACAGGCCGCCGCGGTGCGCTAGCAGCCACCGCTTTCAGCTGAGTCTCAGCAAGCGCCCAGTAAACTGGACGGTATTCGCCGACCGGCTACAGAAGAGGTGCGCACCGTGTTATGGCTCCTGATCATCGTGGTGATCGTGGCGGTGGGCGCGCTCATCCTCGTACAGGCCCGGCAGCGCACCCAGCGCGCGGCGACCGAGCTCGCCGATGCGCTGGCCGACGCCCGCCAGGTCAACGAGCGGCTCGGCGGGCAGATCTACAACCTCAGCGGCACCAACGACGCCGCTGAACAGGCTCTGGTCGACGCCTCCGAGCGGCACCTCGCCGCCGGGTCGCAACTCGATCAGGCGCGCACGCCCGCCCAGGCCCGGCTGGCCAAGCAGACCGCGTTGGAAGGGCTCTACTACACCCAGGCCGCGCGCAGCGCGATGGGCATGGATCCCGGCCCCGCCATCCCCACCCTCGACGGGCAGGACACGGCGGGCAAGGTCAGCGAGAACCGGGTCATCGAGCACGAAGGCCGAGAGATCGCCGCCTCGCCGAATCCGTCGGCGGCCACGCCCAACTATTTTCCCGGCGGTCGCGTCGCCGGTCGGCCGGTCCCCGCGGGCTGGTACTCCGAACCCTGGTGGAAGCCCGCGTTGATCGGCGGCGCGTGGGGCCTCGGGTCGGCACTGCTGTTCTCGTCGCTGTTCTCCGGGATGTCCGGGATCGGTTATGGCGCACAGGGGTTCGAGAGCGGGTACGGAGACGGGTATCAGGACGGGCTGGCAGCGGGCGGTGGGCTCGAGGCGAATCCGGGCGGATTCGAGGATGGCGGGTATGACTCCGGGGGCTGGATACGGTGGTGACACAGGGGGATTCGACGGGAGCGGGTTCGACGGTGGCGGATTCGATGGGGGTGGATTCGACGGCGGCGGGTTCGACGGCGGGTTCTGAGCGACAGTAGAGCTGGCCACACCCGGGGACACCTGCCCGCACGGTTGTGATCGACCGGTCCGATGCCGGACGGTGGTCGAATGATCATGCAGCGCAAGCGAACCGCGGTCGTCACGGCCGCGCTGGTGGCAACGGGCGCGATCAGCGCGGCATGCGGGCCGGATGCGGCAACCGAGTTTCCCACCGGCTTCTGGCAGGTCGCCGATTACGGCACCGCCGTCTCGATCCACGACAACGTGCTCGAGACGTTTCAGACGACCTCGCTCAGCTGCCTGAAAGACGAGACCGCCAGCCGCACGGACGATCCCGCAACCTTCGTCACCGCAGGCAAAGATGTGCTCGCCGTGCGCGCGGCGGACTCGCCCGATCGAGCCGCCCTGCACATCGATGGTTCACCCGGCGATCGCACGCTGCGCCGCCTGCCCGTTCTGCCGACGCTGTGCAACGACCCGCAGCAGCCGCCCGCCTTCGACGTGTTCTGGCAGACCTTCCAGGAGAACTACCCGTTCTTCGCCGCGAAAGGTATTGACTGGCAACAGGTCCGAGATCAGTTTCGGGATCGCGCGCTGCGCGCCGAACGGCAGGGCGACGACGCCGAACTGTTCGCCGTCTTTCGCGACATGGTCGCGCCACTGCACGACGCGCACGTGGCGGTCTCGGCCGGTGACCTCGGACTCTTCGGTACGACCCGGCCCGGTACCACGATGCCCGGCCCGGCATTCGACCAAAAGGTCAAGGAATTCGTCCAGCGGCGCGATCTCGCCGGCCACCGGCTGACCGAGTACGCCAACGGGCGCATCAGTTATGCGGACATACCCGGACAAGGCTACGGCTACCTGCGAATTTCCGCTTTCAGCGGGTACGCGACCGAACGCACCTTCGCCGCCGACAGCGCCGAACTCGCCCGCGCCCTCGATGCGATCTTCACGCCGGAAAGGCTGAGCCGACTACGTGGGCTGGTCCTCGACCTCCGCATCAACGGCGGTGGCTCGGACAGCCTGGGCCTGCAACTGGCGGCCCGCCTTACCGATCGCCCGTATTTCGCTTATGCGAAGAAGACGCGCAACACCGCCCCGCAGCCGCTGCGCGTCGAGCCCGCGGCCGACCCGTTCCTCGGCCCCATCGCCATCCTCACCGGCGGTTCCACCATCAGCGCAGGCGAGACCTTCACCCAGGCGATGCTGGAACGCCCCTCGCGCACAACGCGAATCGGCGAGCCCACTCAGGGCGTCTTCTCCGATGTCATGCAGCGCAAGCTGCCCGGCGACAGATACGCGGACTGGTGGTTCGGCCTGCCCAACGAAGAATTCCCGACCTCGGACGGCCGGACTTTCGACGGGCCGGGCATCCCGCCCGAGCTGAGCGAGCCCGTCTTCACCGACGAGGAGTTCGCGCACAATCTGGACTCCGCCTTCGACCGCGCGCTGCGCTGGCTGGGCTGACCGCGCAGTCCGCTCTTGACGCCCGTGCGGCAACTGTCTCAGACTGTTGAGTGTCGAGATCGGCCGGCGTCTGCCCGGCCGCACGTCGGGAGGTTCCATGACGCTGACCACCGCCGATATCCCGGTCGAGGACATCGGCACCCGATCACTGCGCTGGGCCCGCGAATGCTACGAATGGGCGAAGGTGCCGCTGCTGCCATCAGGCCAGCGGGTAGGCCGGGTGTACGACGTGGTCGGCCCGCAGAACCTGTTCGGCGAGGACTCGTTGTTCATCAATCTCGGCTATTGGCGCGACAATCCGGCCACTCTCGACGAAGCGAGCCGCGAGCTGGCACGGTTGGTCGGCCGCGAAGCCGAACTCGGCCCGGACGACATCCAGCTCGATATCGGCTTCGGCTACGGCGACCAGGACTTCCTGTGGGCGCAGGAATTCGCCCCGAAACAGATCATCGGCATGAACATCGCCGTCGAGCAGATCGAGATCGCGACCAGACGCGCCGCCGAACTCGGCCTGTCCCAACACATTCGATATGAATACGGCTCCGCGATCGATCTCCCCCGCGACAACGAGTCCTGCACCAAAGTGACCGCCTTGGAATCGGCCTTCCACTTCCCGTCCTACCCCAAGTTCTTCCGCGAAGCTCACCGCGTCCTACGCCCCGGCGGCAAACTCGTCACCGCCGACATCGTCCCCCGCACCGCATTTCCGAATCGCCCACCGCTGGGCAACGTCTTCGACATCCACCGCTACCACCAAGCCCTACAAGCAGCGGGCTTCACCGACGTGGTCACCTACTCCATCCGCCACCACGTCTACGCCCCACTAGCCGACTACCTCACCAAACGCCTCCGCGACCCCGACATGCGCCGCGTCAACCCAGCCCTGCGCCTAGCCTTCAGCCGCCCCGCCCTCACCCTCTGGGGTCCCTGGACCGACTACATCATCGCCACCGGCACCAAACCTTCATGATCAGGAGGAACTGGTGGCGCACCCCACCCGCACAACGCCGCCCCCAGTTCCCCCTCACCGGCGGATGCGGCGTCTCCCACCCCCACCCGGTAGACTCCCGAACGTCCGGGAGCCATCCCGGCCAGCCCTCGTAGCTCAGGGGATAGAGCACCGCTCTCCTAAAGCGGGTGTCGCAGGTTCGAATCCTGCCGAGGGCACCAGTTCCACCACAGGTCAGGCCGTTTTCATACCCGAGTCAACGACCACCGCACTCGGTTGGGTACGCAGAGAGTACGCAGTAGCGAAATCGGTACGTGCGCTGTCCAGCCGCGCGGCCACGTCGTCCAGGTCGTCATCGAACAAGTCCGCGTAGACGTCGAGAGTCGTACTTGGCTTGTCGTGGCCCAGCATTCGCTGTAGCGCGAGCACTGAGGCTCCTTGCGACACTGCGAGCGATGCAGCCGTATGGCGCAATTCGTGAGGAGTCAACCCCTCAAGACCGGCCGCCTTCGCTGCTCCGTTCCACCACGCGCGCCGCATGTTCCGAACGCGCAGTACCGCCCCGCGCCGGGAGGTGAAGACCTCCGCATCCGGTTGCCGACCGGCAAGATGTTGTTTCAGCGGTTCAGCCAGGAACGCCGGGAACGGCACGCTTCGGCGCTGATGGTCCTTGGGTGCCTTCGTCACGAGTACCCCGTCGACCTCGGTAATGGTTCGCTCGATCTGCAGGCGTCGCCGTTGCAGGTTCACGGCCGAGGTCTGTAATCCGGCCACCTCGGCGAATCGGAGACCGCAGTAGGCGAGCACCATGACCGCGAGCCAGTTGCCGCCCGCGTGTTCAGCCAGCTGCTCGACTTCCACGCCCGAGAGGTAGCGCCGTTTGCCGAGACTTTGTTTCGGCCGATCGACTGTGCCGCAAGGGTTGACCGCGATCCGTCGTGTGATCACCGCATGGTCGCAGATCTGCGAGAGCACACCGAGGTTCTTCCGTACAGTGCCGCCAGCCGCACCACGATCTACCTGCTCGATGACCCATTCCTGGATCTCATCGTGCGCCAAGTCGGCAAGGCGAACGCTCCCCCATCTTGGCCGAATGTGCTTGGCAACGATGGACTTGTACCGTGCTCGCGTCGACTTCTCCCAGGACGGATGACCAGCCAGCCACGCCGTCGCCACGACGTCCACCGTTACACGGCCCGCAGCTGGTGAAGCATGAACACCAGTGACGACCGCTGCCGTCTGCCCATCCAGCCATGACTGAGCATCCGCCTTACGGGCGAATCGCTTGGAGTGCTCTTCACCCTTTCCATCGACATACCTTGCACGCCAGCGCTTTCCCTTGCCGTCGAGCTTGGAAGGTACGCGTAGCACCGTGCCGTCCGGCTGCCGTTCGTCCTTGGTCCACAGATCCTCAACGCCCGCGCGACGATTCCGGCGCACCCCGCTCATGCGGCATCACCGAGGGTCGCACCGGCTTCTTGCTCCGCGATCCAGGCCAGGATGACGGACTTGCGCCAGACACGTCGGCGAGCACCGAGCTTGAAACTGGCAGGACCGCGCCCGACATGAGCCCACCACCGCCATGTAGCTTCCGGAATTCCGGTCAGTGCCTCGCAGTCCTTGGCTCTGAGGTAGGTGTCGTCCTCGATCATTTTCCACTCCTTCCTAGGCTGCATCCGGAACTGCCGAATGCTTTTGTGCTGTAGCTGTTTCGTGTGAGTCCGGCCGGTCGCCTGGTGGTCCTTCGGCTATCGCGAGGCGCGCCCGTGTGTATTGGGCGCGCTGTGTCAGCCGGGCTGAGACGAGGGCGATGACCAGGTGTGAGCGTGGGGGTGCTTCCCGGTCGCCTGGTTCGACAGGTGTGATCCGCAGGTGTGAGGTGTCGGGTGGAATGATGCCGATCGCGGCGAGTTCGTTGCGGACGAATTCCAGCCGTTCGGCCTTGTGGTCCGGGAGGGTCTTACCGGTCCACTCGGTAGAGGACACACAGCGTTTGCCGGGGACGCCGAGCAGGTCACGGCGATGGTTACGGCCCCGGCAATGCCCCGGTTGGGTCTTCTCGCTGGCCCCTTTGGGCACAATGCCGTAACGCAGCCACACAGCGCACGTGGGTGAGCATGGGGTGCGCTGCAACTGTGCATGCAACCGGTCGTAATGGCGCTGCACGCGAGGGGAATCGGTGTCGAGGACTTCGGCTACGGACTTGGTGAGGTACTTGGTCAGGTAGCCGACCTTGCGATCCATTTCCGGTGTGCCCGCAAGGATTTGGA
>NZ_BAUA01000220.1 GCF_000710915.1 Nocardia brasiliensis IFM 10847
CACCGAGAGGTGCCAGCCGGTGTCGTTGTCGACCGTGCGGTTCTTGTCCGCGACCAGATCAGCCGTACTCGTCCCAGTGGCCGCGCAAATCAGCGCGCCCAGCGTGAGTCCAACAGCCAGTGCCCGGCACCTGTGACGAGTTTTCAGCGAGGTCGATGCCATCGCGGGTCCCCCTTCCCAGCCTTGTGGCGTTGCAGATTCCGAGAACAGGACACCGCAGTAGCTAACATTTAGCAACCTCACGGTCTGCGATAAACACCCCAAGTGATCCGCTGTTTACCCCCTGTTCACCCCGACCGCGCCGGTGATGGCAGCAAATGGCACATGATCAGTCGTTGCCTGTGAGGTCCGGCACGCCCGATTCGTGACCAATGCCCGGACCGGCACTATTCGTGTCCGCTCCTGCCGTCAGGGCGGCGGGTTGCCGTCAAGCCTGGCCCGAAGCTTTCCTGCCCGGTCGGCGTGCGGCATCGTAGAACCCGCGCGAAACGCAGAGGGTTACGCTTCGGTTGGTGTCGGCGACGCCGAGTATGCGGCGGGTGGTGACGAACCTATTGGCGGCGCTGCCCGGGAATAGGCTCGATTCTGGGGCTGCTGGCATTGGTGTTGTATATGGCCGCGGTGATGGCTACCAAATTGTTCGGGACGGTGGCGCCTGAATATTTCGGCAGTCTCGGCACCTCCAAGCGGACACTGTTCCAGATCATGACAGGGGAGGCGTTGCCGGACATCGCCCGTGAGGTAATGGCGGAGAAGCTATCCCCGCAGCACCCAACCCTGCGCGATGTCGCCCAGGTTCCACCACGAGACGTACTGCGCATCTTGCGATTCCAGCTTCCAACCTTCGGTCAGCCGGTCGAAGAAGGCATCGTCACCGGTCTTGCCGCCCTTCGGCTCACCGACGAAGACCAAGCGAGTTCCGCCGCGGCGCTCGAACTCCCGCAGGGCCGTCGACGCCATCGGGTCACCCCACCCCGGCGGCCAGCACAGGAACAACACCGACTCACCATCAAGGGTCGAGTCGAACTCCGCCGAACCACCGACCGGATGCCACACATCCAGCTGCCCCGCCGCGCTAGGAAACGACACATTCGACGAGCTGTCGGGCGGCTGCACATCGAACGCGGCAACGTCCACACCGTGAGCGGCGAGCTGGCCCGCCCAGTAGCCCCGCCCGGCGCCCAGCTCCAGCACCTTCCGGCCGCCGCTGAACTGTCCGATCCACTCGATCGTCTCCGGCGACGGCACCGCATACGCGTACGCGGCCTGCAAGATCGTCTGCGCGAACGCCAAACGGGCACTGCCCTTCTCGCGCCGGCCGTTCACCACCCGACGCCCAGCGTCCTCGGCGACAGCGGGCGCGACGATGTCCCAATACGGATTCCCCGACGCCGCGGAGCCGCCGGTCAGGTAATGCACGAGCCTCAGGTCGAATGCCGCATCCGCGGCCGGGTCATCGGTCCCCGGCAACATCGGTGCCGTCTCCAAGTACTCCGCGACCTTCGGATACTCCTGCCGCAACCGCTGCTCGTCCTCCAGCAGCGCGGCCAGCTCCGTACGTCGCTCAGTCGTCAGCGAGAGCCCGGTCATGTACTCGATTCTCGCTGGCAGACAACGCCTGCACGCTCGGTTGCCGGAAACTCGTCCCGCCACGACCTGGCGGTACATCGCTGTTCAGCGGGTGCTCGGTCAGCTGGCGAAGTTCAGCAATGCCTTGCTCAGTGCGGTAGGCATCGCCGGAGTTGGGTTCTGATCCGGTCCCGGGTGGGCGGTCCGACGCGATGCCCCGCAATGTCATGCCCTGGGCGGTGTCGGTGAGCAGTTCGGCGGTGTCGGCGTCGGTGTAGTGGGCGTACATCGCGCGGCTGGCCGCGGTGAAGTGGTCCGCGATCGAGCGCAGTGCCGGTCGGCGGATGGCGGCTACATAAAGCTCGAGCTGGACGGTGGTCACCGATCGTTCGGTGGTGAAGCAGCAGCCCACCAGCGCGTCGGCGGTCTGGTCGATGATCTCGGCGATGTTGTAGCCGGGTTGCGCGTCGGGGATAGCGGCCATGATCGTCTTGTAGTGGGTGACCGAAAGTTCGAGTGCGGCCGCGAGTCCCTATCGGCGTTCTCGGCTTGCACACTGCTCCTCGTCTGCGCTGATCACTCGACTTCAAGGTTCAGCTGTACTTGACGCAAAGTGGCACAAGCCCGGTAAATCAGTTGTCGTAAGGTACAAATATTCCTAGCCTGATTGCAGGTAGGACTATGCGTGGGTGGCCCGTTTCCGGCTCAGAGGCGATAGTTCTGCGGAGTTCCACGGGACGCGTGGCGCGTTTCGTACCGATCGAGTTCCGAGGTGATGACTTATCCCCCAGGCCAAGTAGCCGTTTGTCCCGGCACTGACTCCGTGAGCCGCCCATGCGTGCTCCGGTCACGTCGTGGACGGCTTTTCCAGTTGGCCTGGGCTGTCATACCTTTCCGTTCCTGTGCGCAGTCGGCGTACGTGGCCCCGGCACACTCAAACTGTTCGGCGCTCTTCGAAGAGGAACGAATCAATGATTCGAGTGCTGATCGCCGGGAGCCTTCGACTGCCCCGGGAAGCGCTGGCCACCATCCTGGCGGGTGAGTCGGGCGTGGAGGTGGTCGCCCAGGTTTCGCTGGGCACCGATGTGGTGCCCAGCGCCCTGCGCACCCGCCCGAACCTGGCTCTGCTGGATGCGAATCTCACGGGGTTGGACGGGGTTTCCGCCGCGACACAATTGAAGACGGCGCTGCCTGACTGCCGCGTCGTCATGGTGATGGCACCTCATCGGCCCGACCTGCTGCGCTCCGCATTGGATGCGCGGGTGGAGGGGCTGCTGAGCACCGGCGCTTCGATCGCCGCGTTGACCGATACCGTGCGCCGGGTCGCGCACGGTGAATCGGTGCTGGAACCGCAGGCGGTCGCGCAAGCCTTGCGCGGCCCCGCCAACCCGCTGAGCGCCCGCGACATCGACATACTCCGCCTGGTTTCGCAGGGGCACACTCCCGACGAAATCGGTGCGGCACTGCATCTTTCGCCGGGCACGGTGCGCAACAACCTCGCCGCCATCAACCGCAAGGTCGGTACCCGCAACCGCATCGAGACCCTCCGGACCGCTGCCCGCCACGGATGGATCTGAACTCGTGCAACCTGCACGCGCCGCCGTGCGATCTGCACCGATCGCGTCGATCAGAGGATGTGATTCCCGCAGGTCAATGGCCAGGTTCTCGGCAACGTGTCGGTCAAAACGCTGCGCAGTGTTCGCGATTGCTCGCCGACACTGTCCACGAACCGAACCGGGATCCCACCGACGGCGCGAGCACCGCTGTCGGAGAACAGGAGAGACCATGTCAGCCCAGTGCGACGTCTGCGGCAAGAAGCCGAGCTTCGGCAAGAAGGTGGCACGTGCGGGACGGCGAGCCCAGCAGCGCTACGTCAAGGCCCGCACGAGCCGCCGCTTCAACCCCAACATCCAGCCCGTGCGCGCCGTGCAGGACGGCACACCCGTGCGTCTGAAAGTGTGCACCGCCTGCATCAAGAAAGGCGCGATACGCCGGCGCGCCAGCGCGTGATCGCCGCGAAAAGCGTCGTGGCCCAGCTGATATCGCAGATCAGGCGCCGGCCAATGGTGTGGCCGAACCACTTCGCCGTTCGGCGGCAGCGTCATCGCGACGAATTCCCTTGCCACGACTGCGGACTGCCGACCGCGCCTTGCGACGGGCCCGACGAGTGGTACACCGTGCACGACGCAGTCTGGCGGGCCGGCGCACTGGGTGCCGACAGCATCGTGTGTATCGGCTGCCTCGAATCTCGACTGGGACGCCGACTCCACCCCGGCGACTTCCTGACCGCGCCACTCAACGACCCCGACTACGGAAACCACAGCCCGCGACTGCGCAATCGCCTGCGACCGTCGCCGACCACCGCTCACGAAAGCGCTCGATGACTCGAGTCTGTGTCGGAGGTCGTAACGATCGGAGGCGGCGGGTGGCGCCTCGGGGCCGATGGGCCGGACAATCGGCGAAGGCGTATGTGTTGCCGGGTCTTCGGATTTCAGTTGGATTGTCGGCAAGCACTCGTTGTGCGCGGCTCGGCGTGCATGATTCACCTTGCGCGCGGGTGGGCAGGCGGAGGCCCTTCGGCCACGCTTATAGCGGCCCTTTCGACGGGCCGCGCCCCGGAAAGTAGGGGGCCGCGAGAGGGTCCAAACGTGGCGCTCGTCACATTTTTCGGTTTTGTGCGGACGGTCGGATATGAATAACTCGTTCGATCTAGATCAACGCTTCGATTCGACTGGGGGACAGGGCGTTCCGTGGTGATCGGGGGCGGGAGAGAAATACATGTTCTATAAGAGTGTCACGCGCGCGGGTCGCCAGGTTCTTGCCGCTGCGGTCCTGCCCTTCGCGGTAGTGGCTACGCTCGCCAGCGCGGGTACCGCGTCGGCGACCGACTACACCGCGCAGCAGACGCGGTGGGCCGACAGCCTGACGGCGACCGGCAACGAGCAGGGTGTCGAGTTCAAGACCACCACGGCCCCTGACCTCAAGTCCATCTCCACCGAGCTGAACAACGGCAAGTTCACCTTGACCGCGGATTCGTCGGCGGTGCACGTGGAATCCGCGTCGGGTGCGAAGGTCACCGAGTTCCCGATGTCGATGAAGACTGCTGCGGGCAACACGATTTCGCTGGCTCCGCAGATCTCCCCGGACGGGAAGAAGCTGGTCGTCACCCCGCAGGTGACCAAGGAGGTCGAGGGTGAGGTGAAGACGGTCGCCGCCGGCGACCTGAAGCCCATCGCGACCAACCCGGACGCGCAGAACCACGACCCGGTTGCCAACGGCCTCGCGGCCGGCGCGCTCACCGGTCTCGGCATCGCCGCGATCCTGTGCATCCCCGCCATCATCGTCTTCGTGATCGGCTACTTCGCCTGCATCGTGGCCAGCGGCATCAGCTACGTGGTGTTCGCCGCGGTGATCGGCGCGATCCTCGGTGCCGTCGCACCGGCCGTGATCCCGCAGGTGCTGCCCTGATAAACGCAGTGACGGTCGCCGCCGCCCTCGAGTCGGCGGCCTGACACGCGACCCACCCGGACGCCGGGTCGGCTCCGCTTTCCAGCGGTTTCGGCCCGGCGTCCGGCGTTTCCGTGCTCGGCCCGTACCGCTCCGTCCGGACAAGCGATTGCGCCTCGCCGCTGATTCCACCGCACAAGCCTGAAATGCGACGGAGTGATCAGGCGCTGTGCTCGATTCCCTATCGGCCGCCGCAGGTCGTCGGCGCGCCCTCTGCGAGACTGCGGGGATGAGCACTGCGGCAGCGGAGATCGCCACGTCGGGTGAGTTGTTGCTCGGTATCGATATCGGTACTACCGCGGTGAAGGTGGTTGCGTTCACCGCGGCGGGTGCGCAGGTGGCGGCGCATACGACGCCGTACCCGATCAGCAGGCCCGAACCCGGCTGGGCCGAACAGGATCCGATGGACTGGTGGCGGGGCTGCGTCGACGGGATGCGTGCCGTGTTGTCGGCGGTGCCCGCGGGTGCGGTGCGGGCGATCGGGTTGGCCAGTCAGGTCAACACCCATGTGTGCGTGGATGATCGGCTGACGCCGCTGGCACCCGCGATCATCTGGCAGGACCAGCGCTGTGCCGAGATCGCCCGGGAGTTCGACGCCCGCTTCGACGATGCGGACAAGGTGCGGATCTGGGGATCAGCGATCACCCTCGACGCATCGTTCGTGGGCGCGCGGGCGCAATGGTTCGCGCGCACCCACCCGGATCTGTGGGCGCGGACGCGCTGGGTGCTGGGGCCCAAGGACTTCGTCGCCGCGAAACTGACCGGGCGGGTCGCGACGGATCTGCTGGCGGCGGTACGGGTGGCGGGGCCGGACGGCTATCTGGCCGAGGCGGTGGCGCTCGTCGACGGGCTCGAGCAGCGGTTACCGGAGATCTTGGCTCCGGAGGCCACGGTGGGACGGGTCGACGGCGCGGACGTGGTGGTGGGCACGATGGACGCCTACAGCGCGGTCTTCGGCACCCGCACCACTGAGCCGGGGCGCGGAATGGTCTCGTGCGGAACGTCATTGGTCGTCGCGGGCGCTTCCGCGCAGGCGCACCCGGCAGGCGGGATCGTCACCTTTCCGCCGCGCTCGGGACTGTATGTCCATGCCGGGCCGACGCAGGCGGGCGGGGATGCCGTGCGTTGGTGGAGCCAGGTGTCCGGGCTGAGTCCGGCGGAAGTCTTCGACTCGGCCGCCGCGGGCGTGCCGGGCGTGCTCTTCACGCCCTATCTGGCCGGTGAACGAGCGCCGTTGTGGGACGCCGAGGTTCGCGCGAGCTTCCTCGGAATGAGCTCGGCGACAACGACGGCGGACATGTCGCTCGCGGTATTGCACGGGGTCGCGATGTCGGCCCGGCACGTGCTCGAATCCGTCGAGACCGCCTGCGGACTCGACATTCCCAGCGTGACGTTCTCGGGTGGTGGGGCGCGCAGCGCGTTATGGGGGCAGCTCCACGCCGACGTGCTGGAGCGTCCGGTCGAGCGTTTGCGGGTGCACGACAGCGCGGCCTTGGGCGCGGCTTTGCTGGGTGCGGTCGGCGCGGGCATCTACCCGGACGTGGTCGCGGCGGCGCGCGCGGCGGTCACCGTCGACCGTTCGTTCGCTCCGGCGGCGCCGGTCGGTCGGTTGCGTGGCTTGTACGAGAGCTACCGATCGGTGCATGCCGCTCTGCGCGGTCTGCACACCGAACTGGCGCAGTGGCACCGGCTCAGCTGAATTCGGCGACGCTCCAGGCGGCCTCGATCATCTGGAAGATCTCGTCCACCGCGGCGGCCGGATCGGGCGCCTCGCGGGCCACGGAATAGGCGTCGATCACGAATCTGGCGATGGTCCGGCAGGCCACCGGCGTCCGGGACAGACCGAGATCGGTGGCGATGGCGGCGGCCAGCGACTCCGCGTGACGCAGCCGCATCGTCTTCTCGTACTCCCGCAGTGCGGCCGATTCGTCGATCATCTTCCAGACGGGCGCGACGTCCGGCCCGGTGCAGTGCCGCACCAGGGCGTGGATCTCGCGGCGCAGCGCGTGCATGAGCGTTTCGTCCGCCGGCCGGTTGGTGGCCGCCTGCAGCAGGCGCTGCTCGAAGTCGTCGTCCCGCTCGAAGACGAGGGCTTCCTTCGAGGCGAAATGCGAGAAGAGCGTCGTGACGGCCACATCGGCCTCGGCCGCCACGTCCCGGATGCCGACCGCGTCGTAGCCGCGCTCCGAGAACAGCCGCAGCGCGGCATCGGCGATATTCTGGCGGGTCGCGGCCTTCTTACGCTCACGACGCCCGAGCGGCACGGTCATTTTCGGATGCTATCAAATACGAAATATCAGCAGTTTCGAAACACTAACCGTTACGTGACAGCTGACCTGGTCGTGCTTCAATTCATGAGGACGCCGGACCGGAAGCCGCCGCCGGTGGCGTAGAGCGAGAAGGCATGGCCTTTCGCGGTGCAGGAAAGGCCGGGCCCGGAGTAGTGCCCGCCGGTCGCGACGCAGGTTGCGCCACCATGTGCGACCTCGATACTGGCGTAGCCCGCACCGGTTTTGACATCGCTCATGGACGGATTTCCGCCCGGCAGGGTGAACGCCTTGGGGGTGAGGCCCGGATGGGCGGGCAGTCCCGGATCATCGATGATGACCTGATTGATCGGTACCGGCAGCGGTACCCAGGCGTCGCCCACCGCGACGGCGGGCACCCGATTCGGCGTCACATCGCAGCCGACGATGCCGTCGGCGGTGATCGCGCAGTTCACCTCGTCGCCGTAGCTGAAATAGACGGTGTCGGGGGCGACGGCCTGCGCGGATGCCGTGCTCAGCAAGGGGGCCGCGGCGAGCGCGACGGCGATTCCCGCCAGCTTTCCGGTGATGTTCATGCACACTCCTCGATCGGATCAAACGATGCTCGGACGTCGAGTCGGGCAGTTCTGATAGCTGAAACATAGCTGAAATTCCTGTCGTGGCCCAGAGGCGATCGGGGCGGGGTGGGGCCTCGGTGGAGTTGACAAGGGCTGTGCGGGTTTTCGCGCGGCCTGCGACAGGTCTGCGACGCTGGCGGGCATGAGTGAGATCGAGAGCCGGGTGGGCATTTCGCGACCGGAGGACGTGATCGACGTGTTCGTCGAACTGGTGGCGGCGGGGGACGCGGCGGGACTGGCCGCGCTGTACGAACCCGACGCCGTGCTCGCGATACCCGGCGGCCCGGTGGTCAGCGGCATCCCGGCGATCCGCGAGGCCTACGCGCAATTCCTCGCCACCGGACCGGTTTTCGAGATCGGTGCGCGACAGCAACCGCTCGTGATGGGTGATATCGCATTGAGCGCGCATCAATGGCCCAACGGCGAGATCACCGTGGACGTGCTGCGCCGCCAGCCCGACGGCAGCTGGCTGTGTGTGATCAGCCAGCCGAAGGTCAACTGAGCGTCGCCGGCACAGTCCGCCCCGGATCGCCGACCGTCGGCTCGGCCGGTGCGGCGAGGATCACAGTGCGGCGTCGAGCAGGCGGAATGCGGGGTGTCTCGAGAATCGAAGTTTCGGGGCACTCCTCATGGCTACCCCTCAGAGAACGCCGGTGCCGATCGCCGCTGTGGCATGTCGACGGTCGGCCTGCGTTTCCGGAGTCCGCCGCACCGGCCGACTCGCACGACAGCGGGAAGGAACCAGACATATGTTGATGCTCACCCCCACCGCCATCGAGGTTGTCCGCACCATCACCTCCGCCGACGGCACGCCGCAGGAGGCGGGCCTGCGCATCTCCACCACCGACGGCGCCGAGACCTTGCAGCTCGAGGTCGCCGCGGCGCCGGGCGCTCAGGACCAGGTCCTGAACGCCGACGGCTCCCGAATCTTCCTCGACCAGCAGGCCGCCGCCTTCCTGGACGACAAGGTCCTCGACACCGGCACCGACGCCAACGGAGAGGGCGGTTTCGTCATCGCCATGCAGGGCGGTGCGGCCGGCGTCTGACCCGCCCTCAGCGGTCGGCGGCCACGGCTTCGAGCAGTGCGTAGGGCGCGGCCGCGTGCAGCGGTGTCACCGAGGTGAGCCGCAGCCCCGCCCGCGCGCACAGGTCCGCGAAGTCCGCGCGGGTGCGTTCCCGTCCGCCGACATTGACCAGCATGTTGAGGTCGCTGAGATAGGTGATCCCGCCGTCGGCGCTGTCGGCGGCGGGATCGACGACAGCGGGCAGTACCGGCTCCACGATCAGCACGAGACCGTCCTGTGGCAGCACTTCGCGGCAGTGCCGCAGGATGGTGACGGCCTGTTCGTCGGTCCAGTCGTGCAGCACGCTCTTGATCAGATAGAGGTCCGAGCCCGCCGGCACCGCACGGAAGAAATCACCGGCGCCGAGCGTGCAGCGGTCGCCGACACCGTTGTCGGCCAACGTTTTCGGTGCTTGGGCCAAACCCTCCTCGGTATCGAAGACGACGCCGCGCAGCAGCGGATGCGCGGCCAGCACGGCGGCGAGCAAGGTACCGTCACCGCCGCCGACATCGGTGACCGAACGGAACCGGCCGAAATCGAACGCCGTCGGCAACGCGGCAGCCGTCTCCGCGACAGCTTGGCTCATCGCCGCATTGAATTCGGCGGACAGCTCCGGACGTTCGGCGAGATGACTGAAGAAGTCGGTGCCGAACACCCGGTCGAACGCGATGTCGCCGGTGCGGATGCTGCCGTCCAGATGTTCCCAGGCCCGGATGATCGCCGGGTCGGTGAACATGCGGACGAACGACGTCAGCGACTCCGGGTTGCCCGGATCGAGCAGCGCCCCTGCCGAAGTCGAGGTGAAGGAGCCCGGTTCGTGTTCGGTCAGCAGTCCCAATCCGGCCAGTGCGCGCAGCAGCCGGAGCGTGGGTTCGGGCGCGGTCCCGGCCGCCGCGGCCACCTCGGCCGCCTGCCGCGGCGTGCTGCCGAGCAGTGGAAATATCTTCAATTCGATTGCGCTGCGCAGGGTTTGCGCGGCAAAACTGCCGAAAGCGAGCCGTACGATCAGGTCGCGGTCGGCGATCTCGGTGGCTCGGACCTCGGTGTCGGGCATGGGTGTCTTCCTGTCTTCTCGGATTGGCAACGCGCACAACGCAGTACGGAGATACGGGGGCCTGGAGCGGCTCAGCCCGCGGAGGTCACCCGTCCGGCCAGCGCACCCGGCGTGCAGCCGGCCAGTGCGAGCAGGTCCCGGTTCAAGTGCGGTTGATCGGCGTAACCACAGGTCACGGCGACTTCACCGGCGCTCTTGCCCGCGCGCAGCGCGCGAGCGGCATGGTCGAAACGGACCAGCATGGCGGCGCGTTTGGGGGACAGGCCGATCTGATCAGTGAACCTGGCCCACAACCGCTTTCGGCTCCAGCCACAGGACGCGGCGAGGTCGTCCACCCGGATCCGGCCCCGGTGGGCGACGATGGTGTCCCACGAGGTCGCCACCTCCGGCGCCATCGGCGGCGCCGTCGCGCCCCGCTGTACGAGGAACGCACGCGTCAGCGCGAGCCGCTGCGACCAGGTCGCGGCGTCGGCGAGTTGCTCGCGCAACCGCCGCTCCTGCGGTCCCCACAGTTCCCCGAGCCCGGTGACGGACCCGTTCAGCTCGCGCGGCGAGACGCCGAGCAGGCCGTAGGCGGCCCGCGGCGACAACCGCACCTCGACGCATTCGACGTGATCGCCGTGGATACGTGCCGGGCCGGGCGACAACGTGGCGACGAAACTCGGCAGCGCCCGGGACTCGGCCGCGCCGTGCACCGTGACCGGGTGGTCGCCGATGCCGATGATGACGACCACGGTGGGCTGAGGCAGTACCCGTAGGTCCAGCCCGGCGCCCGCGCGATCGCGGAACCCGGCCATCAGCACCCCGTCGAGGGCGGCCTCGGCTGTCGGATGCACGACCTCCCAGCCGTCCTCGACATCACCGTCAATGGGGACGGTCCCCACCTCGTAGCTGCGCATATCTCTACTGTCGCCGATATCGCGGTGTCCTGTCTTGAACAAATGTTCCCAGGAGATGCCCAGCTGACCCCGGTGGAATGCGCGCCGGGATGCCACTACCGTGGGGTGGCGCAAACGGAGTCCGATCGCTGGGAGTGAGTTTGTCGTCATCGACGATCGAGAACATCGAGACGTCGTCAGGGACCGAGCAGCACGAGCCGCGCACTATCGCACCGGTGGTGTGGTGGGCGATCGTCGTTACCGGGTTCGTCGCGGGTGGCTATTACCTGGTGCAGGTGCTCGAGCACCGGCAGGTGATGCTGCATCTGATGGATTTGAGCGTCTACCAGATCGCCGGCGACCGGGTGAGTCATGGGGTCTCGGTCTATGACAGCCCGCTGCTCGGCCATACCCGCGGCGTCTGGGAGTTCGTCTACACGCCGTTCGCCGCGCTGCTGTTCGTCCCGCTGCGCTGGCTGCACGGTGACCTGTACACCCTCGTGGGCGGGTTCGGGAACTTCGCCATGCTGGCCGGCTCCTGCTGGGCGGCGCTGTCGCTGCTCGGCTACCGGCGCGACCTGCGGCTCGCGGTCGCGGCCTGCTCGATCGGCGGGCTGCTGCTGTGGTGCGAGCCGATCCGGCAGACCATGGCGTTCGGGCAGATCAACATCCTGCTGTTGTTGCTCGTGATCGCGGACCTGGCACTGCCCGACACGTCGCGATGGAAGGGCTTGCTGACCGGTGTCGCCGCGGGCATCAAGCTGACCCCCGCCTTCTTCGTGCTGTACCTGCTCGTCACCCGGCGCTACCGTGCGGCTGCGACGGCCGCGGGCGCGTTCGTCGCTACGCTGGCGGTCGGTTTCGCTGTGCTGCCGAAGGATTCGGTGACCTTCTGGGGCGGTGCGTTCATCGATCCGGCCCGCGTCGGCGAGCCCGCCAACCTGTCGAACGAGTCCTTGCGCGGCATGATCGCCCGCTCGGTCGGCGTCGCGGGCGCACACCAGATGCTGTGGCTGGCCGGGGCGGCGGCGATGGCGGCGATCTGTCTGTACCTGGCGCGCCGACTGTCGCTGTCCGGACGTGAACTGCCCGCGGTGGTGTGCGTCGGCGTCACGATGACGGCGGTGTCGCCGTTCAGTTGGGTGCACCATTGGGTTTGGCTCGCGCCGTTGCTCATCTATCTGGGTGAGCTGGCGTTGCGCCGTGGTGGCCTGGTCGTGCCGTCGGCGTTCGTGGTCACGGCGCTCTTCGTCTCCGGGGGTGTGCTCGCGTTTCTCGACCCGACGCTGGTGAGCGTGTTCGACTACGCCGCGCGCGGACATCCGGTCCTGTTCTACCGCAACGCCTACATCTGGCTCACCGTCGCACTGTTCGCGGCCATCGCCCTGGCTTTGCGTCGTAGCGCGAACCCGGCGGCCGTCATACCAGCCGAGAGCACCGCGGACAGCGTCAAAGCGCCGGTGGCCCCGTAGTTTTCGAGCACGACGGCGTAGACCAGCGGCGCGGCGGCGGAGAGGAGAAAGCTGGGCAGCAGTAGCCGTCCGACGCGGGCTCCGTAACCGTGCGCCGGAAACAGGGCCAACGGCAACGTGCCCCGGGTGATGGTGGCCAGCCCGTTTCCGGCGCCGTACAGCGCGGCGCAGGCCGCCGCGAGCAGCAGCACGCGTCCGCCGCCGAAGCCGACGAGAAACGAGAACAGCAGCAGCACAAGGGAGATCAGGTTCAGAGCCGGCGCGGTCAGGTCTCGTCCGAACAACACGTCGCCGAGCCGGGCCGCGGACTGGGCGATGCCGCGCAAGGTCGAGACCCACACCGCGGCGCCGACCGCCAGGCCGAGGCCGGTGAGTATGCCGATCAGATGGGCGGACAGTCCCGAAGCCAAGAAGCCCACTCCGGCCATGATCGCCGCGTACAAGACGGCCGCAACGCGGTCATCGCGTGCGGTGTCAACGGGTGCGGCTGCTGGAGAACGGGTTTCGGCCGGCATGGCCCGGTGGCGGGGGATCGCGAGATGCATCGGCAGAGTCGACAGTGCGAACCCGGCATAGACGAGCAGCGCACCGCGCCAGCCCAGGGTCTCGGCCAGGCCGTGACCGATCGGCCAGAACACCGTGGACGCCAAACCGCCCAGCAGCGTGATCTGTGACATCGGCCGTTTCGCGTGGCCGCCGCCGAGGCGGGCCAGCGTCGCGAACGCGGCATCGTAGAGCGTGCACCGCATGGCCGCGCCGAGCACGATCCACGAAAGGTAGTACCAGCCAACGGTGCTCGTCGTGGCGACACCCGCGCAGCCCAGCCCCGCCAGCACCGAGCCGGTCGCGAGGACCGGCCTGCCGCCGAACCGATCGATGCAGCGGCCGACCAGCGGCGAAGCGCAGCCCATCACCAGCAGCGCCACCGAGAACCCGCCCTGGATCCGGGTTTCGCTCCAACCCAGATCCGCACCGATGCTGCCGCCGAAGATGCCCACCAGGTAGTAGGTGACGCCCCAGCAGATCAACTGGGAAACACCGAGGCAGCGCACCGCCTTTCGCAACGTCGCGTCCATGGTCCCTCCGGCTCGACGACACTATCGTTCGACGATAAGCAGTGCTGATGACTCTGATACAGGGCATAAGAAGGGCTTGGGTATGGGCGCGCTGGATCTCGATCAGCTGCACACGTTCGTGCGAGTCGTCGAATGCGGCAGCTTTTCGCGTGCGGCGCAACGGTTGGGCATCACTCAGCCGGCCGTCAGCCTGCGCCTGCGGCAACTCGAAAACCGTTTGGGCGTAACTCTGCTGGAGCGAGTGGGTCGACAGGTGCGCCCCACCGCGGCGGGGGCCGAACTGCTGGTGCACGCGGCACGGATCGAAGACGCGGTGGCGGTCGCGGTGGACAGCCTCGCGCACTACGCGGAGGGCACTGCCGGGCGAGTCCGGCTCGGTACCGGCGAGACCGCGTGCGTGTACCTGTTGCCGCCGGTCCTGCGTGCGTTGCGCGGCCGGTTCCCCGCGCTCGACCTCATCGTGCACACCGGCAACACCGACAATCTGCTGCACCTGCTCGTGGAGAACCGCATCGACCTGGGCTTGCTCACCATGCCCATACCCGGCCGCGCCTTCGAGGTGGCCCCGGTCCGGCAGGACGAATTCGTGCTGGTCGCCGCCGCGGACGCCGCCGCGCCGCCGGTCAGGACCACAGCCGCCGCGCTCGCGTCTCGGCCCCTGGTGCTGTTCGATCCCGGCGGTAACACACGCCGACTCGTAGATCGGTGGTTCGCCGCCGCGGGGCACACCGTCAAGCCGGTGATGGAATTGGGCAGTGTGGCCGCGATCAAGGAATTGGTCGGCGCGGGCCTCGGCTATGCGATTCTGCCGCGCATGGCATTGCCCGCTCACGACGACGGACGCTTGACGGCCCGTTCGCTGACTCCGCCCCTGCACCGGACCATCGCCGTGGTCCTGCGCCGGGACAAACCCCGCACTCGGGCCCTGTCAGCTGTGATCGATGCTCTGACCACCCCCGACGCACAGCGCTGACCGACGGCATCGCGTCGCGCCCGCAGCCGCGGTGCGATGGACCGGGTTATCGTGGATCCGTGGGTGTTATGGGAGAACTGTTTCCGGGCCAGAAGCTGGCCGACGAGGGCAGCGAAGACAGTGCCGGGCAAGGGCACCGCCCGCGCGTCGACGTAGACCTGGAGGCCGGCGTGGTCCGGTTGTCCGGTGCGGCTCCGCGGGCCGCGGACGAGCCTGTCGAAGACGCCTGAATCACACGAGTTCTTACCTGGCTTTGCCGCTCGCCTCGCATTCTTCTGACGTCCGCCCCGCAGCATGGGTCGTGACGAAAGGAAGTGCCCGCCATGAGCATCTCGCTATCGACCGAATCGACTCGCGTGCGCCCCGCCCTGCCCGCCGAGGTGACCGGCTACTGGGCCGGACGTCACGTGGTGGTGACCGGCGGCAGTAGCGGCATCGGGCTGGAGGTGACCGAACTGGCCTTGGCCATGGGCGCCAAGGTCAGCGTCGTCGCGCTCGGAGACCAGGCCCTGCGACGACTTTCCGATGAAGCGAACCAGGAGAACCGGCCACTGGCGGTATTCGCCGCCGATGTCACGCGCAAGGAGCAGGTCGGCGCCGCCGTCGACGCGGCACGCGATCGGCACGGTGCGATCGGCGCGGTGATCGTGTGCGCGGGTATCGCGAAGCCGGACTATTTCGACCGGCTCGACGATGCCGACTTCACGAAACATATGGAGGTCAACTACTTCGGTGCGCTGCATGCGATCCGGGCGGCGCTGCCCGATCTCGACGCGGGCACCGGGAGCAGCATCACGGTCATCTCGTCACTGGCGGGCGTGCTGCCCTGTTTCGGTTACGGGGCATACAGTCCCAGCAAGTTCGCCGTGCGCGCGCTGTGCGAGGTACTGCGCCAAGAACTCAAACCGCGTGGCATCACCGTCACCGTCGTCCTGCCGCCCGATGTCGACACCCCGCAGCTGGCCGCCGAGGCGGCGACCAAGCCGCCGGAGCTGCGGGCGCTCAGCGCTGGAACACCCATCAGCGCAGGCGAAGTCGCGCACGCCCTGCTGATCGGCGCGGCGCGCGGTCGCGCCACTGTCGTGCCCTCGCCGGCCGCCCGGCTGACGCGCTGGCTCGCGGGTGCGGTCCCCGGACTGCTGGCCTGGGTGATGGACCGCCGCATCGCCCGTGTCCAGCGCAACCGCTGATCGGTTAACCGGAAGCACTACTCGCGGAAGCGGCAAGCGCCGGCGAACGGCATTGTGTCCATCGAGGATTCGGTGACACCGGTGCCGTAGGTCGAGGCGTGGATGACCTTGCCGTCACCGGCGTACAGCGCGGAGTGGCCGCCGCCGTAGAACGACACCAGATCGCCGGGCTGCAATTCGTCCCGTGAGACCGGCGTTCCGGCGGCGAGCTGGTCGTAGCTGGTGCGGGGCACGTCGACACCGGCCTGCTCGTAGGACCACTGGACCAGGCCCGAGCAGTCGAACGAGTCGGGTCCCGCGGATGCGCCGTAGCCGGCGCCGAGCTTGGTGCGGGCGGCCTCGACCGCGACCTCGCCGGGTGACTTCAGCGGAGTCTCGTGCAGCAGCGGCTGATTCGGTGTGGTGATGCCGGGAATGCCCGCCAGACTGGAGTATTCGAATCCGGGGATCGCCGGCAGCGTGAATTCGATGCCGAAGGCGGAGAACTCGGTCGGCGCGGGAGCTGCGATCGGCGCGCTCTGCGGCTGCGGTGCCGGGTTTCCGGGAAGACCTGCGGGAAGGGGTAATTCGTCTGGCACCCCCACGGTGCCGATGCCCGGCACGGTGATCGGTTGTGCCGTTGCTGTTCCGGAGGTGACCAGCAGCGCGGCGAGTGCGCCTGCGAGGGTCACGCCTGCGGCCAGTGCCCACCAAAGCACTCGGCGCAGGAAGCGGGTAGTTCGGACGTCGTCGGTCTGCGATGCCATGATCAAGTCCTCCGATGGTCGTCTCGAAGGCTCTGGCGGGTCGTGCGACGCCGCATCTGATGGCGAAACCGGACTGCACCAAAGTCTTCGAATACATTCGAGAACATCACGGTGATCTGTCCAAGCGGATCCGATTGACCATCTTTCGGTATAAATCGGCGAATGCAAATCAAGACACACGGCAAAGTAATAACGAAACGATAACTAAGTATTTATAAGCTGAAAATCAGCTATTTTGTGCGCCTTATTCCTGCTGGGTGGACACGACGCTGACCTGCGGTTCTCCAGTGCTGCGCAGGGCCGCGAGCACGGTGTGCACCGCGGATCGGGGTGGCGCGCCGCGCCGGATGACAGCGGTGATCGTCCGCGTCACCGGGCTGCTCAACTCCCGGGTGGTGACCTGATAGCGCGGATCGACGGCGAGGCCGGGCAGCAGGGTGATCGACAGTCCGGCTTCGACATGTTGCAGCGTCAGCAGATAGTTGCTGAAGCGGCATACCACGCGGGGTTCGAAGCCGGATTCGCGGCAGAGCCGAGTCGCCAGGTTCGCCATATACGACTTCGGCATATCGAAGGCCCACGGCTCGTCGGCGTAGGCCGCGAGATCGGCGGGCCCGCGTGCGGACCGGCCCGGCGGCAGTACGAGCACGATCGGATCGGTCGCCAGGGGCACGATGTCGATGTCCGGGCCGAGTGGCTGCTCGACGAAATCCGTTGTGGTGATGATGATATCGGCGTCGCCGACGCGCAGCGCGCGCATGCTCTCGTGCGGCTCCAGCTCGTGCAGTTCCACCTCGAGGTGCGGATGGGAGACCGCGAGCCGGCGCACCGCGGGCACGCACATGGAATGGATCGCGCTTTGGAAGGCGCCTAGACGGATCAAGCCGACCGGCTCGTCGCCGAGGCCGCGCAGTTCGGCTTCGACGGTGCCCATGTGGTCGAGCAGCGCGCGGGCGCGGCGCGCGAGCAGCAGTCCCGCCGGGGTGAGCCGGACCCGGCGGCCGGTGCGTTCCAGCAGCCGGGTCCGGGTCTCGGCCTCGAGCACCGCGAGCTGCTGAGAAACGCTGGACGGGCTCAGGTTCGCCGCCTGCGCCACCGCGCGCACGGTGCCGAGGGTGTCCAGCTGGCTGAGCAGGCGCAGTCGCCACGGGTTGAGCATGGGTCCATTGTTGTTCGGCTCTGCCGTACAGCACAGCCGGATTTGTGAGATGGACGTGTCGCTCGCGCGGCCTTACCGTCGGTGCATGGCTTCCTCCACCGCCGCACCACTGTCCGCGACCGAATTCTGGCGCGATGCCGACCGTCATCTGGTGCGCTACGCGGGTGCGAGCACCTTCAGCCCGGAGATCATCACGCGGGCCGCCGGGAGCTTCCTGTACACCGAAAGCGGCAGGGAGATCTTGGATTTCACGTCCGGTCAGATGAGCGCGATTCTCGGGCACGCACATCCAGAGATCGTCGCGACGGTCCGGCGGCAGGTGGGCGAGCTCGACCATCTGTTCAGCGGCATGTTGAGCCGCCCGGTCGTCGACCTCGCCCGCAGGCTGGCGGGCACGCTGCCCGAGCCGCTGACCAAGGCGCTGCTGCTGACCACGGGCGCCGAATCGAACGAGGCCGCGATCCGGATGGCCAAGCTGGTCACCGGGAAACACGAGATCGTCTCGTTCGCCCGCTCGTGGCACGGCATGACCCAGGCCGCGGCGGGCGCCACCTACAGCGCGGGACGCAAAGGCTACGGCCCGGCCGCGCCGGGCAATTTCGCCATCCCCGCCCCGCACGCCTACCGGCCCGACTTCACCACGGCCGACGGCGAACTCGACTGGCGCAGACAGCTCGACTTCGCCTTCGACCTGATCGACGCGCAGTCGGTGGGCAGCCTGGCCGCCTGTCTGGTCGAGCCGATTCTCAGTTCCGGCGGCGTGCTCGAACCGCCGCTCGGTTACTTCGCCCGGCTGCGTGACCTGTGCCGGGAACGCGGCATGCTGCTGATCCTCGACGAAGCGCAGACCGGGTTGTGCCGCACCGGCAACTGGTACGCGTTCGAACGTGACGGTGTGGTGCCCGACATCATCACCCTGTCCAAAACGCTCGGCGCGGGACTGCCGCTGGCCGCGGTGCTCACCAGTGCCGATATCGAGCAGGCCGCGCACGAACGCGGGTTCCTGTTCTTCACCACGCATGTTTCCGATCCGCTGGTGGCCGCGGTCGGCAACACCGTGCTCGACGTGCTCATCCGGGATCGGCTCGACGAGCGCGCCGCCGAACTCGGCGGGTTCCTGCGCCGCGGCCTGGAGCGAATCGCCGAGCGGCACAGTGTCGTCGGGGATATCCGCGGGCGCGGGCTGCTCGTCGGGCTCGAACTCGTCGTCGATCGCGAAACCAAAAGGGGCTCGGACGAATTGGGTGCGCTCGTCACGCGCCGCTGCCTGGAACTCGGCCTGCACATGAACATCGTGCAGTTGCCCGGCATGGGTGGCGTTTTCCGGATCGCTCCGCCGCTGACCGCCTCGGAAGCGGAACTGACCCTCGGTTTGTCCATCCTCGACGAGGCGATCGGCGACGCGGCCGCCCGTCTCTAGGGCCGACTCAGGTCAGGTTGCCGTCGATGCACAGGCTCACCGACCGTGAAGACGGGCCGGGACGCGGGGTGTCCGGGTCGAATCTCCACTGCGAGATCGGGCCTGCGGCCTTCCACTGCAGCGATCCGTCGCGCGCGGCGACGACCTGGTAGATGTCCTCGTTGCCTTCGATGAGCTGGCTGCCGACGCAGTAGTCGTTGTACTCGGTGCCCGGCTGCCGCGCGCCCGGGCTGAACAGGCCCGCAGGCCTGGTGTACGCGCCCGGGTTGGGGACCGTGCTCGGCCGGTCGTCGGCGGGACCGCGGGACCAGGACGCCGCGCCGCGGTCGGTCTCGCAGCGGAAGCTCTGGCCACCGGCCACCACGGTCGCACCCTGCGGATGGCTGGTGCCCGCCCACAGGCAGCGCACCCCGGTACCCGCGGTACTGGCGGAGGCGGTCCCCGCGCCGATGATGAGACCGCCCGCGACGGCGGCTGCCGCGAGCAGTGCGGTCGAGGTGCGGCCGAGGGTGGCGGCTTTCGTTGTCGTCGTGGTGTTCATCATTTTCTCCCTCTGTCTTCGACCGGTCGCGAGGCCCGTGGGTCGTGGTCGGTAAGGCAAGCGCGACAGTGCTTTTCGGATCCGCGTGCTCAGCACCAGCTGGCCGTCGGTTTGCACACCACCCAGCCCTCACCGTCCGGTCGCGGCACTGCGGACCAGGTCGTGGCGCCGCCCCCGCTGCCGCTACCGGGTGCGGTCTCGGGCCGCTGCTTGTCCCAGTACTCACGCTGCGCCCGCTGGTGTTCGGCCTGGCGCAACGGGTTGGTGTCGGTGTGGTGGAAGCCCTGGGGGTCGGTGTGATGCGCGCCGGAGGTGTCGCGGCCCGGCGCGTTGTCGACGGCCGCGGTGGCGATACCGGACGTGAGCACCGTTGCGGTACCGAAGAATCCGACGATCAGGGGGAGCGCGGCGGCACGTCGGAAGGCCTGCCGGTTACTGGTCGACCGCTGGGGGAGTCGCTGCATGGCGTCGTTGCCTCTCTGCTGATCTACTAAGTTAAACAGTAGGTAAAGAAGCTGAGAGCAAGCTTATGGCCAGCATGATTGTTCATGTGTGGAGAAACACCATGATCAGATACGCAATGCAGCAGTAGATTGGGTGGACTCGGCTGTGCTCGCCCCGACAAGTCGGGGCAGCCCGAACGGAAACGACGCCCGGAGCCTGCCCGATGTGCCCACCAGAACCTGTCGGAGGGTGGGAGTGCGATGTCTTGTTCGCTGCGGACTGCGCTGCTGGTGGTGAGTGTCGTTGTCGCTGTGCTCGCCAGTGCCGAAATCGGTTGCGGTGCAGCGTCGGCCGCGCCTGATGCGCTGAAGCACTGCGCGGTGGCCGACGGCAGGAAGCCGGAGACCGCGACACCGGAGCAGGTCGGGCTCGACGCGGACGCGCTACGGCGAGCGGTTGCCTTCGCCGCGGACCCGACGCGGCGCAATGTGCAGGTATTCCGTCACAACTGCCTGATCGCCGCAGGGCCGAACAACGAGCAGACCGGTGGTGTGGCGTGGAACCTGTGGAGCAGTACGAAGAGCGTGGTGTCGCTGGTCGCGGGGATCGCCGTGGACCAGGAGCGAATGCGGCTCGACGACCCGATCGACCGCTATCTGCCGCCTGGGCTCGGTGACGACGCGCACCGGGCGATCACCGTCCGGAGCCTGCTCACCGAGACCTCGGGCTTGCGGGTCGCGGTGGCCTCCGAGGGCATCACCGGCCTGGCGCAACTCGATCCGAACGCGGTGGCGCAGGCCATGGCGATGCCGATCGAGAGTCCGCAGGGCGCGGTGTGGCGCTACAGCCAGCGCGCCGTCGATCTGCTCGTCTTTGTGGTGCAGCAGGCGGTAGGCCTCGACTTCCAGGACTACGCGCAGCGAAACCTGTTCGATCCGTTGGGCATTCGGCGCACCGACTATCACTGGGCCCGCGACCGCAGTGGAAACACCTACGGGTACGCGCATCTGATCATGCCGCCGGACGATTTCGTCAAGCTCGGCCTGCTGGTGGTGAATCACGGTGCCTGGCAGGGCAATCAGGTGATCTCGGCCGACTACCTCGAGCAGGCATCGCAGCCGACGCCGGCCAACGAGTGCTATGGATTTCTCTTCGTCGTCAACGGGCCCGGCTGTACCGCGGAATTGCCCGGCCTGCCGCCGGACGCGGTGAAGATGTCGGGGATGATGCGCCAGGACAACTTCATCGTCCCGAGTCTCGGGTTGCTGGTCACCTGGACCGGTGTGACCGTCCCCGGCGGCGCGGTGAGCTTTCCGCACGACGTGCTCCGCGGCATTATCGCGGCCTTTCGTGTGCCGGTGTTGCCCGACCCGGGACCCTATGTGCCGCAGCCGGATATCAGCCTCGCCGATCCGATGATCTCGAACCCGGACGCGACGCTCGGCGCGCTCGGCATCGGGCCGTACGCGTATCCGGGTTGTGGGCCGCTCGAATGTCTCGGCGCACCGCTCGCGCCGCCCTTCGGGGACTGGCCGCCCGGCTGTTTCGTCCTCGGCTGTGTCGGCCCGCACCCGGCCACGCCCGGTATCCGCTGGGCCGGGTGAGCGAGGTCCGGGTGAGCTAGGTCACGCAATATTGCACTTTCTGAAATTTTGCAGTTTGTGCTAAATTTTCGGCCATGTCGTCCCCCGCGAGCACAGAACCGCCGCTCGGCCTGCGCGAACAGAAGAAGCGCAAGACCAGGCTCGATCTCTGCATGGCCGCGCGGCGCCTGGCCGTCGAGCACGGGGTGGACGCGACGACCGTCGAAGACATCGCCAAGGCCGTCGGGGTCTCGCCGCGCACGTTCTTCAACTACTACGACACGAAGCTCGACGCGATCGTCGGGCCCGTCGAGGAGATCGGCACGCCCGCGGCCCGGGCCGAGTTCGTCGCCGGTGGGCCGACCGGTGTGCTGATGGCGGACCTGACCTGGCTGTTCTCCTCCGCCATCGAGCCGGAAGAGGAAGTGCGCGAAGCCATCTCGCTGGTCATCGCGATCATCAAGGCCGAGCCCAGGGTGGTCGCGTCCTTCATGGCCGCGGGCGTGCAGCAGGAAGCGATGGTCAGCGACCTGCTGACCGCCCGGTCGGGAGCGCCGGTCGCGCCCGAATTCGCCGCGCTCGCAGCGGGAGTCATGACCACTATCACCACCCGGGCGGTGTTGTCCGCCGCCGCCGATACGTCCCGGTCGTTCAAAGCGGCCGTGGCAGAGCACTGTGCGATGGCCGCTCGGCTGTTCGACCAGCCTGATGACAGAACAAGGAGACGCGACCGATGACCTCGACGGCCGATTCGCCGCCAACCCCGATCGTCCTGACCCAGAAGAGAATCTGGCTCATCTTCTCCGCGCTGATCGCGGGCATGTTCCTGGCCAGCCTCGATCAGATGATCGTGGGCACCGCCATGCCGACCATCGTCGGCGAGCTCGGCGGGGTCTCGCACATGGCCTGGACCGCGACCTCGTACCTGCTCGCCACCACCATCGTGATGCCGATCTACGGAAAATTCGGCGACATGTTCGGCAGGCGCTGGCTGTTCCTGTTCGCGGTCACCGCGTTCACCGCCGCGTCCGTCGGCGCCGCGGCCTCGACGAGTTTCTGGGAATTCATCGTCTTCCGTGGCCTGCAAGGTGTCGGTGGCGGCGGTTTGATGATCTTGGCGCAAGCCATCATCGCCGACGTGGTGCCGGCCAAGGACCGCGGCAAGTACATGGCGCCGATGGGTGCCGTCTTCGGCATCACCTCGGTGGCCGGCCCGCTGCTCGGCGGCTTCTTCGCCGACACGCTCGGCTGGCGCTGGTGCTTCTGGATCAATGTGCCGATCGGCCTCGCGGCACTGGTCATCGCGTTCCGCTATCTGAGCGTGCCCAGCCACCGGCCCAAGACCAAACCGGACTACCTCGGTGTGCTGCTGATGTCGGCCGCCACCACGCTGCTGATCCTGATCACCGACTGGGGCGGCAAGCAGTACGCGTGGGGCTCGGCGACGATCGTGTCGATGATCGCCGCGCTGGTGATCGTGGTGGCCGCGTTCGTCATGGTGGAGGCACGAGCCGAGGAGCCGATGCTGCCGCTGTGGCTGTTCCGCAACCGCACCTTCGTGCTGACCTCCGCGATCGGCCTGCTGGTCGGTCTGGTCATGTTCGCGGCCATCGGGTTCATCCCGACGTATCTGCAAATGGCCACGGGCGCTTCGGCTTCGGTCTCGGGCCTGCTGCTGATCCCGATGATGGCGGGCATGATGATCACCCTGATGGGGTCGATGACCGCGATCACCAAGACCGGCAAGTACCGGGTGTACCCGCCGCTCGGCGCGCTGACCATGCTGCTCGGCATGCTGTGGCTGACCAGGCTGGACGCGAACACCGAGATGTGGCTCGTCTCGGCCATGCTGTTCGTGATCGGCGCCGGGCTCGGTTTGATCATGCAGATCATCGTGCTCGTCGTGCAGAACGCGGTGTCGCCGGACCAGATCGGGACCGCGACCAGCGCCAACAACTACTTCCGCGAAATGGGTGGCGCGATCGGCGTCGCGATCTTCGGCTCGATCTTCACCAGCCGACTGACCGAGGGCCTCACCGACGCGTTCATGTCGCACGGGCCCGAGGTGCTGGCGGCGAAACTCGACCCGAGCGGTCTGGTGCCGTCGGTGGTCAAGAACCTGCCCGCGGACCTGCACGACGCGATCGTGGGCGCCTACGTGAACGCCCTGGTACCGGGCTTCTGGTACCTCATCCCCGGCGCGATCGTCATTTTCGTGCTGGCCCTGTTCATTCCGCAGCTGAAGCTGTCCGACGAGGCGGGCATGGTCGCCCGCGGCGAGGCGGTGCTGGCGGAGACCGAGCCGGGCACGACGACGGCGGTGGCCGCGTCGGACGAGGATCCGGACGCAAGGCTGGTCCGCGAACGCGCTTAGCGCGACGAAACGAGACGGGCGGTAAGGCGACAGCCTTACCGCCCGTCCTTGTCGCACTGGGCTATTCGCAGGCGACCCCGGTGTAGCCGGGATCCAGCGCGCGCTCGACGAGATAGCCGACGGTCGGCGACTGCGGTAGCGTGCCGTGGTCGAAAGCATCGGTGGGACAGAAGTCTTGGACCCAGACATTGTCGACCGTCGCACCCGGACCCGCCTGCAGGAACGTGGCTTCCGGTGGGGTGGAGGCATCGTCGCGGGTGCTGGCGATCACCGTGTAATCGATGCCCGGCTCGGTGTCCCCGTCCGCGTTGAGGGCGCGCAGGAACTCGCTGCCGACGAGTTGCTGTGCCGCGGCGATTCCGGCGACCGGTGTCAGCACCGTGGGGAAGGCCGCCGCAACGCCCGGCGGGAGCTGGGTCGCGACGCCGCGCATCGTGGAACCGTGATTGGTGCCCGCGAGCGAGACCAGGTGCGCGACCTTGTCCGCACCGCCGCCGAAGCGCACATACTGACGAGAAACGAGCGCGCCCTGCGAATGACCGACGAGGTCGACCCGCGCCGCGCCGGTGGCGGCGCGGACCCGGTCGACGAAGGCGGCGAGTTCACCGGCTGAGGTGGGAATATCGCCGGTGGCGTACATCCCCGGCAGCGCCCCGAGCGCACTCGTCGCATCGCGACCGTAGTTGAGCGAAAAGACGCAGTAGCCTTCGGCTTTCAGTCGGGGCGCGAGGACGTCCCAGTCGTTCTGATTGCCCCAGGTGCCGTGCACCAGCACGACCGGCCGGGGATGGGCCCGGGTGGGCAGGCAGGACCAGTCGTCCGAGCCCGCGGGCGGGATGCTGCCGTCCGGGTCCTTGCCGAGCACCGCGCTGCCCGAGCCGCCCGGCGCGGCGAGGGCCGGAGCCGTTTGCGCGCCGGCCGCGCAGAGTCCGCACACGAGGCCTGCCAGCAGCAGCCTGCGCCACGTCGCCTTCATCGAAATCTCCTCTGCGCGATCGGTTTCGCTGCGTCGTCGGCGAATCATGCGCTCGTTCAGCGCGGTACGGTGACCGGATCGGTGCAGCTGGCGGGCGGATCGACCAGCGAGCACGGCTGTGGGGCGCGGGTCGGCCGGTAGTCGGCCGGGACGCCGCCCTCGCGGGTGATCCGGGTGTAGGCGGCGACGGCGTCGGTGGGTTTGCGGGTGAGACTCGGATCGGTCAGGACGTCTACGGTGTAGAGGCCGAACCGCGGTGTGTAGCTGCCCCACTCGTAGTTGTCGGTGAGACTCCAGTAGTTGTAGCCCATGATGTTCATGCCGTCGGCCCGGGCCCGCTGGATCCAGTAGATCGTGTCGCGCAGATCGTCGCCGCGGGCATAGCCGTCGGGACGGGGCAGCCCGTTCTCGGTGGGCATGCCGTTCTCCACGATATAGAGCGGCTTGCCGGGGAAAGCGCGCGAATAGTGTTGCAGGGCATAGTAGATGCCCTCGGGCTGCAGCGGGTTCTGCCAGAGCCGGGTGAGGTTCTGCGCCATCGAGGTCACGGTGTCGGGCGAGCTGCCGTAGTAGTAATCGATCCCGATGTAGTCGAGCCGTGCGGCGACCTGGTCGACGAACGGCTTGTTGATCGCGTCCTCACCGCCGGGAATGTAGGCGACATTGCTGGTGACCAGCGCGCCCGGCTGCACCCGGTGGATGTGGTCGTAGATGGCGTTGTGCGCCTGTGCCAGCCGGTTCTGCATGCCCGGCACGTCGACGGCCGGGATCCCTCCGTGCCGTAATTCGTTGAGCCCGTAGAAGGTCGGCTCGTTGAAGGTGACCCAGAGCGGGTCGGCGGCGGCGTAGCGGTCCACCACCGTACGTGCGTTCGCCAGCCAATCCTCGACCATGCCCGGGTTGTGCCAGCCGCCGCGATCCACCTCCCAGCCTGGGAAAACCCAATGATCGAGGGTGATCATCGGACGCATTCCCGCCGCCTTGATCTTCGCGATCACGTTGTCGTAGAAGCCGAATCCGTCGGCCGACCACACACCCGGCTCCGGCTGCACCCGGGCCCATTCCACGCTGATGCGGAACACCCGGGTGCCGAGACCGGCGGCCAGGTCGATGTCGTCGGCGTAGCGGTTGTAGAAGTCGACCGAATTCCCGTACGGGTCCTCGGTTTTGCCGGCCTCGACGTAGCGTCGCCAATTGCTGTCCGGCGCATGGCCTTCGGATTGGTAGCCGGAGGCGGCGACGCCCCACAGGAAGTCCGGGCCGAGCGGCGCTACCTGAGCAGGGGGCTCCGGCCGCGCGGCGGCTGTGGCGGGCAGTGCCTGGATGAGCGTGGCGGCGGCCACGGCGGCCAAGCCGAGCCCGCGCAGACGGAGTCGCATCGGGTGGTGTGCTCCCGTTCGTAGAGGTGACCGCCGGCCTTTTCGGTGGTCGCGGACGGTCCGTTACGAAAACCGTACAGCGCTCGGTTTTGGATGACAAGACTGCCAGGCGGCTGACTACACTGGCTCGGTGGCGAAACGGGGCCCCTACGGCAAAGGCATCGAACGGCGGGAGCAGATCCTCGACGCCGCGCTGCGCACCATCGCCGAGCGCGGCTACCTGGCCACCTCTGTCGCCGAGTTGGCCGACGCGGTCGGGTTGAGCCAGGGCGGACTGCTGCACTACTTCGGCTCGAAAGAGGAGTTGTTCGTCGCGGTGTTGCGCAAGCGCGACGAGCTCGATCTGCTGGCGATGAGCGGCGCCGCACCGGAGGCCTTTGTGGCGGTGATCCGGCGGAACACGCAGGTACCGGGACTGATCGAGCTGTTCACGCATATGCAGGCCGCCGCCGCGGACCCGCGCCATCCGGCGCACGACTACATGCTCGAGCGGTACCGCTTCGGCACCGCCGGATTCGCGGGGGCGCTGCGCGCGATGCAGCAGGCGGGCACCCTGTCCGCGGAGATCGACACCGAGGCGGCGGCCACCATGTTCTTCGCGCTTGCCGATGGTTTGCAGGCGCGCTGGTTGATCGACCCGACAATCGATATGGTTGCTGAGCTCGAGTCGTGCTGGCGTCGCTATGTGGGGGATGCCGCGCGGTAGCGGAGCCCGCTTCGGCGCCACCTGTCAGAGCCGAATTGTATTGTGCGGATATGGGTCTAGCGAAGCTTGCCGAGGAGTTCTGGCACTGGCGGACTGCCACGGCGCCCGATTCGAGCGACGACCTGCCCCGGGTGGAACGTCCCGCGAACTGGTTGCCCGACTGGTCCGCGGCGGCCATCGCGGAACGCCGGACGGTGCTCGCCGAGTTCACCCGCAGGCATGCTGCGCTCGACCTGTCCGACGAGCCGGTCGCGGTGCAGGTCGACGGCAGGCTGCTCGGTTCGGCACTGGCGAAGGTGCACTGGGAGCTGGATCTGATCCGCGGGTGGGAACGCAATCCCGGCTTCTACGTGCAACAGAGTCTCGGTGCCGTCTACGCGGCCTTGCTGGCGCCGCCGCCGTTCGACGGCGCGCGGGCGGCCTCGATCAGCGCGTTGCTGCGGCACGTGCCGCTCGTGCTCGAACAGGCCAGGGCGAATCTCGCCGAGCACGCGAGCGCACCCTTCGCCCGCAGCGCGGTGCGCCTGCTCGACGAGTCGGCCGGTTCGCTCGAAGCGGCGCTGACCGCGCTGATCCCGTTCCTGCCCGCCGAGTACGCCGCCGAACTGCCCGCCGCGACCAGTGTCGCCGCCGATGCCGTTGCGGCCTACCGCGATTGGCTGGCCGAGCGGCTGCCCGAGCTGGGCGAGACCGAGCCGGTCGGTCCGGACGCGCTGGCGTACTACCTGCACAATGTGGCGCTGCTGCCGTATTCGGCGCAGCAGTTGCGTGCGATGGGCCGCCAGGAATGGCACCGGGCGGTCGCGACCGAGACGGTGCTGCGCACCCGGTACCGGGATGCGCCGAGTCCGCCGCTGCCCGCCGACGCACACGAGCACGTCGAACGGCAGCGCAAGGACGAACTGGCGGTGCGTGAGTTCGCGGACGGACTGGGCCTGCTCGGTCAGCCGGAATCGTTGCGGCACTATCGCTTCGCTCCGTTGCCGCCGTATCTCGCACCGCTCACCTGGCTCGGTGTCACCGACGACCTGACCGGGCCGTCCCGCCGGGACGAGGACGCCCTGCGCTACATCCCCGACCCGACACCGGATCTGCCCTACTTCGATCAGGCCGCGGCTTTCGACGCCCGCACCGCGATCGTGCACGAGGGTGCGCACGCGCAGCAGGTCGCGTTCGGCTGGCGACACGACAATCCGGCTCGGCGCTGGTTCTACGACTCGGTGCCCAACGAGGGCGTCGCCTTCTACTACGAAGAACTGATGTTGCAGTCCGGCCTGTTCGACGAAGCGCCGACCAGCGCTGTCTTCGTGGCGAATGCTATGCGGCTGCGGGCTTTACGGGTCGAAGTGGATATCGCGCTCGCGCTGGGTGAGCTGTCCATCGAGGAGACGGCCGACCGGCTGGCGGTCGATGTGCCGGTGGACCGCGAGACCGCGTGGGATGAAGCCGTGTTCTTCGCCGGATTCCCAGGACAGGCGCTCAGCTACCAGATCGGCAAATTGCAGATTCAGGATCTGCTCAGCACCGCGGTGCGCGAGCTGGGCGACGAATTCGACCTGAAGGCCTTCCACGACAGGCTGTGGCGTGAAGGCAACGTGCCCTTGGCCTTGCAGCGCTGGGAGTACCTCGGCTTGCGCGATCATCTCGACGAGGCCGATCGGCTGGCCGAAAGTAGTGCCGCCGTGGGTGATCGGCAGAGAGACAGGGCCTAGGCGTTCGCCGGGAGGTCGGTGCCCGCCCCGCGACGGCGGATCGCGACCAGGTCGTGGCGCGCGGCGGGCAAGGTCTGCTCGTCGACGCCCTCGACGGTGAAGCCCGCGTCGGCGATCATCTGCCGGTCGTCGTCGCCCGGCTGGCCCTCGCTGGTCAGGTAGTCGCCGAGGAACATCGAGTTGGCGAGGTGCAGTGCGAGGGGTTGCAGTGCGCGCAGGTGGATCTCGCGTCCGCCGGCCAAACGGACCTCCACATCGGGAAAGTAGAACCGGAACAGCGCGAGGATGCGCAGGCAGCGCTGCGGTGTGAGTTCCCAGCGATCGCCCAGCGGTGTGCCCTCGAACGGGATCAGGAAGTTCACCGGTACCGAATCCGGGTCCAGTGCGCGCAGGGCGACGGCGAGATCGATGATGTCCGTGTCGCTTTCGCCCATCCCGAAGATGGCGCCGGAGCAGGGCGACAAACCCGCGGTGGTCGCCCTGCGCAGGGTGTCGACCCGATCATCGAACGTGTGCGTCGAGCAGATCTGCGCGTAGCGCGCTTCGTTGGTGTTCAGGTTGTGGCTGTAGGCATGAGCGCCCGCGGCGGCGAGCCGCTCGGCCTGCCCCTCGCCGAGTAGGCCCAGGCAGACGCACACTTCGACCTGTGGGTTGTCCACCTTGATCGCGGCAATGGTGTGCTCGATGCGCCGGATGTCGCGTTCGCCCGGCCCCCGGCCGCTGGCCACCAGGCAGACTCGTTTGGCTCCGGACCGCACCGCTCGGGCCGCGACCTCGGCGGCCTTGTCCGGCGTGATCCAGGAGTACTTCAGCACCTCGGACGCGGAGCCCAGGCGCTGCGAGCAGTAGCCGCAATCCTCTGGGCACAAGCCGCTTTTCAGGTTCACGATGGTGTTCAGCTTCACGCGCCGCCCGAAGAACGCACGGCGCACCCGCGCGCCGGCCGCCACCACGTCGAGCAATTCGATGGATTCCGACAACACCGACAGCGCCTCGTCGGGTGTCGGCGCCTCGCGCCGGAATGCCTTGTCCACCAGTTGATCCAGCAACTCATCAGTCATGGGAGCCAACCTACCAACGAACTTGAACACCGTTCAAGTATTTTGTTGAACGGTGTTCAAGGTGGCCCCTGTGCAGGGAAAAGAAGCTCACCACCAGCCGGTGGCGAGTTGCAGGGCGAGGCTGGAGACGCCGAGGATCACCGCGAGCAGGCCGCCGAACAGCAGGGGACGTGTGCCGGCGCTGCGCAGCTGCCGCCAGGTGAGCGAGGTGCCGATCGAGGCGAGGACCGCGGCGATCAGCCACGCGCTGAGGTGGGCGAGCGCCGGCGCCGCCGCGCCGGGCAGCACGCCGAGTCCGGCGACCACGGAGGCGACGAGGAACAACACCACGAACAGTGGAAAAGAGTGCAGGAAGGTGCTTTTGGCACTCGCATCGGTATCGGTACGTCGCTTGGTGAAATACAGACCCAGGCACATCGGCACGATCATCAGGCTGCGGACGAGCTTCACGATCACCGCGAAGTGCGCGGCGGCGGGTCCGAACATCACCCCGGCCGCCAGTACCGACGAGGTGTCGTTGATCGCGGTGCCCGCCCACAGCCCGAACGCTTCCTGGGACAGGCCGAGCAAGCGGCCCAGCGGCGGATAGGCAAGCACCGCAACGACATTGAAGACGAAGATGGTGCCGAGTGCGTAGGCCACCCGGTCCCGGTCCGGTTTCAGCACCGCCGTCGCCGCCGCGATCGCCGAAGCGCCGCAGATCGTCGTGCCGACCGCCACCAGTGTGGCCGATTCCCGTTCCAGCGCAAGCATTCTCCCGATGACGACCGCGGCCGCCGCACCCACTGCCAGGGTGCCGATCAAGACCGCGGCGGTGTCTCGCCCGACCGTCAGCACCGATCCCACCGGAAGCCCCAGACCGAGCAGCACGATCGCGGCCCCGAGCAGCCGCTTCCTGGTCGCGACCAGACCTGCTCCGAACCGGCCCGTATCCGAAATCGCCCCCCGGCCGACGGCGCTGACCATCGCGCCGATGACCAGCGCGAGCACGGGAGCGCCGACCACCGGCACCATGCGACCGAGCAAGGTGGCCACCGTCGCGATCGCCGCCGCCAGCAGCAAACCCGGCCCGAACTGTCTGAAGCGCGTCACCCCCACAACATTCGATCCGCTCGCGCACCCGCACTACCCGCCGATCCGGCACCACCTCATAACCGGAGCTGATAAGCGCGGCTGATGGGGGTATGGGCCGTTGTGGGGATGTCGGAGTGGTCGTCGTCACACATAATCGATGGTTATGAGGTTACCGCCGGGGACGCCAGAGTTGGACGTGCTGGATCTGCTGGTCTCCGTGGCGGAACTGGGCAGTCTGGGGGCCGCGGCGCGGCAGCACGGGATCAGCCAGCCCGCGGCGAGTATGCGGGTGAGCGCGCTGGAGCGGCGGTTGCGGTTGCGGCTGCTGGATCGCGGCCCCACCGGGTCGGAACTGACCGAGGCGGGGCGCTCGGTGGTGGCACATGCCCGGTTGGTGCTGGAGGCCGCGCGATCCTTCAACGCCGGGGTGGCGGCGCTGCATGCGGCGGAGGTGCCCCACCTGCGGGTCGCCGCCTCGAAGACCATCGCGGATCATCGGATTCCGCAGTGGCTCAATGCGTTACGTGCCAGCTGTCCGGACGTGGCGGTATCGCTGGAGGTGGACAACACCAGGCACGTCGAGGCGCTGGTCCGCGACGGGGTGGCCGATATCGGGTTCGTGGAGGGGCCGCATCCGCCGCCCGGTCTCGGCAGCCGAGTGCTCGGCGCGGACGAACTGGTGGTCGTCGTGGGGCAGTCGCACCCGTGGGCGCGCCGCCGGAAACCGGTGACGCTGCGCGAGCTGGCCACGACGCCGCTGCTGTGGCGCGAGCAGGGCTCGGGCACCAGGGACACGGTGTGGGAGATCCTCGGGGCGGAATGCCAGCCCGCCCGGCCCGCGGCGGAACTGGGGTCGGCGGTCGCGATCTGTGCCGCCGCGCGCTCGGCCGTCGCGCCCGCGGTGCTGAGCCGGTTGATCGCGGCCGGCGATCTGGCCAGCGGGGCCCTCGTCGAGGTGTGCGTGGCCGGGCCGGTCGTGCTGAGCCGGAAATTCCGGGCGATCTGGCGCAAACAGACGCCACCGGCCGGCGCGGCCGGGATCCTCGCCGAGCACGCCGCGCGACTCGAGTCACATGGCGCGCGTCACTGGTGAGCGGGGGATTCAGCGCCGCGGATCGGGGTAGGCAGTCGGTGACATGGCTCCGACAAGAAAGGCGTGAACGATGACTCAGCCCATCACCAGCACCCTCGACCCGGAACAGCAGAAGATCACGGGAGAGACGCTGCGCGCCACGGTGGTCGATCTGATCGATCTTTCCTTGATCGCGAAGCAGGCGCACTGGAACGTGGTCGGGCGGAACTTCCGGTCGGTGCACTTGGCGCTGGACGAATTGGTGACGGCGGCGCGCGACTTCACCGACGCGGCGGCCGAGCGTGCCACCGCGATCGGCGTCAGCCCGGACGGCCGGGCCGAGACCGTCGCCAAGGAGTCGGGCGCGGCGGGTTTCCCCGACGGCTGGCAGCAGGACACCGAGGTCATCAACCAGGTCGTGGCGAACCTCGCGGCGGTGATCACCCGGCTGCGCGAGCGGATCGAAACCACCGAGAAGGCCGACCCGGTGACCCAGGATCTGTTCATCGGCTTCGCCGCCCGGCTGGAGCAGCTGCACTGGATGTGGCAGGCGCAGCTGGCGGACTGAGCCCGACGGGTTACCGCGACAGGCCGTGCACGCGGGCGATCAGTCGCTCCAGCACCGTGCGCGGCAGCAGTCGCCGTACTCCGAACATGATGGGCGCGTTGCTGCCCACGGCGTAGAGCGGTTGCGGGCGATCGGCTTCGATCGCCCGCACAATGGTGTCCGCGACCTTGTCCGCGGTGATCCCTTTCCCTTGCGCCTCATCGAGTTTCGCGATGAAACGGGTGAAGTCGGCGGTGTGCGGCGAACCTTCGTCGAGGTATTTGGTCCGCCGTTCGCGCAGTCCGGTGTTGATCTGGCCGGGCTCGACGGTGGTGAGCCATACGCCGAACGGCGACTCTTCGAAGCGAGCCGCCACCGCGAAGCCCTTCAGTGCCGCTTTGGTCGCGCCGTAGGAGGAGCGGTACGGCATCGGGAAGCTGGCGATCATCGAACCGACCATCACCACCCGGCCGTAGCGGCGCTCGCGCATACCGGGCAGTAGGGCCTGGGTGAGGGCGATCGGCCCGAGCACGTTCAGCCGGAACAGTCGCTCCACCGCGTCCGTCGGCAGCTCGGCCAGCGGCCCCGCCTGGCTCTCGCCCGCATTGTTGACCAGCACGTCGACCTCGCCGAGCCCGGCGACGAACGCCTCGATCGAGGCGCTGTCGGTCAGGTCGAGCGCCCGATATTCCACGCCGGGCACCTGCGCGTCGGGCTCGATCCCTTCGGGTTTGCGGCTGGTCCCGATCACGCGATAGCCGCGCGTCACCAACGCTGCGGCGGTCGCCTTTCCGATCCCGGACGAAGCACCGGTGACAACTGCGGTCCGACCCATGAGCATCTCCTTGTTCCGCGACTGCTGCCGACGATAGCCGTTCGGCGCATCCACGCGCGCGGGCCGACTCGGCAAACGCGAGTGCAACGGGGGATGGCGGCCCGGCGAGGTTGTCCTGAATTTCTGCGGGCGGGCCCGTTCGGCGGCCTTTTCCATGCCTCGGTTGCGGCTAGGGTTGGCCGGCGCGACAGACCGGGCGGGCGGTCGCGAGACGTGATCCGATGGACGTGCCGAGGAGATTCGTGGTGGTTACCGACACTGTTCGGGAGGAACAGGCGATCCGTCAGATGACGGAGCGGTTGGTCGAAAACTTCGGTGGCACATACTCGGCCGAACAAATCGAAGCGGTGGTCGGGGCGGGACGCAGGCGGTTCGACGGACATCCGGTGCGCCAGTTCGTGCCGATTCTGGTCGAGCGGTTCGTGCGTCGGCAACTCGCGCCAGAGACGGGTTCGCCGACACCTGCCCCATCGCCGGGAAAAGTGAAGATGCGCAAGGGAACTGCCGCGCACCGCGCCGGTTCGCCCGGGTCTGTGGACTCCGACGATCTGCGTGAACCGTGGTCGGCGAGTAAACGTTTCGTGCCCGCCGTCGTCGGCGCGGTGGTGGCCGCGCTGGTCGTGGTAACCGTAGTCGCCGTGGCATTGGCGGTGCGGCAGCCGAACTCGCCGTCGACGGCCGCCGCGCCGGTGGTCCCCGTCGCGGTGGTGCGCGGCGTGGTCGGCTCGGAAAAGATGTCGTTCTTCCAGGACCCGAAGGTGATCGACGCGCTCGCGCGCCACGGACTGAAGGCGGAGGTGGATTCGGCGGGGTCCCGCCAGATCGCCACGTCGGTGGATCTGACGAAGTACGACTTCGCCTTTCCGTCCAGCGAACAGGCCGCAGAGCGAATCCAGCGGCAGCGCAACGTGAGCACGAAGTACATCCCGTTCTCCTCGCCGCTGGCCATCGCGACGTTCACGCCGATCGCCGATCTGCTGGCCGAATCCGGTGTGGTGCATCAGGGGCCGGTGCCGACCTTCGACATGGGTCCCTACTTGCGGATGGTCGGCAACAACACGCGGTGGGATCAGCTCGCGGCGAACGACGTCTACCCGACGAGCAAGAACGTGCTCATCTCCACGACCGATCCGCGCAGCTCCAACTCGGCCGCGATGTACCTCGCCATCGCGGGCTACGTCGCGAACAACAACACCATCGTGCAGGGCAGCTCCGCCGAGGAGAACATTCTGCCCACGGTGGCAAGGCTTTTCGTCGGCCAGGGGTACACCCAGAGCAGTAGCGAGGGGCCGTTCGAGACCTATCTCGCGACCGGGATGGGGCCGACTCCGCTGGTCTGGATGTATGAGGCGCAGTTCGTCGACGCCGCGGTGCGCGGGCTGCTGAAACCCGAGATGACGATGCTGTACCCGACGCCGACCATTCTGTCCCGGCACACGCTGGTGCCGTTCGGCGAGCTGGGCGACCGGATCGGGCGCCTGCTGGCCGCCGATCCCGAATTGCAGCGACTGGCCGCCGAACACGGCTTCCGGACCGGTGCACCGGACCAGTTCGCCGCGGTCGCCGCGGAGCACAACGTGCGGGTCGCGCCCGACCTGGCCGACGTGATCACCACGCCCACCTTCGACACCTTGGAGCGGCTGCTCGACGGAGTCGGCAAGTCCTACAACTGATCCGGTCGACGGGCGGCGATCCCGTCGAGCACGCCACCGGTCGAGCGCCTCGCGGCGGTGCTGGGGCAGCTACTCGACCGGTGCTGAGCCGCGGCGGTGCATCTGCTGAGATGCGAGTGAAAGGTCGGTGAGACGTCCGGCCCGAAGTATCGGTGACAGCATCCGCTGTCCACTCCCGGAGGAACCGTCCATGAACCGCCGCACACTCTGCCCCCTCGCGCTGGCCGCACTCGTCCTGGCGGCGGGCGCGGGTTGCTCCGACGACAGCGGCAGCGCCGCGAGCCCCGGCACGGTCGCCGGAACCACCAGCGCCGCAGCGGCATCCGCGGGTGCGCTGCCCGGCGACTACTGCCAGGCGACGGTGGAGCTGTCGCGCAGCACCCGGGAGCTGAGCACGAAGGCGGAGATCAAGCCCGAGGAATACGCCAGGGCCGCCGATCAATTCGATCAGTTGAAAGCGATCGCGCCCGCCGAAGCGGCCGGTGACCTCGGCACGATCGGTGCGAGCTACCGTGCGATCGCCAAGGGGGAGGCCACCATCGAATCGGTCGGCCCCGACCTCGCCCGGGCGAGCCTGCACCTGGCCGAGGTCAACCGGACCAGGTGCCTGCCGCCCGCACCGCGGTGACGATCGATACAGTCAGCCCAGGAGGTCGATGATGGACGCACCGAATTCCGATATCCGGCTGCACGTGCACCGCTGGGGCGACGGTCCCCCGGTGGTCTTGGTGCACGGCAGTATTCTCGGCGGCCGCGAAACCTGGCGCGCCCAGCGGCCGTTGACCAGCCGTTGGACACTGCTCGCCCCGGACCGCCCTGGTCATGGTGAAACGCCTTATGCCAGGCAGGATTTCGAGCCGGAAGCCCGACTGCTGGCGGCCCAGCTGCTCGACCGGCCGGTTCATCTGGTCGGGCTGTCCTACGGCGGGATCGTCGCGATGTACGCCGCCGCGCAACGACCCGAGAATGTCCGGTCGCTGACCGTCGTCGAACCGCCGCTCTACGGCGTCGCACGCGGGAATCCGGAGGTCGACGCGATGAGCGCGGCCACCCGCGAGCTGATCGAACGGGTCGACCGCGCGCCCGAGATCGCGTTGCGGCAGTTCTTCGAGGTCGTCGGTGTGCCCGCCATGCCGGGCACTGCGATCCCGCCGGTCCTGGTGGCCGGAATGCGGCAGCTGCAGGGTGCGCGCCCGCCCGACGAAGCGGCGCCGCCGCTGGACGTGCTGCGCGACGCGGATTTCCCGATCCTGGCGGTGTCCGGCGGGCACTCGGCGGCGTTCGAAGCGGTCTGCGACGCGATCGCCGAACAGACCGGCGCCGAGCGCGCGGTCTGTCCGGGCATGGGCCACCTGGTGCCGGACACCGGCGAGCCGTTCAACGCGCTGCTGGAGAAGTTCTTCGAACGCGCGGCGTAGCGCTAGTGCCGCGTCCAGGAACTAGCGGGTGCCGTGACCCGCGCACGCCGCGAGCGCGGTGTCCTTGGTGGCGTTGAACTTGTCGATGCTGGCGTTGAGCGTGTCGGTGTCTGCGCGCCGGGCCAGAGTGTCGGCCAGGGCGTTGGTGTCGTCGCGGTAGGCGTGCAGCACGTCCGCGATGTTCGACGGCACCTCCTTGGTCACCTTCTGGTCGACCGACCGCGCGCCGTCGTGCAGCGCGGTGACGGCGATATCGGCCTTGCCGTTCGCCTCCGGATCGTTGCGGCCGCGGTCGTTGGTCAGCCCGATGTAATCGTTGAAGGCCTGGACCGAACGACCGTTGGCGGCCAGGAAGGCATCGCAGGCCGACCCGGTCGCGCGTTCGACGGCGGCCGCCCTGGCCGAGGACGCCGCGATCGAGGAGGCCGTGACCTCGGAGGTATACGCGGCCAGATCGGTGCGGTTCACCTCGGCTGTGCCGGAGACCTGCTGGGAACAGGCGCCGATGATCAGTACGCCCGCCGCGGTCGCCGCGCCCGCGGCGAGCAGTCCGGTCCGTTCGAGTCCGTGCATGTCGGCCCCTTCCCTCGACAGATCCGGCCGGGCCGGTGCTGCCCGCTGCCGGACCTATCGACCGTACGTCGTGACGGGCGGGCTCGTCACCTGCACAGACCTGGATAGATGAGCAATCGATACCTACGGCCGAGCGCACCGGTACGCGGATGTCCCGGTGCGCTCGGTTCGGTGTCAGCTCTGGCCGAGCATGCCGCGCATGGTGTCGATCTCCGTGCGCTGGGCATCGATGATGCTGCGGGCCAGCGCCTTCGCGTCACCGTTCGTGCCGTCGGAGAGTTCGGTCTCGGCCATGGCGATCGCGCCGGT
>NZ_BAUA01000219.1 GCF_000710915.1 Nocardia brasiliensis IFM 10847
CCGGACTCGCCGGGGTGGTGCTCGGCGGCGCGGGCGTGGTCGTGTGTGTGGGTGCCGAGGTCGTGTGTGTGGGTGAAGGGGTTGTGGGAGAAGCCGATTGCGGAGCGCGGGTAGTCGGATCCGGAGTCTTTCCCGGTGACGGTGGTGGTGTTGCCGGTGTGGTGCTCGGTGTCGTTGCCGATGATGTGGATGGCGGCGGGCTGGTGGTGGGGTCCGCGGTCCCGGATTGCGCTCCTGCTACCAGTAGCAATACCGCGACACCAGCTATACCGGCACGCAATGGAATTCGACGGCCCAATTGTTGCTGTCGACGACGCGACATGGATGAACGCCGCACTACTGCCCCCTCCGCAATCAGATTGCCAGTTCATTGCTGACGCGGGTTCAGGGTCTCATACCGTTTCTCCGTTGTCACCAGGTCGCCGCAACTGGGGATTCCGCTCGGCCTTACCGAGACGACCGGAAACCCTTGTGGCAGCGGCCATTCGCCGAGCGGAGCGGCGGACTGGGCGGCGGTAGCGCTAGTGCCGATCTCGACGCGTGGGGAACCGTCCACCGCCTTCTATGCTCGGGCTCACGAGCCGTGCACGCTGGATCAAGGTAGGTCACGACCCACTAAGTACCGGCGTATTCCGTTGTGGCAGGAAGCAACAGGGCAGGATCGGCGACCAGGCACCGTCGGCACCCACCGAAAACGTCGGTGAGCGTGCCGCCGCGGGCGAAGATGCGTTCGTGCCGTCCCGCGCGGAGAGCGCGCACCCGCACGACCTTGTGCCCCCACCGAACCGTGCCGTCGGGGCGCGAGTCGAGCAAGATCCGGCGCAGCTCCGCGCGCGGCGTCTCGGGGCGCCCGCCGGTACCGTCGTCGTCCTCGTCGAGCAGCACGGTGCCCTCTGGGCCGAGGCCGCGGACCGCCGGCTAACCCGCGGCCTCGGCGTCTCGCCGACCCGACTCGCGCAGCGCGGTGTTGTCGTCGCGGAGGCGGTCGTTGTCGGTGTGCAGGGTGGCGTTGGCGTCTTCCAGGTCGAGGATGCGGCCGATGCCCGCCAGATTCACGCCGGCGGCGGCGAGCGTGGTGATGCGCTGCAGGCGGGCGATGTCGTCACCGCTGTAGCGGCGGGTGCCGCCCTCGCTGCGGGCGGGTGTCAGCAGACCGTGGCGTTCGTAGAGCCGCAGTGTCTGCACCCCGATCCCGGCCAGGTCGGCGGCCACCGAGATCCCGTATACGGCCTGGCCCGACGGGGGTAGGTGAAATTCCTGCTGGGGCTCCTGTGGCATCGCGCTCCTGATCTCTTGGTGCTCATGAGGTTTTCTATTCTAACCACTTGCACTCATCTGTCGAGAGTGCTAAAACAAATCTATGTCAGATGACACAGGTTATCTGAACCGACGAGGAAGAATGGAGTGTGTTGGAGGTGGCGACCATGCTGATGCGTACCGATCCGTTCCGTGATCTGGACCGATTCACGCAGCAGGTGTTCGGCACAGCGGCGCGACCCGCGGTGATGCCGATGGACGCCTGGCGTGACGGTGACGAGTTCCTGGTGGAGTTCGACCTGCCGGGGATCGATCCGAAATCGCTGGATCTGGACATCGAACGCAATGTGGTGACCGTGAAGGCGGCTCGGCAGGAACTGGATTCGGGGCGTTCGATGATCGCCGCCGAACGTCCGCGCGGCGTGTTCAGCCGCCAGTTGTTCCTCGGCGAAGGTCTCGATACCGACCACATCCGGGCTGATTACACCGATGGTGTACTGCGCCTGGCGATTCCGGTCGCGGAGCAGGCCAAGCCGCGCAAGATCGAAATCGAACACGGCGAACGGCGGCAGGCGATCGACGCCTGACCGTCCGGCGCAACACCCTTCCCCGGGCGGGCTCGGTGGCCCCGGGCTCGCCCGGCCCGACGTTAGTCAGAACATCTGTGCGAGGAGGTTTCTCATGGCCATGCGCACTGCCGAACTGTGCGGTGGCATCGCGCCGGCGGTTACTCGATGAGTACCGAATCGCGAGTATTGCGAACACATCTGGAGAAGGACGCGGCGACGGCGGTACTGACCGTCGGCGGTGAAGTCGACGCCGCTTCCGTGACGCTGTTACGCGCCGGGATCGAAGAGGCGCTCGACGGCGAGCCCGAGTTGCTCGTCTTGGATCTGTCCGACGTGGGCTTCTTCGGTTCCGCGGGACTCGGCGCACTGCTGTTCGCACTGGAGGCCGTGCCGCGGCGCGAACTGCGCGTCGTCGCATCGCCCCAGGTGCGGCGACCGATCGAGGTCACGGGACTCGACCAGGTCCTTAAAGTCTTCGACACCCTGGACAATGCGCTGGCACCGGACGAAGACCCGAGCATCGCGTGAATCCGGGCCCTTTGATGCGCTTTCGAGCAGGCAGCCAGCCCAAAAAGCTCAAAAGTCGCGAAACGCCCATTTCGGTCTGATGCTCACTTAGCATGGGTCGCGGCACCCATCTGGCAGGCATTAGTGCGTCCTGCCCCCACATAGATGATGTGGCCTCTACCGGTTCACTGCTTTTCCGGAAGTGACGAACAGGAGGAATGGGAATGATCGGATCCATTGTGGGCAATACGATCGCCATGGCCGCTGCCACGGTGCTTTCCATCGCTTTTCCGATCGCGGGCTCGGTCATGGGCGCCATGTTGCTGCCCATGGCGGCGGTGATCAGTCCGTTCTTGCTCTTCGGTAGCTGAGCTTCGGCGCACTTGATGTGCGCTGGGTGCAAGTATTGGTTGCAGAGATTGCAGTAGACATCAATTCGAGCGGACTCGAGACTGAGTGCATGAACCGCAATCAGGAACCGGTGGCCGTGGGCAGGATCGTACGGCCGCGCAAGTACGGATCTCCGGACGTCCTCGAGATCGTCGAAACGCAGATACCGCAACCGGATGCCGACGGTGTCGTCGTTCAGGTGCGGGCCGCAGGAGTGAACCCCATCGATTGGAAGATCTACAGTGGTTCGTTCCACGAGGTCGACGACGACGATAAGGGCGCGGCCGGGCTCGCCGAGAACCTGCCCCGGCTCGGCCTCGAGTGCGCCGGTGTCGTCACCGCGGTCGGTTCCGCCGTGACCGAGGTGGCGGTCGGCGCCGAGGTCATCGTGTACCCGGTCACCGGCGCATACGCCGATTACGTTATGGCGCCGGCGAGTTCGCTGATCCCCAAGCCCGACGGACTGGACTGGCCTGCGGCCGGAGCCCTGATGCTGGCCGGCCTGACCGCTACGCATGCGTTGCACGCAGCGGGTGTGCACGACGGTGACACGCTGCTCGTCCACGGCGGTTCGGGCGGGGTCGGGCTGCTGGTCGTGCAGTTGGCAGTGGCGGCGGGCGCGACGGTGATCGCCACCGCCAGCGCCCGTAATCACGCACTGCTGCAACGGCTCGGCGCGATCGCGGTGACCTACGGCGCGGGTCTGCTCGACCAGGTCAGGACTGCCGCACCCGGCGCTGTCACCGCGGCGATCGACTGCGCGGGCAGCGACGAGGCGTTCGACACGTCGCTGGCGCTCGTCGCCGATCGCCAGCGCATCGTCTCGATCGCGGGCGGTGATCGTCATGTCGCTGCCGGAATCAAGGTTCTCGGCTATGGACCGGGCCAGGATGCGGGCACCGAGTTCCGCGATGCCGCCCGGGCCGGACTCGCCGCACGCGCGCGGGATTTGGAGATTCTGATCGACAGCGTCTATCCCCTCTCGGCAGCGGCGCAGGCGCATAAGGCCGGGCTCGCCGGACACGCGCCGGGCAAACTGGTGCTGATCCCGTAAGCGTCAACACCGTGGGACGGCCCCTCGCGCGACCTCGCAGCGCGAGGGGCCTTCCCTTGTGGTCGGTCAATTGCCCTGTGCCGCTTCGCTGACCGCGGCCCACTCGCGCCACAGTGCCACGCGCGCTTCGTATTCCGTGGTGACGTAGCGCAACGCCCCCTGCCCCAGCAGCAGCCGCCGCGGTGGTTTGTCGGCGTCGACGACCGCCAGCAGAGCGGATCGGGTCGCACGCGGTGCGCCGAGCGGTTGATCCGTATAGTCGATGGCCGCACGGGCCGGATCGTAAGCGGCGTTCGCCGTGGTGAATCGGGTAAGCGTGAACCCGGTGTCGTAGCTCGCGGGCTCGAGCACCGTGACGTGGATGCCGAACCCGGCGACCTCGTCGGCCAGCGACTGGGACAACCCTTCCAATGCCCACTTCGAGGCGCTGTACGCGCCGGTGTTCGCCGCGGCCAGCAGCCCCCAGACACTGGAGACCTGAATGATGTGCCCGGCTCCGCGGGCGCGCAGGAAGGGGAGTGCCGCCTGCGTAACCCACAGTGGCCCGAGCAGATTGGTCTCCAGTTCGGCTCGGATCTGCTCCTCGGTGAGCTCTTCCACCATGCCGAACTGCGCGAACCCGGCGTTGTTCACGACGACGTCGAGGTGCCCGAAATGCTGTACGGCCTGTTCGACCGCGGCGTGCACCCCGGCCCGGTCCGTCACGTCCAGCCGCAACGGCAAGAAGGTCTCCGGGAACTCGCCGATCGGCGCGGCCAGCGCCGTGAGGTCACGTGCGGTGCCCGCGACTCGATCGCCTCGTTCCAGCGCGGCTGCCGCCCACTCCCGGCCGAGCCCGCGCGAAACGCCGGTTATGAACCACACCTTGCTCATTCGATCCATCCTTTTGCCACATTCCTGAGTTAACGAACGTAAGGCTACGGTTGTTAGTTAACCGCAGGCAAGGGCTAACGTATGTAAGTTTTGTGTTGTAAGGTGAGGTGCATGGGCAAGAACGAGACTTCGGCACCTGTCCGAGCCCGCAACCCGCGCGGTGAGGGCGCGCGACTGCGGGACGAGATCGTGGCGGCGGCGGTCGCGCTGCTCGACGAAACCGGTGACGCGAGCGCCATCACCTTGCGCTCGGTCGCGCGTCGCGCGGGCATCGCGGCGCCCTCGATCTACCGGCATTTCCCGGACCAGCCCGCGATCATGCTGGCCGTGGTGCAGGATGCCTTCGGGGAGATGGCGCGACAGCTGCGTGCCGCGTTCGACGCCGCGGGCGAGTCGCCCAGGGCGCGGCTCGCGGCGGTCTGTCACGGGTATCTGGACTTCGCGCAGGCGCGACCCGGGCCGTATCGCACCATGTTCGGCGGGGTCTGGGTGCCCGATCTCGGCGACAGTTCGGTGTCGGAGCGCGAGATGTCGATTCTCGGGGACGAGAGCCTGCACCTGCTCGCCGCGGCGCTCGCCGACTGTGTCGCCGCCGGAGTCTCCAGCAGTACCGATCCGGCCGCGGACGCGGTGGCGCTGTGGCTCGGACTGCACGGGCTCGCGCATCAGCGAGTGGTCGCCCCGTCCTTTCCGTGGCCCGCGGACATCGCCGACCGTCTCATTTCCGCGCTCGCCCATCTCGGCGCGGCGTGAGGTAGCCGGGCAGGTTATTGTCCTGCCACCGATGGTGTGCACGGCGGAAGGGAAAACCCATGCGGTACAACGAATATCGGACATATGACGCAGTCGGCCTCGCGGAACTGGTGGCCAAGGGTGAAGTGCAACCGGCCGAACTGCTGCAGGTCGCACTGGACCGTTGTGCGCAGGTCGATGCCGGCATCAACGCGGTGAGCCTGCTGATGGCCGAGGCCGGACGGGCAGCGGCGGCCGCGCCGTCGGCGGGGCCCTTCGCCGGGGTGCCCTTCTTGCTCAAGGACCTGGGCCAGGATTTCGCGGGGTATCCGACCTCTGCGGGCACCGGTCCGCTGCGCAAGATCGAGGCCACCCACCACAGCATCGTGGTGCAGCGGTGGATCGATGCCGGCCTGGTCATCTTCGGCAAGACCACCACGCCCGAGTTCGGCGCCGTGGCGGTCACCGAGACCGGAACCTTCGGCGCGACCAGGAATCCCTGGGATCTCGACCGGTCGCCGGGCGGGTCGTCCGGGGGCGCGGCGGCCGCGGTCGCGGCGGGGATCGTGCCGATGGCCGGCGCCAGTGACGGCGGGGGTTCGATCCGGGTTCCCGCGGCCTGCACCGGATTGTTCGGCCTGAAGCCGGGGCGCGGGCTGGTTCCGGCCGGTCCGGACGCGGCCGAGAATATCTTCGGCGCCTCCACCAGCGGCGTGCTGTCGCGCAGTGTCCGCGACACGGCGGTCATGCTCGATGTGCTCAGTGCGCCCGATCCGGGCGGCCCGTACTTGTCCGCGCGCGCCGAGCAGCCCTACGCGACGGCGGTGAGCACCTCGCCGCGTGCGCTGCGCATCGGGTTCAGTTCCGAATCTCCCTTGGGCACAACGGTTCATGCCGAAGCCGTGCGGGCGGTCGAGCACACCGCCGCGCTGTTGGAACAGCTGGGTCATCACGTGGAGCCCGCCGCGCCGCGGATCGACGGCGAGCAGTTGGCGCACGATTTCATGACCGTGTGGACCGCCAATCTCGCGACCAAACTGGCGAAGGCCCGCCGGGTCAGCGGTGCGCCTGACTCCGCGTTCGACATCACGACCCGGGCCGCGGCGGCGGCCGGGCGCGCGCAGACCGTGACGGCCCTGCTCGAAGCGCACGAGGGCTGGAACTCCCACGGCCGAGCCCTGGCCGCATTCCACGACACCTACGATCTATGGCTCACCCCGACGATCGCCGCCCCGCCGCTGCGCATCGGCCAGACCAAACCTCCTGCGGCACTGGCGAAGATCCTCGGGGCGCTGCTGGAAGTCGGTGCGGGCCCGGCCATTACGCGCAGCCCGGTCTACCGCAGGATCGTGCGAGCCAACCTCGCCCCGGTGCCGTTCACGCCACTGGCCAACGTGACCGGCCGGCCGGCGATGAGCGTGCCGCTGCATCGCACTGCCGATGGTCTGCCACTCGGCAGTCAATTCGTCGGCGCTCTCGGCAGCGAGTTCTTGCTGCTGCAACTGGCCGCGCAACTCGAGACGGCCCAGCCGTGGGCGCAGCTCGAGCCGCCGGAGCCCGCGTAGCTACTCGGCGCGGATCATCGCAGGACCCGACGATGAGGACGCCGGGATCGGTGGAGGTGTCACCGATGTGGCACTCGGCGAAGAAGCCGAGCAGTTCGATGCGCACGAAGCCGCAGGACTGGGGCCGGGCCGGTCACCGGCGGCGGCGTTGCGCCTCGTACATCTGGGCCGCGGCATCGATTCGGGCGCGGGCCTCGATGTGCGCGACGTGGGTGCACGGGGTCGGGTCTTTCAGATTGGGCAGGACGAAGGCCAGCGGCCAGACCCACGCCAAATAGTAAGCGGGCGTGAAGAACAGCGCGGGGCCGCCGTTGATCACCTTCAGCGGCACCCCGTGCCGCTTGCGGTAGTAGATCTTGCAGACGATGATCCCGGCGGTGATGTAGGTGAGGCCGAGGATGATGCCGATGAGAGTTGCGTCCATGCCCACCACGGTGTCACCCGCGCCGCGCCGGCGGTATCGGCCGAACATGGGACATGTTGTCGCACAAGGGAATTTTGTGGTCCGATCGAATGACAGCGGCGAACGGCGGTTCAGCTGCTGGTGCGCGCGCTCCGGTCGCGTGCAGCGAGCCAATCGTGCTCGAGCACACCGAGTTCGGTGCGCGGCGGCTCGCTGTAGCACCATTCGCGGGCGATCCGGTGCCAGTTGCCTGCGGCGCGCAGCTTGCCGAGCAGCGCGAGGGTGCCGTACTCGACGCGCCGCGCGAATGCGTGTTCGGCGGGCGCGTATTCGCGTCGCCACTGGTCGAAATAGCCGCGGCGCGGGTCGACGAAGGTGAGAACGGCATACGGCGCGGCGTCCTCGGCGATCCGGATCTCGGCGTCGGTGAGCAGCCAGCCGGAGACCTCGTAGAACAGGCGCAGGCATTCGTCCGCGGTTGCGGGCGAATCCTGTTCCAGCACGCCGTATTCCGTGAGCAGATCGCGTAGGTCGGCACCGCGATGTTCGGCGGCGGCGCGGACGCAGTCCAGCTCGAATTCGACCGCGGTGTCGTCCATGTGCTTGAACAAGCCGAAGTCTAGAAAGGCGACTTTGCCGTCGGCGGCCAGCAGGATGTTGCCCGGATGCGGGTCACCGGAGAAGCAGTGCTCGCGCGCCATCGTGCCGACATAGAAGCGGAACACGATCTCCCCGATGCGATCACGGTCCGCATCGGGCAACGCAACGATCTCGTCGAAGCGCCGCCCCTCGACGAGCTCGGTGACCAGAACCCGGGCCGTGCACAGCTCCTGCACCACCTCGGGAATGCGGATGAACGGGTGATCGCGATAGCTGTCGGCGACGATCCGATGGTGCGCGGCCTCGGCGCGATAGTCGGTCTCGTCGGCGAAATGCGTGGTGAGTTCCCGAAATAGCGCGTGGTCGGCGACCGCGGGCGCGATCGTGCGCAGCATCCGCAATACCAGGCCGAGATTCTTCAGGTCCGCCCGGATCGCGACATCGATCCCCGGATACTGCACCTTGACCGCCACCATACGACCGTCGTGCAGGCGCGCGCGGTAGACCTGGCCGATCGAGGCGGTGCCGATCGGGGCGGCATCGAACTCCTCGAACACCTCCGCGAGCGGACGGCCATAGTCGGTTTCGAGTACCGTGCGCATACGTTCGAACGGAAGGCTCGGTGCCTGGTCGTAGAGTGCGGCGAGTTTGCGTTGGAACCGTTCGCGCTGGGGCGGCGGCATGGTCTCGATGCCGAACGCGGCGAGCAGGTCGAACATCGACAGCAATTGGCCTGCCTTCATGGCCAGGCCCTTCATGCTGCCCAGTACGGACACGATGTCCTCGGCCGCATCGGCCAGCGCCCGTTCGGTGCGCGCGACGCGTTCCGCGTCGGTGTCGCCGACCATCGACAGCGTCACACCGGCACCCCGAACCGCCTGTCCGGCAACGAGTTTGCCGAAGGTGGCGCCGCGTCGCACCCGTGAGGTGGGGATGTTCTTCGCCATCGCACGACCTTCCCGTCGGCTAGTTCTTCGCCTGGTCGGCCGGTTGCAGGCCGGGTGTGAGCACGGCGAGCACGGTTTCGGTGTAACCGGCGCGGTCCGCTTCGCCACCGCCTTGCAGGGTGCGCATCACCGGCGGGATGGTCAGCGCCATCAGCATCCACGCGACATCGGTGGTGTGCACGTCGGCGCGGAGTACGCCGGCGTCGACGGCGCGGGTCAGGAAGCGATCCACGGTCGCGGCCAGAATCCCGCCGAGACCGAGCAGGCGGGTGTTGAGTTCGTCATCGATGCCGGGCAGTTCGAACAGCAGCGCCTGCATCAGGGCGGGATCGGATTCGGCGATCCGGCACATCCGCTCGACCGCGCCGGACCAGGTCCGCGCCAGCCAGTCGACGGTGATCTCGCGCTGCACCGGCTCGAGCACGAACACGTCGCCCGCGATCTCGGTGAGAATCCGGTCGAGGCCATAGTCGACCACCTCGTCGAGGATGGCGCGCTTGCTGTCGAAGTAGCGGTAGAAGGTGCCGTACCCGATGCCGACCTCGGCGGTGATGTCGGCGGTCGAGGCCGCGGCATAGCCCTTCGTGGTGAACACGTGATAGGCGGCGGCGATCAGCTCGCGCCTGCGTCGCTCCGTGTTCTGGTGGTCACGTGGCCGGCCCGGGCCGCGGCCGCGTTTGGCAGGTTCGGTCATCCAGCACATCGTATGCGGGCTGGTCGTGCCGCCCGCCGAACATCGCCGTCACGTCGGGTCTTGCGCTACTGTCTGAGACAGATTATTTTGATGACATGGCCGTCGCCTAATTGACGGCTGGTGGATCTGCTCTTTCGCGCACGGACGACACAGGAGTCGCGCCATGATCTCGGTACTTCTAGCGGTAATTCCACGACCGGGTCGTCGGTCATGACGACGGTGGTGGTGACGGGGGCGGGCAGCGGCATCGGACGGGCGACCACTGCGCGGTTCGCTGGGCGCGGCGCGACCGTGGTCGTCGCCGACATCGATGAGCGCGGCGGGAAGGAGACCGTCGCGTTGGTGCGCGCGGCGGGCGGCCGGGCGGAGTTCTATCCGCTCGACGTCGCCGATGCCACCGCCCTTGCGGAATTCGCCGCACAGGTCGCGCGGGACCACGGCGTCCCTGATGTGGTCGTCAACAACGCGGGAATCCTGATCTCCGGCGGATTTCTCGAACAGAGCGGGGACGACTGGCGGCGGATGATCGCGATCAACATGATGGGCCCGCTGCTGGGTTCGCGACTGTTCGTGCAGCAGATGGTCGATGCGGGCAAGCGCGGCGCCATCGTCAATATCTGCTCCGTGGGGGCGTTTCTGCCGACCTCGCTCGCTCCGTCCTATGTGACCGCGAAGGCGGGTGCGTGGATGGGCACGCAGGCGTTGCGTGCCGAATTCGCCGGACGCGGTATCCGGGTGAGCGCCGTATGCCCGGGATTGATCGATACCGAGCTGTCCGCGAACGGGACGCGGGCGGGTGCCGACGCGCGCGCGACGGCCGACTGGGCCTCGAAACTCGCACGCGGACAACTGATCTTCGGCCGGTCGCCGGATCGGGTCGCCGCCGCGGTCGAACGCGCGGTGCGCTGGAATCTGTCGACCGTGCCGGTCGGGGTCGAGGCCTGGGCCGGCTGGTACCTGGCGCGCTTGTCGCCAGGGGTGCTACGTGGCGTGACCGGTCTGGCGCAGATGCCGTTGGCGGAAAAGGCGGTCGAGCTGTCGGATCGGGTACTGGGCGGCAGGCGATGAGAACAGCGATCGTGACCGGCGGCGGCGCGGGCATCGGGCGCGAAACCGCGCTGCTGCTGGCCCGCAACGGATATCGCGTGGTGATCGCCGATATCGATGCCGACAGTGCGCACGCGGTGGCCGACGAGATCGTCGCTACAGGCGGGCGAGCCCAGCCGTATCGGCTCGACGTGGCCAGCGAGGCCCAGTGGGACAGGTGCGCCGAGTGGGTCAGCGGCGAATTCGGCCCGGCCCATGTGCTGGTGAACAACGCGGGCGTGATGGATACCGGCGGGTTCTTCGAAACCACTGCGGCACAATGGCAGCGCACCGTGGACATCGACCTGATGAGCGTGATCTACGGCTCCCGTGTATTCGCCCGGCAGATGATCGACGCCGGTATTCCCGGCCATATCGTCAACGTTTCGTCGGGCGCGGCCTTCTTCCCGGCGAAGTACATCCCCGCCTACGCGACCGCGAAGGCCGCGGTATTGATGGCGACCCAGGCGTTGCGAGTCGAGCTGCGGCCAAAGGGCATCGGCGTGAGCGCGATCTGTCCCGGCGCGATCCGGACCGATCTGCTCGCCCATGGTGAGCGCGCGGGACTCGACGCGCCCCGGCAGGCGGCCTGGCGCGCAGAGATCGGGCGGGTCCAAGGACTGGCGTTCGCCGGACCGGACAAGGTCGCGCGAGCCATCGAGCGGGCGATCCGGCGCAATCACGCGATCGTGCCGGTGAACCCCGAAGCGTGGCTCGGTTACGGCGCGTTCCGCCTCTCGCCCAGCCTGACTCGCGTGCTGGGCAGCGTCGGTTCGTTCGCGCTCGCCGACCGGATGCTGTCCCGATTGCAGCCTGTGCTGCACCGAATCACGAAGTGAGGCAAGGTATGGACGAGACAGCAGCGCGGTTGTACGAGGTCGCCGTGATCGGGGCGGGCCCGGGCGGTATCGCGGCGGGTGTGAAACTGCGCCGGGCGGGCATCGAGGACTTCGTCGTGCTGGAACGTTCCGACGAGGTCGGCGGCAGCTGGCACGAGAACCACTATCCGGGGCTCGGCGTCGATGTTCCGGCGCTGGCCTACCAGTATTCCTTCGCCCGAAAAGCCGACTGGAGCAGGGTCTTTCCGCATGGCGCGGAGGTCGAGCAGTACCACATCGATGTGGCACGGCGCTTCGGCGTGCGTGATCGAGTGCGGTTCGGCGCCGAGGTCGAGCGGGAGGAGTGGGACGAGCACGCAGGCTACTGGCGGTTGTTGCTGGCCGACGGGTCCACTATCAGTGCCCGATTCGTGATCAGCGCGGTGGGCGCGTTCGTCCGGCCGAAGGCCGAGGTGGGCATTGCCGGTGTGCCGACCTTCAAGGGGAAGATCCTGCACCCCAGCAGCTGGGATCACGACTACGACCTGTCGGGCAAGACGGTGGGCATCATCGGCACCGGTGCCAGTGCGGTGCAGATCATTCCGTCCATCGCACCGGCGGTCGGCAAGCTGACGGTGTTCCAGCGCACCCCGGTCTGGTCGTTGCCGAAGCCCGATTTTCGTGTTCCGGTTGCGTTGCAACGGGTCCTGGCAGTACCGGGAATTCAGCCCGTGCTGCACGGCGGTGCGCTGGTGGTGATCGATCTCGCGTTGCGTGCCGTGGTCGGGTTGCCAAGGGGCGTGGTGCATCCGGCGATGGACCGCTTCGATGCCGCCTGCCTGGCGCTGTACCGGCGCTATCTGGCGCGCGTGGTCACCGACGTGCCGACCCGAGCGGCGCTGACGCCGGACTTCGGCCCGGTGGCGAAGCGGCCCACCCTGTCGAACAGCTACCTGCGGGCCTACAACCGGGACAACGTGGTGTTGGTGACGGCGCCGATCGAGAAGATCACGCGAACGGGAGTTCGTACCGGCGACAAGACGTTGCATCGGTTGGACGCCCTCATTATGGCCACCGGTTACGAGGTCTTCTCCGACCCTGAGACCTATCGACCGGGAACCATACTGGGCCGCAACGGATTCGACCTGGCCAAGTTCTACCGTGAAGAAGGCCTGCAGGCCTATCAGAGCGTGTCGGTGCACGGTCTGCCGAACCGGTGGACCCTGGTCGGCCCGTACTCCTGGACCGGTTCGGGGTGGCATGCGTTCGTGGAGATGACCGCCGACCACGCCGTGCGCGCGATCGCGGAGACGCGCAGGCGTGGTGCGCTCTGGTGCGAGGTGCGCAAAGAAGCCGCGGACGCGTATCACCGGACGGTGCACCGGCGCGGCGAATCGTTGCGCTACTACCTGGCCGAACTCAACGGCCATGTGCCGACCTACTATCGGAACTCGCAGGGCGACACCACCTATGTCCGGCCCTCCGGATTCTTCGAGGCGCGGCGTGGCAACCGCCGGTTTCCGCTCGACGACTACCGGTACGAGATCCAGGCCCCGGCGGGAGTTTCGGCATGACCGGCGCGGCGGCCGCGGTGCAGGTCGAGTTCGCCGGCCGGGCCAGCCTTCGGCTGCGGGTCGCACACGCCCTTTCGCGTGCCACGCTGCGTCCGGCGATCGACGGGCTGTGCGTTCTCGCCGAAAGCGCACCGTTGCGCGGCACTCGGGCGTTCCGAATCGCCAATCTCGCGGACCTGCTGGCCATTCCGCTGCGTCCGGCACGGGGCACCAGGCGTCGCGCGGTGCACTTTCCGGACTTTCGCGCCGAATGGCTTTGGCACCGCGATGATCCGGGTCCCGACGACACCGCGCGGGGCGCGGCGATCCTCTACTTTCACGGCGGCGGGTTCCTGGCAGGCGGGCTGCACAGCCATCGCCGGCTGGCCGCGCGGATCGCGCGCGCGACAGGTGTCGCGCTGCTGAACGTGGACTACCGCCAATTACCCAAGGGCCATTTCACCGATACGGTCGACGACGCGGTCGCCGCCTACCGCTACCTGCTCGATCGCGGGTTCGCCCCCGAGCGCGTTGTCTTCGCCGGTGATTCGGCGGGCGGTGGATTGACCTTCGCGGCCGCGCTCGCCGCCCGGGCTCGGGCGCTGCCACTACCTGCCGCCATCGCCGCGATCGCACCGTTCGCCGACCTCGACCCGGCGATCCGGCGGGCGCACCCGAACGATCGGCACGACGCGCTGCTGTCGGCCCGGGCGCTGGCGGTGCCCGCGCTGCTCGGCTTCGCCCGCGACGGGGTGCTCGATCCGCTGTGGTCGCCGATCAACCACGACTTCACCGGCATGCCACCGACATTGATCCAGGTGAGCAACCGCGAGGTGCTGCTGCCCGACGCCGAGGCACTGGCCCGGTGCTGCGCCACGGCGGGCGTGCCGCACACATTGCAGATCTGGGACAACGCGATCCACGTATTCCACGCGGGCGCGGACGTGCTGCCGGATGCCCGTGCCGCGGTCGCCGAGCTGGGCGCCTTCCTGCGATGCGCGCTCGACACCGCGGCCGCCGAGCGCGGTACCGACCGGACCACCGCGGCCTGAACGGCCGCATGACCACGAGCAGGTTCTCATGAGTTCTACCAGCACACCCGATTACGACGTGCTCGTCATCGGTGCCGGTTTCGGCGGCCTGGGCACCGGCGCCGCGCTGCGCCGGGCGGGCGTCGACAACTTCCTGATCATCGACAAATGGCAGCGTGTCGGCGGCACCTGGAATGCCAACACCTATCCCGGTGTGGCCGTGGATGTTCCGTCGCCGATCTACAACTTCTCGTTCCAGCAGCGCTCCCGGTGGTCCCGGTTCTTCGCGCCCGGCGCCGAAATCCAGCGTTACGCCGAGGAAGTGGCGGATCGGCAGGGGTTGCGGGACAAACTGCGCCTCGGCTGCGGTGCGGTGCGGGCGCGGTTCGACGAGTCCGCCGATCAGTGGCGGGTGCTGACCACCGACGGTGACGAGATCTCGGCCCGCTTTGTGGTGAGCGCCGTCGGTGCGCTCGAACAGCCCAAGCCACCCGCCATTGCGGGACTCGATCGGTACACGGGCACGCTCATGCACACCGCGCGCTGGGATCACTCCTACGATTACCGCGGCAAACGCGTCGCGGTGATCGGCACCGGAGCGACCGCGCTGCAGGTGATTCCGCGGCTGGCCGAACAGGTCGCGCAGCTCACGGTCTTTCAGCGAACCGCCATCTGGGTGGCGCCCAAACCAGACTTCGCACTCGGTCGGCTCGGTCATCGAGCACTGGACTTTCCGCCGACCCAGCAGGCGGTCCGGCTGGTCGGCAACGTCGCCGTGAACGCGTTCCTCGGGATCGGCCTGGCGCTGTCGGACTATCCGCGCCTGACCTCGGCGGTGCTCGGCGCGGGTGAAGCGGCGCTGAAGGCCTACCTGTTCACCCAGGTGCGTGATCGTGCCCTGTGCCGCGACCTCACCCCTACCTATCGGCTGGGTTGCAAACGTCCCTCGATTTCCAACAACTATTTCAAGACCTACACCCGGCCCCACGTGGACCTGGTCACCACGCCGATCGAACGCTGCACCGAACACGGCATCGTCACCGCGGACGGCACGCACCGCGAGTTCGACATGGTGGTGACCGCCACCGGATTCCAGGTGATGGACAAGGGCGCCACTCCGCCGTATCCCGTATACGGCTGTGGTGGGACCGAATTGGGGGAGTACTGGGACACCCACCGGTACCAGGCTTACGAAGGGGTGTCGGTGCCCGGATTCCCCAACCTGTTCCACATTTTCGGACCCTACGGTTATGCGCCGGGTTCGGTGATCCCGCTCATCGAAGCCACCGCCGCGCACAGCAGCCGGGTGATCGCCGAGGCGTTGCGTCGCGGCGCCACGCGCGCCGAGATCCGCCGGGAGCCGCACGAGGAATACTTCGCCCGCATGTATGCCCGCAACAAGAACACCTATCTGTTCAAGCAGGGCTGTGCGGAATCGCGCACATACTACATCAACTATCAGGGCGACGGGCCGGCCTTCCGGGCGACCACCCAGCTCGGAATGTATTGGAGCAACCGGCATTTCCCGCTCGACCACTATCGGTACACGACTTCCCGGACGGTGCCTGCCGGCGCGGCCGCCCCGTCGCGCCAGAGCGTCACGCACTGAGCCCAATCCAGCATCGGAGACGATCATGAGTATCACCTCGTTCCTGCACACTCAACACGCCGCGGCGGCACCGGTCGATGACTCCGTCTTCGACACGGCCGCACTGGTTTTCACCGTCGAGCGGGTCGTGGACGCGCCCCGCTGGGCGGTCTGGACCGCACTGGACGATGATCAGGCCTGGCGCTGGCTGCCGATCCCGTGCGTGGGCGTGCGTTACGACTCCGCCGAGCGTGGGGCGGGTGTGATCCGCGAAATGGGATCGGTGTTCGATCCGCTGCGGTTGCTGTGGGTGGAGCGTGAACGGTTCTGGCGGTATGAGCCGGGCCATCGCATCACCTTCGGTGTGGTGAGCGCGAACTGGATGCAGTACCTGCTGGTTCGGCAGTACGCCGAGGATATGACCTTCACCGATGTCGACGCCGATCGGACCAAGGTGGTGTGGACGGTCGCGGTCACCCCGCGCCTGCCGCTGCGCTTCGCCACCTGGTTCCCGCCGCTGTGGCGGGCCGCCTACCGGCTCGGCGGCGTCGGACCGCTGTTCCAGCGTCGTGTCGCGCAAGTCGCGCAGACGGGCCTGCCGCCGACGCGGGCGCTCTCCACCAACGGCCGAACCGTTGTCGAAGCTGCCGGCCGTCGCGCCGAAGAGGACGTCAAGTGAGCGAGAACAACAGCATTGCACCGCAATACGAGGTCGTGGTGATCGGGGCGGGCATCGGCGGCATCTGCGCCGGGGTGAAGCTGCAAGAGATCGGGATCGATGATTTCCTGATCGTCGACCGCGTCGGCGGATTGGGCGGGACCTGGTACAGCCACAGCTATCCCGACGCCGGTTGCGATATTCCGAGCACCACCTACCAGTTCTCGTTCGCCCGCAAACCCGACTGGGATCGGCTGTTCGCCAAGCGCGATCAGATCCTCGAATACCTGCGGGAGGTCGCCGCCGACCACGATCTCCCGCGCCGAATGCGGTTCCACACCACCATAGTTCGTGAGGAATGGGACGACCGCGATGCGCTCTGGCGGCTGTACGTCGACTCCGGTGAGGTGATCACGGCCCGGTTCGTGATCAGTGCCGTCGGCGCCTACATCAACGCGAAGACCACACCGGACATCCCTGGACTGGCCTGCTATGCGGGGGTTTCCATGCATCCGGCGGCTTGGAACCACGACTACGACTTCACCGGAAAACGGGTGGCCATCATCGGCGTCGGCGCCAGCACGATGCAGATCGCGCCGAAACTCGCCGGTCAGGTCGAACGCCTGGACATCTACCAGCGCACCCCGCAGGTCTATCTGCCGAAGCCGGACTTCGTCCTGCGGCCGTGGATGCAGCGGATGCTCGCGCTGCCGGGTGGTTCGGCGCTCGTCAACGGGCTCGCGCAGGGCGTGATCGACTCGGCGCTGCGGGTGGCGGTGTTCACCCCCGCGCCGCTGTGGCGGCTCGGCGCGCGCTTGGTCGATGCGCTCGGCCGCAGCGCTTACGCCGGTTGGGTGCGAATCAAGGTGCGGAACAAGGAGATCCGCAAACAGCTGCGGCCGGACTTCGGCATCGTGTGCATCCGCGGCGGCGCGGG
>NZ_BAUA01000218.1 GCF_000710915.1 Nocardia brasiliensis IFM 10847
GTCGTCGGCGAACGCGTTGAACACCAGCACCCGTCCGCCGGGCGGCAGCGCCGCGTACGCCCGCTGCAGCAGCGTCCGGTTCTGCTCCGGCGACCAGATCACGAACTGGTGCGCGAAGAGCACCACGTCGTAGCCGCCGGGCAGCGGTTCGCCGAACATATCGCCCGCGATCACGTCGATGCGGTCGCCGAGGCCCGCGGCCGCGATGTTGTCCCGGGCCACCTCGACCGCGCCGTCGAGGTCGAACACTGTGATCTTCAGGTCCGGGTGCGCCCGCGCGATCTCGATCGCGTTGACCGCGTCGCCGCCGCCGACGTCGAGAATCCTGGTCACCCCGGTGTAGTCCACCTGGTGCAGCAGTACCGGATTCGACAGCTCCGACCACGAGTGCATACCGCGGAAGAACAGATTCTCCAGCTCCGGGGTCTGTTCCAGCCGCGAGTACAGATCGCCGCCGGTGCCGGGCAGGTGTTTGAGACCCAGATTCTTCCCGGTGCGCAACGATTCCGCGTACTCCTTCGCGGGCAGGTACGACAGCCGCTGCTGGAAGTCGATGATGTTGCGCAGCAGCGGCCAGGTGCCGTCCGCCATCGCCGCGGCCAGCGTCGCGCCGAGCCGGTAGTGATCGCCGTCGCGTTCGGTCAGGCCGAGCGAGGTGGTGCCGAGCAGCAGCATGCGCGCCGATTTACCCGGGATGCCCAGGCCCGCCGCCGCGTCGTCGCTCGTGGCGGGACCGTTCAGGTCGAGATATTCGAACAGTTGCAGTTCCGAGGCCGCGCGCAGCTGCTGGAAGGCGGCGAAGCCGAACAGCACCGGGACCAGCGAGGTGAGATCGACCGGCTTGCTGAGCTCGGTCTGCGTTTCCGTCATCGAGATCTGTTCCTTTACCGTCGTTGAAGTGGATTACCGCTAGAGCCGGGTGCGAAAGGTCCACAGCTCCGGAAAGAAGCGGTGTTCGTTGATGGCCCGCAGCCACGGCGCGCCGTCGGTGCCCGCGGTCCCGCTCTTGCCGCCGAGCATCCGTTCGACCACCAGCAGGTGCGTGGCCCGCCAGTGCGAGAACTGGTACGCCACCTCGAGCAGCGCCTCGGCGAGCCTGTGCGCCTCGCGATGCCGGGCCGGGTTCCGGTAGATCTCCAGCCAGACGTCTTCCACCTCCGCGAGCGGTTCGTGCTGCGCGGCAGCGGGTTTCGCGACGCACGTTGCCGGGATCGAAAAGCCCTGGCGGGCAAGGTGTTGCAGTGCCGCGTCGTAGAGCGACGGCCGTGCCAGCTCCGTGCGCAGCACCGGATGCCCGTCCCGGTGCGCCGCCTCGACCTGCCGGGCCGGCCGGTTGCCCATCACGAATTCCAATGCGCGGTAAGCGAAGGACTGCGTACCGGAGGCGTCGTTGAGCACCTCGCGGAAGGCCACGTACTCGTCCACGGACATGCCGTTCAACGATTCCCAGCAGGCCACGAGCACCCGCTGCGTGCGGGTCGCCCGGGACAGGGCCAGGCAGGCGTCGGCGACGTCGTCGCGCTCGAGCGCGGCGCGGGCGGTGCTCAGATCGTCGATCACCGCGCGGAACAGCAGCTCCTTGACGTGGCTGAGCAGAATGAAATTCAGCTCGCCGCGCGCGTCGCTGCGCGGTCGCTGCAGCGCGTGCAGCTCGTCCATGTGCGCGTAGGTGACGTACTCGGGGACGAGGTATTCCGGGGCGCTGGTCATAGCACTCCTTCCGTGGCGTGGCACAGCACTTCGGCCGCGCGTGACACCTGCTCGTGCGTCACGTACAGCGGCGCGAAGGCGAACCGGATCAGGTCGGGCGGCCGGGCGTCGACGAGCACGCGGTGCTCGGCCAGTGCGTGTTCCACCTTGTCCGCCTCGGGAATTCGCAACGCGAGATGTCCGCCCCGACGCGCCGGATCCCGAGGCGAGGCCAGCCGGTCCAGCAGTCGCGGACGACGTTGCGCGAGGCATTCCAGAAAGAACTCGCCGAGCGCCACGCTGCGCCGGTGCAGTGCGTCGATACCCACGTCGAGCAACGGCGCGAGCGCGTGATGCAGTCCGGCGAGGCTGAGCAGCGGCGGCGTACCGGTGCGGGCGCATTCGATCCCCGCGGCCGGCTCGAACACCGGCGACATGTCGAACGGCCGCGCGTGGCCGTGCCACCCCGTCAGCGGAAAGTCCACCGTCGCTTGCAGTCTGGCCGGCAGGTAGAGGAACGCCGGTGCGCCGGGACCGCCACCGAGGTACTTGTATCCGCACCCTACGGCGAGGTCGACCGCGTTGGCATCCAGGTCCACCGGCAGCACACCGGCGGCGTGACTGAGGTCCCACACCGACAGCGCCCCCACGTCGTGACACAGCGTGGTGATCGGCCGGATCGCGCGACGTTCACCGGTCCGGAAGTCCACCGGCGCGGTGACGGCCGCGGCCACCTGTCCCCCGTGCTCGCACAGGTACGAGTCGAACTCCCCGTGCGACTCGACGACCAGTTGCCGGTCCAGCAGCCGGGCCACCGAGTCGGCGATGTACAGGTCGGTGGGGAACGATTCCGCCTCGATCAGCAGCACCGGCCGGTCGCCGCGGAGGCGGCAGGCCGCCACCAGCGCGTTGAACAGCGTCGTCGAGGTCGTCTCCCCCGCCACCATGACCTGCCCGGGCCCGGCGCCGAGCAGCGGGGCCAGCCGGTCCCCGATCGTGCGCGGCAGGTCGAGCCACCCGTCCTGGAACCAGCCCTGCACCTGCCTGGGCGCCCATTGGCCGGACACGACACGGTCGAGCTCGCCCACGAGACTGTGCCGGGGCGGTCCGAGCGAGTTGCCGTTGAGGTGGACGGCGCCGTCGATGGCGAACTCGTCCGCGTAGGCGGCGAGCGGATCGGTGTCGTCGCGAATCGTCATGCTTCACAAGCTTTCTGATCGTCGTCCCCGGGCACCCAGACCTGGCCGTTGATGCGCACGCGGGCGGAGCCGTCCCTAAGCGACCCGGTACAGCCGAAGATCGACTCGGTGCCGTGCCGGGTCACCTGACGGATGGTCAACGGCGCCGAATCGGGCGCACCGAGTTGCAGCGCGGCCACGCCGAGCGCGGCGGCGGCCGGGAGACATCCGGCGTCTTCGGGTATGCCGAAACCGGGGGCGAACACGCAGGCCAGCACCTCCCGGCGCGCCGGATCCCAACGGAACGCGGTCAGGTCGGTGACCTCGAGCTCGCGCATGCGATCGAGGTCGGGTACGGGCAGTCCCCGTGGATCCGCCGACACCCGGACGAAGTTGAAGGCCCGGCCGACACCGCCCGCATGCGATTCGCCGGTGGCCCAACCGAACTCGGCGGCTTCGTACGCCGGCTCCTGCCGCACGGCGGGTCCGTCGAAGGGCACGCGAACCTCGTTGCCGTCGGTCCACAACCACTGGGTGCCCGCCGCCGCCGTCCGGCCGACCTTGCCCGGAGCGAGCCGGCCGGTGCCGACCAGGCAGGCGGCGACGCCCGCCAGGGAGTGCGACGCGAACGGCGTCTCGCCCGCGGCGTTGAAGATCCGCGAGGCGAAAGTCTTTCGCGTTCGGCAACACTCGTCGACCAAGACGGTCTCGCACGAATCGCTGCGGCGCGCGAATTCCGCGGCGGTCCGTGCCGCGTCCTCGGCGCGCGCCGCCGTCGGGACGAGCACATCCAGCGCGCTGCCCCGCCCGGGCGCGGCCCCGAACATATCCACTGTCGTCACCCGCATCATGCGGCCCTCACATGCTTTTCGGCGAACTCGAGCACGACCTGTTCGTCACCCTGATATGGCTGCTCCGGGCGGGGCCAGTGCACCACCAGGTCGGTGACGCCGAGTTCCTCGAGTTCACCCGCGGCGTCCTCGTAGGCCGCGAGCGAGGCGGTGATTCCCGCCACCGCGGCATCGCCGACGAACACCCGGCCCAGGGTGGCCGGATCCCGGCCCAGCCGCTCGCACGCGGCGTCGATGCCGCGCAACTGCTTGCGCAGCACCGGCACCACCTCGCGCAGCGGCCGTCCGCGAAAGTCGTTGGGCGGCCCGGAGGTAACCCAGTACTGCGCGAAGCCGGCCGCCAGCGCCATACCCCGCGGGCCGGTCGCGGCCACGGCGAACGGCATGCGCCCGGCGGCGCCGGCGCGCGGATGGAAGTCCACCCCCGCCGCCGTGTACCAGCGCGACACCTTGTTCACCCGCCCGCCGGCCAGCACGGTGTCCAGCAGTTCGACGAACGTCTCGAAACGATCGGCCCGCTCGCGCGCGCCCAAGTCGGAGCCGCCGAGCACACTCACGTCGAAACCCGGTGCGCCCGAACCCAGCCCGCAGATCAGCCGGCCGCCGGCGATATCGTCCACGGTGACGAGTTCCTTGGCGAACGCGACCGGGTGCCGGAAATTCGGGGTGGCGACGAGCAACCCGAGACCGATGGTCTCGGTGACCGTCGCCGCGGCGGTGAGCGTCGGGATCGCGCCGTACCACGGGCGATCGGCGAGCCATCGCCACATCAGATGGTCGTAGGTCCAGGCGTGCCGGAAGCCGAGTTGCTCTGCGGTGCGCCAGCGTTCGGCGGCGACCTTCCATTCGTGCTCGGGCAGCAGGACGACTCCGTGCTTCATCGGCGCACCCCCTCCAGGCGCATCTTCGCGACCAGCCGGGCCGCGCGGTCCACGACCTGGACGGCGTAGGTGATCAGCGGCTGCATCACCGCCTCGGACCGGTCGCCGACCACCGGGTGGTGCCGGCCGTCGACCATCGGATACATCCCGTGGTGCGACAGGTCCACGGTGAGCTCGGTGATCCGCGCGTCGAGCTGGGCGACGAACTCGGCGTGGCTCACCGGACGCCGCACGGTGAGGAAGAAGTTGTCGTACAGGTCTTCCTTCTCCCGGGACACGCTGACGCCCAGGGCCCCCACGGACTGCTGCAGCAGCGAACGCCCGTCCGGGACCAGGTGATCGGCGATATGACTGTGCGTCAACTCGTTTCGGTCCACCGCGGCATCGAGTGCCCGGCACGACGGATCGTCCTGCCAGGGCAGCCTGCCGTGGAACAGCCGGCGCACCGGCCGGTAGTCCGGCGCCCAGGTGCCGCTGAACGCGGGATGCTGCAACGCCATCCGCGGCCGGATGTCGGCGTGGTAGTGGTCTCGCGGGACCGTGGACGAATACAGCAGCATCGCGCTGTAGCCGTCGATGCAGGCGGACAACACTTCCAGCTCCCGTTCGCCCGGCACCTCGTCGGGGTACTGGCACACCACATCGCACATCGCCCGCCAGAGCAGGAAGGAGATCTGGTGGCCTGCGATCCAGCGGTACCAGAACAACCGCTCGGCCTCGACCGGTTCAGTGCCGAACAAGGGGTACTCGGGCGCATCTCGTGCCGCGAGCACGACGTCTTCGTCGGGCGCCGATTCGTCGAACGGCTCGCCGAGCGACGGCATGAACAGCAGCCGCGGTTGCAGTGTGGGCGGGCGCTGCCTGCCCGCCGACCTATATCGCCCATTCCCGCTCACGACGCCGCCTCGGGAAAGTAGATGAACTCGAGCTCGAGGCCGTTGGGATCGAGCACGTACAGGCTCTGCATGCCGTCCGCGTCGGTCACGATGTCCGACGGCGGATCGGCTCTGGCCCAGGCGATATCGGCCCGCTCCCGCACCTGCAGCCACCGCGCGCGCAGCCGCACCAGATCCTCCGGGCGCCGCACCGTGATGCCGACGTGCTGATACTGGTAGCCGAGCGGGTCGGGGCCGTCCTTGCTGTGCCCGGCCCGGTCGAAGACGTGGAATCGCAAGTCGCCCTTCTTCAGTTCGACCAATTTCTCGATTCCGGATAGCCGGTCGTGGGTCAGCGGCGAGAAGCTGTCGAGTGACCATTCGACCGTTGCCCCGAGGAATTCCCGATACCACTCGATCGTGGCGTCCACGTCATCGGTCTGGATGGCGAGGTGGTGGAATCTCGGCGCGATGTCAAGCCCGTGCATCGGATGCCCTTCCGTCGCGAATACGCTTGCGGTACTCCCCTCGTCGCAGCTGTGGGAGGGGATCGTCCCAGCGCTTCCATCGTCGGTCGGCCGCGCGGCCCGGGGCAATCAAAAGATGCTCGAGAAACTCTAAAGTCGGCGTCAGGGAAGGTTTGTCGGCAGTTGCCGAAATCCTTTGCCCACCAGTGGTTTAACGATCGCCCACCGGGATACTCTCGGGCGCGGCGACCGGCCGGTCGCCCGCTGCGTTCTCGCGCGAGTCTCGGGCTGCGCCTCGGCGCAGATCCGGCAGCAACGTGAGCAACCCCAGCAGCGCCATGCCCGCGCCGATCCACAACGGCGCCACCAGGCCGAGCCCAGCGCTGATCCCCAGGCCACCCAGCCACGGGCCGAGCACGACGCCGATATTGATGGCCGAGCCGTTGACCGTATTCACCAGCGCTCCCTCGTTGGACACCGACATCACCCTGGCCGCCATGGCCGGGTTGAGCGGCAGCCCGATCAGTCCGAGCAGCACGGTCGTCGCGATGGTCGGCACCTTGTACGAGACGCACAGCGCGAAGGCGACCAGTACGAGGGTCAGCGCGATCAGCCCGCCGACCAGGATACGGCGGGTGTAGCGATCGGCGAACCGTCCGACCACCGCATTGCCCAGCACCGTGGCGATCCCGTAGACCGCGAACAGCACCGGCACCGTCGCGGGCGCGAAGTGGGTGGCGTCGGTGAAAATCGGTGACAGATAGGTGAATCCGGCCACCACCGCGCCGATGACCAGCGCGTTGGTCGCGTACGCGCCCCACAGGCGCAGATTGCGGAAGGCCTGGATCTCGGCGCGGAAATCCAGGGTCTGGGCTCCACCGCCACCCGGCACCAGCAGCACCACCGCCGCGATGCAGCCGACGGCGAGCAGGTCGACGATCCAGAAACTCGCCCGCCAGCCGAAGTGCTGTTCGATGAACGTCGCCGTCGGCAGGCCGACGACCTGGGCCACCATCATGCCGCCGTACAGCACCGACATCGCGCGACCGCGTCGTTCGGCGCCGACGAGCCGCACGCACACCGCGGCGGCCGCACCGAAGAACGCCGAGGCGGCCAGCGCGGTCACGATGCGCGCGACGACCAGGACCCAATAGTCGGCCGCCATGGCGGCCAGGGTCTGTCCCGCGACGAAAACCGCGAGCAACAGGATCAGCGACTTCTTCTGCGCCACCCGGGACAAGCCGACGATCAGCACGGGCCCGCCGACGACCATGCCGACGGCGAACAGCGACACGAGGTAGCCGATGGCGGCGATCGAGACGCCCAGGTCGCTCGACATGCCGGGAATCAGTCCGGCAACCATGATCTCGGTGGTGTTGAGGCAGAAAACGCCCAGCCCCAGCACATATACGGCGAAAGGCATGACTCCCCTTCCGGGGGCAGGTGATCGGCCCGTGGTCAGCGCGCGGCGGGTTGCGCGAAGGAGGTCCACCGGTTGCCGAACGGGTCGGTGAACTGCGCGATGACCAGGCCATGTGCATCGGTGAACGGATCCATCACGCGGTGTCCGCCCGCTCGCTCGACTCGATCGAGCATCGCGGAGACGTCGGCGACGAGCAGGCCGGGGATCGCGTACTCGGCGGCGTCCGGAAGGGCCGACAGGTCCATCGTGCCGCCGATCGGCTCCGCGGCGCCCGGTGCCGAAATGCTGTAGTAGACCGCCCCTTCGGCGGCTTCGTCGCGCTCGTAGGTCCAGCCGAAGGCCTGCTCGTAGAACTGCCGGGTGGCGGCGAAATCCAGGGTGCCGATCTCGAACCACGCGGTGGCGTTCGGCACCGCGGCCGCGGCCGTCGTGTCGGCTTCGCCGGTGTTCGCCGGTTCATACAGGCCGAGCCGGTTGCCTCGGGTGTCGGCGACGACCGCGCTCCGCGCGCCCGCCGGGGTTTCGTCGGCGGGCTCGATCACCTTGGCGCCCAACGATTCCAGTCGCGGGATCGTGGCCGCGAGGTCGGTACAGACCACATCGATCCACAGCGCGTCGCGGTCGCCGCGGCGCAGCGCGCCCATGGCCGCGCTCGCGCCCGGCGCGGTGATCGTGTGGTAATCGTCGCCGATCGAGGCGAATTCCCAGGAGAACACTTCCTGGTAGAACTGCTTGGTGTGCGCCGGATCGCTGGCGGTGATATCGAACCACCCCACAGTCGCCGGTCGCGGGCTGAAGCTGCCCATGACCACTCCTCCTGTGTGACAGGGTTGTGAGTTGGTGTAGCGATTCCTACCGTAAACTAGTTTCCAACCGGAAATCAAGTTCCCGAACGGCGAGGAGAGACCCGTGCCCGTTGAACCAGTGCCCGCCGCCGCGGACAGCCACAGCCAGGTCCTCGACTGGCAGGACGGCGTCGAGAACGCCCTCGCCCACCTCACCTGCGTGCTCGTCGCGCGCCGCACCCGGACCACCCCGGAGCGGGTCACCTGGCAGCAGTACGACGTGCTCGAAATGCTGCGCCTACGTGGCCCGATGACGCCTTCCGCGCTGAGCGAATCGCTCAGCGTCTCCCGCCCGACGATGTCGAAAGCCCTGCGCGTGCTGAAGGATCAGCACCTGGTGACCCAGGCGGCACTCGGGACCGACCGGCGCGAACAGACCACCTCCCTCACCGCGGACGGGCACGAATTCCTCGACCGCGCCGCCGAATGCCGGCGGGAGAACGCCAAAATAGCCGAGTCCGTGCTCGATCCGGCCGAGCAGGCCGTTTTCGCGCAGCTGTGCGGCCGCGTCGCCGAGGCGATCCACTCCTCCTTGCAGACGGCCGAATGACGGCCGGCTTCACAAGGTTTTGAAGGTAATTTGAAACTCCTCTGAATGTGCCGGGCCGGTCGTCCCGGATATGTTCGACGTATTGGTAACAGCCCGCAGCCATTTCGCTGGTCGAGGCCGAAACCAGTACGCCGAAAGGAGTTTTCGTGCCCGAAATCTTTGCCGCCGCGCCCGCGGTGGACGGCGAGCTGCTGCTCGACGAGTCCGCGCGCCGGGCGGTCGCCACCGACCTCGGCAACATCACCACCCGCACCCCGGCGGCGGTGCTGCGGCCACGCTCGGCCCAGGACATCGCCGCGCTGGTCGGCTTCTGCCACACCCACGGCATCAGCGTGTCGACCCGGGGGCAGGCGCACACCACCCTCGGCCAGGGCCTGTCCGACGGCTTGGTCATCGAGAACCGCCACCTGAACCGCATCCATTCCCTCGACGGCGACGTGGCCGAGGTCGATGCCGGCGTCCTGTGGAAGGACCTGGTCACCACCGCCTTCGAGCAGTCGCCACGGCGCACGCCGCCCGCCGTCACCGGATACACCTCGCTGACCGTCGGCGGCACGCTCTCGGTCGGCGGGCTCGGCGGGCTCGTCGGCGCGTTACGCACCGGGCTCCAGGTCGACCACGTGCGCGAACTCGAAGTGGTCACCGGGACCGGCGAACTCGTGCGTTGCTCGCCGGCACAGCGCCGCGACCTGTTCGAGGCCGTGCTCGGTGGACTCGGCCAGTGCGGCGTGATCACCAAGGCCGTGGTCGAACTGGAACCCGCGCGCGAACGCGCCCGCAGCTACGTGCTGGACTACACCGATAACGCCGCTTTCTTCCGCGATCTGCGCACGCTCCTCGACCGGCCGGGCATCGATCACGTGTACGCCGAGCTCTATTCGCCGCAGTCCGAGCCGACACACCGGCTCTACGCGACCGTCATGTACGACCCGGCGAACCCGCCCGACGACGAGGCAAACGTCCGTGGATTGACCACCGAGCCCGTCATCGACGACACCCCCTACCTCGACTACGTGTTCAAGATCGACACGCTGGTCGACGGCATGCGCGAGACGGTGCACTGGGACGAACTCGTCAAGCCGTGGTACGACGTGTGGCTCGGCGGCGCGGTCGTGGAGGACTACGTCGATGAGGTCCAATCCTCGCTCACCGCACGCGATATCGGACCCTTCGGGATCAGCCTGCTGTATCCGCAACGTCGCGCGACCCTGACCAGACCGTACCCGCCGGTGCCCGAACCCGATGGCTCGGATTGGGTTTTCGTGCTCGATATCAACACGGTCGCCGAAACACGCGGTGCGCACCCGGAATTCGTCGAGGAGATGCTCGATCGCAACGACCGCCTGTTGACCGAGGCACGCAAACAATACGGCGCGGTGCTCTATCCCATCGGCTCGCTGCGCCGCACGGCCCAGGACTGGCGTGATCATTACGGCGACCGATGGCCCGCGTTCAGCGCGGCGAAAAAGCGTTACGACCCCCGCGGAATTCTCGCACCGGGCCTCGGCATTCGCACCGACGATTAGTCGCATTCCGCACCTTCGCGCTCGCACCACGATTTCTAGGGAGTAGCCGCATGCCTCCATCCAAGCCCGAACTCACCGGCACCACCGGTGCCGTGGCCAGTACGCACTGGCTCGCCTCCGCCGCGGGGATGCGGATGCTGGCCGACGGCGGCAACGCGTTCGACGCGGCCGCCGCGGCCGGATTCGTGCTCCAGGTCGTCGAACCGCATTTCAACGGGCTCGGCGGCGATTTGTCCCTGGTCGCGCATCAGGCCGGACAGGACGACGTCCGAGCACTCTGCGCGCAGGGCCCGATGCCCCGCGCGATCAGCATCGGCACCTTCGCCGACCTCGGCCTGCGCAGCATCCCCGGGTCGGGGCTGCTGCCCGCCTGCGTGCCCGGCGCGTTCGGCGGCTGGATGCGGTTGCTCGCCGAGTTCGGCACCAAGCGCCTCGCCGAGGTGCTCGAACCCGCGATCGGCTACGCGGACAAGGGTTTTCCGCTACTGCCGGAAACGGCGCGCGCCATCGACGTGCTGGCGCCGCTGTTCCGCGCGGAATGGCACGGTTCCGAACAGGTCTATCTGAAGGGCGGCAACGCCCCCGCCGCGGGGAGCCGCTTCCGGAATCCCGCGCTGGCCAACACCTACCAGCGCCTCATCAAGGCCGCCGAGTCCGCGTCGGGCGAGCGCGAGGCCCAGTTCCGGGCCGCGCACGACGCCTTCTACAAAGGCTTTGTCGCGGCGGAGATCTCGGAGTTCCTCGAGTCCAGCCCGATGCTCGACGCCACCGGCCGTCGGCACCGCGGCTTGCTCACCGCCGACGATCTCGCCGACTGGACGCCGTCGGTCGAGACCGCGCCGAGCCACAGCTACGGCCCCTATCAGGTCTTCAAACCGGGACCGTGGTCGCAGGGTCCGGTCTTCTTGCAGCAGCTCGCGCTGCTCGACGGCTTCGATCTCGCCCGAATGGGCCAGGGCAGCGCGGAATACGTGCACACGGTGATCGAGTGCACCAAGCTCGCGATGGCCGATCGCGAAGCCTGGTACGGCGACCCGGATTTCAGCGAGGTGCCCCTGGCCGGCCTGCTCGACGCGGAGTACAGCCGGCAGCGCCGCGCCCTCGTCGGCGCGCGCGCCGAAACCACGCTGCGTCCCGGTTCGCCCGCCGGACGCACCTCGTTCCTCCCCGACCTGCCGGTGCCCGACGATCCGGACGCCGACTCCGAGTGGATGTCCCAGTTGCAGAACGGATTACCGACGATCCTGCAGGCGACCAAGGCGAAGACCGACACGGTCACCGTCACCGCCGTCGACCGGCACGGCAACATGGTCGCCGCGACCCCGAGCGGTGGGTGGCTGAAGAGTTCACCTGCCATCGGCAGCCTCGGTTTCCCGCTCGGCACCCGTGGCCAGTGCATGTTTCTCACCGAGGGCCACCCGAACTCGCTCGGGCCGGGCAAACGACCCCGGACCACGCTCAGCCCCTCGGTGGTACTGCGGGACGGGCGTCCGTTCGTCGCCTTCGGCACCCCCGGCGGCGATCGCCAGGATCAGTGGACGTTGCAGTTCTTCCTCAACGTGGCCGATTTCGGGCTCGACTTCCAGAGCGCGACCGAGACCACGGCCTTCCACACCGATCAGGTGCCCGCTTCGTTCACCCCGCACGCGCACCGGCCCGGTGTGTTGGTGGCGGAGCAAACCTGCCCGCCCGAAGTCGTCGCCGAGTTGCGCGCCCGCGGCCACGACGTGGACCTCGTCCCCGCGTATTCGCTGGGCCGGGTCTGCGCGTCCGGGTTCACCGACGATCACGAGTTCGTCCGTGCGGCCGCGAGCCCCCGTGGCAGACACGCCTACGCGGTGGCCGAATAACGCTGGGCGACAACGATTCAGAAAGAGATGACAGTCATGACGAGCACGCAATACCGGCCGGAGATCGTCGAACTCGACGACGAACAGCAGCGCCGGGAATGGCAGGCGTTCACCCTGTCGAACCTGCCCGAGATGATCAGCTCGATGCACGTGTGCCACGCGGTGCGCGCCCTCGCCGACACCCCCTTGCTGGAGCGGCTGCGCACCGGACCCCAGCGGACCCCGCAGGCGCTGCTCGCCGGCATCGATCCCGAGATCGGGCCCGGCTTCCTGCGCTATCTCGTGCAGCGCGGCATCCTCGAAACCCGCGGCGCGGAATACTTTTTCACCCGCCTCGGCGAATTCCTCACCACCGACGTTTCCCTCGCCCGGCTCGGCGTCTACGTCGACGCGTACGGCGCGGTCACCAGCCGGATCGGTGATCTGCTCACCGGCACAGCCGTGTACGGCAAGGACGTGGTGCGCGACGGCGGCAAACTGGGCGCACATTGCGACACGCTGTTCTCCGCCTTCCACACCCCGACCCTGCTGCGCGCCATGCGCGGACGCGAGGTGACGCGCATTCTCGATATCGGTTGCGGCGGTGGCCAGTTGCTGGTGGACGCCTGCCTGCGCGACCCCACGCTCAGCGGTATCGGCCTCGATATCGATGCCGACGCGGTCGACGTGGCCAACGAGCACGCCCACCGCAGCGGCGTCGCCGATCGTGTGCGGTTCGTCGTCGGGGACGCGTTCGCCCCCGGCACTTGGCCGCAGGAGTGCTTCGCGGCCGACGGACTCTGCATGATGAGCGCGCTGCACGAGCATTTCCGCAACGGTGAACAAGCCGTCGTCGACCTGCTCGACGACATCTCGACCAAGTTTCCGCAGCTGAAGATTCTGCTCGTCGGCGAACCGGAGATCCGCTACGACGGGCGCGAGAACGACGACGATTTCTTCCTGATCCACGTGCTGACCGGCCAGGGCCTGCCGCGCGACCGCTCGGCCTGGTTCGACGTGTTCGAGAAGTCCACCCTGACCTGCCGCCGGATGTACACGCGTCCGAGCGCCGGGCCGCGAATGTGCTTCTACGACTTGGTCGCCGGAGCGGAGCAGCTGTGACCGGGACCACGATCCGCGCCGCCGCCACCGACCTCGATCCGTTCTCGACCGAAGCCCTGCTCGACCCCTACCCGCAGTTCCGGGCGTTGCGCGAGCTGGGGCCGGTCGTCTACCTGCGCGAGCACGATCTCTACGGACTGTTCCGCTACGACCAGGTACGTGCGGCACTGGTCGATTGGGAGGGTTTCAGTTCCGCTCAGGGCATCGCGATGAATCCCACCGCCAACGAGCTTTCCGACGGTTCCCTGCTCTCGATGGACCCGCCGCGGCACCGGGCGGTGCGCAAAGTCCTCGATGACGCGTTGCGGCCCAAGTACGTTCGCAAGGTCGCCGGCGACATCGAACAACTCGCCGACGATCTGGTCGAGAATCTGATGCACCGCGACGAGTTCGACGGCGTCACCGATTTCGCGGCGAAGCTGCCGGTGGACATCGTCATGGACCTCATCGGTTTCCCGCGCGACGAATACCGCGACAAGATCCTGGTCTGGGCCCTCGGCGCGTTCAACTATTTCGGACCGCCCGGTGCGCGGCAGAGTTCGACCTTTCCCGACGTGCAGGCGCTGATGCAGTACCTCGTCACCGACGCCACGCCCGACAAACTGCTGCCGGACAGCTTCGGCCAGATCGTCTGGGCGGCCGCAGAACACGGTGAGATCACCGAGAACGAGGCGCTGATGACGATGAGCGCCTACGCCTGCGCCGGATTGGACACCACCATCGCCGGCGTGGCGAGCACGCTCTGGCTGCTGGCCCGGAATCCGGACCAGTGGGCGGCCGTCCGGCAGGATCCGAAACTGATTCCCGGCGCGTTCCTCGAGGGCGTCCGGCTGGAGACCCCGATCCAGTCCTTCTCCCGGGTCACCACCGGCGACACCGACGTCGACGGCGTGACCATCCCCGCGGGCGCCCGCGTCGTGGTCTCCTTCGCCGCCGCGAACCGCGACGAACGGCACTATCCCGAGCCGGATCGCTTCGACGCGCGCCGGAACCCCGCCGACACCGTCGGATTCGGGTTCGGGGTGCACAACTGCCCGGGCCGCGCGCTCGCCTCGATGGAGGCGCACGCGCTGTTCGGCGCACTGGCCGAGCGGGCGGACACGCTCGAGCTGACCGGCGAACCCACCCGCACACCGAACAACATCACCCGCGGACTGGACCGGCTACCCCTGCGCATCTCCGGCAAGGCGACATCATGAGGGCGGCCCAGATAGTCGAGTACGGCACCCCGCTCGTGGTGCGCGAGCTGCCCGATCCCGCCCCTGCACCGAACGGCGTGGTGCTCGCGGTCCGCGCCACCGGCATCTGCCGCAGCGATTGGCATGCATGGCAGGGTGATTGGGGCTGGATGGGCGGACAGGTCGCGCTGCCGCGCACGCTCGGGCACGAACTGGTCGGCGAGGTAGTGGCAGTCGGTGCCGACGTGCGCACGGTGCGGCTCGGCGACCACGTCACGGTGCCGTTCCATCTGGCCTGCGGCGCCTGTGCGCAGTGCCGGTCCGGACGGGCCAATCTCTGCGACGCCATGCAGGTGCTCGGTTTCTGGTGCGACGGCGGCTATGCCGAGTTCGTCCCGATCCCCGACGCGGACTTCAATTGTGTGCGCGTACCCGAGACGCTGACCCCGGTCGCGGCGAGCGCGATCGGCTGCCGATTCATGACCGCGTTCCACGCGGTCACCGGACAGGGACGGGCACGCCCCGGCGAATGGGTCGCGATACACGGCGTCGGCGGCGTCGGCCTCGCCGCCGTGCAGATCGCCACTGCCGCAGGCGCTTGCGTGGTGGCCGTGGACATCGATGCCGCCAAGCTCGCGCTGGCCGAGGAGCAGGGCGCGCTCGCCACCGTCGACGCGAGTGTCGAGGCGGACGTGCCCGCGGCGGTCCAAGCCGCCACCGACGGCGGCGCGCACGTCTCGATCGATGCCCTCGGCACCCGCGTCACGGTCGTCAATTCCCTTCGCTCGCTGCGCAAACGCGGCAGGCACGTGCAGGTCGGGCTGACCAGCGCCGACGATGCCGGGCAGATCGCGATCCCGGTGGACACCGTCACCCTCGGCGAGCTGACCATCATCGGCTCGCACGGCAACCCGCACACCGGCTACCCCCGGCTGCTCACCCTGGTCGAATCCGGCCGTCTCACACCGCAATCCCTGGTCCAGCGCACCGTCGCGCTCGAGCAGGCCGGGGATGTCCTTGCCGCGATGAGCGATTTCAGCACCAGCGGCATCGCCGTCATCGACCGCTTCTGACGCGGACCGGGAGGACACCGTGGAAACCTCGTCCAGCACACCGGGTCCGGCGGCACAGCACTTCCTGTCCGGACCGCACCTGCTCTATCTGGGCGGCGAGTTCGTCGCCGCCGCGGACGGCCGGACCTTCGGCACCGTCGACCCGTCCACCGGCGCAGCGATCACACAGGTCGCGCACGCGGGCCCGGCCGACGTGTCCACGGCGGTCGCGGCGGCACGCGCCGCGCTCGAAGGGCCTGGGGCGCACTGTCGGCCGCAGACCGCGGCACCCTCCTCACGCGCCTGGCCGACCTCATCGAGGGCAACGCCGACCAGCTGGCCGAGCTCGAAGCCCTCGACGGCGGCAAGCCGATCAGCGTGACCCGCGCGCTCGATATCCCGGCCGCCGTCGCGCAATTCCGCTACTTCGCCGGGTGGCCGACCAAGCTGGAGGGCGAGACGATCCCGGTCGCGGTGCCGAACACGCTGTGCTACACCCGCAAAGAGCCGGTGGGCGTGTGCGCGCAGATCATCCCGTGGAACTTCTCGCTGCTGATGGCGGCCTGGAAGATCGGCGCGGCCTTGGCCGCCGGTTGCACCGTGGTGGTGAAACCTGCTGAACAGACACCGCTGACCGTGCTGCGCCTCGCCGAACTCGTTGCGGAGGCCGGGTTTCCACCCGGCACGGTCAATGTGCTCACCGGCGACGGCTCGACCGGCGCGGCGCTGGTCGAGCATCCCGGCGTCGACAAGATCGTGTTCACCGGCTCCACCGCGGTGGGGCGCGAGATCGGCGCGAAGGCCGGCGCGCAGCTCAAGCCGGTCACACTCGAACTGGGCGGGAAGAGCCCGAATATCGTTCTCCCGGACGCCGACCTCGAAGCCGCGATCGCCGGCGCCTTCAACGGGATCTATTTCAACACCGGTCAGGCGTGCAATGCCGCGTCCCGGCTCTTCGTCCACGCGAGCGTGTTCGACGAGGTCGTCGCGGGACTGTTGGCCCGGGCCCAGAAAGCGCAGGTGGGTCCGGCACTGGACCCCGCCACCGAACTCGGGCCATTGGTCTCGGCCGAGCAGTACCACCGGGTGCGCGGATATCTGCAAGACGGCGTCGCCGCGGGGGCGACCCTGAAAGCCGGTACCGTGCCGCCGGTTTCGCCCGAGGGCGGCTACTTCGTCTCGCCCGCACTCTTCGTCGACGTCGACCCGCGGATGCGGATCTGCCGCGAGGAGATCTTCGGGCCGGTGCTCGTGGCCGCGCCATTCGAGCGCGTCGACGAGGTGGTGCGGCAGGCCAACGACACGGATTACGGCTTGGCGGCGGGCATCTGGACCCAGCACCTCGGCCGGGCACACACCCTCGCCGCCCGGCTGCGTGCCGGATCGGTCTACCTCAATACCTGGGCGCCGGGCGATCCGGCGGCCCCCTTCGGCGGCGTCAAGGCCTCCGGAGTCGGCCGCGAGATGGGCCGCGCGGGCGTCGAGGCCTATCTCGAGCCGAAAACCGTGTGGGCGACGCTCGCCTGAGCCGACGACAGCAGCGAAAGGACCAACGATGTGCGGAATCACCGGCTGGGTCGCGCTCGACCGTGACCTCACCGCCGAAGGCCGGACGGTGCAGGCCATGGTCGACACCATGGCCGCCCGCGGCCCCGACGACGAAGGCATGTGGCTGCATCCCCGCTGCGCCCTCGGGCACCGGCGGCTGTCGGTGATCGACCTCGAAGGCGGCAAACAGCCGATGGTCACACCGGAAACCCTGCCCGACGGAACCCCTTCGGCTGTACTGAGTTACAGCGGCGAGGTGTACAACTTCACCGAACTGCGCGACGAACTGCGAGCACTCGGCCATCGCTTCCGCACCAGAAGCGATACCGAGGTCGTGCTGCGCGCCTACCTCGAATGGGGAACGGACTTCGTGCGACGGCTCAACGGGATGTTCGCCTTCGCGATCTGGGACAACCGCACCGAGGAACTGCTGCTGTACCGCGATCGACTCGGCGTCAAACCGCTGTTCTACTACCCCACCGGCGACGGCCTGCTCTTCGGGTCCGAGCCGAAAGCCGTGCTCGCCCATCCGGAAAGCCGCGCCGAACTGTCCCTCGACGGGCTCCGCGACGTGCTGTCGTTCGTCCGAGTCCCCGGCCAGACGCCGCTACGCGGCATGTACGAGGTACGGCCCGGCCATGTGCTGCGGTTCCGCGACGGGCGCCGGACCGAGGAGAAGTACTGGGAGCTGCGCTCCTGGCCGCATGCCGACGATGTGGCCACCAGCGTCGGCAAGGTGCGAGAGTTGTTGGTGGATATCGTTTCCCGGCAGATGGTCGCCGACGTTCCGCTGTGCACGCTCCTGTCCGGCGGATTGGATTCCAGCGCGCTGACCGCCCTCGGCCAGCGCGCGCTCGACGCCGGCCGCGGTGGGCGGATCCGTAGCTTCTCGGTGGATTTCGTCGGCCAGGTGGAGAACTTCGAACCGGAACCGCTACGCGAGGCGCCGGACGCGCCGTTCGCCGCGGAACTGGTCCGTCACGTCGGCACCGATCACCGAGTCATCCTGCTGGACAACGCGGATCTGGCGTCGCCGAGCGCGCGAGCGGCGGTATTGCGCGCCTGGGATCTCCCTTACGGCGACGGTGATCTCGGACCATCGCTCTATCTGCTGTTCCGCGCGGTACGGCAGGAATCGACCGTCGCCCTGTCCGGTGAATCGGCGGACGAGGTGTTCGGCGGCTACCTCTGGTTCCACGATCAGCGTGCGGTGCAGGCCGATACGTTCCCGTGGCACGCGCTCGGCGAGCGTTCCGTCACCGAGCAGTCCACGGCCTTCCTGGATCCCGATCTGACAGCGCAGCTGAACCTCGCCGAATATATTGCGGACCAATATCACACGGCCCTGCGCGAAGTCCCGGAGCTGCCCGGGGAGACCGGGCTCGACCGCCGGATGCGGGCCGCGAGCTACCTGAACCTCACCCGTTTCCTTCCGGTCATGCTGGATCGCAAGGACCGGCTGAGCATGGCCAGTGGAATCGAGGTGCGGGTGCCGTTCTGCGACCACCGCCTGGTCGAGTACGTCTTCAACACCCCGTGGTCGATGAAGACCTTCGACGGCCGGGAGAAGAGTCTGTTGCGCGCCGCGACGCGGGATCTGCTGCCGGACTCCATCGTGCAACGCCGGAAAGCGCCCTATCCGTCCACCCAGGATTCGGGCTATGACAAGGCGATCAAGCAGGTCCTCGGCAAGATCGTCGCGGAGCCGGGTTCGCCGTCGCTGCCGCTGCTCGATCTGGACGCGATCCACCGGCATCTGGATCAGCCCGTCGACAAGCCTGTTTCGATGCAGGAAAGAGGGCTACTCAACGAAACACCGATCCGCATCGACGAGTGGCTCACCGCTTACGACGTGCGCGTCCTGGTATAGTTTCCTTTTGGAAACTAGTTTGGTCACGCTGAGGGGAGTCGGAGATGCCCGGTCGAGGCGGACGACAAGCGAACGACAGCATCACCCTGGCCGGAGTCCGGCAGAACAACCTGAAGAACGTATCGCTGAGCATCCCCAAGGGGCAGCTGACCGTTTTCACAGGCGTGTCGGGTTCCGGGAAGTCGTCGCTGGTGTTCGGCACGATCGCCGTCGAGTCCCAGCGGCAGCTGAACGAGACCTTCCCGTGGTTCATCCGCAACCGGCTGCCCAAATACGAGCGGCCGCATGCGGAGAACATGGCGCACCTGTCCACCGCCATCGTGGTCGATCAGCGTCAGCTCGGCGGCAACAGCCGCTCGACCGTCGGCACGATGACCGAGATCAATCCGATGCTGCGCGTGCTGTTCTCCCGGCACGGCAAGCCCAGCGCGGGCGAATCCACGGCGTACTCGTTCAACGTGCCGCAGGGCATGTGCACCGAGTGCGAAGGGCTCGGCCGCACCGCGCGGCTCGACCTCGACCTGCTGCTCGACAAGAGCAAATCGCTCAACGACGGCGCGATCACCTCGCCGCTCTTCGCGGTCGGCGGATATCCGTGGACCACCTACGCGGAGTCGGAACTCTTCGATGCCGACAAACCGTTGCGGGACTTCGACTCCGAGGAATGGGACCTGCTACTGCACGGCGGCGGGTTCAAGGTGCGGCGGCCAGGACGCGACGTCACCCACTCGAACACCTACGAGGGCATCGTCGTCCGGTTCAACCGTCGGTACCTGGACAACGGCTTGGACGCGCTGAAAGACAAGGAGCGCAAGGACGTCGAGCAGGTCGTCACGACCCGCACCTGCGAGGCGTGCGGTGGCGCGCGGCTCAACAAGGCGGCGCTCGCCTCGAAGATCAAGGGCAAGAACATCGCCGACTATGCCGAGATGGAGGTGAGCGAGCTGATCGTCGAGCTGGGGAAGATCGACGATCCGGTCGCGAAACCCGTTGTCCAGGCGGCTGTCACCGCGCTGGAACGACTCGAGTCCATCGGTCTGGGCTACCTCAGCCTCGGCCGCGAGACCTCGACCCTGTCCGGCGGCGAAGGCCAGCGGCTCAAGACGGTGCGCCATCTCGGCAGCAGCCTCAGCGATCTCACCTTCATCTTCGACGAACCCAGCGTCGGGCTGCATCCCCGAGATGTGCATCGGCTCAACGAACTACTCGGCCGGCTCCGAGACAACGGCAACACGGTGCTCGTCGTGGAGCACAACCCCGACGTGATGAGCGTCGCCGATCGCATCGTCGATATGGGCCCCGGCGCCGGCGCGCACGGTGGCGAGGTGGTGTTCGAGGGCACCTTCCGCAAGCTGCTCGCCTCCGACACGCTCACCGGGCGCAGGCTGTGCGCGCACACCGGATTGAAGGAGCAGGTCCGCACCGCCACCGGGGCGCTGACCATCAGCAAGGCGAAGCTGAACAATCTGCGCAACGTGACGGTGCGGATCCCGACCGGAGTGCTCACCGCGGTCACCGGCGTGGCCGGATCCGGCAAGAGTTCGCTCATCTCAGGGGCTTTCGCCGCGCAGCATCCGGATGCGGTGATGGTCGACCAGTCGGGGATCGGCATCTCCGCGCGGTCGACTCCGGCCACCTATGTCGACATCATGGACACGGTCCGTTCGCTGTTCGCGAAGGCCAACGACGCCGAACCCGGACTGTTCAGCTTCAATTCCACCGGCGCGTGTCCGGCCTGTCAGGGGCGCGGCGTGATCCAGACCGACCTCGCCTACCTGGACCCGGTGACCGTCACCTGCGAGGTGTGCGAGGGGCTGCGGTATCGGCCAGAGGCGCTGGCGAAAACCTTGCGCGGCAAGAACATCGCCGAGGTGCTCGCGCTCACCGTCGAAGAGGGCCTCGACTACTTCACCGAGGACAAGGTCATCGGCAAGCTCGCCTTGCTCGATAAGGTCGGTCTCGCCTATCTCACCCTCGGCCAACCCCTTTCGACCCTGTCCGGCGGAGAACGGCAGCGGCTCAAGCTCGCCCACCGCCTGCAGGACACCGGGACGGTCTTCGTCTTCGACGAGCCGACCACCGGGCTGCACATGTCGGACGTGGACCGCCTGCTGACCCTCTTCGATCAACTGGTGGACGACGGCAACACCGTCATCGTCGTCGAACACGACCTCGAGGTCGTCAAACACGCGGACTGGGTCATCGATCTCGGCCCCGATGCCGGACGGCACGGCGGCAGGGTCCTCTTCGAGGGCACGCCCCGGGACCTGACCGGCGACGACGAATCCGTGACCGCCCAGTACCTGCGCGCCGACCTCGAACGAGCCGACCGCTAGTCCGGTCCGGGCCGCCCCATCCCCCTGACCAGGGGTGATTTCTGCATATTTGCAGACCGGATCTGCGTGATTCCTTATTGTCTGCGGACAGGTGGGCCTCGATACTGGCCAACCGAGCCCGTGTGCGGTGCGTCACATGCGCGCGCGTGGGTGGTGTGTAGAAAGATGAGGGACAGCTCCATGACGGCCACGATCGACGAAGCCAGCTCCGAGAAGGGACTAGCGCGAATCGCGCAGTCGCTCGCGAAATGGACGGAGAAATGGTTTCCGGATGCCTACGTCGTCGCCTTGGCCGGTGTGTTCATCGTGGCCGTCGCGGCATTGGCGAACGGCTCGTCGCCACAGACCGTGGTGACCGCGTTCGGCGACGGGTTCTGGGATCTCACGGCTTTCACGCTGCAGATGGCCATGGTCGTGCTGACCGGTTACGTGGTGGCCACTTCCCCACCGGTCGCGCGGCTCATCGAACGCCTCGCCGCCGTGCCGCGATCCGCGGCCGGCGCGGTGAGTTTCGTTGCGTTCCTGAGCATGTCGGTGTCCATTTTGAACTGGGGGCTCAGCCTGGTGTTCGGCGGCCTGCTGGCCCGCGCGATCGCCCGGCGCACCGATCTGCGGGTGGACTATCGAGCGCTCGGCGCGGCGGCCTTCATGGGGCTGGGCGCGGTATGGGCACTGGGCATCTCGTCCTCGGCCGCGCAGTTGCAGGCGACGGCGAGTTCCTTGCCGCCCGCCCTGCTGCGGATCACCGGCGTCCTGGACTTCGGGATGACGATCTTCACCTGGCAGTCGCTGCTGATGTGCGCCATCATCATGGCCATCACCGTCGTGATCGCCCATTTCTCGGCGCCGAAGGGCGAGGCGATCAAGACCGCCGAGGAACTCGAGGTCGACCTCGACGATCAGCCCGACGAGGTCACCCCGCGGTCGCGGCCCGGTGAATGGCTCGAGTACAGCCGTATCCTGCCGATCATCGCGGGCCTGATGACGTTGGGCTGGTTGATCTCCCAGTTCGTCAACAAGGCAGCGCTCACCGTGGTCAGCAGTCTCAACGGCTACCTGCTCGTCTTCCTCGTACTCGGGCTGGTGCTGCACGGCACGCCGCGCAAATTCCTGCAGGCCGTCACCCTGGCCGTGCCCGCCACCGCGGGCATCCTGGTGCAGTTCCCGCTCTACGCGGCGATGGCCGCGATCCTCACCAAAGCGAAAGGGCGCGGCGGGATCACCGTCTCCGAGCACCTGGCCGACTTCTTCACCAGCATCGGCGGCGGTGGCACCTTCGCCATCGTGATCGCCGTCTACACCGTGGTGCTCGGCATCTTCGTCCCCTCCGGCGGCGGAAAGTGGTTGGTCGAAGCGCCTTACGTCATGCAGTCGGCAACCGATGTGCAGATGAATCTCGGCTGGACGGTGCAGATCTACAACGTGGCCGAGGCGCTGCCCAACCTGATCAACCCGTTCTTCATGCTGCCGTTGCTCGCGGTGCTGAAACTGCGGGCGCGCGATCTCGTCGGGTTCACCTTCCTGCAGTTCATCTTCCACCTGCCGGTGGTGCTGCTGCTCGTCTGGCTGCTCGGCATGACGTTCGACTACGTCCCGCCGATCATCCCCGCCGGGAAGTGAGACCGGTTCGGCCGCGATAGCCGAAAACCGTTGATCAGCAGCCGGTCCGGTGGATTCTGAGGGCATGAGGATCTACGCCGACCGCCCGGCCACCGCACTGCGCCAGCTCGTCACCGATCTCCTCGTGGCGGCGTGGGTGTACGGCACCATCCGCGCCGCCCTGTGGCTACACGACCTGGTGCTGGCGCTCGCCGTGCCCGGGCGCAAACTCGAAGGCGCGGGCGGGGGCCTGGCCGACAACCTCGACACCGTCGGCGACAAGGTGGGCCGGGTGCCGGTGGTGGGCGACGAACTGACCTCGCCGTTCGAGCGAGCCGCCACCGCCGCCCGCTCGATCGCCGAGGCGGGCCACGATCAGCAGGACCTCGTCGGCGATCTCGCGCTCGCCCTGGCCATCGGCCTGTCCGTCGTCCCGCTCGGACTTGTCCTGCTCGTCTGGCTGCCGCTGCGGCTGCGCTGGATTCGCCGCGCCGCCACCGCGACTCGGTTGCGCGCGGACCCCGGCGGACGAGACCTGCTTGCCCTGCGCGCCCTCACCCACCAACCGCTGCGCCGACTCGACCGCATCGACCCCGAGGTGGTCACCGCCTGGCGACGCGGCGACGACGCCACCGTCCGCGCCCTCGCCGCCCTCGAACTGCGCACCCTCGGCCTACGCCGGTAGGTCAGATGATCAGGAGGAATCGCCGCGGCCTCGGCCGAGAACGCGGTTACGTCAGTTCTTCCTGATCAGTTGTCCGGCAGGGAATCTCCTCGTCGAGGGTCAGCAGGACCAGGGGTAGCGGGCGGTCCGTCTTGGACTGGAAGTCCGCGAGCAGGGCGTTGTCGGCGAGCACCCAAGCCGCGAACTCGTCGTAGTCCGCGCCTTCGAGTACCCGTCCGGTCCCCCGGTAGGTCTTGTCCCGGAGTTCGATGGTGACCTGCGGGTTCGCCTTGATGTTGTGCCACCAGGCCGGATACCTGTCCGCCATGAACGAACTCACGTACATGATGTCGCCCCGGTACCCCGGGCCGAGCGGAATCGTATGCCGCTTACCGCTTTTCGCACCTGTCGTGGTGAGCAGGATCAAGTCCGCCCCCGCGTACGCGCCACCCACCTTGCCCGAGTTCGCCCGGAACTCCGCGATCACATCCACATTCCCGTCGGTGATACTGCCCTCCGGGTCCCATGGCTGATTCCACGGCGCGTTCGGATCGTCATAGTCGGTGATCGCAGCCTGCTCCGCCGGCCGCGCAGTCGATTCGATTTCGCTCATAGTTCGAGCATGCCGGGCGCTTAGGACAGTTACGGTCCTAACGCCAGTAGTAACCGTCCGGGAAGCGCAGCCGGTGGCTCAGGCCACACCGCCGATCAGCACGGTTGATACTGGACCGAGAAGGCCGGAGCAGCATCGTTCGCGGGATAGGCGCGATTGGTGACGGTCATCGACAGGCTTCGTTCGACGCAAACGCGTCTCGTTCCTTCGGGGGCCAGGTAGTCGTCGGGGTCGGTGGTGACCAGGTAGTCGATCTCGGGCGCACCCAGTTCCGCGACGATCGGAAGATGCTGCTCGGCGAGCAGTCTCGCGTCGTCGAGATTGCGCGAGTGGAGTTGCTCGGTGACCCGAGGTCGCGGTGGCCGTTCCGGTAGCGGGCTTCCCGAAGCCATGATCACGCTGTGCGGCATGGCTCGGTCTTGGTTGAGGCGCTGCCAGACAGCGAACTCGAGCTCGGTCGGGTACCGGTTGGCGACCGACCACGACCCACTCACGGCGGCAGCAGGTCCTATCCACCATCGAGCCCCCGACAGCTCGGGAAACTCTCGCATCAAGCGCCGATACGTCTCGCCGACCGCACTGAAATCGTTCGCGGGCAATAGTTTCAAGGAGATATCGCCGACTCCGACATCCATTCGCTCGAATTCGTCGCTCGATCCGTAGGAGTAGTAGGCCCACGTGTGATAGGTCCACTTCACCTCGTCCCGGGGAAAGGCGTCGGACAATGCGAACCACAGACCGGCGCGGTCCGGCGCCTCGGCGAACCCGCCCTTCCCAACCCTGAACGAACTGCCGGACTTTTCCCGACGGATCTCGAGCTCTGTCTCCCACTGCTCGAAATCCGCCGCGGCCCAAACCTGGTCGCGGAACGCCTCGATCACCGCTGCGGTCTGCGCCGCCGACGCCGCCTCGGACAGCACGACGACCGCGGCGAACATACCGTCGATCTCGGTCGACACCTGATCGACTCCTGGTAGCCGACTGAGCGCAGTCGCGGTATCCCGCGCCTCCCGGGTCAGCGCCGGTCGGTCGTCGAAGGGTGCGACCGTCATGAGTTGCCAACTACCGCAGGCGGAAACGAGGACGCCGGCCAACGCGATCACCGCCCACTTGAACCGCGGCCGACCGCGAGACCCGGTGCGGTAGAGCAGCACCGCGCCCACGACCAACGAGAGACCGACACCGGCGACGAGCACCCCCAGCGAAAAGGAGAAGGGCACCAACGTGTCCCGGCATTCCAGGTAGTAGCAGGCGTCGGCGAACGTCACCGACCACAGCACGAGCAGACCGGCCAGGGCGGCAACAGCGAAGACGATCCAGGCCGCGTAGTTTCCGCCGAAACGCCGCCAGGGCTGCAGGGTGAGCACCAGGCTACGGTAACGAGCTTCGAGCCGCCTGTGGTGTTGCCCCTGTGGAGATTTCGTGTAGAAGCCGCTGAGCGTTCCACCGGAAGCAGGCGGTGGGGCCGCCGCCACCGCGCGGCGGGCGGTTCGACTCTAGGTGCGCACGACCAGTACTGCGCCGGCGGCGAGGAGGGCGAGGACGATGGCGGCGAGGCCGTAGACGAGGCGGTGATTGCGCAGGACTGGGATGAAGCGGTCGAGGGCGTAGCGGCCGGGGCCGGTCAGGGTGAGGGCGGCAGCGGCCGCGGTGAGGATCAGTTCGTATTCGATGCCCTTGGGGGCGAAGAAGGCGCCGGCGCCCTTGACCGCGATGGCGTTGAGCAGGGTGCCGACCACGGCCGCCCCTGCCAGCGGGGTGAGCAGGCCGACGGCGAGCGCGAGGCCGCCGAACGTCTCGGTGACGCCCGCGACGAACGCCATCGCCTCACCGGCGGGATAACCCTTGCTGGAGAAGAACTTTCCGGTCCCGTCCAGGCCACCGCCGCCGAACCAGCCGAACAGTTTCTGCGCGCCGTGCGCGGCCATGGTCAGCCCGACCGCGATGCGTAGCAGCAGCAGGCCGGCGTCGTAGGCGTGCGGGGTCGCGGCATGGCCGGACGACACACCCCCCTCGGCGGCAGCAGAAGCGCGCGAAGGCGTTGCGGTGGAACTCATTCGATAGTCCTTTCGGTGGGAATCAGTGGTCAGCCGAATTGCAGGGAACGTTTCGCCAGGCCGTTCCAGAAGCCGTCGATCACGCTGCGCTGGGTACTCAGGTCGGCGTCGGCCGCGCCGAGCGCGACGAACAACGGCGCGAAGTGTTCGGTGCGCGGGTGCGCCGCCGCCGCGGCCGGAGCCTTCTTCTCGAAATCGAGCAGGGCGTCGACGTCGCCCGCGGCCAGCGCTCGCCGACCCCAGTCGTCGAACTCGGTCATCACCGGATGCACCGAGCCGTCCTGGGTCAGCGCGCGCAGATTGTGGGTGAAGAAGCCGCTGCCGACGATCAGCACCCCTCGGTCGCGCAGCGGCACGAGCTTGCGGCCGAGTTCCAGCAGCCCGGACGGGTCGAGCGTCGGCATCGACAGTTGCAGCACCGGCACATCCGCCGCGGGGTACATCTCCACCAGCGGCACATACGCCCCGTGGTCGAGCCCGCGATCGGGCACGTCGTGCACCGAGCGACCGGGGGCGCGCAGCAGTTTGCGCACGTCGTCGGCTAGTGCGGGCGCCCCGGGCGCGGGGTAGGTCACCTCGTAGTAGTGCCGGGGGAAGCCCCAGAAGTCGTAGACCAGCGGAACCGTCTCGGTCGCGCCGACGGCGAGCGGAGCGTCTTCCCAATGCGCCGAAATCATCAGGACCGCTTCGGGTTTCGGCAGTTCCGCGGACCAAGCGGCCAACTGCCCCGGCCACACCGCGTCCTCGGCCAGCGGCGGGGCGCCGTGCGACAGGTACACCACGGGCATGCGCATCGGTCTCGGCCTCCTCCAAGTAGTTCAAATTTGAACATCTGTCGACGATGGTAGATTATCGTTCGAGTTTGAACAATAGGGAGGGTGGTCACCTTGGACGAGCCCCGCTGGCTCGACGACGAAGAGATGCGGACCTGGCAGGCGTTCCTCGCCTCGACGGCGCTGCTGAACCGCCGGATCGAACAGCAGCTCAAGGAGGACGCGCACCTGTCGCACACGCAGTACGAGGTGCTGGTGCGACTCGAGGACGCGCCCGGTGACGCGCTGCGGATGACCGAGCTCTCCGCCGCCCTGTTCACCTCCAAGAGCGGTCTCACCTATCAGATCGGACAGCTGGAGAAGGCGGGCTTCGTCCGCCGCACCCCCGCTCCCGACGACCCCCGCGGCATCATCGCCACCCTCACCCCCGCCGGCCGCCGCAAGCTTCAAGCCGCCGCCCCCGGCCACGTCGCTCTGGTCCGCGAACTCCTGATCGACGTCCTTTCGCCACAGCAACGCAAAGCCATCGCCGACGGCTTGGGCAAGGTCGCCGCAGACCTGCGTTGAGCATCAAGCGCAATGTTGCGGTGCATGCCACGCGCCGTCCACCACGACCGCCGAGACAGTCGAGGAGATCTCCATGACCTACATTCCCGAACCCACCAGGTACGACGGGCCGATGCGGTATCGGCGATCGGGCCGATCCGGGCTCGATCTGCCGATGCTGTCGCTCGGCTTCTGGCACAACTTCGGCGACGACCGGCCGTATGGCACCCAGCGCGAGATTGCGCTGCGTGCATTCGACCTCGGTATCACCCATTTCGATCTGGCGAACAATTATGGGCCGCCGTACGGGGCGGCCGAGATCAACGCCGGGCGCATCCTGCGGGAGGACCTGGCCCGGTATCGCGACGAACTCGTGCTGTCCACGAAAGCGGGCTGGGACATGTGGCCCGGCCCGTACGGGCAGGGCGGTGGGTCGCGGAAGTATGTGCTCGCCTCGCTCGACCAGTCCCTGACTCGGCTCGGCGTGGACTACGTCGATATCTTCTATTCGCACCGGTTCGACCCGACGACACCGCTGGAGGAGACCGCGTCCGCGTTGCACACCGCGGTGCAGCAGGGCAAAGCGCTCTACGTCGGCATCTCGTCGTACACCGCGCAGGATTCGCGCACCATCGCGGCGATGCTGCGGGAGCTGGGCACGCCGCTGCTCATCCACCAGCCGTCGTACTCGATGCTGAACCGCTGGATCGAAACCGAAGGACTGCTCGACGCTGCCGCCGAGGCGGGTTTCGGCGTCATCGGCTTCACCGCGCTGGCCCAGGGCATGCTCACCACGAAATATCTGGACGGCATTCCGCCGGAATCGCGAGCCGCCCAGGACAAGTCGTTCCAGAACGAGCTGCTCACCCCCGCGATGATCGACCGGCTTCGCAAGCTCAACGCCCTCGCCGAGCGGCGCGGCCAGACGCTCGCCCAGCTCGCGCTCGCGTGGGCGCTGCGCGACGAACGGGTGACGTCGCTGGTCATCGGCGCGTCCACGACCGGCCAGCTCGAGCAGAACGTCGCCGCGCTCGACGGGCTCGAGTTCCGCGCCGAGGAACTGGCCGAGATCGAGGCCCTGCTCGACGACGACGGAGCGGTCGATCTGTGGCGGTCGGCCCGCGAGGGCACGCTCTGACCCTGAAACCCCTTGGCCTACAGGCGAGTCAGGGATTCCCCGGAGGCCGATACCACCCTTCGGGCTGACGACGAACGCGGCGGGCGCCGCATAGTGTGCCCGCATGACCCCAGGGCGACCGGACGCACCACCGCTACCCGACCGCCGCCGGCTCGCCCGGCGGGGCGTCGGCCTCTTCCTCGTCGCGCTGGTCGCTTTATCCGCACCGGCCATGATTTTCGCGGTCGTGGCGCGCAACGACATCGGCATTCTGCTGCTCATGTGGGCGCCGGGCGTCGCCTCGCTGCTCGCCCGGCTGCTGCTGCGCGAAGGATTCGGCGATATCTCCCTGCGTTTCGGCGGTCGCCGCGGCTGGTGGGCCTGCCTGTTCGCGCTCGGCTACCCGGTGGTCGTGGCCGGGGCCGCGTACGGCGTCGGCTGGCTCACCGGCTTGGCTGAGTTCACCACGCCCGACGGCGAAGCCGCCGGCTGGGTCGCCTTCGCGGTCCAGCTGCTCATCGGCTTGGTGCCCGGTACCGCCATCGGCCTGGTGTTCGCGCTCGGCGAGGAACTCGGATGGCGCGGCTATCTGCTCACCCGGCTCATGGACGCGGGCCTACCACAGCCGATCCTGATCGGCGGATTGATCTGGGCCGCGTGGCATATGCCGTTGATCATCGGCGGCAGCTACCTCAGCGGCAACGGCGGTTCCGTGCTGGTGATCGCGCCGCTGTTCCTGATCCAAATCGTCGTGGTCTCCTATGTTTTCGCGCGAGTGCGGCTGGATACCGGCAGCGTCTGGCCGGCCGTCGTGCTGCACGCGTCGTGGAATTCGGTGATCCAATCGGTATTCGACACCCACACCACGGGCGCGCGGGCTTGGCTGTGGCTCGGCGAACAAGGCCTACTGCTGCTGGCCGCCAATGCGATCTGCGTATTCCTGCTCTACCGGCGGCCGGGAAGATTCCTGCGCCAACCACTTTCGAGCGCGCCCGATTCGGCCGCGCGGAATGGCAGTTGATGCGCGTTTGCACATTGCGATCCCGGTGACCGTAATACTGGTCGAGCCGCGCCCGGCCTGGTTTCCTCATCCGTAATCATCCGGGTGGAGCGAAAGGTCGTGGAATGTCCGTGCAGGTGGTCAAGCTCGGTGCGCACATCGGCGCCCGAATCGAGGGAGTCCGGCTCGGCGGTGGGCTGGACGGCGCGACCGTCGCCACCGTGCGCGCCGCGCTCAACGAGCACAAGGTGATCTTCTTCCGGGAACAGCACCACCTCACCGAGGACGGACAGTACGAATTCGCCGAACTGCTCGGCACGCCCACCACACCGCACCCGACACTCACCTCCGCGGGCGTGAAGAGCCTGGCCATCGACTCCCACCACGGCCGCTCCAACACCTGGCACACCGATGTCACCTTCGTCGACCGCGTGCCGAAGGCCTCCATCCTGCGCGCGGTCACGCTGCCGAGTTACGGCGGCGCGACCACCTGGGCCTCGACCGTCGCCGCCTACAACTCGCTGCCGGAACCGTTGCGGCGGCTGGCCGAGAGCCTGCGCGCGCGGCACACCAACCAGTACGACTACGCGGCCACCGTGGAGGACCGGCCGGACGAGAACGCGCGGGCCTACCGCCGCGAATTCGAGTCGACCTACTTCGAGACCGAGCATCCGGTGGTCCGGGTGCACCCGGAGACCGGCGAGCGGGCGCTGCTGCTCGGCTGCTTCGTCAAGCAGATCGTGGGCCTGTCCAGTAGCGAGTCGCAGGCGCTGTTCCGGTTGTTCCAGGATCGGGTGACCCGGCTCGAACACACCGTCCGGTGGAACTGGTCGCTCGGCGACGTGGCAATCTGGGACAACCGTGCCACCCAGCACTACGCGATCGACGACTACGACGGCGCGGAGCACCGCAGGCTGACCCGGATCACCCTGGCCGGTGATATCCCGGTCGGCGTCGACGGCACGTCGAGCACGGTCATCGCGGGAAATGCCGAGTCCTACTCCGCCGTCGATCCGCTCACCACGGCGGCTTAGCCGTCCCCTTCCGGACTCGCATTGTTCGGCCACCTACGCGCCGGTGAAAACAATCGCGAGATCGGCAACCCGGCGATCCGCGCGCCGCGCGCCATCCAGAACCGCACACGAAGTCTCGATTACGCTTTGACGGCTCGCGTCCGGTGATTACGCACCCGCAGGTACCGACCGGTCTTGCCCGACGAGGGGAATCGCGTGGATTTATGGAGTTATATCCGAGGGCGGGGCGAATTCCTCGCGTTCCTCACTTATCAGCACGCCTCCCTGGCGTTTCAGACCGTTCTGGTCGGGACCGTCGTCGCGGTGCTCATCGCGGTCGCGGTGTATCGGCTGCCGCTGCTGGCCGCGCTCTCGCTCACCTCTAGCCGGGTCGCGTTGACCATTCCGTCGCTGGCGCTGCTCGCCCTGCTGCTGGTGCCGTTCGGATTAGGCGTGGTGCCGTCGTTTCTCATGCTGACGTTCTTCGCGGCGCTGCCGGTGATCGGCAACGCGATCGTGGGGTTGCGCGCGGTGCCGCCCTCGGTGATCGAATCCGCCAAAGGCATCGGCTTTTCCCGGTTGCGCATCCTGCTCACCGTCGAGTTGCCGATCGCCTGGCCGGTGATCCTCACCGGCATCCGGGTTTCCACTCAGATGATCGTCGGCGTGGCCGCCATCGTCGCCTACGTCCTCGGGCCCGGCCTCGGGTCGCTGATCTTCAACGGCCTGTCCCGGCTCGGCGGCGCCAACGCCATCGAGATGGCGTTGACCGGCACCATTCTCATCGTCCTCATCGCGTTGGTGTTCGACGCACTCCTCGTCCTGCTCGGCCGCCTCACGATCGCAAAGGGACTGTCATGACCGAAGTGACCAGCCGCCCCGCTCCGCCCGCGCCGGAGCGCAACGTGACCGGCGCCGACATCAAGCTCGACGCCGTCGTCAAGCGCTACCGCGGCCAGGACGCGCCCGCGGTCGAGCGACTCGACTTGGAGATCGACGCCGGCGACATCGTCGCGTTCGTCGGTCCGTCCGGCTGCGGCAAGACCACGACATTGAAGATGATCAACCGGCTGATCGAACCGACCGAGGGCCGGATCTTCATCGGCGGCCGCGACGTCACCCGCGAGGACCCGGACAAACTGCGCCAGTCGATCGGGTACGTCATCCAGTCCGGCGGACTGTTCCCGCACTGGAGCGTCGCCAAGAACGTCGGCGCCATCCCGCGGGTGCTCGGCTGGGACAAGAAGCGAATCGCCGAACGCACCGAGTACCTGCTCGATCTCGTCGGGCTGGATCCCGCTACCTTCGCCGACCGGCTGCCCAAGGACATGTCCGGCGGCCAGCAGCAGCGCGTCGGCGTCGCCCGCGCGCTCGCCGCGGACCCGCCGGTCCTGCTGATGGACGAACCGTTCGGCGCGGTGGACCCGATCACCCGGGTGCGCTTGCAGGACAGCCTGATCGCGATCCAGCACGAACTCGGCAAGACCATCGTGATCGTGACGCACGATTTCGAGGAGGCCACCAAACTCGGGGACAAGGTGCTGATCCTGTCCGAGGGCGGGCACGTCGAGCAGTACGCGAGCCCGGAGGAGATTCTCACCGATCCGGCCACGCCGTTCGTCGAGGAATTCGTCGGGTCCGGCGCGAAGCTGGCGTATCTCACCGTGTCCCGGGTGCGCGATGTCGAATACGACAAGGTGATCACCGCCCGGGTCGGCGAACCCGCGCAGGGCGTGATCCAGCGCGCGATGGCGGCCGGGCACACCTGGGTCGTGGTGGTCGACGAGGCCGGGCGGCCGCGGTCGTGGCCCTCGCTCACCGAACTGGCGACCAAACCGGAGGTCTCGGACTTCCTGGATCGGCGGCTGCCCGTGGTCGCCCGCTCCTCCACACTCAACGACGCGCTCGACGCCATGCTCGCGGCCAGCCAAGGAGCCGCGCTGGTCACCGACGGCCGCGGCGCCGTGGTCGGCGCGCTCAGCATCGGCACGGTGACCGAGACGATCCAGGCCAAACTCGCCGAAGTGCGGTCGGACGAGGTCGACCTGTCCTACGAAACCTACGTCGACGGCACCGATCCCGCGCCGACGCCGGTGGTCGCCGCCGACGACGAACCCGGATCGGCCGAGCAGGCATGAGCAGGCTGCGGCGCGTGCCGCTGGACGTGTGGTTCGAGCCGATCATCATCGGTGTGATCGGTCTCGGCTATTTCCTCTGGTACCGGTCCACGACCTTCACCCCGACCGAGCAAGCGTCCCTGGCCTGGGACAACTTGCAGACCACGATCCTCGCGCACATCAAACTCACCGTTGTGGCCACGTTGATCGTGGTCGTCATCGCGATCCCGCTCGGCATCGCGCTCACCCGGCCCGCGCTCGAACGCGTCGAGCCCTTCGCGGTGAACATCGCCAACGTCGGGCAGGCCGCGCCCGCGGTCGGCCTGCTGGTGCTGTTCACGTTCTGGCTCGGCACCGGATTCCGCACGGCGATAGTCGGTCTCGTCGTGTACGCGATCCTGCCGATCCTGCAGAACACCATCGTCGGACTGCGGCAGGTGGACCACCGCACCATCGAGGCCGCACGCGGGATCGGCTACTCCGGCAGCCGGACGCTGTTCCAGGTGGAGTTGCCGCTCGCGGTGCCGGTCATCCTCAACGGCGTGCGCACCGCGCTGGTGATCCTGGTCGGCACGGCGACGCTGAGCACGTTCATCGGTGCGACCAGCCTCGGCACGCTGATCACCACGGGCGTCACACTGTTCCTGCCGAAGCTGCTCGTCTCCGGCGCGATCCTGGTGGGCCTGCTGGCCTTGACCATCGACTGGCTGGGCCGGCTGGTCGAACTCGCCGCGACACCGCGGGGCATCGCGTGAGGCCGCCGCGGCTCGCGACGCTGCTCGCCGCGCTCGTCGCGGCCGCCGCCGCGCTCAGCGGGTGTGGCCTGGTCAGCTCGTCCGGCACCTTCCACGACGCCCAGCTGCCCGACGGCGCGCAGCCACTGGACGGGGTGAAGCTGGTCGTCACCTCGAAAAGCTTCACCGAGGGCGTGCTGCTCGGCAAGATCACCGCGACGTATCTGGGCGCGGCGGGCGCGAAGGTCACCGACCTGACCGGGGCGCCGGGTTCCGCGTCGTCGCGGCAGGCTCAGCTCAACGGTGACGCCGACATCCTCTGGGAGTACACGGGCACCGGATGGGTGAACTACCACAATCAGACCGACACGATCGCGGACCCGCAACAGCTCTGGCAGCGCGTGCACGACTTGGAACAGCGTGATCACGATCTGGTGTGGCTGCCGCCCGCCAACTTCAACGACACCTACGCCTTCGGCGCGTCGACGCCGAACGCCGAACGCCTGCAGGTGAAATCGCTGTCCGACGTGACCAACCTGCCGGTCCCCGATCGGACCTTCTGCGTCGACGACGAATTCTTCAGCCGCTCCGACGGTTTCATCCCGATGCTGGCGAAGTACGGTATCCCGTACAACGATCCGAACGGCGTTCCGTCCGGGAACGTGACCCGGATGGACGCGGGCGTGGTCTACACCGCCACCGCCAAGGGCGCACCCTGCAATTTCGGCATGATCTACACCACCGACGGCCGGGTCAGGAACTTGAATCTCGTTGTGCTGGAAGATGATCGCAAGTTCTTCCTGCCGTACAGCGGCACCGCCGTCGTGCGCGGCGCCGTCCTCGACCGGCATCCGGAATTGCGGCCGCTGCTCGGCACCATCTCCGAACGCCTCACCGACGATCTCATGCAGGAACTCAACGGCCGCGTCGACATCGACGGCGAAGACCCCGCCGACGTCGCCTACGACTGGCTGAAGACCCAGAAATTGATCGCCTGATCAGCAGGCGGCGACGGCGAAGTGGTTGCGCGATCTACATTTTCGCGTAGCGGGCCAGGACGAAGCTGTAGAGGCCGTAGGTGATGATGCCGAGACCGGCGACGATGAGCAGGACCATGCCGAAGGGCTGGGCGCCGAGGATTTTCAGGGCACCGTCCAATCCCGCGG
>NZ_BAUA01000217.1 GCF_000710915.1 Nocardia brasiliensis IFM 10847
TCTGTCGCTTGGTCCAGACAACCCAACCACCCCTCCCTCTCCCAAGCCGCTCGAGACGCAACCACAGCCAGACGACCACGCTGGGACAAGACACCGCGCACCTGACCTGCACCTACAGCCGGGTACGGCACACGAAGCGCCCAGCATAATCCGATACAAACCTGGGACGGGCTACACCATCACGGGTAGCCTCCACCCCAAACCCGCTACCGCCCAACGGAACTCGAGTCATCGATTGCGGAGCGCAAACCCGGGATGGTCCGCACCACCACAAGTAGCCACCACACTCAAACGGTCGGTGCAATCGAATGGCTTCGAGTTCCGCATGAGTTACACGGAGTCGGTGCGGTCCCAGGCGACGCCGAGCCGCCCCGGAGTCACCGCGGCCAGGCGACACCGGGGTGCCAACGAAGTCACCACAACCCAACCGAGGGCGAGTTGCCGCCAGGGTCGTGCGATCCATGCGACGCCGAGCTGCCGCCACGGTCGGTCCGGTCCATGCGACGCCGAGCTGCCCAGGAGTCGCTATGTGCCACACGAGCCAGAGACTCAGCACGTTCAGCTTCCGCGACTCCAAGCCTCCGGCCGTCCACCCCACTGCGCCATCGACGCCGTGCCTGACCTGGCCAGCGCCAACTGCACCGCGGTCGCGGACTCGCAGCGGCTCGAGCGACGCCAAGCCGACGCCGAAATCTCCACACGCACAAGAGATTCAGCTCCGCTCACGCGACTCCGGGCCTCGGCCGTCTGACCCACCTCGCCAACTGTGCCGAACCTGACCTGGGCAGCAACAACTTTGCCGCGGACGCCGCAGCCGACGGTCTCGCCGCACTCGACGGTGCCGTCAGCTGTGCGGTGGGCAAACACGCATCCAGGGGATACACCGGCACACGCCGCGGATCCCATGCCGCGGTCACCGGCGAGAACTCGACACCGCCGCGAAAGTTGGCTGCGGCGAACAACTCTCGGGAACTGAGCGGCAGCACTACACCGCGCCGCGTCACCTGTTCCACCACCTCGATCACCATCGCGACGACCTCGGCCGTTTCCGGACTTCGGTTGTGTCTATTGCTGCGTCGTTCGCCGGGACGATCGATCCGCACGAGCCGGCCGGCGCCGTCGTGCTCGACCATCGTCACCGCACTCACCAGCCCGTAGCCCGTTCGAGCCGGGACCGCGGATACCCGCCACGCGACGGCGTGCACCGCCGGATGCAATTCGGTGACCGTACGGGTACCCGCAGGTCCCAGATGCACCAATTCCCCACGCTCGCCGTAGATCCCGAGCAAGCCCGACTCGGTGAGCACGATGTCGCCGGCCCGCACCGCCAGATGCCGCAGCGCGACCGCCGTAACCGGCAACTCGAACCGGACCTCCGTGGGCAACGGCAGGTCGATAGCATCGAACGCCGCACGCACCAGGCACGCCTGCGTTCCCGCATGCGGAAACACCAGCCGATCAACCGCCCGCAGCGCCGCCAACCCCGGCACCGCCGCCCGCCCCGCAACTTCGACCAGCTGACTCGCCGCCTCCATCGCCCGCTTATAATCTGCGACAACCTGTTCGGTCGAACGCGGCCCCGCCGGCCCGCTCTCCAGCGGCACCGACGTCCAGGTGATGCGGCGCGTCGTGCGGATGTGCTCGGGTTGTACCGGTTGGGGATTCGAGTCACCGGCGCCGAGCAACAGTGCCGTGCCGTTGCCCGCGTACAGGGCGAGGCCGCCGTCGTGCCGGATGAGGATGTCGCCTGGCTCGGCCTGGTCCAACGGCACCTGCACTCCTGCTTCGGCCTGCTCGCCGGCCCGCGTGTGCAGAGCGATGCCGGCCGCGGCGTATGCCCGGCGCACCAGGCTCGCCGCAGCGGTGTGATCGTCGTGCCGCACACCGCTTTCGAGTTCCGCCCGCACCACCCGCAAGGCCATGCGCCCTGGCGAGATCCGCACGCCCGAATCCCGCGCGGCACTACCCACCCATCGGCGGAAGCGGTCATGCGGCGAGGCATCGGCCACTCTGCGCGCGCCCGGCTGCCACGCCTCCGCCGCGAACGGCTCGTAGACCGCGGGCGACAGCAACGTGATGAACTGCTGGCCGACCGCAGCGAAACCGGTTCGAGGCAAACATGTTCGCGCCAATCCGTGCCATGGGCCCGGACGGTCGGACGCAGCGAGACCGGTTCCCTTCGGCATACCGTATTCCGACGATCCGCTGATCGGCGTAGTAGCGCTCGCAGATCGGCCGGGCGCGTGGTGGCCCACGCTTTCCGCCGGGGACGGTCGCTGCTTGCGCGGTCCGGGCTTGCCTGCCTCCGGATGCCTGCGCCTGATCTCCGCGCAGCGCTCGACCGCGAACCGCACCAGCTCGGGCGCGAGGCCGCAGTGCACCAGATACCGTTGCAGGAGTTCCGGTTTGGGGAAACTCAGGTAGTCCGGGGCACCGGCGTAGTTGTACACCGTCTGCTTGCCTGGTCGGCCCGCGCAACGTTTCACGATGTCCGCCCTGGACCGTCCCGAGTCGCGCTGCGCCGCAGCGGTCATCGCCAGGAACTCGACGCGCAGTTCCGGGTAGGCGGCCGCGTCGAGGTCGAGGGTGCAGCCCAATTCGGCGCCCAGCCGCGCCAACTCGGCGCTCAACGCGACGAAAGGCGGTCAGTGACACCTGAATCCGGACGTAGCGCATGCTCGAGCCCCGCGAAACGCCCAGCTCTCCGGACAAGACCGGTCACGTCAACTCCTCAACCTGTGGAACGGAGGAGTTCGCGGGTCGCGAGCCGATCACCTCGATCGGTAGCTCCTGGGTCGGGATCCATCACCAGATGGGTTCCCGCCCGACGAACCTTCGCGTGCCCCGCGAACCCCCAAAGCATTGTGGGTGCAGCCCAATTCAGGGACTTCTGCGACGCAGTGCGCTACCAGCCAGTTACGGTTGGCGCGGCCCCCCACTGCACCGGGGGCTGCCACCAGTCTCCCACTCCAGAACGTTCCTCGGCCACCCTTCGCGAGCAAAAATCACAAATGTGTAACTACGCGCTCAACGAACGCGGCGCTCACGCCTTCAAATGCCGTAGACCAGCGGTTTAGCTCCAATGAATGGACCACCGAACTCAGCCCCGATTCGACCGGCAGTGTCCAAATGGACAGATACTTTGCGCCCCAACGCAAGTATCTGTGCATTGCACACCCTTCCGGGCAATGCACACACTGCAACCGCTTCTGAACCGATCGACCGACACCCTCAGGCCGGACCCCTCTACCGAGCACCACATCCTTATCAGCAACAGGAGAGCGACCGAAACGCATTCTCACGCCAGACACCGATCGTTGCTCCACCGAAATCAGCAACTGCGCCCCTCACCCATGCCCCCGCCCACACCGTCGTTCGAGTGTGCAAACCCGGGTCGGGAGCGGGCGCCTTCCGCAGAGCGGACCGCCGCGCACGAGCGGTCCCTTCCACAGCACGACCTTCGTCCCGTATGCCGACTGCGTGACCACAATGCTGGCCATGGCACCAGCACCGTTCACGTGGGGCCACGAACGCCGCAGCGGCTGAACAGGTTACGGCAGCACCTGGGGTTGGACACCCTGCAGGTCGTGTCGGCAATGCGCCTTGCGGGCCGGCGCCGACTTTTCAGGCACCGTCGCAAACGCAAGCCCACGCTGCGGGTGCAGGGTGGGGCGGCAGGACGAACAGTGTCCCTCGTGCGGACTTTGTCCACGGTGTGAGCTGCGGCGGCAACGCACGCCGGGGCAGCGAGACCGGTTGCGGCAGCGGTGTGGGCTGTGGCGCTGATGCAGTTCGCGTCGGCAAGACACGTTGTGTCCACGGTGCGGGCGGCGCGGAGAAGGCCGGCGCAGCGAAAGCCGGCCACGTCGAAGGCGGGGGCTGAGGCGGCAGCATGACCTTCATCGCAGGGGTGATCTCCGGCGGAAGCGCAGGCCCCGTCGGCGAACCAGACTGTGTCGACCACCCGGGCCCCGCCTGCTGAACAGACCGCACCCGCGATGCAAGTTGCGTCGGTGCCTCGAGCTGCGGCGAGAGTACGACCTTCGTCGCAGGGGTGATCTCCGGCAGAAATGCCGACTGCGTCCGCGTAATAGACCGCATCGGCAACTTGGGCCCCGCCTGCGGCGCAGACCGCGGCGATGGTCCGGGCCCCACCGACGGCGCAGACCGTGGCATCGGTGCGGGCTGGGGCAGCAGCGCAGGTTGCGGGGGCAGTGGGGTCTGCGGACACCGCGTTGCGCCGAGGGCCGCGCGGGCTGCGCGGGCCAGGGCGGTGGCGGTCGGAAAGCGTTCGGCGGCAACCTTGGCCATGCCCTGACGGATCACGGCGTCCATGGCGGGTGGGATCGTCGGCCGCAGTGTGCTGGGGCGCGGTGGCGGATCGGTCAGCTGGCGGTGGATCACCTCGCCTGTGGTCGCGGCGGGAAAGGGCGGCAGGCCGGTGAGTGCTTCGAAGAGCACGCCGGTGAGCGCGTAGATATCGGAGCCTGCGGTGACCGCGGTGCTCGTGAAACGCTCCGGTGCTCGATAGGCGCAGGCCTCGACGCCGACTCCGGGCCCGGAATCGGCGGCCGGATGGGCGATTCCGAAATCGCTGAGGTAGGCGGCACCGCCAGGGGTGAGCAAGATATTGGCCGGTTTCACATCGGCGTGGACCAGCCCGACCGCGTGCGCGGCGTCCAACGCGGCGGCTATCTGCTCGATGACGGACACCGCCTGTTCCGCCGTGACCGGACCGCGCCGCAGCACGGAGTGCAGGTCGGTGCCGTCGATCAAACGCGTCGCGGCGAACAGCACACCGTTGATCACGCCCCAGTCGTGGATCGGGACGATGTACGGCGCGGCAAGCTGTGCGGCGAGCGCGGTCTGCCTGCGAAAGTTGGCCTGGTAGGCCGGATCCAGTGCCACCGCCTCCGACAGCAGTTTGACCGCGACCCGCCTGCCCTGGACGGTGTCGAAAGCCTCGTAGACCTCACCCATCCCGCCCTTGCCCAGGAGCGACCGCAGCCGGTAGCGCCCGAATCGCGCCCCGGTGCGCCGCCCGAGTGACCGCGGGCGAGCGGCGAAAGGCTGCTCGCCGTCGGCTTTGGCAGCTTGTCTCCGCTCGTTGTTGATCCGGTCGATGATCTCGTAGGCGGGCACCGGGCGACGCGCCGGCTCCGGACCGAACACCACTGAGCCCGCCTGCACCGAGCCGGGTTTCGGCACCGGGGTGATGCCGACCAGCAGCTCGTGCATGTTGCGCGCCTGCGGCCTGCGCCGGGGCAATCTCGGCAGCGGCGGGGTAGAGATGTCGATCAGATCCCTGGCGGTCAACGGCATTTCCCCGGGACCTGCGCCGCGCGTCGCGGATTCACGCGGCGTTGTCGGCAGACCGGTCTCGTCTCGCTGCGGCGGCTCCACCAGCGCGGCGGCGGCGTTGCCGAACAGGTGGACCAGGGCGGCTGTGGTCAGGACGCCGGCCGATACCGCGCCCGCGGCCGGGTAGCCGGAGATACCCACCCACCCTCCGGCGGCGGTGCCGATCAGCACGCAGACCGTGCATTCCATCGGCACGTCGGTAAGCAGGAGACGCACCCCGCGCATACTCAACGACGCGAGCCACCAGCCGGTCCACACCAGACCCGCAGTACCGGCGATCGTCCCGGCCGCCATCGCGTCACCGGCATGCGGGACGACCGTTGCGATCGCCGCCACCGCCACACCCGCCATCGCCACCACCGCCGGCGCATTCGCCAGCCGGTGGTATGCCGTGCGGCGGTTCCGTGCGATGCCTCCCAGCCCTATCATGACCAGCGCGCACAGTAATGCCACCAGATACGCCACGGTCACCGGCCCGGCCAACGTCCGATCCGGGCCGGCAAGCGCGTGCAGTAGCACGATGATCAGCGCGGCCGACCCGATCAACGTCAGAATCGAGCTGACCTGCCACGACCGGCGCGCACACCGCGAATCTTCGCGCACCGACCCAACTTCCGCACCCGGCCTGTCCCCCGCGCCCGCTGCCGCACTGCGGTCCGGGAGCGATTCGCCCGCGTGATCGAGCGCAGGTTGTTTCACTGCGGATGCTGAGCCCGTCCATGGTGGACGCGTCCCCGAGGGCGCAGGCTCCCCCGACACCCGCACAGAACTCATCGACGCAGACGCAGAACCCGATGGCACCGGAGTCACCAACGCTCGCACCGGACTTGGCCCGACCTGCACGAAACTCGCCGGAGCCGGAACGGAATCCGCCGAACAGCGCACAGCACCACCCTGAACCTGCGCAGGAACCGCCGCGAGCAGCTCTTGCACCGGCGGCCTGAGGCCCGGCGACATCCGCACCGAACTCTGGACCGATCTCGGCGGCCCGGGCGCATCAGTCGGTGAGTGCTGCGCAGAATTCGGCGACACCGAAGTCTGACTTGTCGACAGTTGCACAGCATTCGGTGGGACCGAGTCGGGGCGCACCGACGCCTGTGCGGCAGTGGGCGACACCTGCGCAGAGTTCGCAGAGACCGCCCCCGGACCTGTCGAACCCTCCCCACGATCTGGAGACTTCGACGAGGGCGCAGGGCTCGTCGGCGCCTGCGCAGGATTCATCTGCACCGGCACATGGCCCGGCGGCACCTCGGCACGACTCGGCCACGCGACTGCTCCGACGGGCGGAAGGTGCGCAGAGTTCGGCGGCAGCTGTGAAGTTTTCGTCGGCACCACGGTCAGAGTTGCCGCGACTTGCACTGAATCGGCCGGTGCCTGAACAGGACTCGGCGCCTGCACAAAGTTTCCCGACGTCGCGAACGGACTTGTCGGCTGCTGTCCACGACGCAGCTGCGCAGACGCGGGACGGACCGCACCCGGCGACTCCCGCACTGGACTCGGCGACGGCGATGCACAATCCGTCGGCACTGCCGCCGAACCCACCCCAGTACCCC
>NZ_BAUA01000216.1 GCF_000710915.1 Nocardia brasiliensis IFM 10847
CGGTTCACAGCAGCTACAACCCCTGTGAACCGTATGGAACCTCTGTGACCACCAACCTATCTGTCGCTTGGTGCAGACCAGCCGGCCCGCTACCCGCCCTCTCTTTCCCAAGCCGCTCGAGACGCCACCACAGCCAGACGGCCACGCCGGAACACGACACCGCGCACCTGACCTGCATCTACAGCCGGGTGCGGCACGCGACGTGCTCAGCACCATCCCTGTAACTCCCGCGGCAGGCATCGAACTAGGCAGGTGCCGGACGGGGCTCGAGACAGAGCCTAGTCGCCCAGTCGGTCCGGGTGGGCGGCGAACCACGCATCGAATACATCGAAGTCGCTGCGCTGCAATCCTTTCCGCGGATCGACGCGGTGCAGCAGCGCGTGGCCGCGGTATTCGGCGGCCACCCAGTCCCGGTCACTGCCGGTGATTTCGTCGTCCACCCAGATGAACGGTCGTCCGGCCGCCCACTCGACCAAAGCGCGTGTCTTCCAATGTAATCCGAACCATCGGTCGACTCGATCGTCCGGAGCTGTCGGCCAGTCCAGCACGGTGAGTTCCGGCAGGCCGAGGATCGGGCTCAGCGTGATGTTCGCCTCGTGCATCCAGGTGGTGGCCCACACGAGTCGGCAGGGCAGCGCGGCCAGCAGCGGCCCGAGTTCGGGATCGATCCGTGCGAGTAACGGATTCGAGTCGGGTAGTTCCGGGTGAGTCGGGCCGTCGACCCCGCCGAACGGAATCAGCGGTCCGTCGACGTCGAGGAACAGCACTGCCTGCACTGCTCGCAGCCTAGCGCTCGCGATGGACAACCCCCATGGGCTGAACTAGATTCGCGCACGGCTGTTCATAGGGAGGGGGCGGATGCGGCGATCTGTGGTAGTGCTGGCTTTGTCGATGAGCGTGCTGTGTGCGGCAGGGCAGGCGGCGGTGCGGGCCGACACGTTCGGCAGCGAGTTCGATCCACCGCCCCCGCAGTCCGTGGATTATTCGCGTGATGCGCCACAGGTACCCGAAACGTTTGCCGCCCAAGGCGTGGACTGGCGACCCTGCACCCAGACGGCACTGGGCGACGCGCTGCGACGGGGACCGGTCGCCGGGCTCCGCGCACCACTGCTCGACGGGCTGGACTGTGCGACAGTGCGTACCCCATTGGACTGGTCGCGCCCGGACACGAGTGATGTTGTCACGTTCGAGATTTCGCGATTGCCGTCGCATGCCCCGGCGGGCCGCTCCCGGACGCTGTTGACAAGTCCCGGCGGCAGCGGTGCAGGCACGCTGCTCAATCCGCTGGAGTGGGCGACAGCCTTCCCGGAACTACGGGATTCCTACGACCTCATCGGATTCGAACCGCGCGGAACCGCTTTGTCCAGCACCGATCAGGACTGCGACCGCCACGTCTCCGGTGACGGCATACTGCTCGCGAACGGCCGGAACGACAGCATCGACGTGCTGGACTTCTCGACCGAATCGGTGCGCCGACAGCTCGGGCAGGCTCGCGACTGGGTCCGGTCTTGCATTGAGCGGTCCGCCCGGACGCCTGCGGGGGAAACCACCATCGGTGCCATCACCTACTGGCAGACGGTCCGCGACCTGGACTTGGCCCGTGCGCTGCTGAACGCTCCGACCTGGAGTTTTCTCGGGGTGTCCCAGGGCACCCAGCTCGGCCTCGAACTCGCCCGCACCTTTCCCGCCCGAATCGACCGACTCGTGCTCGACTCGATGGTCGACCCCGCCGTCGCACTGGCGGACGGCTACACCGAGCGCTCGCTGCGGCAGCAGAAGGTGCTCGAGGACCACTTCGCGCCCTGGCTTGCTCAGCGCGGCAAGGCATTCGGCAGCACCAGGGATGATGTTCTCGCGGCGTTGACCACCTTGCGCAAGGATCTGACCGCACGCCCCGTCCCGCTGCCGTTCGGCCGGACCTTCAGCGGCAATGACCTCAACATGGTCTTCTACGGCGTCGACAACAGCCCCTACGAAACGTTGGAGCGTAAACTCCTGACGTTGCGCACGGCGCTCGACGAGCGGTCCGTGGCGGCGCAATCCGCGGCAGCGACCACGTTCGCGCTGCCGCCGCTACTGGACGAACTCGGCCAGGACCTCCTCTACGCCGGTCCCCGCGTCGGCTGGTTCACCGCACGCAACTGCAACAGCGCCGGGTGGAGCCACGATCTCGACGAGATAGTCGGCGCCGCGAAACAACTCGCCGAACGCGCACCCCTGACCTACCTCGGCCTCGGCTTCAACGCCGTCTGCGCGTTCTGGCCCGTACCACACGCCTTGACCGGCCCGGGCGGCTACGACCGGATCGCCTCGGCTCTGCTACTCGGCAACGAAAAAGACGCTGTCACAACGATTTCAGGTGCGCGTGCGGTACGTGCGTCGATCCCGGACGCACGGCTGGTCACCGTGGTGGGCCGCGCCGGTCATCTGGTGCTCCCGCAAACCAGACCCGGCGGCCTCCCCGGCTCGATCCCCGGTACCAGTTCCTGTGCCCGCGCCCTCGCGGCCGCTTATCTGGTCGAGGGCACGCTGCCTGCCGGTGACGTCGCCTGCCCGCCCGGCTGAACCTGGTCGATCCGAGTACCCCGGCTGAACAGCTCGTTCAGGAACTGTTCAGCAGGCGGTGAGCCCGCTTGCGCATCATCTGTGCCGGTGCCGGGAGCCGCTCGGCGCCGGTTCCGGTCGGGTGCGCGCACCTGACGACGATCACCGCATCGGCCAATGGGTTCAGCAGAAAGGCCAGTCCGAGAATGAGTTACATACGTCCGTGGTCCGGGATCGGCCGCGCCGTGCTGATCACCATGGCAGTCGTGTCGAGCCTGGCGGTGACAGCTTGTTCGGCAGCTGCCGACGACAAAGCGCCTGCCGAGTCCCCGGCGGACAAGCCCGCGGTGCTGCTCGTGCACGGGGCGTTCGCCGACGGTTCCAGCTGGAGCAAGGTGGCCGAACGGCTCCAGCGCGACGGCTACCGGGTGACCTCCGCCGCCGTTCCGCTGCGCGGGCTCACCTACGACGCCGGCTACATCCGCGGCATCCTGGACGGCATGCCGGGCAAGACCATCGTGGTCGGCCACTCCTACGGTGGCGCCGTGATCACCAATGCCGCAACGGGTTCGCCCAAGGCGGCAGGCCTGGTCTATATCGCGGCGTTCGCCCCGGATCAGGGTGAGAGCCTCGGCGAACTCGACGGCCGATTCGGCGGCCCGGCCACCAAAATCACGACGCCGCACGAGTATCCGCTGCCGGATGGCAAGGGCAGCGCGCCCGAGCTGAGCATCGCGCCGGACAAGTTCGGCGAGTTCTTCGCGCAGGATCTGCCTGCCGGCGAGGCGGCGATCCTGGCTGCCGGGCAGCGCCCGATCGCGGTGGCCTCGTTCACCGACAAGTCCGCCGAGCCCGCCTGGAAGACCCTGCCGAGCTGGACCCTCGTCGCCGCGGACGATCGGATGATCCCGCCCGCCGGTCAGCGGGAGATGGCCGCTCGAATGAAGGCGACCGTCGTGGAAAGCCCGGGCAGTCACGCGATCGCGTTGTCCCAGCCGCAGGCCGTCGTCGACTTGATCGAAGCCGCGGCCGCCAAGGTCTGAGCGCGCGAACCCTGGTGCGCTCGTCGTGTGTCGGCGGGTGTCGCGGCCTCGATTCGGTGCCTCGCGCCGCAATCTGCTGACCGACAACGCAATCGGCGCGAGCGGGCGATCGGTACGGTGGTTGTGGTGGGGCAGGCCGGTAGCCCCATGGCTCTACCGGACCGGTTCGCGGAGTGGGGAGGCATCATGGTCGATATCGAGGCGCAGGACCGGATCGAGGTCATCGGCGCGGATTTCTACACCGATCCGCACACCTACTACCAGCGCTGGCGGGAGCGCGGGCCGGTGGTCAAGGTGCGTTTTCCGACCGGAATGCCGGTGTGGCTGATCGTCCGGTACGCCGAGGCGCGCGCCGCGCTGGCCGACGTGCGGCTGCACAAGAGCCTGGCCGGTGTCGTCGAGGTGCAGCGCCGCAAGACGCCCGACCTGACGCTGAACGGTGATCTGCTCATGCTGAGTTCGCACATGCTGAACTCCGATCCGCCCGACCACACGCGCCTGCGCAAGATGGTGAACAAGACCTTCACCGGGCGGCGGGTGGCCGCGATGCGGCCCTGGCTCGAGCAGATCACCGCGGCGTTGCTCGACGAGATGGCCGATCAGGACGAAGTCGACCTGTTGGCGGTGTTCGCGACGCCGCTGCCGGTCACGGTGATCTGTGAACTGCTCGGCGTGCCGTTCGCGGACCGGGAGACCTTCCAGTACTGGACGAAGGTTCTGGTCGGCGCCATCGGTGCGCTCGAGGAACGTCGGCGCTGTGCCGCCGAGATCGCGCCGTACCTGCGCGAGCTGGCGCAGGCCAAGCGCGCCGCACCGGGGGAGGACTTGCTCTCGGGTCTGGTGCAGACCCGGGCCGACGGCGACCGGATGACCGACGAGGAGGTGGTCTCCATGGTCTTCCTGCTGCTGATCGCAGGCCATGAGACCACCGTGAACCTCATCAGCAACGGTACGTATTCGTTGCTGCGCAACGAATCGCAGTTCCATGCGTTGCGCACCGACCCGGCGGGGATCCCGGCGGCGGTGGAGGAGTTCCTCCGGTTCGAGGGCCCGGTCGACTGGGCCACGGTGCGCTACACCGCCGAACCGATGGTGGTCGGCGACACGGAGATCCCCGCGGGCGAATTCGTGTATGTCTCGCTCAACGCCGCGAATCGGGATCCGGCCAGGTTCGCCGACCCCGAACAGGTGGACGTGACCGGGGATACAGCCGGACATCTGGCTTTCGGCCATGGCATCCACTTCTGCGTCGGTGCGCCCCTGGCCCGGCTCGAAGCGGAAATCGCGTTCACCGCTCTGCTGCAACGATTCCCGAACATGAAGCTGGCCGTCGACGAGTCCGAACTCCGCTGGCAACCCAGCCTGCTCATCCGCGGTCTCGAAGCCCTACCCGTGCGACTACGGGGCTAGGTGTGTACGCCCGCAACTCATTTCAGCTTCAGGTCGAACGCTGATTGGGCCCGGTGGGCGAGGTCGGCACCGAGTTTGTAGCCCTGTGCCACGAGCTCCTGGTGGGTCTGCGGGTCGTCGGTCTCGCTGCCGTAGAGGAATTGCAGTGTGGACGTGGCGATCTGCGAGTATCCGGCGATGCCGTGGCGCAGCTGCAGTTCCGCCGCCTCCCGGTAGCCGCGGCGCTCGTAGGTGCCTTCGCCGACGCCCGCGATCGCGAGGAAGTGCAATTCGTCGACGGCACTGCCGCTTTCGGTCGCCGGGTTCTCGTATGCCCAGCGGCGGCTGAACACGCGGTCGATCCAGCCTTTCGCGAGGGCGGGCAAAGACCACCAGTACACCGGGAACAATAGTGCGACGACGTCCGCGGATTCGATCAGCTCTTGTTCGCGCCGCACGTCGTCGGGAACTTCGCCGCGGAGTCGATGCACCGCGAGGTCGGCCGCGGTGAAGACCGGATCGAAGCCGGTCGCCGTCAGATCGTGCGTCACGACATCGATGGTGCCGCCGGCCTGGATGCCTTGCTCGACGGCGCGGGTGATGGTCCATGTGGCCGAATCGTGGTCGGGGTGCGCGACCACGAGCAGGACGTTCGGCCGGCTCGATTCGTTCGTCATACGGCGAAGGTAAAGTATGACATCAACGTCAATGTCAAGGAGCGAGTCGGGTGCGGATCAGCGATCTGGCCGAAGCCACCGGTGCGAGTCCGCGCATGCTGCGGCACTACGAGAACGCGGGCGTCCTGACGCCCGACCGCGACCCCAACGGCTATCGGCACTACCGGCCCGAGGACATCAAGACCGTGCACGACATCCGCTGTCTGCTCGGCTCGGGTCTGTCGCTGGCCGAGGCCGCCGAGCTGATCCATATCGCCTGCACCGCGCCGCAGACCGCGACCGACGACGACCGTGCCGCCGTGCTGGCCCAACTCGACGAGCGCAGCAGGCAACTGGACGCGGGCATCGATCGGCTGCTCGCCGAACGCGCCAGCCTGGTCAAGCTCCGCGCGGATATCGCGGCCGGTCGGTGACCTGCACGTCCTACACTGACTGCGTGCCTGTACGACAGCTGCTCGCGGTATCCATGTTCGCCCTGCTCGCCCCGTTCGGCGTGGCCGCCTGCACCGTGGAGGGACCGGGCACCAAGACCGAATGCCAACCCTCCGGCTGCACCGTGACGTTCGCGCGTGGCGTGAACGCCAAGGCCAGCATCCTCGGTGTCGACGCGGAACTGGTTGCCGTCAACGGCAATACGGTCACCCTGCGCGTCGCGGGTCAGGAGACGAGCGTGCCGCTCGGCGAGACCCAGCCGGCCGACGGCCTGAGCGCGACGGTGCAGGAGGTCACCAATGACAAAGTCGTGGTGAAGTTCTCGACCGGCATCACCACCGGCTGACCTGTCACGGCCAGCAGGCCAGAGCGGGAATCTCCCACTCTGGCCTGCCTTTTCGGGGTCGGGATGACAGCCGGCGGTTAGGGCAGTGTCACTTCCGGTCCCCGAGTCCGAAGGGCCGATCCCCGGCAGGATCGGGCACTTCGGGGCTTTCTTGCAGACCCTGGCTGCCGAGGCTGCCCGGGTAGAGGTATTCGGACGCGGGCCGCTTCTTCCCGTTCAGCCACGCGTCGAAGAACCCGGTCAGATTCTTCTGCGTCCGGGACTGGACGAACTGGCGAAGTTCCGGGATCGACGCGTTGCCGTGCCGATGGCTCTGCGCGAAATCGCGGACGGCGGTGAAGAAGACGTCGTCGCCGATGGCGCGGCGCAGCGCGTGCAGGAACAGCGGGCCGCGGGTGTACACGGTGGTGAACTCCCGGCCCTTGCCGGGGTCGTACAGCGGTGTCGCCCAGACGTTCTGCTGATCGGCACTGGCGAGCGCCCTGCGGTAGATCTGATCGGCGTTGCGCTGGTCGATCCGTTCCGGCCACAGGATGTCGGCGGTGTAGCTGGCGAAGCACTCGTTCAGGCAGACGTCGCGCCAGTCCTTGATGGATACCGAATCACCCCACCACTGGTGGGCGTTCTCGTGCACCACCGTGTTCAGGTCGGTCCACGGCGCGTAGATCGGCCGGGTCTGGGTCTCCAGCGAGAACTGCAGGTTGGTGTCCACGTAGATGCCGCCCCCGGATTCGAACGGGTACGGCCCGTAGAGCTGTTCGGCGAAGCCGAGCACCGCGGGCAGCTTCTTCTCCAGTTCCTGTTTGTTCTTCGCCGACGGCGCGAAGAAGCTCTCCAATGGCGTTCTGCCCGAGAGGTTCTGGCTGAGCCGGGTGAGCTTCTCGATGGCGATCGTGGTCAGGTACCCGATGATCGGGTCCTTCGCCTGCCAGGTGACGGTGTGCTTGCCCGTGCCGGCGGGCGTGTCCGAGGTGCGCAACCCGTTCGACGCCACGTCCCAGCCCGTCGGCACGGTGGCGCGCACGGTGATGGTGGACTTGTCCAGCGGGGTGTCGTTCAGCGGGAACCAGGTGGTCGCGGAATGCGGTTCACCCGCGGCGAAGGCGCCCCCGCTCGGCGAGTAGGTCCAGCCGTTGCCTTTGGTATCCGGCGCGGTGCCCGCGTAGTCGACGACCACCGTGAACGACTGCCCGACCGGCAGCGCCGCTTTCGGGGTCACGACCAGTTCGTGCTCGCCTGCCCGCTTGAAGCCGGCGGCTTGACCGTTGACGGTGACGGAACCGACTGCGGGACCGGCGAAATCGAGGTTGAATGCGGACAGGGCCTGGGTGGCCTTGGCGGTCACCTTGGTCTTGCCCACCAATCGATGACTCGACGGGTTGTAGTCGATGGCGACGTCGTAGTCGGTCGCGTCGTACCCGCCGTTCCCGTCCTTCGGGTAGTACGGATCACCCAGCCCGTCCGATCCCGGAGTTCCTGCGACAGCGGCCGCTTCGCCGGCCGCAGGCGGCGCGGGGTCGGCCGACGCGGGCGCCCCCGCCACGAGGACGGCCGCGATGGCCGCCACGGAGACGACCGCGCAACGGGGACGCAGGACCGCCGGGATCGGGTGGTGCTCACCCGATTTGTGTCGAATTCGCATGGGGCACGACCGTTTCGGTAGAGGAGGGATTGCCGGACGAGGTGGTTCAGTGGTGGTCGAAGTGCTTGGTCTCGCTCCAGCTGTCGAGCACTCGGTCGGTGTCGGTCGCGTCGATGAAGACCATCCAGAGTTCGGGCTGCCGACCGTGCCCGTCCCCGTTGACCTCGACCAGATAGGCGGGGACGGCCACGCTCGGGGCGTCGTCCTGAGCGGCCAGCTTCGGGTCGTACCAGACGGGTATCGCGGTCCCCGCGGTGAACTGCTCGACCGGTGCATTCGCCCGGCTCGCCAGCGCCTGCCGGGCCGTGCGCGCGGCGTCGGGCGCTGCCGCACCCGGCGGGAACGCCCCGCGCGACTGCTGTGCCAAGGCGCCGGTAACCGAGAGCAGCGCGCCGGCGGCATCGAGGGACTGCGCGACCGAGGCGCCGTAGACCCGGATCGAGTCGATCTCCTGTCGGAGTCGGACGGTGGCACCCTCGCCGATCGCGAATACCGCGTCGACCACGAGTACACCGACCGAACCGGCGCCGAAGAGCTGCCGGATGCTGTCCGCCCACACCGCCGCGATGGCCGTGGCCTCGGCCGGCACGCCCGGCGGTGGCGGTAGCGGGGTGTCCGGCACCACCTGCGTGACGATGCCCTGGTGGTCGGTCAGCACCGTCTTGGGCACGGCGGCCAGCTCGGTGCCGTCGGGATGCCGGGAATTCATACTCAAGTAAAACCACATTCGAGGTGGCCATTCGAGTGGGGAATAACTGGGGAGCAATTCGATAAATGGCTCCGGCACGAATTCCGGGAAATGCGAAAGAATCGTGGCACGGCGGGACGCCGGCAGGTTGCGGTGTGCCGGTCTCCGGTGCCGCAATCCCATCTGCCGAAGCGAGTGGCATTCGCGTTGCGCGCCAACGCCACTCACCTCGGCAACGACGAGATCACGGTACCGAAGCGCCCGTACCGCAAGACCGCCGGATGCAAGGCTCGATTCGCAAGTCCCGCCCGGGATTACGCGATCGGGCCGTTGTTCACTTGCACTGCAACCGATCGCCGATCCGCGTGGCGAAATCCTGCCAATTCGCGGCGTTCTGCCTGGCCATGTCGTGGATGAGATTCAGGCAGTGCTCCGGGATCCGGTCGGCCAGATCGAGGGACTGGGTCGGCGTGCGCGGGCTGGCGTCGAGCCAGCGCAGTAGCGTGCGCCCGGTTTCGGTGAGCCGCAACGACGGATCGCGGCGCAGGCTCTGCAACACCGACGCGGGGCACACCCGCGGCGCCGCGGCCGGCTCGGCGGGGCGGTGCGTGCCGGCGGGGCTGTCACAGGGGTCGGTGCGGCGCTGCCGGTTTCCGTCGGCGCGGCGCACCCGGCGCATCCGGCCGTCCCGGCCTAGTCGCTGTCCGGTCTGGGGAACATCCCCAGACGATTGCCTGCGCACCGCGCCGACCGTCTTGTGGTCGAGCCCGGCCACTTCGGCTACCTTCCGATCCGACCACAGTGGATACATCCGCATGATCCGCAGCGAAGCGGCTTTGCGGTCTATCACCGACAGCGGCAGTCCGTGCGCGATGTTGGCCTGCACCGCGAGCACGAACGCCTCCTCCTCCGTGCCGTCGAAGAACCGCACCCGGATAACCCTGGCCCCCTTCAGTTTTGCGGCCTGTAGCCGATGAGCGCCGTCGATGAGCCGCATCGTGCCGCGATGCACCAGAATCGGCGGCAGCTCGGTCTCCGTTTGCGCGAGCACCTGCGTGTGCGCGGAGTCCTCGGCCCGTACCCGCAGCGCGCCGCCGATGTCTATGGACTCGATGGGGATCTCTACGACAACGTCGGTGACCCCCACTCTCGTATCGTCGTTGTCCACGTTCAACCTGTGTTCACTCACGGCGGTACTCCTGCGTCGAAGCCGAGATCACATTCCGTAGCAATTCCGCACCGCCACTGTCGATCCGAAGCGCTGATGGCGGGACGAATCGGTGCAGGAGCCACGGCGCTGTGCCGGGGCAGACGGTGACTTTGTAGCGCGGACAGCAATATTTCACATTCGCAGCAAGACGGCAACGATACGGTGTCCAAACGTTCATACAATCGCGATGTTCGGGCGCGTCCCGGAATGGCGCACTTGCGCTATTTAGTGAATGGTGTTCATTGGCCGAGAAGAGCCCTGATCGCCGGAAACCGCCAGTTCCGGCGATCGGCCCCGGGCGGCGGACACGCCACCGGACCATAGGTTCATCTATCGAAACTGTCATGTCCGGGCGATTCCGATGTGCTTGTCTGCCAGTTGATCTGCGGTGGCGCGGCAGATCGCCTATCATCGGATGACCTACTCATCCGCGCGACGGACGGAGGGCTTCCTTGGCCGTATTTTCCGACGATTGCCCTCATCAGCAGCGATTTCCGTGAGGCGGCTCGTTGCCATGTCCTCGTATAAGCCGTAGCGCGGCAAACGTCCAGCGCTACAACCACACTACTGCACCACCGTCGGCCAAAGCTTCGCATGTGCTCCGGCGCGAATCAACCGCGCGGAATCATGGTCCACGGTAAAATGTGCGCTGTGCCGGATCTGTATCATCGGACCGGATTCCATCTATTCGGACAATTCTTCCTCCATATGTCGGCGACCGACTCCGACGGTGTCCGCCGCATTTTTTCCTCCGCTCATTCGCTGCGTGTAACGGTACGTTCACGGGCCATTCTTTCGCGCCTGACAACCTGCCGATCAGCTCTTCGGTAGACGAACATCCTTTGCCCGCGCACCGGTCCCGTGTTTGATCGAGAGGAATGTTGTGTCACAGTCGGATTCAGGTTTTCCCAGACGCCGTTTCCTCGGCGGCACATTGGGCGCCGCCGCGTTGGCCGGCGGTTTGCAGGCATTTCCGCCCGGAATGCTGGAGGCCCTGGCCGCGCCGAACCGGAAGGGCACCATCGGCGACGTCGAGCACGTCGTGATCCTGATGCAGGAGAACCGCTCGTTCGATCATTATTTCGGCACGATGCGCGGTGTGCGCGGCCTCGGTGACGCCTCGGTCGTGGCCGGGCCGGACGGGCGCGACCTCTATCACCAGCCCGATGCGGGCCGCACCGACGGCGGCTACCTGTTGCCGTTCCATGTGGACACCAAGGTGGTCGACGGTCAAGACCTGGGCGATCTGCCGCACGGCTGGGACGATCAGCATCGCGCCGTGCGCGGCGGGTGGAGCGACGGCTGGATCGCGGCTAAGGGGGAGATGGCGATGAGCTACTTCACCGCCGACGACATCCCGTTCCATCGCGCGCTCGCCGACGCGTACACGGTCTGCGACCACTACTACTGTTCGGTGCTCGGGCCGACCACGCCCAATCGGCTCTACCACTGGACCGGAACCATAGATCCGGCCGGACAGAACGGCGGACCCGCGATCAGCAATCCCGCCGACTACCGTCCCGTCTACCGCTGGACGACCTATCCGGAACGCCTGCTGGACAAGGGGATCAGCTGGAAGGTCTACGCCAACGACGAGGTGGGCGACGATTCCGGCCACCCGTTCGTCGGCGACTACGGCGACAACCCGCTGTGGCTGTTCGACGCCTACCACGATCCGAACAAGGCCGAACTCGCGTCGCGGGCAAAGGTATTCGGCGCGCAGAACTGGAAGCCGGACTCCGGGCAGGGCAAGAACGTCGAGCATGTGCTCGCCGACTTCCTGGCCGACTGCAAGGCCGACAAGCTCCCGCAGGTGTCCTGGGTCGTCGCACCTTACGGCTACTCCGAGCATCCGGCGGCGCGTCCGGTCGACGGCGCCGCGTACACCTCGGCGGTGTTGAAAGCGTTGTGGGCCAACCAGACGCTGTGGAACTCGACCGCCGTGCTGATCAACTTCGACGAGAACGACGGCTTCTTCGACCATGTGCCACCCCCGATGGCACCGCCGAACACCCCGGGCGAATACGTCAACGGAGTGCCCATCGGCCTCGGCCCGCGGGTGCCGATGCTGGTCATCTCGCCGTGGAGCCGCGGCGGCTGGGTGAATTCGCAGGTGTACGACCATACTTCGGTGATTCGGTTTCTGGAGAAGTGGACCGGGGTGAACGAGCCGAATATCTCGGCCTGGCGGCGTTCGATCTGCGGCGATCTCACCGGGTGTTTCGATTTCGGCAAGACCGACACGACCATCCCGATGCTGCCCGACGTCACCGCGCTGCGCGCGCAGGCCGATGCCACCCAGCGCACCCTGCCCGCTCCCGCACCGCCGCCGGCCGGCGGTCAGCGCCCACCGGCTCAGGAATCCGGCACCCGTCCGGCCCGCCCGCTGCCGTACGCGCCCGCGGTCAACGGCACCCTCACCCCTGAGGGCGTGCTCGTCACCGCATTCCGCAACACCGGCACCGCGGATCTGCAACTGGCCGCCTATCGGGCCGACGGCCGCACCGACGGCCCGTGGCGTTACGACGTGAAGGCGGGGACCACGGTCACCGACACCTGGAACGTCCCGGCCTATCCCGACAAGAAATACGGCGTCGCGGTGCACGGACCCAACCGGTTCCTCTGGCGGCTGGCCGGCACCTCGACCTCGCCGCTGGAGGTGAGCGCCGCCTACACCCCCGACTACAAGTTGCAGCTGTCGATGACGAACAAGGGCAAGACGGCGGCGACCGTCACCGTGCAGGCGAACGGCTATCGCACCGACGGTCCGTGGACCTACCAGCTCGCGCCGGGCAAGACCGTCGTCGACACCTGGAACGCGTTGACCTACGGCAAAGGCTGGTACGACCTGTCGCTGACCGTGGACATCGATCCGGCCTATCAGCGCCACTTCCGCGGGCACATCGAGAACGGCCAGCCGAGCGTGACCGGCTGACCGGAGTCCGCGCGGTCTCGTACTGTGGGTCTTGGACTGCCCACTCGCCGTGGTCCCGAGCCGCGCCGGTCGCCCGCGCGGCTCGGCTGCGGCCGATCCGAGCGTGAGGACCATGTCGGACAATGCCACAGCAGATCGAAGCGCCTTCGATGCGGTGATCGCGGCCGCGGACTATCCGGTGTTCGTCGTCACCACGCACGCGGGTGGACGCAATGCCGGGTGTCTGGTCGGCTTCACCTCGCAGGTGAGCATCGATCCGCCGCGCTTCCTCGTCGGTATCTCGAAGACGAACTTCACCTACGGCGTCGCGGCGCAGGCCGAGCAACTCGCCGTGCATCTGCTCAGCCGGGAACAGTCCTCGTTGGCCGCGCTTTTCGGCGCGGAGACCGGTGACGACATCAACAAGTTCGCGCACTGCAAGTGGCAGCCCGGGCCGGCTGATGTCCCGATTCTGGATGCGGCCGCGGGCTGGTTCACCGGCCGCATCCTGGCCCGGCACGACCTGGGCGATCACGTCGGCATGGTCGTCGAGCCGACCGCGGCCGCCGCGCCGCCCACCGGGAAGGAAGCGTTACGCTACCGCGCCGTCGCCGATCTGAAGCCGGGGCACGTCGCCTGATCGAATCAGGCCACCTCCACCGATCGCTCCGGCTCGAGCGCCTGCTCGCGGAGGGTGTCGAGGGTTTTGGACAGAATGCGCGACACCTGCATCTGCGAGACACCGAGCCGCTCGGCGATCTGCGCCTGGGTGAGCGACTCGAAGAAGCGCATGATCAGCACCCGGCGCTCCCGCTCGGGTAGCGCGGCGATCAGCGGCCGTACCGTCATCGACTCCTCCAGCAGCCGGTAGCACGGTTCGTCCGCGCCGAGCCCGGCGGCGACGGGCAGCGGCGCGTTCTCGCTGTCCTCGCGCATCACGGCATCCAACGACCTGGTCTGATAGCCGTTGCTCGCGATCAACGCCTGGGTGACCGTGCCGACGTCGAGGGACAACTCGGCCGCGATCTCCCGCGCCGTCGGCACCCGGCCGAGCCGGTTCGACAGCAGCTCGGTGGCCGGTCCGATCTGCTGCTGAATCTCCTTGAGCCGTCGGGGAACTCGCACCGCCCAGGTGTTGTCCCGGAAGTGCCTGCGCACCTCGCCCATGATCGTCGGAACCGCGAAGGAGAGGAACGAACTGCCGCGCGTGACATCGAAACGGTCCACCGCGAGCACCAATCCCACCCGGGCGATCTGGTGCAGATCGTCGAAACTCTCTCCGCGCCCGGCGAACTTGCGCGCGATGTGCTCGGCCAGCGGCAGGCACCGCTGCATGATTTCTTCGCGTAGTTCGCCTCGGTGCGGGTCGGCTGCGTCGAGCGCGGTCAGCTTCTCGAACCAGGGCTCGATGTTGTCGTAGCTGTCGCCGCGGGAGTGTGTGCGTGGTGCGCGGCCGGCCTCGTCCTTCGTGAACTCACGTTGCATCGGATGTTCCTCGCTCCCAACTGAATTCGATGACGGCCGGATACCCACCGACGACCGGGTCAAAAGGGTCGCGGGTCGATTCGGCCGAATCGGTGAGCAACTGCACCAGTTGCCAGCTCAACGGGTCGCGCCGGTCCTCGGCGTCGCGCGTCGCCGTCGCGGCGATCCGCGCGCTGAATCTGCGTCTGGTGTAATCGAACTCACAGCGCAGTGTGCTGCCCGGCAGCGCCTCCAGCATCATCGCGGTCGCCGCTTCGCTGACCACCAGCCGGATATCGGGAATCGCGTCCAGGGTGATGTCGGCCATCATGCACACGGTGTCGGTCAAAGCGCGCAACATCCCCAATTCGCGCAGTTCAGCCGCCAATTCGAGCGAGACCCGGTGCGCGAGCACCGAGGTCTGCCACGGTGTCGAAGCCTCGGAAATCACCTTCATCTGTGCACCGCCTCCCATCGCGTCACTGATGGCCATACCCGCGCCACAGCAACCCAACCGGCAAGATCGGTGAAACGGTGTCAGGCCTCCGGGCGCCTGCTGGTGTCGCCGCTGCGGCTGACCTCGTAGCCGAGGAGTCGCTCGGCTTCTTCGATGCCGCCCTGCAAGTCGCCGACCGCGTTCATCTTGGACAGGTCCAAACCGATGGTCACCAGGGTGAGCGCGATCTCCGAGGACAGGCCGGTGATGATCACGTTCGCGCCCATCAGGCCGGACGCGTCCACGGTCTGCACCAGGTGGTTGGCCACGGTGGAGTCGATCTGCGGCACACCGGTGATGTCGATCACGACGACCTTCGCGCGGTTCGAGCGAATCGCGCGCAGCAACTGTTCGGTGAGCTGGCGGGCGCGCTGGCTGTCCAGCACGCCGATGATCGGCAGGATGAGTAGCTGTTCGCGCACCTGCAGAACAGGGGTGGACAGCTCGCGGATCGCCTCCTGCTGCTGGCGGATGATGCGTTCGCGTTCCTCGACGAAGGACACGCCCACGGTGTTGGCAATGCGGTTGGCGGCCGGTTCGTAGGCGTCGAGGACGGCGTTGAGCAGCTGGAAGTCGGTTTGGTACTTCTCGAACAGCGAGCGGGCCAGCACGTCGCGCAGCAGCAGCACGATGCCGAGGACCTCGTCGGTTTCGACGCCTC
>NZ_BAUA01000215.1 GCF_000710915.1 Nocardia brasiliensis IFM 10847
TACGCACCGTCCTCACCCGCTACCGACTGACACTGCCCGGCGCACCGGAACCCGGCCGCGTCCGCAACATCACCAACGTCCCCGCCCACGGCGCCCGCCTCACGCTGACCGCCCTCACCGACCGCTAACGGCCAACGCCCGCGCAGATTCCAGCGTCCCGCGCGCGTGTCAGTCGAAAGACACGCGCGCGGGACACCACCCTATGCGCGGCAGGCAGCCGCTAGTTGCGGGCGGCCAGGATTTGGGTGAGGTAGTCCGGGGTGCCTTCGATGCGTTGCAGGTGGGGGTAGCGGAGGCCGTCGTGGTAGTTGATTTCGACGGTCCGGGTTTGATCGAAGTCCTTCACCTGCAAGCGGATCGGGGCCGGGTTCGTCTTGGCCGCCTCGATCGCGGCTTCCATCGTCGCCTGGGAATAGGGTGCGTCGTTGACCGAAACCACCGTCATCCCGGTGCCGACTTTCGCCTTGAACGCGGGTCCGTCCCAGCGCACGTCGGTGACCTTGCCCGCGCCGGACACGTTGAGACCGATCGAGTAGGTGTAGTTGACAGCACCATCGGCCGTTTTCATCTGGGCCGTGAGAAAGGCGCCCGGGTTGTTGTCGTAGACCAACTTCCAGCCCGTCTTCTCGACGCTCGAGGCGAACGGTTCCTTTCCGTCGAGGCGATCGCGCAAGTACTTCGCCCAATCGTCGGCGACCACGCCATTCAGGGTCGAGACGACGTCGTCGAAATCGTAGGTGTTCTGGGACTCCCACTTGTTTTCGTCGACACCGAAGAACGCGCGAGCGAAATCATCGAGCGACTTCGTGTTCCCGGACAGTTCGCGGATCCGCGCGTCCACACCCAGCCACACCAGTTGCCCGCCCTGGTAGTAATCCTCACTGAGCTGCCACGACCGATACGGCTTCGTACGCCGCTGCGCGATGATGGGATCGTTGGTGGTGTCCTGCACAGTGCGCCAAGAAAGTCCGGGCCGATTGTCGGTGTATGTGGCGACCACCGAAGCCAACGCATCACGAGAGACTTCCACGGGCCGCAAACCGGACCGGCCGGTGAGCACGTTGCCCCAATACTGCGTCTGTCCCTCGTAGACCCACAACAAACTGTCTTGCATCGGGACGTTGTAGTTGGGCGTCCACAGGTCCGCCGGGCGGCGGAACTTGCCGTTCCAGGAATGGGTGTACTCGTGTCCGAGCAGATCGGCGCTGCCGACCGCAGGATTCCACCCGGTGAAATAGTCCGTGGGTTGACCGTTTTCGCTGGACCGCTGGTGTTCCAATCCGTTGGAGCTGAGCTGGTCCGACAGCGACAGCAGGAAGTCGTAGTGATCGTAGTGTTGCGAGCCGTACAGTTTCACGGCCTGTTGCACCAGCGCCTTGTGCAGCTCGATGTGCTCGGGCTTGGCCTCGAGCTGCTCCGGCGCGTCGGCGAATACCTGCAGCCGCACCGGGGGTTTCGCGCCGGGAGCCAGGTCGAACTCCTTGTGATAGCGCCCCGCGTACACCGGCGAATCGACGAGGATGTCCAACGGAACAGTCTTGTAGTTCACGGTGTCGCCGTCCTTGCCGGCGATATCCAGCGCGGTTCCGGCCTCGAATCCCGGTGGGTAGGTGACGCTCGCGGTGAAGGGAATCTCACTGGCCGGCGGGCCGGCCGGATAGAGGACCACCGCATTCCACTGCAGATTCAGCATATTCGGCGTCATCACCACGCGCCCCTGAGTGGAGTCGGTGGGAGTCAGGTACTGGAAGCGGGCGTCGATCGAGTCCACGCCGTCGGGCACCGCGACCTTGAACGCATACACGTTCTTCGGATCACGCTTCCACTCCAGCTCGTTCCCGGCGTTGGTGAACGTGATACCCCCGATCTTGTCGATCGGACCGGACGGCGAGTGGTTGCCGGGCAGCCACTGCGGAAACAGCAATTCCACCTCGCCCGACTGAACGGGGATCGTCTGTTTCACCTGAACCACGCGCTGCGGCAGATTGGTCATATCGACCGCGACCGAGATCGCTTTCTGCTTCGCCGGCGCTTCATCGGACTTGTCGCGCAAGCCGAAGTACAGCGAGCCGGCCAGGATGAGCACAACAACGACGCCGACTGCGCCGAGAATACGAACCTTCGACAACGACACTCCCCGAGTCACACAAACGATCCTCGGCGGAGGGTGTTCGTCGGCCAAGGATGGGACCTACCGATTTCACATACAGTGCGACCGCCTGCCCCATCCCTCCTCCCAAGTCAAAGCTTCGAACAGGTCGTCCACCTCTGCGAACGCCCCTTGCTTGCTGAGCTGAATGTCGATACTACGAGGGTTGCTATCCCAGCGTGTGACGAGCGAGTGTGGGCTACGTCATACCAACTGTCCGCTTCATCGGCTGTTCGGGTTGGCGGTGGACCGGGTCAGGTGGGTCACCTGGGCGGCGGTGACGCTGGGGGCTTGCCGCAAGACCCCGGAGGGCACCCCGCACGCCACTGTCGTCACCGCCGCGGTGCTGCCGCACCCCGGCGCCGACCCGGTCGTATTGGTATCCCCCAGTGCCACTGTGAAACTCGCCGACCTGCGGGCCGATCCGACCATTACACTCGCCATCCGCGCGGGCTGGCAGTGAACCACCGTCGAAGGAACAGCACAGCTGGTCGGGCCCGACGACCTTGATACCGGCATCGACGCCGAACGACAACGGCTGGTGATTGGCGATATCTTCGCCGCGGCCGACGTCGCCCAGGACTGGGACGCCTATGACCAGGTGATGCAGGACAAACGCGGAACCCTCGTCTTCGGCACGCCGCACCGCATCTACCCGAATGCCGCCACATCGTGAACCGCAGGGTGGGTGCGCCGAGCGTGACGAGGGTCAGCGGTAGGTGACGCGGGCAGGTTTACACAAGTGCAGGAAGGGATTTCGGGCCCGCGGGTGGCGGGGGTCGGGCGACCGGGGAACTGCGGGGGCGGCGGGCACGGTCGGCACCGTCCGGGCTTCCCACCACGGGCGAAGCGGGCCGGAGCCGGACCGATGCACCATCGCGGTGCCCCGGCCCGGCGTGGTGTGCGTGCGGACGGTAGCGGAACTTGTTGTGGTCATTACGTTTTCCGGTGTAGTGGAGAGTCAGGACGCCCTGGCCAGGCACGTCGACCGACTTCGGCGGATCGGTAGACGATCCCGGTGGTGGAGGCTGCGCTCTGCAGCGCAGGGACCAGGCACGACGCGGGTGGCTTCGAGGCCCCGGCCGGTATCGGTGGCGGTGTATTCGACCCGCTGTCCGGCGGCGAGGGTCTTGTAGCCGGGCATGTCGATCACGCTGTGGTCTACGAACACCGCGGCTCCGGTCGGGGCGGTGAGGAACCCGAACCCTTTCGCGCTGTCGAACCAACTCACCCGCCCGCGGTGCCAGCGGGACGCGGCCGGGTCGGTGTGCGTATCAATAGGCGAGGCAGTAGTAGTCATCGTCGAAAGGGGCGGGAGTGATCCAGTTCTGGTCGATGCGGTCGGTGATGTCGGCGGCGTCGAACGCGGCGCGGATGCGTTCGGCCACCGGGTGCACGGCGGTGGTGTCGAGGCCGAGGTCGCGGTCGCGCTCATCGGCGAAGGCGTGCTGTCCGGCGCGGTCGACGTCGCTGCCGTCGGGAACGAAGGTGGTCATCGCGATCTCCTTTCTCGTGCCGAGGGGTTCGCACCGTCTCGCCGGGGGCGCCGGCAAGAGCGCGGAGGACCGGTGGGCCCGCGAGCAGCGCCCGTGCGGGCCCACCGGTCGGCGGAAGAGATTTCGAAAACGTGATGGTCTTGCTCAACAGCTCGGTGGGGGCCGGGTATCGCAGCGCCTGCTGCCATACAAGGTGGCCGGGCACCCGTCGCGGTTACGTCGGTCCTGACGACGCGGTGCAAGGGTGCAGGCCCGGGGCGACACGACCGCGCCCCCAACCGAGAAACCCGTGGTTGCGTGTTTTGACAGGCATCACCTCGCTTTCATCAGTTGCCAACCGGGCGAACACGGTTGGGCGGTCCACGCTGGCACGCGCGCGCCGGGCCGGGACGGCGTCCGGCACCTCGCGGCCGTTTCCGGTCCGGTGCCGGGCACGAACGCCGGGACGACGGCTCGTACGGCCGCTGCGGCCGCGGGCGCGCGGCTTCCCGCAGCACGGCGTCGACCTCGGCGAACAATCGCTCGACGTCCGGATCCAAGCCCAGCAGTTCGGGCTCGCGCCACCACGGCCCCGCGGTCGATTCCTCGACCGGTGTATCGATCGCACTCCGCATTGCAGGACCTCCGGAGCGGGACCTGGCCGGTTCAGGCGTTGATGGCCTGACGGTCGGCGGATTCGCTGCGGATGACCTCGATCTTGCGCGGCTTGGCCTTCTCCGCGACGGGCACGGTCAAGCGCAGCACCCCGTCGCGGTAGTCCGCACGGATCGCGTCGGTGTCGAGGTTCTCGCCAAGGAACAGCTGACGGGAGAACACGCCGCGGCTGCGTTCCGCGGCGATCATCGACCGGCTCTGATCCAGTTGCGGGCGAGTGGCTTTCACGGTCACGACATTGCGTTCGACGTCCAGGTCGAGGGAGTCCGGGTCGATACCGGGCAGGTCGAATTCGACGAAGAACTCATCGCCGTCCCGCCAGGCGTCCATCGGCATGGCCGCCGGGCGCGCAGGTGTACCGAAGACCTGCTGCGTCAGGCGATCCAGGTCACGGAAGGGATCGGTACGCATCAGCATGGTCGCCACCTCCAACTCACTCCATTCTCGATCGGTGGAAACTCAGATAACCTCTGTCATCTGACATAGATAATATTTAGCACTCGGCACAGGAGAGTGCAAGTAGGATCCAGAGAAAATCTTCAGCAACCGCAGTGCAGGCGGTCGACCACACCGATGAGTTCAGGGCCGGTTCCTCGTCGATACTTCTGGATGGATCAGAAGACAGGAGTCCGGCTGTGGCGGTGCTCAGAACGGCAACGTCGGCACGGCGTCCAAGAGCGCCCGTGTGTACGGGTGCTCAGGGTGAGCGAGCACCGTTTCCGCGGCGCCGCGTTCGACGATTTCTCCGTCTTTCAGCACCAGGAGCTGATCGCACAGTTGCTGTACCACGCCGACGTCGTGGGAGACCAGGATCAGCGAGAGACCGAACTTCTCCACTAGATCGCGCAGCAGTTCGATGATCTGGGCGCGGGTGGGGGCGTCCAGGGCAGAGAACGGTTCGTCGCCGACGAGCACCTTCGGGTTCGGCGCGAGCGCGCGGGCGATCGCGATGCGCTGGCGCTGCCCGCCGGAGAACTCATGCGGATATCGTGCCGCCGCATCGGGTTCCAGGCCGACCGCGACGAGCAATTCCGCCACGCGGTAGTCGTGGTTGCCCGGGATCCGCAGGCACTCCAGGGGTTCGGCGATCGAATCGCCGACGATCATGCGCGGGTCCAGCGAACTCAGCGGATCTTGCAGCACCACTTGGACTTCCCGGCGAAACCAGGTCAGGTCGCGGCCGCGGACCGGCTTGCCCTGATAGCGAACCGCACCCCCATCGGGACGATCGAGGGCCAGCAGCAGACGCAGCAGAGTCGACTTCCCGGAACCGGACTCGCCCACGATGCCGAGATGGCTGCCCTCGGCCAGCGTCAGGCTCACCGCACGAACCGCGTCCCGGCGCGGAGCGTGGCCGAACAGTCGGGTGCGCGGCAAGCGGAACGATCGGCTGAGGTCGTCGGCCTCCAACAGGATCACGAAATCACCTCCGCGGAGCCGGTGCTCACCTTCGCCGTACCGCGCCGGAACGACGACGCCCGCGCGAGTTCCAACAACGTTCGCAGGTACGGATGCTTCGACTCGCGCAGGGTCTGCGCCAGATCGCCGTCCGCCAGCACGCGCCCCTCCCCCAGCACCAGCACCCGCTGCGTCACCTGCGCGAGCACCGCCAGATCGTGCGTGACGAACAGCAGCGCCGAACCTTCCTCGGACACCAAATCCGCCAGCAGGGCCAGGATTTCGGCCTGCACGGTGACATCGAGCGCCGTCGTCGGCTCGTCGGCGATCAACAGGGCAGGCTTCGCGGCGAGCGCCATCGCGATGCCGACCCGCTGCCGCTGCCCACCGGAGAGTTGATGCGGGAACGCGCGCACGATATGCGCCGGGTCCGGCAGGCCGACGCGAGCCGCCAGCTCGATGGTCGCGACGTCGGCGGCGCGCCGGCCCATCTTCTGGTGCAGCCGAAGCGGTTCCGCGATCTGCTTGCCCACGCGCATCAGCGGATTCAACGCCGACAGCGGTTCCTGGAACACCATCGCCATCCGGCTGCCGCGAATCTTCGACAACCGCCGGTCGTCCAGCCCGAGCAGCTCCACACCGTCGAGCGTGATGCTGCCACGCACCCGCGCCTCCTCCGGCAGCAAACCCATGATCGCCAGGGCGAGCAGAGATTTCCCCGATCCGGACACACCGATCAGGCCGAGCCGGCCGCCGGCCACCATCTCGAAGTCGACGGCGTCGAGCAGCACCCGATCGCCGATCTCGACCGTCAGCCCGGTCACCTTCAGCAGTGTCATCGAGTCGGCACCCCTTTGCGCAGCCGCGGATCGGTGACGCTGCGCAGCGCGTCACCCAGCAGATTGAAGCCGAGCACCGTCAGCGCCACCGCCAGACCCGGCCACACCACCAGCAGCGGCCGCACCTTGATGTAGTCCTGTTGCGCGCGCAGGATGCCGCCCCAGGACGGCGCCGACGGCGAACTGCCGTAACCCAGGTAGGTCAGCGCCGCCTCGGCGAGCACGGCCAGCGCCATCACCCAGGACAGCTGCACGATGAGCGTCGGCGCGATGGCGGGCAGCAGGTGTTTGCCCACGATCCGTCCCGTCGACGCCCCGGCAGCCCGGGCGGCGAGGACGAAATCGCTGGTCAGCACGCGCGCCACTTCGGCACGCGCCACCCGCGCGACCGCGACGCCCGAGCTGATGCCGATGGCCACCGCGACTGTCAGCATCGACCCGCCGTACACGGCGGCCAGCACCATCGCGAGCAACAGCGCCGGGAACGCGATCATGATGTCGATCAGCTGCACCACCACCGAGCCGACCGGGTGCGGCGACAGCTGCGCGGCCATCGCCAGCAGCAGGCCGAGCGTGCCGGCGATCGCGGCGACCACCAGCGCCACCGCGAGGGTCTGCCACGCACCGGCCAGCACCTGACTGAACACGTCGTGCCCCACCCGGTCGGTACCGAGCAGGTGCCCCTCGCGCAAGGGCAGCAGCCAGGCCCGACCCGGGTCGGTGGCCTGCGGGTCGTAAGGGGTCCACCACAGCGACACCACGCTCGCCACCACCAGCGTGGCGACCATGGTCACCCCGAAAGCGCCACTGGGCTTTCGGATCAGGGCGGCGAGCACGACCTGTACCGCACGGCGCCTGCGCCGCCACTTCGGCCGCTCGACGGCTCGGATCACAACGTCGCCTCCACCCGTGGATCGATGAGCCGGTGCAGGATGTCGACCGCGAAACCGATCACCAGTACCGCGCTGACGATCAGCAGCACCTCGCCCTGCACCTTCACCAGGTCGCGATTCGCCACGTCGGACAGCAGCATGCTGCCCACGCCCGGCAGGGTGAACACCCGCTCGATCACCACCGCACCCACGATCAACACCGCGAACTGCAACCCGAGGATCGAGACCACCGGCGGCGCGGCATTGCGAAAACCGTGCCGTACCAACGCCTGTGTGCGAGTCAGTCCCTTGGCCCGCGCGGTGCGCAGATACTCCGAATACAGCACCCCCAGGATGGCCGAGCGCACAAACCGGAACAGCACCGCGCCCTCGGACAACCCGAGCGTCACGCACGGCAGGATCAGGCTGCGCATCGCGTCGCCCGGCTCGGCCCAGCGATCGGCCGGAAATCCTTGTGCGGGCAACACTTTCAGCTCTACTGCGAACACCAGGATCAGCAGCATCGCCAGCCACAGGCCCGGCACCGCGATACCGAGCTGCGACAAGGCGTTTGCCGCCTCACCGGTCCGGCTGCGATGCCGGATCGCCGCCCAGGTGCCCAGCGTTACCGCCAAACACAGTGCGATCAGCAAGGATCCGACGATCAGCGGGCCCGTGACGGCCAGTTTCTGCTGCAACTCGGGCCCCACCGAAGTCCCGTTGAGCTGGGAATGGCCGAAATCGCCGTGGAATACCCCGCCGATCCAGGACAGGTATTGCTCCGGCAGCGACCGATCCAGACCGAGATCGGTGCGGATGGCGGCGATCTGCTCCGGTGTCGCCTGCAGCCCGGCGACGGTCGCCGCGACGTCACCGGGCAGCAACCGCAGCAGCGCGAAGACGAGCACGCTCGCCACCGCCAGGGATACCAGGAGCAGCCCCACTCGCTGGATCACATACCAGAGCAAAAGACCTCCGTCACTTGGCGACCGCCAGCTCGGTCAGCGGAAACCGGTTGTTGGTCTCATGTTGCGGCACACCGTAAACCCCCTTGCGCACCACCGTGTTCAGCTCGACGAGGAACAACCAGTCACACGGTGCGTCCTCGGCGATCTGCCGGGTCATTTTGCGCAGCAGGGCATTACGCGCATCCTCACTGTCCGCGGTGCGCGCCTCCTGATACCACTGCTGGACCTGTTTGTTGTCGTAGCCGAAGTAGTAGTCGGCACGCGCGTAGTTGTTCACATCCCGCGCCTCGGCGTGATTGACCACGCTCAACTCGTAATCGTGGTTCTTGTACACCTTCGACAACCAGGTCTGGAACTCGACCACCCGGACGTTGAGCGTGATGCCGACGTCTTTGAGGTTGGAGACCAGGATGTCGCTCAGCGCGGTGACGTAGTGGTTCGGATATTCCACCGACAGCGTCAGCCCGTTGCCGTACCCGGCCTTGGCGAGCAGCTTCTTCGCGTTCTCCGGGTTGTATTCGTCCAGCGAGGTCAGGTCCTCGTACCAAGGATCCTGCGGCGGCACGGGACTACCGATCTGGATACCCGCACCCACGGCCTTGATGATCGCCTTCTTGTCCAGCGCTTGCCGGATGGCATGGCGCACATCCGGATTCGCCAGGATCGGGTTTGCTTCGTTGAAGGCGAGGGTGTATTCGTCGGTGCTCGTCCCGCGCAGCACGCTGAACTTGTCGCTGTCGGTGAACGGTTGCAGCAGGGTCGGATCGGTCGCGGTCTGCACGTCGAGCTGCCCGGTCAGTTCGGCATTGTTCGCGGTATTGGCGTCGATGATGTAGTGGAACACCACCTTTGCGACCTTCGGCTTCGGCCCCCAGTAGTCGTCCCACCGCGTCAGGGTGAGGGTCGAGCCACGGTTCCACTGGGCCAGCCGGAACGGCCCGGAACCGTTCTCCGCGCCGTCGAGGGCGGCGAAATCGGTGCCGGTCTTGTAGACGATGCCGCCGCGCTGGGTCAGGTTCCACAGCAGGTTGGTGTCGCGCTGCTTCAGCTGGATCGTCACGGTGGCCGGGTCGGCGGCGGACACCGACGCGATGGACGCGAGCTCGGCCGCGCGCAGCGACTTGGAGCCCGGTGCGATCTGCTGCTGCAACGACCACACGACATCGGCAGAGGTCAGCGGTGTGCCGTCGTGGAACTTGGCGTTCTGCACCAGGTGGAAGGTATAGCTCAACCCGTCCGGCGACTGTTCCCACGAGGTCGCCAAGCCGGGCACGATCTTGTCCTGGGCACCGGCGTCCACCGTGACCAAGCCCTGATATACGTTGTCGAGCAACGCCTGATCGAGCGCGACGCCCGCGGTGGTGAAGGTGTTCAGGCTGACCGGCTCCAGCGCGAAGCGAACGTTCGCCGTCGCGTTGAGGTTCAGCTGGTCGTCGGGGGGTGTCGCGGCCTGGGTGGCCTTGCTCGGGTCCCCGCCGGGCACCACGTCGCCGCCGGTGCCGCAGGCCACACCGGTCAGCCAGACCACGAAGGCGAGCGCGACGACGGCAACGGGACGACCGCGCCTCAACGGATGCCCCCGCGGGTGCGCACCGTCATTCTCCGAGACTGCAATTCAGCACTCCTGACTTCGTTTCGACGCCGATCGAGCCAGACACCCATGACACGATATCTCCGATCAGCGAACTTGTTTCAGTGGCATACCTTCACGGAACGCCGCGTGTCCGGGCGGCGGCGTCGGCGCACCGAACGGGTTGAGCCAGAGCCGAAGTAGCTCACGGGCGATCTGATCGGTGTCGATGAATGCGGTGCGGGCATGCACGATCACATTGTTGTTGAGGAACTGGATGTCGCCGGGCCGAATTCGCATGGTGATCTTGTTCTCCGGCCGGGCGGCGATCGCCTCGAAGGTGTCGAGCGCGTACCGCTCCACCGGGGACAGATCCAGATCGAATCGCTCGTGCGCGGATTCGACGAACTGCCGTAGGTAGTACCGGCAGGTGAGCCGTCCCTCGTGCCAGGCGTACACGGAATTGCGGTAGTACGGCCGCTCGCCGTCGACCTCTTCGTCGCGCCGGTCGTAATAGAAACCGGCGTAGTACAGGCCGAGCAGTTCACGATGCTCGCGCAGCAGCTCGTTGTGGATGGTCACCGAACTGGTCAGGCTGCTGTAGCCGCCTTCGCCGGCGGAGTGCAAGCAGAGCAGGCCGACGATATCCGAACTGTCGGTGTGGAACGGGAGGGCCTCGTTGGTCTGGTAGCCGCGGGTCGCCGCGTTCAACAGGCCCCCGTTGCCGTAGTTCTTGACCGGCACCAGAATGTCGCCGCGGGCGTTCTGCGTCACCGCCGGCCCCAGGTGCGCGCTCAGCCCCCAGTACATGAGTTCGATATCGGAGCGCGGAATATCGGCCGTGATCGGAAAACCACTGAGCACGGCGAACCCGCGCCCGGAGACGAGGGTGTCCGACAGCGCGGCGAGTTTGCGCGCCAGCCCGTCCAGCGGAAAGTCTTCGCGGGTGATGTCGCCGAGATCTTTGCCGGTCCGCCGGCAGTGCTGCAACGCGGCGAACAACTCGCCGACGTCATCGGTGGTCAGTGGCGTCGTCCACTGGTCGGGATCGGTGTAATCGCTGCTGCGCCACGCGGCGGGGCCGGTGATCGTCTGGGTGCAGATCGGAAGAGTTGCGTGAGTCATTTCGTTCGCTCATTCCTGTCACAAACGGAGATTGGTCACGAGTGGACGTTTATCGATGCCCGCGGGCATCGTGAGATCCGCGCTGCGGCCGTAGTCACAGGTGACCAGCAGTTCCAAGGCGAGGTCGCGTTGCACCATGCTGCCGCCGACGCCCACCACGGCGGGCAGAACGGAAATCAAACGCCGCACGGCCTGTTCGGGATTCGACTGGCAGTAATAGCGGAAACTCTCCGCCACACCGACCGCGGTGCGCCGGGTGCCGATCAGATGCGCGGCGGTATCCGTTGCCTCCGCCCCGATTTCGTTGGCCAGCTGCTCGGCGAGTTCGTGCCGGTCGGCCCCGATGATCGCCAGCAGGACGTGCAGATCCACGAACGCCGAATTGGAGGCCGCGCGAATTTCCGGCGCCTTGTCCGCGACCGCCGTGAAATCGTCCGGCTCGGCCCGGCCCGCCAGTCGCAATCGCCACAGCAGCGATACGGCATCGCAGAATTGCATGGCCGAGCATTCCGCGCCGAGCACGCCGGTGACCTCACCGGTGAGCCCGACCAGCGCGTCGTGGTCGGAACCCGCCATCGAGTTCAACGCGTGGTGCCAGCTCAGATGCGTACGCAGCAGGCAACTTTCGACGTTCCAGCGGGCTCGGGTGGCCGACAGCAGGTCCGCCACCGCACCGTGGTCCCTGGTTTCGAACAGGGCGTGCGCGCACGCGTGCACCGCCCACGGATTGTCGTCCGGGGCGAGCTCCAGTGCCCGGCTGCCCGCCGCGTGCGCCTCGGCGAATCGATGATTCTCCCCGAGCGCGAAAGCCAGCATGGCCAACAGGTACGGATACGCCTCGGTCGCGCCTTCGGTCAGCAGCGGACTCGCGGACAGGCGAGCAAGCAACGTCTCGGTGGCACCGGTCAGGAAGTCGACCTGATGCCCGGCGGCCAACGCCAGTTCGTCCGCGGGGAACTGCCGCGATATCTCCAGCAGGGTGGTACCGGCCGCGCCGAAATCGCCGCGCAACAACTGCCGGATCGCGTCGAGGTGCGCCGATTCCAGCGCGGTGATCGCGCCCTGATCGATATTCCGCAGGGCGGCAACGACTTCCACCGGCGGCCGAACCCCGCCCAGCAGGTACAGGTAGGCGCGCAGCATCACGATGACCGGTTGCGCGGCATCGTCGGGCGCCAGCGCGTCCAGCGACGTGACCATGGAGCGGTCGAACCTGAGCAGCCCGTTCAGGGAGCCGGACACCGCGGCCGAGACCCGGTCGTCGTACGAGGAGAGATCAATCGGATTCATCTGCACCCAACTCTGGCGAAGCGGGCAGTCCGCCGAGGTAGAGCTCACGAATCCCCGGCCGGGCCCGGCGGGCCCAGGCGACCGCGCTGGCTACTTTGTCCATGTCGATATCGAAGTAGGGCTGGGACATGTCGGTCAACCCGAACGACGGCGGCACGAAATCGACCGCCGCGAACAGCTTTCGGAACTCCGACACCGCGGTGTCGCGGCTGGTCGCCCGGCTCCAGTAGGCGGTCATGATCTGGTCCGACTTCCGATAGAACGCGTCGATGAAGCCGTCGAGCCCCGTGCCGGGCGCCGCGTCGGCCTGCTGCGACGGCTCCTTCCCGGCGGCGCGCGCGGCGGCGAGCGCGGTGACGTGCCGCAATCGGTTCTCGGTGCGCATGGTGCCCGTCACCTGATTCACCTGCCACACCCGGAACCACGCGTTCCAGAGTTCGAAGTCGGTGAACGAGCGGAATGCGTTGCCGACCAGGAAGTCGTTCTCCTCGATCAGGCTGGACTGCATCTGTTCGATGTCGTCGAAGGTCTCCGGCGTGAAGCCGCCCCGGAAGCGGTCGACCAGCCGTTCGGCCAGCCGGTCCACCACGACCGCCGTGTTCTGCATGCCGCGGGAGAACAGCGGGTCGATGAATCCGGCCGCGTTGGAGGTGAGACACCATCGATCGCCGACCGTCCGGGTGGCCGAGTATTGCAGCCGGCCGGCGCTGATCCACGAGCGCGCGTTCTGCGCGTGCTCGAATTGCTTGCCGATCTCCGGATACGTCGCCAGGAAGTCGGCGAAGGCCTGCTCCGGGTTCGGCAGCGGCGCCTCGTCGCCGTCGTCGATGCGCCAGACGACGCCCACGCTGCACAGCGGATTGGACGATTTCTCGCTGTTGTCGAACGGGATCACCCACATCCAGCCGCCGTCGAAGACGTGATGCAGTGTCCCCGTGTGCCATTCACGCGGGCCGTGCACGGCGGTGATCTCGTCGAACGGGGTCACGCCGGTCATGTGGGTGAACACGGATTTCGATGTGGTGCGCAGACCTTCGGTGGTGCGCAGCCCCAGTGCGGCCGCGACGGGTGAGCCGCGCCCACCCGCGTCGACCACATATTCGGCCGAGATCCGGGTTCCCTCATCACCTTCGAAGAACACGCCCGCCTCGGTGATGTCCAGCCGGCGGGCGCCCACCCCCTCCAGCAGGACGGCCCCGTAGTCGCGGGCGCGCAGCGCCAGCCAGTGATCGACATCGGCCCGGAACAGATGCGACTCGGTTTCCACGATCTCCGACAGCGGGAACTGGTGGGCGCGCCGCGCCGTGGTACCCGGCTCGTGGTAGATGAAGCCGAAGTTGTTCTTCATGCCGCAGGTGCCGACCGACCCGATGAGATTGTCGAACGACGACAACGCGGCCAGCTCCGGCACACCGTATTTGATGCTCATCAGCTTGTAGAGCTTCGAGGTGTTCGGGATCGTCGATTCCCCGATGGCGAAGCGAGGATGCGTCTTCGGGTCGACCATGCAGGTACGCAACCCGGACGCCTGCAGACACAGCGACAACGTGCTTCCAGAAAGGCCGGAGCCCAATATCAGCACGTCATAATCGGTACTCACCGCGAAACTCCCTCGGCCGATCCTCTGCGCAACGGAGTCTGCTGATGATATTGCATGAGCCAGCGATTGTCGCGACGTATATACACCGTAGAAATGGCGGCATAGATACCCTCGAGACCCACCCGCTTCTGATACATCTCGTAAAACACGATATGCGCATCCGGCCCCAGGGAACGCTCATGGAACTCGAGTATCTGATAAGCCTCGATAGGCGGTGCCGTACCGACCGCGTTCAACATGATCCGCCGGGACAGCGAAGCATGCGGAGAAGGCACCGCGAACACCGCATCGGTCGCCGTGGCGTGGTCATAGAATTTCGCACCGTCACCCGCGCTCAGCGCACGCCACTGCAAAAACTCTATTTCGGTCGGACTCGGATCGGCCGGATTCCCGTCAACCGGGTTACCGGCGTTTTCTGACGCATGCATGACCATTGAGTACCCGTCTGATTCCCAAGCGGAGAATGCCAGGTCGCCGGCACCCTCCCCAGGGCCGTCGATATTTTATGTTCCGGAAGGAACAATATCACGGTGCGCACACCGGCGGCAACGTTTCGACGGAGGGAACGCGATACCAACGCGCTTGATCTACAACGGATCTCGATTACGTCAACAGCTGCGTCGACGACCGCGTTCCGGTACCGTCGAAGTGATCTATCGACACGCCCGTTGCCGCTGCCGAAAGCGCGTTCGGAGCCAACCGGAGGGGAGAATCATTGAAGCCACCGGATGCCACCAATTATGCACAGGGAACATTGACCGTCCTGGAAGATCCGGCGGCGATCTCACACATTTCCGCGGAACTGCGGGCACAGGGTCGCGAGGTCACCTTCGTGCCCACCATGGGCGCCTTGCACGACGGTCATCTCGCATTGGTCGAGGCGGCCCGGAAAAACGAAGCCGAGTGCATTGTCTCGATCTTTGTCAACCCATTACAGTTCGGGGCCTCGGAGGATCTCGACCGTTATCCGCGAACATTGGCGGCCGATCTCGATCGGCTGCGCGCCGCCGGCGTGCGGCTGGTGTTCACGCCGACCCTCGCGGGAATGTATCCGACCGGACCACGGACCACCGTCACGCCCGGCCCGCTCGGCGCCGAACTCTGCGGCGCGACAAGGCCGGTGCTCTTCGGCGGCATGCTCACCGTGGTCGCCAAGCTGCTGCAGATCACTCGGCCCCATACCGCCTATTTCGGCGAAAAGGACTATCAGCAGCTCATATTGATTCAGCAGATGGTGCACGACCTGAACTTCGACATCCGGATCGTCGGCGTCGCGACCGTCCGCGAGCCGGACGGCCTGGCCCTGTCCTCACGTAACCGCTACCTCGATGCCACCGAGCGGATTTCGGCCACAGCGATCCCCACGGCGTTGCAGGCGGGTGCGGGCGTGCGCAACCGGGGACCCGCCGCGGTACTCGACGCGGCCCGCGCGGTACTCGACGCCGCCACGGGCGTCGAGGTCGAATATCTCGAATTGCGGGATCCCGATCTCGGCCCCACCCCCTCGTCGGGCCCGGCCCGGCTGCTGGTCGCCGCACACGTCGGCAAGACCAGGCTGATCGACAACATCTCGTTGACCCTGACCGACCTTCGGGAAATGTGAAACGGAAACACCATGTGCACCTGTATGTTTTTCCTGGACAGCGCCGAGAAGCGCTTCGTCGCCATCGAATCCCGGGACCATTCGATTTATCGGCCGCATGGTTTCGAAGCGGCCCGCAAGCTGGGGCTCACCCAACCGTTTTCGTACGGCACGCACTGGCAGGACAATCCGGATCTCCGCAAAAAGGTGTGGACCGTGCAGGCGGCGGACAATCCCGAATTGGCCGACGTGGTGGGCGGACTGGATATCGACGGCGGCTCGTGGCTGGCGTTTCATCGGCGCACCGGCGTCTATTGCCGCATCTTCACGCCGGAATGGGACGACCGCACCCGGTCGGACGCCGACGGGAATTCCGCCGCCGAATTGATCGCGCCGGGCGGGCTGAGTCTGGATTGCGCGACCGCCGCATCCGCGGAGCACGCGGTGGAACTCCTGCGCACGCGGCTGGTGCCCGCTTTGGGCGATTCCGGTACTTTGTTCGCCTTTCACCTGGTGGTCGCCGATCCGCAGAACGCTTTCGTGGTCGCGTTCGATGGTCTCGGTACCGTGACGGCAACTCCCATGACCGGCGGTCGCCCGCATGTGCTGACCACTGCGGGACCGGCGGGCGAAGAAGAATTCGGCAGCCGCCTCCAACAGCGCGCGGAAGCCGCCGAAGCACCCGGCGAGAAATTGACCTCGTGGGCGCCGTGGTTGTCCGTTTTCACCGGTAACGAACCCGGTGCGCCGGATTACTCGGCGGCGGGCTGGACCGCCGACCGGTATTCGGCCATCCGGCCGCCCTATCGCGAGAGCGCCGACGCGGACCGGTACAAGAATGTCACACTTTTCCCGGTGACCGATCCGCGCCAGATAGCGTGGACGAAGAGTGTCTCGATATACTCTGCCGGACAGACGGGGGCGGAGTTGTTCGCATACAACGAGCGGCAATTGTTCGAGTACCAGCCGGTGCCGGCCGATGTGCGGCGTATGGGCTTCCCCACGACCCCGGATGACTTCTTCGTCGTGATAGCGAACACTAATTCTTGAGCTGAGGTGGGTATGACGATAAGCATTCCCGGCGTGCGGGTCGGGCACTGGTCCGATCCGCACGGGGAAACCGGATGTACGGTGCTGATCCTGCCGGAGGGCGCCGTCGCGTCCTGTGAGGTGCGCGGCGGCGCGCCCGCCAGCCGCGAGTTGGACGTGCTGGCGCCGGACAAGACCGTGCCCTTCATCGACGCGGTCGTCCTCACCGGCGGTTCGGCGTTCGGTCTCGCCGCCGCGGACGGCGTCATGCGCTATCTCGAGGAGCACGACCGCGGTGTGTCGACTCCCGGCGGCAAGGTGCCGATCGTGCCCGCGCTGGCCCTGTTCGATTTGAGCGCAGGCGATCCCAAGGCTCGCCCGACCGCCGAACGCGGCTACGCCGCGGCCCACGCGACCACCGGTGAGCAGGTGCTCACCGGTCGTGTCGGGGCGGGCACCGGCGCGTACACCGGACACTGGCGCGGTCCGGGCGCGCGCCGGGCCGGCGGCCTCGCCTACACCGAACGACGCTGGAACGACCTCGTGGTCGGCGCGCTGTGCGTGGTCAACGCGTTCGGCGATATCGACGACGGCGCCGCGGAGATCTCGCTGGACCCGGTCACCCAATTGGACCTGATGATCTCCGCGGCGGCCGCGGCGCGGATGCACACCACCATCGGCACCGTGATCACCAATGCCAAGTTGGACAAGGTCGGCTGCCACATCGTCGCGCAGGGCGCGCACGACGGCCTCTCGCGCGCCCTCACGCCGCCGCACGGCCGCTTCGACGGCGACGGATTCATCGCCGCCGCAACGGGTTCCGTCGATGCGGACGTCGACCTGGTGCGTCTCATGGCGTTGGCGACGGTCACCGACGCCATTCGCTCGGTCGCGACGGCGCCGCAGTAGGGCACGCACCCACCGGCTACCAGTCGCCACTGTCGTACTCCGCGCGGACCGCGGCCACCGCGGCCTCGATCCGGCTGGTCACCTCGAGCTTCGCGAGAATACGACTGACGTACTCCTTCACCGTGTCCGGGCTGATGAACAACCGAGAGCCGACCTCTCGGTTGGACAGCCCGTCCACGACCAGCCGCAGGATCTCCCGCTCCCGCTTGGTCAGCGTGGAAAGGCGTTGGCGCGCCTTGAAATCCATCGCCATCCCGCTGTGCATCCGACTCGGCAGCGGCGCCATCGCCAGCACCGCACCCGAGATCAGTACCTCCAGTACCTCCAGCACCGCCAGCACGCCGCGGTCCTTGGCCACCACGGCGTCGACCTGTTCGATATCCGCCTTGGCGGCACCGTGTTCCACCAGCAGCGTGATCATCGGCGGATGGTCCGAATCCCGCAGCCGCGCCACGGTCGCGGCCAATCCGCCGAGCCGCGCCACCGAGGCATCCAGCACGATCACGTCGGGACGCAACCGCGCGGATCGATCTACCACCTCACGCCAGGAACATGTGCCCGCCAAGGCGAAGCCATCGTGCACCGCCACCGCGTGCTCGAAATCCGTTCGGGCGAACGGGAAATCGGACGCGACGAGCAGGCTTCGCCGCGGCACGACAGTGGAGCTGCACCATTCGACCGGGCGACGACGACCGGTGCGCACCTGGCTCTCCTGATCCGATCCGAACCCGACGGTCATGGCGGACCGTCGACCGCGTCGACCCGCTGGTGCCGCAACGCCTGCTCGGGTATTCGGGCCGGTTCGGGTATTCGAGTCTGGTGTGACTCGCGGCTCTCTTCACCGCTCGGCCCGAACACGACGCCGTGCTTCCATCCGCTGCGTTCGAACATCCGCATCACGGGCGTGGCCACGAAGGTCGTAACAATCGTCATCAGGGCGAGGACCGTGTAGAGCTGTTCTGTGATCAGGCCCGCTGTGAGGCCGATATTCAGCAGAATCAGCTCCATCAACCCGCGGGCATTGGCAAGCGCCCCCATCGCGCCTGCCTCCCGCCAGCTCATGCCCTGCCATCGGGCGACCAACCCGATCGCACCGAACTTGCCTGCGAACGACACGAGCATCACCACGGCCGACACCGCCAGTACCGTCGGATCGAAGATCAGGCTGAGCTTGGTGTTGAGACCGGAGTAGATGAAGAAGGCAGGAAGCAGCAAATACGCGACCAGGGGCTCGAAGCGATCACGGATGGTGTCGAGCAACTCGCCACGTGGCATCACAGCGCCTGCCACGAACGCGCCGAAAACCGAGTAGATTCCGACATAGTCGGTAAACCAGCTACCCAGCAGCACAACGAACAAGACGACGGTGAGCGGGAAGATGGGAAGACCGCCGCTGCGTTCACTGTCGCCTGCACGCGGTTTCCAGGTATTCAGCCGGGCCAGGAAGCGGCGCGCGACAACGGACATGAAGATCAGGTACGCCAGGCCGCCGCCGATGGCGAGGAAGGCGCCCGACATGCTCTCCTTGGTCGTCGCGACCACTGTGGCCAGCAGCACCCATGCGCAGGCGTCGTCGACCGCCGCGCACGACAGCGACATGGTGCCCAACCGGGTGTTCAGCAGACCCGAGGAATGAATGATCCAGGCCAGCATCGGGAAGGCCGTGATCGCGACCGCCGAGGCGATGAACAACCCGCCTTGCCAGGTACCGACCTTGCTCGTGAAGTAGTCACCCTGGCTCACCATCCAGGCGCCGACCGCTCCGCCGAGCAGCAGCGGAGCAGTGATGCCGGCGGCCGAGGTCGCTCCCGCCTTGCCCAGGTGCGAACGCAGAATGTCCAGCTTGAACGACGCGCCGACCAAGAACATGTACAACACCAGGCCGAGCTGCCCCACCACGTAGATGGCGGTCAGGTTCGGGTGCGTGATCGAGGACCCGCCCACGTCCAGCGTCGTGGGGAACAGCCACTCCTGCCCCGTCGGCCAGATCAAACCGAAAACCGATGGCCCCAAAACGAAGCCGGCGGCCATGATCGCCACCACTTGAACCTGACCGAGCCGCTGGAACAACGGCCAGAGCAGGCGACAGGTCACCAGAATGATCGCGACCTGCAGAAAGAAATGCGCTGTGACTTCGAGCAATGAGGGCATCGCAAACCTCGCTGAGAAAAGATGTCCACCTTCGCCGTGGCGAAGGTGGACCGTCGACTACGGAGTCGGCATCGACAGAACTTGAACAGTGGACACCGCTGTCGCCACCAGCTTCCCGTCCTCGCTATGTGCTTCCGCCGCAAGGTAGATCGCGGTGCGGCCGGCCTTGCGCACGACGGCGGTCAAACGCAGCCGCTGCCCGGGAAACGTCTGGCGCATGAAGTGCGTCGTCAGTTCCAGGGTCGTCGTCGGGCCGCGCGCGGTCAGGTAACTGAGCGGACCGATGAGGTTGTCGAACATGGCGGAAAGGAACCCGCCCTGCACGATGCCGACGGCGTTGGCGTAGCTCGGCGGCGCCGCCACCGTCGCGGTCAACGAGGTGCCCGGCACGTACTCCTCGAACTGCATGTCCATTTCCTTCGCCGAGGGCGGGGGAAGCTGGAGGGTCACGCCGGGCGGGGTGAAGCTGCGAAAGAGCTCGACCGTGTATTCGAGCACCTTCTCATGGCCGTGAATCGTTGCGTCATCACTCATTTGGTGCCTCCTCGTCCGTTGCCGCGGCTCTGTTCCGCGGCTGTCAGGAATGTTTCCAGCATCGTGTTGAATCCGGGGGCATGTTGGACGGCATGACCCGCACCGGGCAGGTGGACCCGTTGCGCGTCCAGGTGGTCGGCTACCGCATCGCAGACCCGTTCGAGGGCGGGGTTGTGCTCGCCGGAGCAGACCAGCACCGGCACGCCCGCCTCGGCGATCTTGTCGAGCCGGGGCTCGGCTTCCCGCGGTGAACGCAGCTTGCGTCCGAATTCCAGCGCGTGCCTGACCTCTTCGCCCACATCGGCGAGCATCGCGGGATCCACACCGGCCACCGCGAAGAACTTTCGCTCGGCCTCCGCGTCGTCCGGGTTCTGCGCGTATTGATCGGACAGGTCGGCCAGTTCACGGACGTGCTGGTCCTCGGCCGCCGCGTTCCAGAGCGGCGCCTCGATCACGGTCAGCGACCGCACCAGGTGCGGTAACCGCTCGGCCACCAGCAGCGCGCCGATACCGCCGTACGAGAAGCCGATGAGGTGCACTCCCCCAGGCACTTCCGTGATGAGCGCGACCAAATCGTCCGCGTCGGCACGAAAGTCCTGCCACTGCGCGGCCGGGCTCGGCGGAAATCCGCGCCGGCTCGGCACGATCAGCGACCAGCGCTGCGCGAGCTCCTGCTGGGCGGCCCAGGTCATCGCCGCGGGCATCCCGCCGTGCACCAGCACGACCGGCGGGCCGGTACCAGAGCGCTCGATGGCCAGCGGCGCGGCGGCCCGGTCGTAGGTTTCTTCGAGTGTCATTGGCCCTCAGTTCTTTCCAAGGTCGCCGACGCCCGCTCGTCGCGCATGATCGCCGCGTAGCGCTGCGGTGTCAGCTCCTGGTAGGCGGCGTCCCCCGCATCGCGGATATAGATGGGCTCCCCGTCCCGTGGCGTGAAACCTTCCCGTTGCAGTGCGAGTTTGGCCAGCTTCAGCGTTGCCGTGGTTTCCAGCGACGGACACACGCGAATGAAAACCGGTCGTGCGTACGGAGGTAGCACCGCGTCGAGATACGACGCGAGTTCGACGCCGTCGAAGCGGGAGCCGCGAGCCAGCACGATGGCCGCCATGCCGGCCCGGCCTTCGCGTCCGGGCACCTGCACGCCGTAGACGTTGGCCGCGGCGATACCGGGCCAGCGCACGAGTTGCTCCTGCACCTCGGTGGTCGACACGTTCTCGCCCTTGTAGCGGAAGGTGTCGCCGAGCCGGTCGACGAAGAACAAATTCTTCTCGGCATCGATCCGGAACATGTCGCCGGTGTTGAACAGCGCGTCGCCGTCGCGAAACGCATTGGTGACAACCTTTGCGCGCGTGGCGTGTTCGTCTCGATAGCCGCCGAACGGGGTGCGCTTGCGGATCGGCCCGAGCAGCACCCCGACCTCACCGGGGCGGCAGTCGACCAGGCGGGCGCCGTCGCGGACGAAATCGTCGCGGTCGAAGTCCCATTTCGCCAGCCTGCCGCCGAGGCGCAGCTTGCCGACCGAGCCGACCGCTCCGGACAGATTCAGCGTCGCGATGTTGCCCTCGGTCGAGGCGTACAGTTCGACGATCCGGGGTATTTCGAACCGTGCCTGCAGCGTCGCCCAGACGTCGGCTTGCAGCCCCTGCCCGACGATCACCCGGATACGGTGTCCGACATCGTATTCCGTCGGGGCGGTGTTGATCAGGTAGCGGCACATCTCACCGATGTAGTTGAACCCGGTCGCCTCGAAACGGTGCATGTCGTGCCAGAACGCACTCGCGGAGAACTTGCGCCCCAGCGCGAGTGTGCAACCGTGCGCGATCACGCTGGACAGCGCGATCACCAACGCGTTGGTGTGGAACAGCGGAAGACAGTTGTAGATCACGTCTCCCGGCTCCAGACGCCACGCCAACGCGCCGGTGACCCGGCCGACCGAGGTCAACCGCTGATAGCTCATCACCGCGGCCTTCGGCAGACCGGTCGTACCGCTGGTGAAGATGTAGGCGCCGGTGTCGGCGAGCGAATGCAGCGCCGTCTCGGGCGGATCGGTGCTGATCTCGCTCGGCACGAACCGCACCATCCCCGCGACATCGCCTGCGGCGGACGCTTTTTCGTCCTTGTCCACCCGGCAGCGATCGACCAGCTCGGCCGGCACCCGGTCGCGCACGGCCAGGAACGCGGGCAGACATTCCGAACCGACGGTCAGCTGTTTCGCACCGCACGCGGAAAGGGCGTGCACCAAACCGTCGCCGCGGGTCTGGGTGTTGATGAAGGCCACGACGACCCCGAGCTTGCCCGCCGCCAGATAGTGCCAGATGAACTCCGGCCGATTCTCCATCAGCAGAGCGAGCACGTCACCCTTGCTCAGGCCTTCCTCGCGATACGCGTGGGCGATCCGATTGACCCGGCGATTGGCCTCCGCGTAGTCGAACCGCTCGTCGGCGTACAGCAGAAAAGGTTGCGCCGCATGCTCGGCGCGCCCGCTGCGCCGCTCGAACTCGAGCGCCAACGTACGATTCGAGCCCGCACCTTCGAGCATGCCCCGCGCGAGGACCCCGTACGACCGGATGCGTTGGGTCAACGACACGGCTACGCGCCTCCCGACAGTTTCGCCGCGGCGGCCGGATCGGCGGCGAGCACGGCGGCGAAATACTTCTGCCGCGCTTCGTCGGCGAGCCGGTCCCAGCGCTCCCACGTCATCGGCGTCGGCTCGTGTTCGGGCACCATCCGGTAGCGCGACAGATCGTCGATGCCCTTGAACCGCGCCAGGATCTCGTCGTCCACCAGCGCGTTGCCGGTGAATTTCGCCGGATCCTGTTCCAGCACAGCCATAATGGCGTCGACGACGATGTCCTCGGTGCGCCAGTCCGCCGGGCTGCCGAGGCCGAGGTTCTGTGTCGCCAGCGTGCCGATGAGGGTGCGCGTCCAGATCGCGTTGCACGCGATCCCCGTGCCCGCCAGCTCCTGGGCCAAGCCGAACGCGAGCAGCGTCGCGTTCAGCTTGGACGCCATGTAGGCGACTTTCCCGCCGACGTGCTCGAGCACGTCGGGGTCCAGTGGCGGACTCAGGTTGACGATGTGTCCCCAGTTGCCCTTGCGCATATGCGGAATGCAGTAGTTCGCCAGCAGGAACGGCGCGCGGGAGTTGATGCTCATCACGAGGTCGTACCGCTTCTGCGGCGTGGCCTCGACCGCTTGAATCCACATCGCGCCCGCGTTGTTCACGAGAAAGTCGACTCGACCGAATTCGGCCACCGTCCGCTCGACGACGTTCTGTAGATCCTCGTCGTCGCGCACGTCGCAGCGCAGGCCGAGCGCACGCGCTCCGAGCGCCTCGATCTCGCGCACGGTGTCGGGCACGCTACCGGGTAGTCTGCCACCGCTTTCCATCGTCTTCGCGGCGATGACGACCGCGGTGCCCCGGCGCGCCAGCGCCAGGGCCAGGGCCTTGCCGATACCGCGACTGCCGCCGGTGATGATCGCTACCCGGCCTTCGAATTCGGTCAAGTTCGCACTCTCCTCGCTACTGCGCCGTCGCCTGCAGCGCCGACTCGGCCGGATCCCGCTGCGGCAGGTCGATCCTGGTGGCGATTTCCTGTTCGAACGAATCCGCCCACGCCTCCAAGCGGTCGACATTGCGCCGCATATCCGCGAAGGTCTGCGTGGCGGTCTTGTCGGTCAGCAGGTCCAGATGCAGTTGCGCGCAGATCGGCACCTTGCTGTATTCGACGAACAGGTACTTCTCCGGCTGTGGCGCCTGCGCCGCGAAAGCCCGGAAGTTCGCCTGCATGCGCGACTGGATGCCGAAGAACCGCGACGCGATCGGATGGAACTCCGCCGCGGCGTCCGGGCTGGTGAGCAAGCCGCGGAAGAGCATCTGCGAGGGCAGCGCCCAGTAGAACGAGGTATCCCACATCACCTTGGTGAACATGGCGGGCGCGTGCCCGAAGATGCTGTAGTTGTCGTGGTACATCTGCAGGTAGTTCGGCCACAGATCCTCGAGCAGCAACCGGTTGTAGGACTGGGCGACGTCCTCGGTCAGCCTGCCCTTGCGGTCGAGCTCGATGAGCCGGGTCGTGATCGTGTTGGTGTAGGCGATGTAGTCCGAGCCCGGGCTGTAGAACGCGTCCAGGAAGACCGCCGCCTCACCGACACAGGCCCAGCGGTTGTGCGAAAACGCTTGCGTGGAGCTGTAGCTCGCGTTGCGCAGCACCAGGAAGTCGAGCAACTCGGCCTGTTCGGTGAACTTCGCCAGCGTCGGCTCGTGCTCGGCGATCCACTGCCGTGCTTTGGTTTCGGTCGAGTAGGTCCGGAACGGGTGGTAGCGCTCGTCGGTGACGATGCCGATGCTGGTGTTCCCGGACGACAGCGGAATCATCCACACCCAGTAGCCGGTGCCCATCAGGTGGTTGGTCGAGAACCACCGGCGCTCTTGGGTTTTCGGACGCCAGGTGGGGCTGGTCGGCCCCGCCATCTCCTCTACGTCGTACTCGCCGCGCAACCGCCACCAGGCCGCGTTGATCTTGTGCGGGCTCGGCGCGCCGAGGCCCAGCTTGCGTTGGATCAGCTTGCCGCGGCCCGAGGCGTCGGCGACGAAGCGCGCCCGGACCGAGCGCTCCTCCCCGCCGGCCACCTCGTAGGTGATGACGTGATCGTCGTCGCCCTGCGCCAGATCCACATCGACGACCTTGGCCTGTTCGATCAGGTCGATGCCGAGATCCTTTGCGCCCCGGCGCAGATCGCGCTCGAAGATGCCGCGGTCGATCTGGTACGAAGGCACCCGGGCGAACCGGCGTGCGCCGATCTCCGGCCGTGCCTCGAACGGGCCGTGCTGGTCGCCGAAGAACAGGCGCAGTCCGAGCTTGTGCAGGTGGTGCTTGTTGAAATAGCCGGTGAGGCCGAGCTGTTCGGTGAAGTAGTGCGCGCCGCCTTCGACGGTCGCCTCCCCCACCTTGTACGCGCCGTCGGGGATATCGCCGCCGGTGCGCTCCAGCACCAGCACCGACAGTTCGGGCATCGTCCGCTTGAGCTGCCGCGACAGAGTGAGCCCCGCAAGCCCGCCGCCACAGATCACTACGTCGTATCGGTCAATCGGTTTCATCGCTTTTCTCCGTTCGAGCAGCTGCTCAGTGCCCATCCATGAGACTGGTGAAGCTGGGGTAGTGGTCCTCGGCGGACAGTTCGTCGGCGATCGTCCGCATCACCTGCGCGCTGGGATTCTGGATGAACAGATGCCCGCCCGGGACCGTGGTGAGCGAGAACCTGCCGCTGGTGAGCTTTTCCCAGCCCTGCAGTTGGTCGGCCTCGAACAGGGGGTCCTCGGAACCGCGCAGCACCGTGATCGGCGCCCGCAACACCACACCGTGTTCGAATCGGTAGTCGCCGAGCATCTTCAGATCCGCCCGGACCGCGGGCATCATCGGCTTCACCGAAGCCTCGTCCTCGACCGGAATGTTCAGCAGATCGTTGTCGCGCAGCACTTCCAGCACCCGGCTGTCCGTTTCGCGGTCCATGTCGAAGCCGTCGCGAATGTGCTTGAGGTTTCGCACATAGCTTTCGACCAGCGCCGGCGACGGCCACCCGCCGATGATGAGTTTCAGCGGCACCTCGGCGTACTGCTGTTCCAGATATTTGGTGAGCTCGTAGGCCAGCAGGCTACCCATGCTGTGCCCGTAGATCGCGAAGGTCCGATCCAGGTGCGGCAGCATCGCATCGGCCAGTTCCTCGATGAAGGCGGGCATGGAGTCGAACGGGACCTCGTTCACCCGGTCCTCGCGGCCTGGATACTGAATGCCCACCACTTCCACCGTGTCCGGCAGGAAGTTCGGCCACGGCGTGAACACCGAGGCGCCACCGCCGACGAACGGCATCGCGAACACCCGCAGCGACGCGGTACTCGACCGTCCCTTCACCGTGTGGATCCAGCGTTGCGTGCCCGCGCTTTCCGACGCGACCGGCAGCACACCGTTGGCCTCACCGAAGACCTGGGCGAGCACCTCGTCGGTGAGCTCGACCAGCGTCGGGCCCCGCATCAGACCCATGGTCGGGAAATCGATGTCGAGATGCTTGGCCAGCGCGTTGCGGATCTGCCCGGCCATCAGCGAGTCCATGCCGAGGTCGGTCAGGGCCACGTCGTGGGCGAGCCGGTCGATCGGCATGTCGAAGATCCGCGAGATCTGTTGCGAGAGCGCCTCGATCAGCCGCGGCTGACGCGCGGACTCTTCGAGCTCGAGCAGTTCGGCGCGCAGCCCCTCGGTGCCACCGCTCGCGGTCACGCCCGCGCTTTCGGCAAGCGCGAGATGCGCCAACCGCGGCGAGCTCCGGATGATCGGCATGACCTGGTTCATCTTCGACCAGTTGACGCCGAAAACGCTGGTGCTCGTGACACCCTGGGCCAGGCACCGTCCGATGAAATCGAGGGCGTGGTCCGGGATGATCGGTGTCCACCCGAGCCGGGCCAGGGTGTCGAGCTTGGTGCGCGCGACGAAGCCGACCTCGGCGAGCGCACCCCAGTTGACGGTCAGGGCGGGCAGGCCGTGCGCGCGCCGATGCTTGGCGAGCGCTTCCAGGAACCCGTTGGCCGCAGCGTAATTCGCTTGGCCGGGGGTGCCGACGTTCCAGCTCATCGACGAGTACATGACGAATGCGTCGAGTTCCAGCTCGCGGGTGTGGTTGTGCAGGTGCCAGGCGCCGTCCACCTTGGGCTGCACCGTCCGCAGGAACTGCTCCGTCGGTCATGCCGGCCAGCGGACCGTCCGCGAGCACCATCGCGGCGTGGTAGATCCCGCGCAACGGCGGCAGCTCCGCGATCCGTTCCAGCAGGCCGATCACGTCGGCCTCGATCGACACGTCGGCCCGCTCGAGCACCACGTTGACGCCCTTGGCCCGCATCTGCTCGATCGGCGCCGCGTTCTCTTCGTCGATCTGGGCTCGGCGGCCGACCAGCACCACTGTGCGTGCCCCGTTCTCGACCAGCCACTCTGCGGTGCGCAGACCGAAACCGGAGTAACCGCCGGTGATCAGGTAGGCGCCGTCGGCGTCGAAGGCATGGTCGCCGGTCACCGTCGGATGCACGAGCACCTCGGTGTCCGCGTCGAATTCGACGACGACCTTGCCGATCTGCTTGGCCGAGGCCATGAACCGGAATGCCGAGGCCACTTCGACCGCGCCGAAGGCGGTGTGCGGCAGCGCGGGCAGCGTGTCCGCGGCGATGCGCTGCAACACCTCCACCATCGCCTCGCGGCACAGTTCGGGATCTTCCAGCAGCAGCCGGTCGATATCGATCGCCGCGTAGCTCAGGTTGTTGCCGAACGGCTTCAGGCCGAGCTTGTAGTTGTCGTAGATGTCCTTCTTGCCGATCTCGAGGAACCGGCCGCGCGGCCGCAGCAACTCGAGGCTCTTCGGAATCGTCTCACCCTGCAGGGAATTCAGCACGACGTCGATGCCGTCGTAGCGCTCCCGGATCTCGTCCGCGAAGGCGAGCGAGCGCGAGTCGAACACCGCTTCGATACCCAAGGCCCGCAGGTACTCCCGCTTCTCCTCGCTGCCCGCGGTGGCCAGCACGGTCGCCCCGAGCGAGCGGGCGATGTGCACCGCGGCGAGGCCGACACCGCCGGCCGCGGCGTGCACGAGCACCCGCTGCCCCTTGCGCAGCCTGCCCACCTCGACCAGCGCGTACCACGCCGTCAGGTAGGCCATCGGCAGCGTCGCGGCCTCGGCGTCGGACAGCCGCGACGGCGCCTGGTAGACCCGCCGGACGTCGGCGACCACCAGCGAACCGAAGCAGCCACGGGCGAAGGCGATCACCCGGTCGCCGGGTGCGAACCCGTCCACCCCGGGCCCGACCTCGGTGATCACACCGGCGCACTCGACGCCGAGGTTCTTCTCGTAGAACCCGCCGAAAGTCGCACCGTCGGAGAGCATGCCGAGCGAGAGCATGATGTCGCGGAAGTTGAGGCCGGTGGCCAGCGGCCGGATGGCCACCTCACCGGCGCCGAGCACCGGCACCGCCTGCCGCTCGTAACGCAGCTGTTCGATCTCGGGATCGGCCGGCACCGACAGGGCGAACGGAGTCGGGTCCGAGATCCGGGCCGGCGTCGCGACCGAGGCCTCGAATTCGGCGAGCGACACATGTTCGAGCCGGTCGATGAACCGGGTCTCGCCGCGGAAGGCGATCTCCTCGTCCGCCGCGTCCACGTGCAGCAGCTCCTGGAAGAGCTGCGCGGCGCGCTGCGGCGCCGCGGCCGCCGGGTCGAAGTCGAAGATCTTCGCCCGCAGGCTGCTGTGCTCGCTCAACAGCACACGCAGGATGCCCCAGCTGGGCACCTGAGTGAGTGCGACCTGCTCTGCGCGCTCGATTACCTGCGCACCGGAGGTCGCCACCCACAACCGCGGCGCCTGCTCCCAATCCAGTTCCTCGACCGCCTGCGCCAGCGCGATCACGCTGTAGGCGCCTTCGGTTTCGACGGCGGGCAGCAACTCGGTGGTCAGTTCGGCGCCCGCGTAGTCCAGGTTCCACAGGTGCAGCACGCCGGCGATCTCGCCGGCCTGCGCACGCACCTGCTCGAGCACCCGCCGCAGGTCTTCGCTGCTGTTCGGCCGCACCCGGAAGGTGTTCGCGTCGATCTCGTCGAACTCCGTGCCGCGGGTGACCACGACACCGGCCGCGCCGCCCTCGGTGAGCAGCGCGATGTAGCGATCGCCGACCCCGTCTTCGTCCGCGAGCACGACCCAGGAGCCCTGTTCGATCCGCGGCTGATGCGGTTCGAGGTCGATCGCGGGGGTGCGCGCCAGGATCACCGAGTTGCCGGTCTGCTCCGGTGTCGCCATATCGGAGAAGATCTGCACGTTCTCGAAACCGATGCTGGGCAGGAACTCCCGCCACTTCGACTCCGCCATCAGCGGGTAGTCGGGCCGAACGTCGTGATCGCTGAACGCCCACCAGCCCTCGGTCATGCCGAAGGTCAGGTCGACCCAGTGCGGCGGCACCGTCGCCTCCACGACCAGCAGCATGCCCTGTGCGGTCAGCAGGCGCTGCACGTTGGCGAGCGTGGCACTCAGACTCGCGGTGGCGTGCACCACATTCGAGGCCACGACGATGTCGTAGTAGTGCGCGTCGAAGCCCTGGGCCTCGATATCGTGCTCGATATCGAGCACCCGATAGTCCACGAACTCGAATTCGGCGAAGCGATGCCGCGCCTTGCCCAGGAACAGCTGTGTGACATCGGAATACACGTACTCGGCCCGGTCCGCGGGCAGCTCCGGCAGGACGTAGCCGGTGGTGCCGCCGGTGCCCGCACCGATCTCCAGCACCCGGATCGGCCGGTCGCCGGGCAGGGCGCGCACGCATTCGCCGACGATCTTGCTGACGATGCGATTGGCCTTGCCGAAGGAGAACGAGGGGCCGTAAAGATCTGCGACCGACTGGAATTCGTCCTCGGGGAAGATCAGCTCGATGGGGTTCACGTCGTCGCGCAGCACCGCTACCAGCTCGGTACCACAGCGGCCGAGCACCGCCAGTTCGGGCTCGCATTCGGGATGCAGCTCCTGCAACCTGGCCAGTTCCGCGCGGGTGTCGACCCGCTCGGGGACCGTCAGCAGCCGCCAGGCGGCGCCGTCCTGCTCGGTGATACCGTGCCGCGCAAGCAGTTCCAGCAACCGGGCGAGGTAGCGCCGGTGCTTGTCGTGCACCCGCATCTCGGCGGCGAGCTCGTCGAGGGTGACCGTGCGGCCCACCGAGAACTCCATGCCCAACTGGTAGAAGGCCTCGGTCACGAACGCGATGCACAACGCGTCCATCACCGCCTCGGTGCTCGCGTGGTACTCGCGATTGACCGACCAGTTCTGCAATTCCTCGACCAGCGGCTCCACCGCCGCGTCGAGCGCGGACGGCGCGGCCAGTGCGGCGGGCATGCGAGTCTTCGTACGCACCGGCGACTCGTGCCAGCGGAACTCGTAGAGCCACTGCAACAGCGCGTCGCTGTCCTCGGCGGTCGTGGTGATCGACTTGCCCCGGAAGCCTTCGAGTTCGGCGACGAGCGTACCGTCCTCGTTCACGATCCAGAGATCACCGAAACAGTAGTTGATGTCCTCGCTGACCTGGGCGCGTCCGTAGCAGTAGACGCGACCGCTCGCCTTCGCGTAGAAGCTGAGCCGCTTCACCTCGACGGGCAGGTAGAGCGTCTTGTCCTCGTTGTTCGGGTCGTTGCCCATCGAGATGGACAGCGACTGGAAGCAGGAGTCCAGCACGGCCGGATGGATCGCGTGGCGCGGCGCCTCGTCCGCGAGTGCGGCCGGGGTGTCGATGCGGCCGAGCGACTTCAGGTCGGCGTAGCCGAGTTTGGTGATCGCCTTGAACGTGGGGCCCAGCATCAGACCGTTGTTGCGGAGCTTGGCGAAGACCTTGGCGGGCTCGATCTCGAGCGGGCATTCGGCGTCGAGTTCGGCGAACGGCACCGGCAGCTCGGTGTCGGGCGCGCCGCGACGCAACGTTCCGACCGAGTGCAGGGTCCAGTCCTTGTCACCGTCCTGCCTGCTGTACACGGAGTAGTCCAGCGACGGCGTCAGCACCACCTGGACGACGGGCGCGGGACGATCGTCGAAGACGAACAGCGCGCGCCGGAACTCGACGTTCTCCAGCGAGTACCGGCCGGCGCCGAACGCGTCCTCGGCACAGCCGAGCACCATGTCCAGATATGCCGCACCGGGGAAGACGATGGGACCTTGGACCCGGTGGTCGTCGAGCCAGGGGAAGCGATCCGGATCGAGCACGATCTCCCAGACGTGCTTGTCCGGTTCGTCCGCGACCCGGCCGACCTCGCCCACCAGCGGATGATGCAGCGCCGGGAAGCGCCGCTCACGCGCGGAAGGCGTTTCCAGCCAATACGTTTCACGCTGCCACGGGTAGAACGGCACCTGCACCCGGGCGGATACCCCGTCGAACAGGGCCGCCCACGACGGCTCGAAACCGGCCGTGTAGAGCGCGGCGAGCGAGGACAGCAGGGTGGCCCGATCGCTCTGCTTGCGATGCAGCGACGGGACGGCGATGCCCTCGGCGTGCCGCTGTTCGAGCAGCTCGCCGATGGCCGTCGCGTGGATCGGGTGCGGACCCAGCTCCACGAACGCCAGGTGCTGATCCTCGATGAGGCGATCGATGGTGGGCGCGAACCGCACGGGCTCGCGCACGTTCTGCCACCAGTATTCGGCGTCGAGCCCGCCGGTCGGCACGATCTCGGAGGTGACCGTGGAATACATCGGCACCGTCGCCGGACCCGAGGTGAGCCCCTCGAGCGAGGAGAGCAGCTCGTCGTGCAGCGGATCCATGTGGTGGCTGTGGAAGGCCACGCTGACCTGGAGCATCCTGGCGAAGATCTTCTCCGCGCCGAGCTCGCGCTCGATCTCCTCGAGCGCGTCGGGATCGCCGGCCAGCGCCACCGATTGCGGGCCGTTGAGCGCGGCGATGGCGACCCGGCCGCGATATCCGGCGACCCGCTCCTCCACCTCGCTCAGCGGCAGACCGACGGCGAGCATCTTGCCCTTGCCCGACGCCTGCTGCTGCACCCGGCTGCGGTGGAAGATGACTCGCACCGCGTCCTCGAACGACAGCCCGCCCGACACGTAGGCGGCAGCGACTTCGCCGATGCTGTGGCCGACCACCGCGGCGGGCACGATGCCCCAGCTCTGCCACACGGCCGCCAGGCCCACCTGCACCGCGAACACCGCGGGCTGGGCGATGAACGTCTCGCCGATCCGGCTGTCGGCTTCGTCGCGCCCGAGTTCCTCGGACACGGTCCAGTCGGCGTATTTGCTCAGTTCCGCGTCGACGCGCTGCACGGTCTGCCGGAACACCTCGTTCTGCGCCAGCAGTTCGCGCGCCATGCCCCACCACTGCGGGCCCTGGCCGGAGAAGACGAACGCGATCTGCTGTGCCGCAGGTGCTTTCACACCGGTGCGCACGGTTTCCGGTGTCGCACCACGGGCGACCTCACGCAGCGCGTCGCGCAGTTCGTCGGTCGAGGCGCACACCACGGCGAGCCGATGATCGTAGTGCGCCCGAGTCTGCGCCTGAGTGGCCGCGATGACCGGCAGGCTCGCCGCGGCGGGCGGCTCCTCCAGGTATTCCGTGTAACTCTCGGCGTAGGCCCGCAGCGCGTCCTTCGTCTTCGCGCTGAGCGCGAACACCACCGGCTCCTGCGTCTCGACGGTGGTCGCCTGCCCGTTCGCCTTGTCCGGCAACGCGTTTCCCGCGACCTGCGGCGGCCCCTCGAGGATGACGTGGGCATTCGAGCCGCCGAACCCGAAGGAGTTGACGCCGGCCAGTCGTGGCCGGTCGCCCGGCCACGGCTGGCGGGACTGCGCCAGCTGCAGGCCCAGCTCGTCGAACGGGATGGTCGAATTCGGCACTTCGGCATGCAGGTTCGCCGGAATCTCACCGTTGGTGAGCACCAGGCACGCCTTGATGACGCCGGCGATGCCCGCCGCCGACTCCAGGTGGCCCAGGTTCGATTTCACCGCGCCGACGATGCACGGGCCGTGCCCGTTGCGCCCCGGCGCCAACGCCTTTCCGAGAGCGCGCGCCTCGATCGGGTCACCGACGGAGGTACCGGTCCCGTGTGCTTCGACGTAGCCGATATCGGCCGGCGCCACGCCCGCGTCGCGACAGGCGTCCGCGATCATCTGCGCCTGGGCTTCCTCGCTCGGCACGGAGATGCCGTTGGTGCGGCCGTCCTGATTCGTCGCACTGCCCCGGATCACCGCGTAGACGCGGTCACCGTCGGCGAGCGCCGCGGACAGCGGTTTGAGGATGATGGTGCCCGAACCCTCGCTGCGCACATAGCCGTCGGCCGATTCGCTGAAGGATTTGGATCGCCCCTCCGGCGAGAGGAAGGTGCCCTGGCTGAAGCCGATGGTCGCCTCGGGAATGAGCAGTGTGCTGACGCCGCCGACGATCGCCATCGACGCCTCGCCCGAGCGGATGCTGCGGCACGCGAGGTGGATCGCGATCAACGAGGAAGAGCAGGCGGTATCGACCGTCATACTCGGGCCGCGCAGATCGAGCAGGTACGAAACACGATTCGCCACAATGCAATTCGTGACGCCGGTCATCGTGTGGCCGCCGATGAGGTAGCGGTTCTCCGGGTTGAGCTGGATGATGCCGTAGTCGTGTCCCGAAACACCCGCGTAGACAGCGGTTTTCGTGCCCGCGATACTTTCCGGCACGATGCCCGCGTCCTGCAGCGCCTCCCAGGTGGTCTCCAGAAAGAGGCGTTGCTGCGGGTCGATCCGCGCCGCCTCGTGCGGCGTGATGCCGAAGAAGTGCGCATCGAAGGACGTGACGTCCTCGAGGTAGCCGCCCGCCCTGGTGCGCAGGTGACCCGGCCGCGCCGCGTCCCGATCGTAGAACGCCGCGCCGGACCAGCGGTTCTCCGGAACCTCACGGACGGCGTCCTGCTCACCGAGCAGCAGTTGCCAGAAATCACCCACGTCGGAAACCCGTCCGGGGAACCGGCAACCGATTCCCACGACGGCTATGCCCTCGTGAGCGGTCGACTCGGTCTCGATCGATGAGCTGTGCACAGAATCCATCGCATTACCTTCGTTTTGTAACCACACGTCTATCGACCGGGCGAGACAACCGCACAGTTGGTGTCGTCCGATCGATCAGGATCCGTATCGACCATTCGCGCTTCGCCTGCGCGAAACGCCCCACCACGCCCTCGATTCCAGGTACGCGGTGGGATCGAGCAGGCTGATTTGATCGTCGAGTTTCCGACCGTCACTTGCCGAAATCGAGCCGGCGGTCATGTTCCCCCCTCGAGGACCATGACCGCCGATGCGAAATGTCCACCCGCCGAGAGCTTTTCGGTGGACCGCCGGACGGCATGGAGCTCCCGGCCGGTGCCTACTCCCCCCGAACGAGACCTCGGCGGTCGGACCGAGTCGTTCGGACGCCGGACAGCCGGCGATACATCGACGCTGAGGCGGTTGAGCTGGGAGGCACAGGGCGGCACATCATCAGGGGTCGTGCTGATCGTGCTGAACGTCCACATGATTTGTGCCCACCTCACGCCCGGTGCCCAGATCCGCACCCATGGTCAGAATTTATCGACCACAAGCAGTCATGTCAACACATCGGTGTGCATTCGTGTGCATCGAAGATCCCTGTCATGCACACGCTCGTGTAGTGTAACCCGACCCCCTGCGTGACGTCAGGCAATGATCTTGCTAAGGTGCTCGTTCGCGACCGGACATGAGAGGACATGCACGCGCATGATGACCAGCCCTGCACAGCCAAGTGGTATGGTGCTTGCCATGGGCGACGAGTTGGGCGCCAGCGAGACCGTGAACCGTGCGAGAGTCGAGTCGGCTGGACAGCGGTTCGGACGGCAGCTGAAGGCGTTCCGGCAGCGAAATCTTCCCGATGAGCTGATCACGCACCAGCACATCCATGACCTCGGGGGTCCTACACGAAATGTTCAGTCCCGGATCGAGAGCGGGCAAGTCGACACGATAAGCGCCACCACGGAGGCGAAGTACAACCGCGCGCTCGAGGCGCTGGGGCTGGCAGCCGGAAGCGCAACTGCCGCACTGCATCACGGCGGCACGCTCGGGGCTTCCCCGGCGGATGAAACCGCCGAGACCGTCGTGCCCGACGATGTCGAAAGCGGCGTGGACGCGTTGCAGAACTTGGCCCGCAAGCATCGATCGGTCGTGGACCTCGTGACCGAACTAGACCGGCTCGGCATCGAGTTGAAACGCGCACGCAGCCACACCGAGGGCTATCAGCTGGTCTTCCCGAAGACCGCGATCGATCGCCTGTTACAGGCGCTACAGAACACGGCCGAACCCGCACAGCCTGGGCGCGAGTCCGACCGAGACGACCATCCGCAGACCTAGCCGCCGAAGCAACGGGTCATGGACGTACGCACCCTCGAGACATGCCGGACGACCCGAGGATGCGGATCGGGGACCGTCCATGCGGGTCGCGTGACGCGACATCGGTTGAAAAATAAAGTATTTCGGCGAACCACGGATACGATCGCCCGGTATCGCCTACGCGCGCAACGGTTCCGGCGGCCGCCGGACCACGCACCCGGCCGCCTGGTGAAAACCGGTCGGCATCGCGTTGTTTCGTGGTCCGGCGAAAACTCCCCTGCACCCTGCCCTGCCGCCCGAGGTCGTGGCGCCGCCGCCCGTACCACCAGGACCGATCGCGTCCCTCCGACGGCGCCGATGCCGAATCTTGCGTTACTGTTGACCCATATCGGCCCAGGTCAAAGTGACAATCTGGAACTTCTGGCCGCGGAATTACAGCTACGCGAAGCCCGGGTGACAGGTAGGGTATATGCCAGCCCGGCAAGTCGACGATGGTGAGTCGATGTGTGTCGACATGCCGGTCCGCTGAAGGCATCCGGGACGATGGACGACGTCGCACTCCCGTTGAAACGGACGACTTCGACGAACAATATCGTGCCGGTGGCAACGATGCCGCTGTGGTGCGCGATAACAAGGTGGGATCTCCAGGTGCTCGGGGGAGGAAATCGTGAACGCATACGATCTGCATTCCACCGGCCTCGACGCAGCAGCTCTTACCAGCGGTAATGCCGACGGGTCGGACCTCACTGGCGCGGATCGCCTCACTCGAACGAGGAGGCAAGTGACATGTTGAAACTGTTCCGGCGCAAGGCCTCCACCCTCACGTGGAAGCCCACTCGCGGCAAGACCTCGACGCGGGCTCGCCTGCAAGCGCTGGTCGACAGTCTCGAGTTGCCGACGGACTGGACCATCGAGGAGTTCATCGCGTGCGTCGAACGCACGCGCGGGCGGCGCATCGTGCGGTTGCTGCTGCCGCCCACCGCACCGGTGGGACTGTGCGGACTGTGGCTGGCCTGCAAGGACTACGACGTGATCTTCCTCAGGCAGTCCTCGGACCCGGCGGTCGAATTGCACGTGGCCCTGCACGAGGTCAGCCACATGCTGCTCGGCCACGGCCAGGACACCTCGCTGTCCTCGGTCGAATGGAAGACGCTGACCAGTGAGGTCGCGTTGAACGACGCCATCGACCTGTCCATGGTCCGCGCCGCCCGCGGCGCCTCGAGCTACGCCTCGGTCGAAGAATACGAAGCCGAGCTGCTGGCGACCCTGATCAGCTTCCGCGCGCGGACCGTCGGACCGCGCCGCGACCCGATGTTGAGAGAGTTGTGACGCATGTGGCCGAACACCCACCTGTCGCCCTGGATCACCATCTCGGCAACGGTGTTCATCGTCGCCATCACCCTGATCCGGCTGGCGTCGACCCTGCACACGACGCTGTTCGGCCGCTTGATCAACACCCTGCTCGGCTTCGACGCCGCGGCGGCGCTGCTGCGTGAACCGGTCATCGCGCGGCAGGTGGCGAAGGTCGTCCCCGGCGGCCTGCCCACGGTGTTCGACGCCTGGCACTGGCTGACGGTGACCGCCTGGGCCTTCGGCCTCGGGATGGCGCTGCTGCACGAGAACGGCCCGGTCCGCTACCGCACCCAGTTCAAGGTCGTGCTGGGTCTTTCCGCCGCGATCGGCTTGATATTCCTCGCGCTCAGTGCGCCTGCCCGGGCCCACGGCCTGACGTCCATCGCCGAATACGGCGGCTGGCGTTTCGGCATCTACATCGGACTGTATTCGGCCCTGCCCGTGATCGTTTCCGGGTACTACTACGTCTTGAAGGTCCGCGGCACGGTGTGGCGGACGAACACACTGTGGGAACGATTCACCGTCGCCGCCCTCGTCTGCTTCGGTGTCGCCAGCTCACTGCCCGTCTTTTTGATGGCGATCGCCGCGGCGGCGGATGCCATCGGCGTGGGCAATGCGTTCACGCACAGTATCTTCGAACTCGTCGCCGACGGATTCACCTCGGGCGAGCCCGGGTTGTTCGTGTTCGCCGCCCTGGTCATGGTGTATGTCCCGTCCTCGGCGCAGGCGATCGTGCAGTTGCTGCGGCTCGATCGAGAATCGCGCGCCGCGCGCCGGGTGTACCCGATCTGGCGCGACCTCACCGCCGCCGCGCCGCAGGTCGTTTTCCGGCTCAAACGCGCAGACAGCTGGAATGTCTCACCGCAGGAACGATTGCACCGCAGGCGAATGGAAATCCACGATGCGGCCGAAATCGTCGCCAGATACGTCCTGCCGCTGCCGACGCCGGTCGACGAACTGATCGAGAACACCGTCATCGAAGACGAACAGGAACATATCCGAATGGTCGCCGAATTGGTGCTCGCCGCGCGCAGGCTCGCCGACGGTGCCGAGGCGGCGGGCGAGCCGACCGCACGCGGGACCGACGTCCCGGACGAGCAGACCCTGGTCCGGTTGTGGCAGCACGCGAAATCCCTGCTGCACGCGACGGATCTCACCACGACGATCCGAACACCAATCAGCACACCATGATTCACGACGGAGGGCGCCGAACGCAGCCCGTGGCATCGCGCACGCGATTCGGCGTGCGGCGGGCGGTGCACTGTGGTGTAATCGGTCAATTCCCGCCGCCGAATCATTCGGTGGCAGTGCGCATTCCGAGGGTCGGCCCACCGTCGGAAAGTCGACCGCGCAGGTCCCTCACCCGGACGCGCCTCTCAGTCAAGTAAAGGTGAACCATGGCATCGAACGATCAGGTGAGCACGGCGTCCCCGAATGTTCTCATCGTCGGCACCGGATTCGCCGGTGTCGCGATGGCGATCAAGCTGCTGGAGGCGGGCGAGCGCGATTTCGTCATCCTCGAGAAGGCCGACGGCGTGGGCGGAGTATGGCGCGAGAACACCTATCCGGGCTGCGGTTGCGACATCATGTCGATGATGTACTCGTACTCCTTTGCGCCGCATACCGGTTGGAGCCGAATGTATGCTCCGCAGCCGGAAATCCTCGACTACATCAAACGAGTCGTCAAAGACTACGGGATCGAGCCCTATATCCGCTTCCGCTCCGAGGCGGTGTCCTATGAATTCGATGCCGCCACGGACCGGTGGGTGGTCCGCACCGCCGACGGGGAGGAGTATCGGCCCCGGGCCGTGGTCGCCGCGCACGGCGCGCTGCACGTGCCGAACATCCCGGAGTTCAAGGGGCGGGAGAGCTTCACCGGGCCGGTTTTCCATTCCGCGCAGTGGGATCACTCGGTGGACCTGACCGGCAAGCGGGTCGCGGTGATCGGCACCGGCTCCAGCGGCGTGCAGCTGGCGCCCCAGATCGCCGGTACCGCAGCCCATGTCGAGGTGTTCCAGCGGTCCGCGCACTGGGTGATGCCGAAGATGGACCGTCCGGTCAGCAACGTCGAACAGCGCATGTTCAAGGCCTTCCCCGGCCTCATGAAGATCTACCGCAACTTCGCCTTCTGGCTGCACGAGGCGCCGGTCTACGGTTACTTCCACCCCCGCTGGAACTTTCTGCTGAAGTTCGTGGCGCTGCACCATCTGAAGAAGCAGGTGCCCGACCCC
>NZ_BAUA01000214.1 GCF_000710915.1 Nocardia brasiliensis IFM 10847
GTATCTCGGCTACCCCACCTCCGACGAGACCGGGACGCCGGACGGGGCGGGACGGTTCAACCGATTCGAGCGCGGCGTCATCTACTGGACTCCGCAGTTCGGTCCCCATCCGGTGAGCGGCGGAATCCTCAATAAATGGGCATTTTCCGGGTACGAACAGGGCAGTTGGGGTTACCCCACTGCCGACCAGATCGTCAACGGATCCAACAGCCGCCAGCAGTTCGAGTACGGCCTCATGAGCTGGCCCACACAACAGATCGCCGATGCCGCTGTCGTAGACGACGGAGAGATCGCACCGAACGTCGACGGGCCGACTCCGACGACCGTGGCCGGCTTCGCCGCGGACTCGCGGGCGGGCACATCGGCCAATCAAGGTGTTCAACTGGTGTCGGGGCCCGCGGGTGGGAAGGAGAGCTGCGAACCGAACTGCGTCGGATGGGATCTGGCCGACCTGGAGGAACCGACGCTGTCCAGCATTGACACCTCCGATGCCGTCATCGATCCACGCTGTTTCAACGTCCCGGCCGACATGCAATGGCGAGGCGGGCGGAAGTTCGGGTGCCTGAGGTATCAGGAACCGATCAAATACATCCGGGGCCAGACCGTGTCCACGATCCCCGTCACCGTCACCGCAGGTCTGCGCAGCTCGCACAAAGCCGGCGGATTCGTCGAGGAGTTCAAGTTCGAGTTCGGCACCGCCACAGGCGAGGTGGGAAAGCCGGTGTTTTTATACAAGGTCAGCGGCGCGAACTTCGACAAGAACAACTCACGCTATGCCGGTCCGAAGCAGGGCACTTTGGTGCCCCAAGGCGGCAGTTTGACAGTGCAGATGTGGTTCGACGAACAGCCGATGAACGACGGCGCGGTCGATACCCGTGGTACACGACTGGAAGTCAAATTCGGCAACTTCGACGCTTCCTACAGCGATACAGGCAAGGTCTGGTTCGACATGAACACGCTGCGCTGCGATAAAACGATGCGCACCAACACCGGGTTCAAGCAAGGCTGTGTGTTCCCCAACTACCGACCAGCTTTCGACATGGACGTAT
>NZ_BAUA01000213.1 GCF_000710915.1 Nocardia brasiliensis IFM 10847
TCCGCGCTGTCGGTGCGCACCTGGCCATCGCTTGCGATGGCATCGATCAGCACATCGTCGCGGCGTACCGCGGCGATGTCGACCGGGCCGGTGTCCCCTGACGCGTCGGCGTAGGGACCGCTGTTTCGCGATCCAAGCCGCGCTTTCCAGTCGCCCCGACCGCGCCCGCCATCCCTAGCCATACATTTCACCTGCCCTCGCCACTTGAGACTTGAGTTTCGCGAGTGCCCTGTGCTGAGCCACTCGTATCGCGCCCGCCGTACTGCCCATGGCGACTGCGGTTTCTTCGGCTGACAAACCCATGACCAATCGCAGGATCAAGATCTCTCGGTGTTTCTCGGGGAGCGTCGCGAGCAGACGGTTCATCTGCCTGCTCGTCTCCGATTCGAGAGCGCGTTGTTCCGGACCATGGTCGGTGGATATGACATCTGGTACTTCGGCCATCGCCTCCGCCTTGTTACGGGCGGCGTTGCGATGGGCGTCGGCGACCTTGTGCGAAGCGATTCCGTAAACGAAGGCCATGAAGGGCCTGCCCTGGTCTTGATACCTGGGCAAGGCGGTCATCACGGCCAAACAGACCTCCTGCGCAACGTCGTCCGCGGAGAGCTGCCCACGCTCCGCGGCTCCGATCCGCGCGCGGCAGTAGCGCACCACCAGCGGGCGGATCATCTCCAGTACCTGAGCTAAAGCGGATCTGTCGCCCTGCGCAGCGGCAGCGACGGCGAGGTCCAACTCTTCGCCCGTGTTCGTCATCGTCAGAGAGATTCCTGGCGTTACAAGTGGCACGGTCGGTGTTGACCGGTGCTTCCACCGAAGCGGCGGAACGGAACTAACAATAGCGATACAGCGCGCGGAACAAGGCAACTGGGAGCGCATGCGCGCACGAAATGCGCGCGGCCCCGCGGCCGCCCGGCGCGAACCTCATCCCGCGGTCATCGGGCGGAACCGCCCGCCACGTCGGACGATGGTCGCCGCGCAGTCCTGCGCCTCGGCGGCGGCGCCCGGGACGGACAGGCCGGCGCGCAGCATCGCACTCGCCCAGCGCAGCGGCAGCAGGCCGTGTTCGCGGCACTGCGCACCGACCTGTTCGGCGAGTTCGCGAGACCGGTCGTGATCGCCGGCCGCCGCGGCGGCAGCGGCGACCAGGAGGCGGGACTTGACCCGATGCCGCACCGAGGGGCTGTCCTCGGCGAGCTCGAGCCCGGCGGCCGCGCTGCGCCGTGCCGGCTCGACAAGGCCTGCGGCAAGCGCCGTTTCGGCGCCGACCCAGTGCCTGCGCAGGGCTGGACGCCAGCCGAGCTCCCCGCCGGGCAGCAGTTCGTCCACCCGTTGCAACAGCCGCCAGGACAGCGCCAGGCGGCCGGTGCCGAGCGCGTCCGCGGCGAGACCGGTCAGTGCGTCGCAGATCGCTTCGGCGGCGGGGAAGCGAGAGTGCACGGGGTCCGCCAGGTCCCCGAGCGATCGTGCCGAGACCAGTGCGGCCGCGCGACCGTCGTGGGCGGCGGCGCGGGCGTGCCAGCCGAGCTGGCGCAGCAGCGACCCCGTGGTGCTCGCGGCCAGCGAAAGCAACACCGGATCCGTGCTCGCGCCGCCGATAATTCGTAATTCCGCGCGCGCCGCCGCATAACATCCCTGCCCGCCGAGAATCACCGCTCGATACCACGAAGCGAGCGCACCGGGCGCGGTCGGCAACTCGGCAGCGGCGAGGCCCGGACGGGCGCCGAACGCACCGTCGGCGAGGACCTCGATACGGGGATCTCCGAGCGGAGCAGGCACGAACACCGCCGAACTGTATACCGGGCGCACCCAGCGCAGTGACCGGGAGAAAGACCGCAAACAACCAACCGGCTACCGCACAGCATTTACGACGACTATGTCATGTTTCCGTCAGGTAAATCTCATCGCCGTAATCCCGAGGTGGCCGTGATCATTATTCACAGGCGTTTCGCGCAATTTACCTGGACGCCCCGTTTTCGCCATCTCGACACCACACGCCGCACCGGGGGCCGGACGCCATCGTGACCGCCCCCACACCGGTCATCGCCAGCTCTGAACGGTTCAGATCTCCAAAAAACGCACTCTACCTGCGAAAATGAGTCCAGATCGAGGGCAGCAGCGACCGATGCGCCTCTGGTCAACCGATCAGTATCGCCGGAACCAATGCGAAAAGTAAACAGCTCAGAGGTTAAATTTCGCAGCCTAAGATTTGGAAAACTGCTGCGCCGAACTATTGACGGAATTTCGCGGCTGGACCTAACGTAGCTCATCGCCACAGTCGGCGCCGCGCGAAATTGCAGCGACCGCAACGGGCAGCACAGGGGCACTCGCCGACACAGCGCCGTGGCCTACAACTTTGCAGAACAACTGCTCGACAACGCTGACGAGCTCGCACCACGAGGAGTTCACCATGCCCATGCCCACCCACCTCCCCGGGCCGAACGCCGATGTCTGGGATTGGCAGATGCGAGGGTCCTGCCGTGGGCAGGACTCCGCCGTGTTCTTCCACCCCGACGGCGAACGTGGCCGCGCCCGTACCGCGCGTGAGATGCGCGCCAAAGAGATCTGCCGGGCCTGCCCGGTGCTGATGCAGTGCCGCAGCCATGCCCTCAAAGTCAGCGAGCCCTACGGCATCTGGGGTGGCATGTCCGAAACCGAACGCGAGATGCACGCCCGGCGCAATCGCCGCCGCATGGCGGTCTGATCCAAAAATTTTCCCATCCATGTGGCGCGGCGCGCCGAATCCCTAGCAAACAACCGGCAGGCGATATGCGGTCACCACCGCAGCGCCGCCGGCGCCAAAGGCCAGAAGCCAAATAACCTGACGAGCCCTGCGTTTCGCAGTTGATTTCGGCGTGTCACGGCGTGTCTCAGCGCGAGATGCTCCGGCGTGTCGAAGTTTTCCGCAAAGTCGCTGGGCCACAGTCGGTTTGCCGACACCCCAGTCGAAGGGAGGTCATAGCGGCCCGCTACGGTGGTGACCGATGACACAGAATGGAGCGTTGTGACAACGCGGCAGCCGGCCGCAGAGGGCGACTCGTTCCGAAGAGATGCCTTCCCACCCGGTGTGGATTCTGCGGTTACGGCCCGCGCCGCCGAAAGTATCGAGCTCGCCGCATTGCTGGACAAGTGCGGCCAAGCCGACCAGGAAGCCTTCGCCGAGCTATACGACCGGACGTCCGCGCGCGTCTTCGGTCTGGTGCTGCGCGTCCTACACGACCCCGGATACGCCGAGGAGACGACCCAAGAGGTCTATCTACAGGTTTGGCGCACCGCCGCCAGCTTCGACCCCGACAAGGGCTCGGCCGTGACGTGGTTGATGACGCTGGCGCATCGGCGAGCCGTCGACCGGGTACGCGCCGAGCAGGCGCACACCCAACGCGAGGTCGCCTACGGCATCCGGGTGCTCGGTAACGAATTCGACGAAGTGACCGAAGAGGTAGAGCGAAGGCTCGAACAGCAGGCCGTCCTGGACGGTCTCGCAACCTTGACCGAGACCCAGCGAGAAGCCATCTCGCTCGCCTACTACGGCGGGCGAACCTATGCGGAGGTAGCCCACTACCTTGGCGTAGGGTTACCGACCGTTAAGTCCCGAATTCGGGACGGATTGACACGACTCAAAAGAAGTTTGGGGGTGACGTGAGATGAACGAACGCCAGGTCGATCTCGCGCACACCGTCGCGCTCGGATCGATCGACGACGAAGACCACCATGAGGTGCAGGAACTGCTCGACACCGAGGACCCCGCGCTACGTGCGGAGTTCATCACCGAGATCCGGCGGACGCGCGAGGCCCTCGCGACGCTCGCCACTGCTACGGCCAGCCAACCGCCCGCAGCGTTGCGGAGTCGGTTGCTCGCCGCCATCGCGGCCGAACAGCCGCCCGTAGCCTCTTGAACTCATAGCAGCCACTCGGCACATAAAACGAAGGCCCCCGGACGATGTCCGAGGGCCTTCTCTGGTTCTGCGCCAGGGTCAGCTCAGTGGCTGTGCCCGTGGTGGTTGTGCTCCGGCGCCTCTTCGGCGGGCTTGTCCACGACCGCGCTCTCGGTGGTCAGGATCATCCGCGCCACCGACGCCGCGTTCACGACGGCCGAGCGGGTCACCTTCACCGGGTCGACGACACCGTCGGTCACCAGGTCGCCGTAGCTGAGGGTGGCGGCGTTGAAACCGTCCTTGCCCTCGGCGACCTTGCTGACCACCACGGAACCGTCCACGCCCGCGTTGGTGGCGATCCAGAACAGCGGAGCCGACAACGCGGTCCGCACCGCCTCGACGCCGACCGCCTCGTCACCGGACAGCGAGTCGCGCAGGTCACCGAGCTTGGCCGCCGCCTGCACCAGCGCGGAGCCGCCGCCGGGCACGATGCCCTCCTCGACCGCCGCCTTGGCCGCGCTGACCGCGTCCTCGACCCGGTACTTGCGCTCCTTGAGCGCCGTCTCGGTGGCCGCGCCGACCTTGATCACCGCGACGCCGCCGGACAGCTTGGCCAGCCGCTCCTCGAGCTTCTCGCGATCCCAGTCGGAGTCGGTGGCCTCGATCTCCCGCCGCAGCTGCGCGCTGCGCGCCGAAATGTCCTCGGCGGTACCCGCACCATCGATGATGGTGGTGTCGTCCTTGCTGACGACGACGCGGCGCGCCTTGCCCAGCACGTCCAGACCGGCCTCGCGCAACGTGATGCCCAGGTCCGGGTTGATCACGGTGCCCGCGGTGACCACGGCCAGGTCGTCCAGGAACGCCTTGCGCCGGTCACCGAAGAACGGCGCCTTCACCGCGACGGCCTTGATCGTCTTGCGGATCGAGTTGACCACCAGGGTGGACAGCGCCTCGCCCTCGACGTCCTCGGCGATGATCAGCACCGGCTTACCGGATTCGGCGATCTTCTCCAGCAGCGGCAGGAAGTCGGGCAGCGAGCTGACCTTCTCCCGGTGCAGCAGGATGTAGGCGTCCTCCAGCACGGCCTGCTGGGCGTCGACGTCGGTGACGAAGTACGGCGACAGGTAGCCCTTGTCGAACTGCACGCCCTCGGTGACGACCAGCTCGGTCTGCAGCGTCGAGGACTCCTCGACGGTGACGACGCCGTCCTTGCCGACGACGGTCAGCGCCTTGCCGACCATCTCGCCGATCTCCTCGTCCCGCGAGGAGACCGTGGCGACCTGTGCGATGGCCTTCTCGCCGGACACCGGGGTGGCCGCGGCCAGCAGCGCCTCGGCGACCGCGTCGGCGGCCTTGGCGATGCCCGCGCCGAGCGCGATCGGGTTCGCGCCCGCGGCGACGTTCTTCAGGCCGGCCCGGACCAGCGCCTGGGCCAGCACGGTGGCGGTGGTGGTGCCGTCGCCCGCCACATCGTTGGTCTTGGTGGCGACGCTCTTGACCAGCTGCGCGCCGAGATTCTCGAACGGGTCCTCGAGGTCGATCTCGCGCGCGATGGTGACACCGTCGTTGGTCACGGTCGGGCCGCCGAAGGCCTTCGCGAGCACGACGTGGCGGCCACGCGGGCCCAGGGTGACCTTGACGGCATCGGCGAGCTTGTCGACACCGCGTTCCAGAGCCCGGCGAGCGCGCTCGTCGAACTCGATCTGCTTTGCCATAAGTCCTATTCCTTGGATTCCAGGGCTTGAGATGACACTGCCCCGGCCCCGCTCAGCGGAACCGGGGCAGTGGCACGACTAGATCCGGGCGGTCGGGTGGCAGCGGACCGTCACCACCGCGCGGAGCGCGGTCACTTGGTGACGACGGCCAGCACGTCGCGCGCCGACAGGATGAGGTATTCCTCGCCCTGGTACTTGATCTCGGTGCCGCCGTACTTGCTGTAGATGACGGTGTCACCTTCCTTGACGTCGACCGGGATGCGGTCACCCTTGTCGGTGACGCGGCCTTCGCCGACGGCGATGACGGTGCCCTCCTGCGGCTTTTCCTTCGCCGTGTCGGGGATGACCAGGCCGGAGGCCGTCGTCGTCTCGGCCTCGTTGGCCTGGACGAGGATCTTGTCCTCGAGCGGCTTGATGTTCACGCTCGCCACGTTGAGCCCTCCACTTTCAGGGGATTACCGGAACTGTTGTTCCGGACCATCGGTATCTGTATCGGTCACAGGTTCTTTCGAGCGACCTGCAAACAGTCGCAAGCGGTAGCCGACCCTGCGCACAGCCCCGTCGTCGCGGGTGCCGGGACCCCTGCTCAGTAGTCGAAACTGCCTGGCACAAGCACAGCGCACCGAGCGGACGGAAGTCCGGCCGGGCACGTCACGCAGTGCCGACTAGCACTCTATACATGAGAGTGCCAGCGCTCAAGGCCGGGCGGTGCCAATTTCGGAACACCGTGCAGCCCAGGCGGTCGCGACACGCCCAACGCACGCTCGCGGGGGTTCCAAATAGATCCGGAAAACTGTAACGTTCGGATAACGGATTGTGACACTATTGACGACGGTCGCTGTCCGACCACTGTGTTCGTCTCGAACCAGTGCCGTCGGAGACCAGGGGTCGTCAACAGCAGGCACGTCGTCACGGCACTCGGCTTCACCGAATACCTCAGCGGCACCGAACAGTTCAGCGGCACCGAGCAGTTCCACGGCACCGACGCCCCGGAGCCCGCGAACACCCGGCACCGAGGAACACCCAGCGTCACCAGAACTACGTCTCATCGAGAGCTGCACCAGAGAGCTAGCCACACGTGATCCACCGCCGGTCCCCGCGACCCAACCGGACAACGGGACCGACCGGATTTCGGAGTCCGAACCGTGCGTCGACCACGACGATTCGGCAGTCCAACGAGATGGTCGGCGACAACGAGTTGCTTACGAGAGCGAATACCCCAGCCGCACATGACCATCCGCTCGAAGGGAGGTGAATGAACATGCGAACATCCCTCGGCATCTCCGCCGGGTCCGAGGTCGTGTGCTCGGCACTGGTCGCCACCGCCTCGAACGGGGCGCAGAGCTTCGATTACCGGGTCGTCTCCGCCGACGCGGCGCATTCCGATCTCGGCGACCTGGTCGCCTCCTCGATCGAGTTGATGACCACCCAGCTGCCGACCACCCAGCTGGCCCACGACGTGGACTACCCCGTCGGCGCCCGGTTCGCCGGCGCGAGCCCGCGCAACCTCGAATCGCCGACCAGCAGGCCGCCCACCAGCGTCGCCGTCGCCTATCGGACCAAGGAGCAGGCGCAGGCGATCCGCTCGGCCACCGGCAAGCAGCGCGAACTGCGCCTGGTACCCGAGGGCACCGCGGCACTCACCTATCTCCGGCACACCGGCCTGCTCGATCGCTACGAGACGGTCGCCATCGTCGACCTCGGCGCGAGCGGGCTCACCGTCACCGTGGCCGACCAGGCCGACGGCACGGTGCTGCGGTCCGAGCGCACCGGCGCGATCAGCGGCAACGCCATCGATGACCTGATCTACCACCATCTGGTCGATCTGCACTACGCGCGGCGCGGCACCCGGCCCAACCGCGGCATGCTGACCAACCGCGGCCGCGCGGCCAAGGAGCATCTGTCCATCGCGCCCGCCGTCACCATCGACCATGTCGCCGGGCAGCCGCTCAAGCTGACCAGGGCCGACTTCGAAGAGCTCATCGCCGACCTGCTCCGCGAGACCGCCGTCTTCGCGGCCGCGGTGTTCGCCCGGGCGCCCAAGTTCCCCGAAGCGGTGGCCGTGATCGGCGGCGGCGCCAATATCCCCGCCGTCGTGGACACCCTCGCCCACCAGCTCGACGTGCCGGTGTTCACCGTGGAAGATCCCGATGCCGTGATCGCGAAAGGCGCCGCGCTGGTTGCCGATTCGGTCCAGCCTTCGGTGATCCCGCTGGCCGCGCTCAGCAGTGACGCGCCGGTCGGCACGTTCACCAAGGTGGTCGGCACGCTCGCCGGTGCCATCGTCGTGGTCGGGCTGATCATCGGCTACGGCGTGAAGACGTTCGCGCCCACCTCCGACGACGAGGTCTCCCCCGCGGGCACCACCAGCAGCGCGTCCCAGCTGCCGCCCGCGCCGGTGAGCGTCGTCCCGCCGACCGGTGCCACCGGTGGGCGTACCCAGGAGAGCACCAACCGGCCGAGCGACGGCAACCTGCCCTCGATCACCCAGGACCGCGGACAGCCGTCGAGCACGCCGGCCCCGTCCTCGGCCCCGCCGCCCAGCCCGCCCACCCTGCGGCCGGACCCGAACCTCCCGGTCATCCCGTTCCCCGAGCTGCTCGGCCCGCTGTTCGGCAACCCCACCACGCCCCCGGGCGGTTCCTCAGGGCAGGACAAACCCAAGCCCGGAGCCGCCCCCACACCGACCCAGGTTCCGCCCACCGGTCAACGCCAGGCCCCCGCCCAATCCCAACTGCCGGTCATCCCCCGCTCGAACTCCGGCTCCGCCCACATCGGCGGAACCGAGAAGCCGGGCTACTCGGACTGAACCGGGTTCGCCCGGGGCCGGAAGGGGTGCGGGCGGGTTAGGGGACGCGGCTTACCGAGACCGGGAGGCCGGGGTCGGTGGCTACGGTGAGGGCGGAGGGGGGTGCGCCGCCGGCGATCACGTGGGCGCCGAGGGCGGCGATCATCACGCCATTGTCGGTGCACAGGCGGGGTTTGGGCACGCGGAGGGTCAATCCGGCGGCGGCGCAACGGTCTTCGGCCATCGAGCGGATCCGGGAATTGGCGGTGGCGCCGCCGCCGAGCACCAGGGTGTCGACGCCGACGTCCTGTGCGGCACGGACCGCCTTCATGGTGAGCACGTCGGCGACCGCTTCCTGGAACGACGCGGCGATATTCGGGATGGGCAGATCGGCGGCGGTCAGGCCGCTGCGCTGCGCTGCCTCGACGTAGCGGGCGACAGCGGTTTTCAGGCCGGAGAAGGAGAAATCGTATCGGGCGTCCCGCGGGCCGGTCATGCCGCGCGGAAAGGCGATCGCGCCCGGATCACCCTGTGCGGCAGCGGCGTCCAGTGCCGGGCCGCCGGGAAAGCCGAGCCCGAGCAACCGCGCGACCTTGTCGAACGCCTCGCCCGCGGCATCGTCGACGGTGCTGCCCAGCTCGACGATCGGTTCGGCCAGATCGGTGACGTGCAGCAGGTGGGTGTGCCCGCCGGACACGAGCAGCGCGACACACGGCGGCATCGGACCGTGCTCCAGCGTATCCACCGCGACGTGCCCGCCGAGATGGTTCAACGCGTAGAACGGCACATCCCACGCCGCCGCATAGGCTTTCGCCGCCGCGACGCCGACCAGCAACGCGCCCGCCAGCCCGGGGCCGATGGTCACGGCCAGCGCGTCGGGCTTGGCGATACCGGCCGCGGCGAGCGCCCGGCGCATAGCGGGGACGATCGCTTCCAGGTGCGCACGGGACGCGATCTCGGGCACCACACCGCCGAAGCGGGCGTGCTGATCCACGCTGGAGGCGACCTCGTCGGCGAGCAGTTCGCAGCTGCCGTCGGCGTGCCTGCGCACGATGCCGACTCCGGTTTCGTCGCAGGAGCTTTCGATGCCCATGATGATCACGAGAGCACCTCGTCCGGCAGGGGCAGGGCGCTCAGCGCGGGCCTGCGCATGGTGTAGGCGTCGGCGCCGCTGGGGTGGTAGTAGTTCTTGCGCAGGCCGATGATGTGGAATCCGTGCTTGGCGTACAACGCGATCGCGGGATCGTTGTCGGTGCGCACCTCGAGGAACACCGGTCCGCCGCGCTTGCCCGCCTCGTCGAGCAGGGCTTCCAGCAGCCGGGTGCCGATGCCGGCGCGCAGGCAGTTCGGGTCGACGCCGATGGTGTGCACCTCGGCTTCGGGGTGTCGGTCGTCACCGAGCAGCGCGATGCCGGCGTAGCCGACCATTCGCCCGTCGGCGTCGCGCGCGGTGATGTAGCGATTGTGTGCCGCAGCCAGTTCCGACTGGAACGCGACCGCGTGCCAGGGATCGTCCTCCGGGAACAGCAGCTGTTCCAGTTCGACGCAGCGGTCGATGTCGGTGGCGACCATCGGTTCGATCCGGATGTCCACCGGTTTCACGCTCCCGTCCGGTCGAGGGTGCGGTAGCTCTTCTCGACGGCGTCGGGCCTGCGCAGGTACAGCGGCACCAGCGGGTCGGGCACCGCGCGCGCGAGCACGGCGGCAGCGGCGACCGTGGCCAGTCCGGCCGGTGAGGGCGTCTCCACCGGCAGCACCGGTAGGTCGAAGAAGTCGACGTGCGAGGCGGATCCGGCGATCACGGTGGCCTGTGCGAGATCGACCTCGCCGGGCTTGGCCACCTCCGGTCCCGCGACGCGCACGCCGTCGCGGTAACGCGCCCAGTAGACCTCGCGGCGGCGCGCGTCGGTGACGACGAGCAGTTCGCTCTCGGGGGTGAGGTCCGCCGCGGCGTCGGCGGCGATGGCGTCGAGACTGCACACCCCGTAGACCGGCAGCCCGAGCGCGTCACCGAAGGCCGCGGCGGTCGCCATGCCGACCCGCAGTCCGGTGAACGGGCCGGGGCCGATGCCGACCACGACCGCCGCGAGATCGGTCCTGGAACGGCCTGCCTCGGTGAGACATTCGAGGATCTGCGGCGTGAGCACCTCGGCATGCGCACGCGGATCGACCCGCACACGGGAGGCGACCGTGCGCGTCTGGATCGGTGCTGCCTGCTCCAGTTCCACCAATCCCGCGGTCACGGCGGGTGTCGCGGTGTCGACACTTAATACCAGCATGATTGACCCAACGATACCGGGTGGTAGCTGCCGTCGGTGCGGAGCTACCAGGTAGTTAATCCACCCATTCCCATTCGGCGGTGCGCACGTCCGAATCAGGTTCGCGCGAGAGCTGCACCCACAGATGCCGGTCGCTCAGGTGCTCCACGACGCCGCGGCCCCACTCCACCACGACCACCGCCTGGTGCAGCTCGGTGTCGAGGTCCAGCGCGTCCAACTCGTCGAGGTCGCCGCCGAGCCGGTAAGCGTCCACGTGCACCAGCGGTACCGCCCCTACCTGCGCACCTGCCCGATGCTGCCGCGCGATGATGAAGGTGGGCGAACTCACCCTGCCCTGCACACCGAGCCCCGCCGCGATGCCGCGAGTCAGTGCCGTCTTGCCCGCGCCGAGCGGCCCGTCCAGCACGACCAGGTCGCCGGCGCCGAGCCCGGCGGCCAGTTCCCGGCCGAGTGCCTCGGTGTCGGCCACCGTGGGCAGCGTGCGTTGCTGACGATCAGCCACTGGTCACCTCCGACGGGTGCGGTTCGAGCACGCCGGCGCGCACCAGCAATCGATCGAGCGCGTCGTTGACGATGTCCGGGAATTGCAGATGTGCCATGTGCGCGGCCTCCCGCAGATGAATCAGCTCACTGGCCTTCAACTCTCGCGCGAGCGCGCGGGAGTTGCGGAACGGGATCACCAGGTCGTGCGAGCCACCGATGATCAGCACCGGCACCTGGGCCAGCGCGGGCAGCGCGGCCGACTCGTCGTGCAACTCGATGGCTTTCAGGAATTTCATGATGGTCTCGACCGGGGTGTCGTCGATCATCATCGTGGTGAACCGGGACAGCGTCGGGCTCACCGGCCCGTGGAACGAGCTGACGTGCAGGATCGGCGTGATCACATGCCGCGCCGTGGTCCGGCCCGCCTGCACCAGCGCGGGCGCGGCGGCCACGGCCATCCGGAAGCCGTCGATGGCGGGATTGCGCAGCAGCTGCGTGATCCCGGCCGCGGTGACCTCGGCCGCCGCCGTGGACAGCAGCGCGATCCCGACCACCCGCCGCGCGAACAACTCCGGGAACTGCGCCGCGGCCGCCAGCACCGACATCCCGCCCAGCGAATGACCCACCAGCACCACCGGGCCGGTCGGCGCGGTGGCCGTGATCACGGCGGCGAGGTCGCGGCCGAGCTGGGAGACGGTGCAGCGCTCGGTCGCCGAGTTGCCGGAGCGGCCGTGCCCGCGCAGATCGAACAGCACCAGCCGAGCCCGTGCGCCCCAGCGCTTTTCGAGGTCACGGCGTTGAAAGTGAAAGGACTCCATGGTGTTGCAGAAGCCGTGCACGAAGATCACCGTGACCGGCGCGTCCGCGGGGCCGCATTCGCGGGTGGCCAAGCGCACACCGTCCTCGGTGTGCACACTGCCCGCACGATCCTCATCGATGAGCGCGAAGTTCTCGTCGCGATATTCGTCCCGGCGGGCGGGCCAGAGCACCCGGGCGCCGGCGCGGCGCAGGGCGTGCGCCCCGGCCAGCGCGGCGATCACGCCCGCAGTGGCCAGACCGCCGCGGACCGCGGTGACCCGGCGTCTGCTCACCGGCCACCGCCTACATAGCGGCGAACCGACCGGCCGCGCGGCGAACACACCACCTCGTAGTGAATGGTGCCGAGCAGATCCGCCCATTCCTGGGCGCGCGGTTCGCCCGGACCGCCGCCGAACAGGACGGCTGTATCGCCCTCCCGGACGTTCGCGGCGTTGTCGCCGAGGTCGACTACGAACTGGTCCATGCAGATCCGTCCGACGTTCGGCCTGCGCGCACCGCCCAGCCACACCTCGAAACGTCCACTGAGCGGCCGGAATACGCCGTCGGCATAGCCCACCGGGATCAGCGCCACCGTGGTGTCGCGCGGGGCGTACCAGGTGTGCCCGTACGAGACGCCCTCGCCCGCCGCGACCTGCTTGACCAGCGCGACCCGCGCCTGGAAGGTCATGGCCGGGCGCAGCCCGAAGTCCTCAGCGACGGGACTGTGCCCGTACATCGCGATGCCCGGGCGGACCATGTCGAACGCGAGGTCGGGGCGGGTCAGCGTGGCGGGCGAGTTCGCCAGATGCACCAGTTCCGGTTCCAGGCCGTGTTCCTTGGCGACGGCGATCGCCTCCAGGAAACGGTCGCGCTGCATGTCGTTGACCGGATGCGCGGGTTCGTCGGCATTCGCGAGGTGGGAGAACAGCGCCCGGAACCGCATCGCCTGCGCGTCGACCAGCGTCCGCAATTCCGCAAGGGCCTGCGGATATTCGACCGGTGACAGCCCGTTGCGGTTGAGGCCGGTGTCGACCTTGAGCGAGACCGTCGCCGTCCGGCCGGTCTGCTCGGTCGCGGCGGCCACTGCCCGCAGATGATCGAGCGAGGACACCCCGATCTCGATATCCGCGCGGATCGCCGCGGCGTAATCGGCGGCAGAATTGTTGAGCCAGCTCAGAATAGGCGCGGTGATACCCGCGTCGCGCAGCTGGACGGCCTCGGCGATCGTGGTGACGCCTAGCTCGGCGGCTCCCGCGGCCAGCGCCGCCTTGCCGACCTCGACCGCGCCGTGGTTGTAGCCGTCGGCCTTGACGACCGCCATCACGGCGGCGTCGCCCGCGAGTTCGCGCAGGATCCGCACGTTGTGCGCGATGGCGTCGAGATCGACAACCGTCTCCACTTGCACTGTTCCGCCTCTCCGGGAGTTCGGGTGCCACCCTGGGTGGCGCGGCAACCGGCGGCGACCGCGGCCGTGCCGTCAGACCGTGCCCGGCGAGTTACCCATGCGCTCCCGAAAGTTGTCACCGGTGTTCTGCCAGAGTCTATCGACCGGGAATGTCCTGGTGGAGTCGGTGGGCACGGAGGTGGTCGGGGGCACAGCGCGCCGCACGGTCTATCACGGCGGGCGGGTGCGGGTCAGACGACACGGTCGGCGAAGGCGCGCAAGGTGCCGATCGCCGGACGGAGGTGCTCGAGTAGGGGTGTCGCGGAGATCGGCGCGCCGACCGAGTGGCCCTCCTGGGCAGCGAGGTTGGCCGCCAACGCGTGCACCCGGGCGGCGGCGGCCGCCGACCAGGCTGGATCGCGGCCTGCCGCGAGCAGCGCACCGAGAATGCCGGAGAGGACGTCACCGGCTCCCGCGGTGGCGGCCCAGGACGCGCCCGCCTCATTGACCAGGACCGGCGCGCCCGCAGTGGCCACGAGGGTGGCGCGCCCCTTCAACAGGACGGTGACCTGCCAGTCCTCGGCGAGCGAACGGACCGCACCGACCCGGTCCGGCCCGACTCCGTGCCCGGTGAGGCGCGCGAATTCGCCTGCGTGCGGGGTCAATACCGTCGGCGCGGTGCGGGCACGCACCAGCTCGGGTTCGGCGGCGAGCATGGTGAGGCCGTCGGCGTCGACGACGACCGGCAGCTCCGTGGCGAGGATCTCGACGAGACGATTGCGGGCATCGGCGTCGGTGCCCGCGCCCGGGCCGAACACCCACGACTGCACCCGGCCCACTTCCGAGACCTGCTGGGTGGCAATCACTTCGGGGAACTTCGCGAGCACATCGGCGGCGCCGGCGCCGGCATAGCGCACCATGCCCGAGGTCGCCGCGACCGCCGCACCCGTGCACAGCACCGCCGCGCCCGGATAGCTCGCGCTGCCCGCGCAGATGCCGGTCACCCCCTGGGTGTACTTGTCGTCGGTCGCCGCCGGTATCGGCCAGTCCGCACCGATCGACCCCGGTTCCAGCGCGGCCAGATTCGGCCCGGGTAGTCGTAACCCGATGGGTACCAGCTCCGTTCGCCCGCAGTACGGCGCGGCCAGGACATGCACCGGCTTGTACGCGCCGAACGCCACCGTGACGTCGGCGCGGACGGCGGGGCCGGTGACCGCGCCGGTATCCGGGTCGACGCCGCTCGGCAGGTCCGCGGCGACGATCGGAACCCGCAGGCCCGCAACCAGTTCCGCGGCACCGGGCCGCAACGACCCGCGGCCGGAGATCCCGACGATGCCGTCGACCACCAGGTCTGGGCTGCCGACCTCCGCGCGCACCCGCCCACCGGCCTTACGCAGTGCCGCAAGACCTTTCGCGTGCGCCCGCGCCGGGTTCAACAGCACCGCCGCCACTTCGACACCGCGACGGCGCAGCATCGATCCGGCCCACAGCGCGTCGCCACCATTGTCGCCGGAGCCGACGAGCAAGGTCACCGCACGACCGGCGACCCCGCCGGTGCGCGCCCGCAGCTCCGCCGCGACGACCTTGGCCAGCCCGTACGCCGCGCGCTGCATGGGCACGCCGTCCGGGACGCGCGTGAACAGCTCGGCCTCCGCCGCGCGCACTTCGTCTGCGGTGAAATAGCCCCGCTGCGTGGACATGAGCGATCCTCCACTGGGTTGTTCGGTACGGCTGCCGCGCGGACCCGCAACGTCAGCAGACTACGCTTGGCCATCATGCCAATGCCCACGCGTCGCGCACGGTCCACGCAGGTCGCCACCGGAGTGGCGGTGCTGACCGCGATGCTGGTGGCGGGCTGCGGCGGTGGCGATTCCGGCCCCGCCGCGACGAGCACGAAGCGGCCAGCGCCTCCGGTGACCACCACCACCCAGCCTGCGGGCGATACGAAACCGGCCGCCGTCACCATCGATGTGCGCGACATGAAGTTCGCGCCCGGTGAGGTGACCGTCAAGGTCGGCGACACCGTCACCTGGCATTTCACCGACAAGGCCCCGCACACCGTGCAAGGCATCGGCGACAAGGCGATGGGCCTCAACAGCCCGATCATCGACAAAGGCGACTGGAGCTACACCTTCACCGCGCCGGGGACCTACCGCTATCTCTGCTCCCTGCCCCGGAAATGCGCGGCGCCGTCACCGTGCAGTAAGACACGCCCCAATAGCGCACACCCCAGCGCAGTAGGCGCAGTCCCGCTCGACGCCGGCTCTCGCCGGCGGCGAGCGGAACATACGCGCGTCAGACCGGGCGGTAGGCGCGGGTGCGCGGACTACGAGCCGACGTCGTGTTGAGCGCCTCGACCGCAGCCACCAGCGGGGCCAGCTCCGGGTCCGCCGCCGCTTGGCCGAGTGCACTGGCGAGCGCGTCGTCGTGGGTCGGGCGCGCCCGGTCCAGCAGCGCGAGACCGGGCGGGGTGACGTCGGTGTAGATGCCGCGGCGATCGTCGGGGCACAGGTAGCGCTGGAGCAGGCCACGGTCTTCCAGGCGGGTGACCAGCCGGGTCGTCGCACTCTGACTCAGCACCACCGCCTCCGCGACCTGGTTCATCCGTAGGTGACCGCCGGGACCGTCGTGCTGCCTGCTCAACACCACCAGCAGCGAGTACTCGCGGACGCTCAGGTCGTGGCCGGATTGCAGGGCGCGTTCGATGTGCGCCTCGATCCGATCGTGCAGCAGCGACAGTGCGTACCAGCCATCGGCCAAGCCGGTCAGGGCGGCATCCGCGGTCATGATCGTCCTTCCGCGTAGGGAGTGTCCTTCCAGGATAGATGACGTTCGCAATAGCCCGCGCTTGCAATTATCACGCGTTTGCAATTATTGTTGACGCCCGTAAGGCTCAAGCGCAATATCACGTGGAGGCTCTCGCCCATGCCGCTCGCACTCCTCGCCCTGACCCTCGGGGCCTTCGGAATCGGCACCACCGAATTCGTGGTCGTCGGACTGCTGCCCGACATCGCGGACACCTACGCGGTGTCCATCCCCACCGCGGGCCTGCTGGTCACCGGATACGCGCTCGGCGTGGTGGCCGGCGCGCCGCTGATGACCGGGCTCGGCACCCGCGTCTCACGCAAACGCATGCTCCTCGGCATGCTCGTGCTTCTGGTCGCGGGCAACGTATTGTCCGCCGTCGCACCGACTTTCGGGCTGATGCTGACCGGCCGGATCGTCGCTTCGCTGGCGCACGGCGCGTTCTTCGGCATCGGCGCGGTGGTCGCGGGCAGCGTGGTCCGCCCCGACAAGCGCGCGGGCGCCATCGCGATCATGTTCACCGGCCTCACCGTCGCCACCATGGTCGGCGTGCCCTTCGGCACCCTGCTCGGCCAGCAGTTCGGCTGGCGGCTCACCTTCCTGATCGTCGCGCTGGTCGGACTCGTCGGGCTGCTCGGCGTCGCTTTGCTGGTGCCCGAGCAGCCCGCACCGCAGGACGCCCGGCTGCGCACCGAGCTCGCCGTGTTCCGCAATCCGCAGGTGCTGCTCGCGATGGCCATGACGGTGCTCGGGTTCGGCGGGGTGTTCGCGGCGATCACCTACCTCGCCCCGATGATGACCGAGGTCACCGGTTTCGCGGACAGCTCGGTCACCTGGCTGCTCGTCCTGTTCGGCCTCGGCTTCTGCGCGGGCAACCTGATCGGTGGCAAATTCGCCGACCGGCACCTGATGCCGATGCTCTACCTCACGCTGAGCGGACTCGCTGTGGTGCTCGCGCTGTTCACCCTCACCGCGCACAACAAGGTCACGGCCGCGATCACGATCGTGCTGATCGGCGCGCTCGGCTTCGCCACCGTGCCGCCGCTGCAGAAGCGCGTCCTCGACCAGGCTTCGGGCGCACCGACTTTGGCGTCGGCGGTCAACATCGGCGCGTTCAACCTCGGCAATGCCGTGGCAGCGTGGCTCGGCGGCCTGGTCATCGCCGCGGGCTTCGGCTACACCGCGCCGAACTGGGTCGGGGTCGCGCTGGTGGTCACCGCGCTCGGCCTGGCCGTCTGGTCGGGCGCGCTCGAACGCCGGGCTGCTGGCGAACCGGCCCCCGCGCTGGTGCCGGCGAACTGAGTCCGATCAGATCCGGCGGCGACCTGTGGTCGCCGCCGGATTTGCGTCGAGCCTGGCGAAAGTTGTTGCTGCCAGCGACCCACATGGTGCGGCGGTCATCGACGAGGATCCGCTCATGGCCTGCCGCCCGTTTCGGAGCGCAGTCGGTTCTCCGGCTTCAGCGAGGCCGCGCGGCGTTCATTGGTCACCGGCGGCCGGGCGTACGCGGCGGTGCTGGGTCGCCATGACCAATGGCGCAGCGCTGCCCGACTACTCGACCGTGACGGACTTGGCCAGGTTGCGCGGCTTGTCCACGTCATAGCCGCGGGCCTGCGCCACCTCGGCCGCGAAGATCTGCAACGGGACCGTCGACAGCAACGGCTGGAACAGCGTCGGCGCGGACGGGATCTCGATCAGGTCATCGGCGAACGGCCGCACCGTGTCGTCGCCCTCCTCCGCGATCACGATGGTGCGCGCGCCACGCGCCTGGATCTCCCTGATATTGCTGAGCAGCTTGGAATGCAGCACCGCGCGGCCCTTCGGCGACGGCATCACCACGATCACCGGCAGGCCGTCCTCGATCAGCGCGATCGGACCGTGCTTGAGCTCACCGGCCGCGAAGCCTTCGGCGTGCATGTACGCCAGTTCCTTGAGCTTCAGCGCACCCTCCAGCGCCACCGGGTAACCGACGTGGCGGCCCAGGAAGAGCACCGTCTGGACATGAGCGAGCTCCCGCGCGATGGCCCGCACCTGCGGACCGGTCGCCAGTACCCGCTCGACCAGCTTCGGCATCGCTTCCAGTTCGGCGAACTCGCGAGCCACCTCGTCCGGGTACTTGGTGCCCCGCGCCTGCGCCAGCGCCAAGCCGACCAGATAGTTCGCGGTGACCTGCGCCAGGAACGCCTTCGTCGACGCGACGCCGATTTCCGGACCGGTCCTGGTGTACAGCACGGCGTCCGACTCGCGCGGGATCTGTGCGCCGTTGGTGTTGCAGATCGCCAGCACCCTGGCCTTCTGCTCCTTGGCGTGCCGCACCGCCTCGAGCGTGTCGGCGGTCTCGCCCGACTGCGAGATCGCCACCACCAGCGTGGAACGATCCAACACCGGGTCCCGGTAACGGAATTCGCTGGCCAGCTCCACCTCGACGGGCAACCTGGTCCAGTGCTCGATCGCGTACTTGGCGAGCAAGCCCGCGTGGTACGAACTGCCACAGGCGACGACGAACACCTTGTCGAAGTCGCGCAGTTCCTGATCGGCCAGGCGCTGCTCGTCCAGCACGATCCGGCCCGCACCGTCCTGATCCTGGCTGAAATGCCCGATCAGCGTGTCCGCGACACCCGCGGGCTGCTCCTCGATCTCCTTGAGCATGAAGTAGTCGTGGCCACCCTTTTCAGCGGCGGCCAGATCCCAGTCGATCGTGAACGGGCGGGTCCGCGCGACCGCGTCGGTCCCCGCGAAATCGGTGACCGTGTAGGTGTCCGCGGTGATCACCACCGCCTGGTCCTGCCCGAGTTCGACCGCCTCGCGGGTGTGCTCGATGAACGCCGTGACGTCGGAGGCGATGAACATTTCGCCCTTGCCGACACCGACCACCAGCGGGGTCGAGCGGCGCGCCGCGACGATCATCTCCGGATGGTCCGCGTGCGTGAAGACCAGCGTGAACGCGCCCTCCAACCGGCGCAGCACCGCGAGCGCGCTCGCCGCGAAATCGCCCGCCGTCGGGCCCGCGGCGTAAGCCTGCGCGATCAGGTGCACCGCGACCTCGGTGTCGGTGTCGCTGCGCAGTTCGACCCCGGCGTCCTCCAGTTCGCGGCGCAGCGGGGCGAAGTTCTCGATGATGCCGTTGTGCACCACGGCGACCTTGCCGCTGTGGTCGCGATGCGGGTGCGCGTTACGGTCGGTCGGCGCGCCGTGGGTAGCCCAGCGGGTGTGCCCCATGCCGGTGGTGCCCGCGAACCGCGCCACCCCGACCTCGGCCAGTTCGGCCTCCAGGTTGGCCAGCTTGCCCGCCTTGCGTTCCACCGCCAACGCGCCGGTGCCGTCGACGATCGCCACGCCCGCGGAGTCGTAGCCGCGATATTCCATGCGGCGCAACGCGTCAACGACAACGCCGAGCGCGTCCCGGTATCCGACGTACCCCACGATTCCGCACATGGCTCACCAGAGTACTTATCGGATAACGTTCTCGTCGTGTCGGCGTCTGTGAAATCGCTCCTGAGCACCTTGACCAGCCGCGGCCCCCATCGGGTGCTGCGCGGCAACCTGGCCATCGCCGGGCAGCCGGGGGTGGTGTTCACGCCGGAATCCGGACTCAACCTACCCGCGGTGGCGTTCGGTCACGGCTGGTTGACCGGCGTAGCGCACTACCGGACTCTGCTCGAACACCTGGCCTCCTGGGGCATCGTGGCCGCCGCCCCGGACACCGAGCGCGGGCCGATCCCCTCGCACCTCGGCCTGGCCACCGACCTGCTGACCACCCTGGACATCTGCACCGGCGTGCGGCTCGGGGACGGCTCGATCAGCGTGCATCCCGAACGCCTCGCCCTGGTCGGCCACGGCATGGGCGCGGGCGCGGCCGTCATCGCGGCGAACCAGCGGCAGGTCGCCGCCGTCGCCGCGCTGTTCCCCGCGCCGACCGCCCCGGCCGCCGAGAAGCTCGGCGCCGACATCGACACGCCCGCCCTCATCCTGGCCGGGGCCACCGATATCGCCTCGGTCAGTTCCAACGCGCTCCCCCTGGCCGCCACCTGGGGCGGACCCATGGTGTTGCGCGCCATCGACGGTGCCTCCCACAACGGCATCGTCGAAGGTCGCCGAGTCCTGGCCGCCGTCGGCGCGGGCAAACACGAATCGAAGACCGCCCGCACCACCCGCGCCCTCCTCGCCGGCTACCTGCTCGCCAAACTGGCCGGGGACAAGACCTACCGCGTCTTCGCCGACCCCGCCGCCGACATCCCCCACACCGCCGTAATCGACCCCAACGCCAAAGAAGAAGCCCCCGCCCCCAAACTCAAGGTCGGCCAACTAGCCTCCCTGCTCCGCCGCTGACCCACCCTCCGCCGCCAGCGCCCCTCAGAGGCCGGACCAAACAGCGGCAAGCTGCCGTCGCCGAGACGCCGGACCCAAGCAGCAAGGCGCCTACGCGGGCGCGTCGGCGTTGGCCGACGCACGCCCACAGACCTTCTCGACACCTCACACACCAACTCGCCGCGCGACACACCGGCACTCCGTCGCCAACCTCTGTGAACACCAGCCAACACCGCCATCAACCCGGCGCTGACCCGCGCACAGCAACCGGCTCGACACGCCGCGACAGGGCAGGGGACATCGGCGAGACGCCAGACCCAACAGCAGTGTGGCATCGGCCGACCGGCTGCATGGTCACAGACCTTCTCGACACCTCACACACCAACACGCCGCACGACACACCGCCGCGCCGTCGACAACCTCTGTGACGACCGGCCATCAACCGAGCGCCGACCCGTACACGGCAACAGCCTGACGCGCCGCGGCCGGCTGGTGATCATCGGCGCGCTCCCCCGGCCGAAGGCGACAGCGACAGCGCCCACGTCAGCCCGAACACTGCACGCCCACAGACCTTCTCGACACCGCACACTTCGACCCGCCGCGAGACACACAGGCGGTCCGTCGACAACCTCTGTGCGGATGCGCCAACACCGCCATCAACCGGGCGCCGACCCGCGCACGGCAATCGGACCGACACGCTCCGGGGCCCGACACGCCCGGGCGGGGCGGGGGGTTGGGCGGCTCAGATCAGCCAGGTCTTTCGCTGGTAGAAGGCCGCTTCCTCGTCTTCCGCGTCTACGGGGGCGACGTCGCGGTTGGCGCGCCGGGCGGCGATGGAGCGGGCTACTGCTTCCCGTTGCTCGCGCGCCTCTTCTTCCTGCCGGGCCCGTTCTTCCTCGGCTTGGGCTTCGGCTTCTTGGATCGCGGCTAGCAGTTCCGGGCCACCCCGGTCGCTGAGGCGTTGCTTCATCTCGTCGTATTCATCCTGCAGGCGGAGCACCGCGCGCCGATTCTCCTCGACGATGCATTCGATCTCGTAGGCATGGTTCACCGCGCCACCGACCTGTCACTGCTGAGCCGGCTCACAGTGGCCCTGCCTCCGCCAGTTCGGCTCCGCTGTCGAACGGCGCGTCAGGGTTTTGGCTGCCGGGCATCGGTTTCGGCTTGTGCTCACCGTCCTCCTCGCGGCGCGCAGGCGGCACACCGGAAGGCAGACCTGGTTGCCCGCTGTTCTCCTCCGCCGCAGGCGCTTTCGGCGCAGGCGCTTCCTGGTCCGGGGCGGCGGGCGCGGGCTCCTCGGACCGAGGAGCGGCGGCCGGATCCTTGGACTGCGGCACCTCAGCGGCCGGTGGCGGCTGCTCACCCGCGGGCTGCTCACCCTTCGGCTTGTCGGATGCGGGTTCGTCGGACGGCACGGGCTCCCCTTCGGCTTTCGGCTCGTTCACCGAAAGTACCGGCACCCCATGCTCATCCAGCTTCAGGCTGAACTCCTGCGGCTTGCCGTCCGCGTCGGACATGGTGAGCTTCAACCCGTCCGCGCCCATCTCGAACTTCAAATGCTTACCGGCGACATCGAATTCAGCTGCGGGCTGGTCCGGCTTGCCGTCGTTGTCCCGGTCCACCGGCGTGGTCTGCAGACTCGATTGCAGGTTCTCGAGCGCGTCGTCCACACCGGTCGCGAGGCTACTGGTCAGCGAACTGAGGCCGGAGGTGACCGCACTGGTGAGCGAAGACGTCAACGGCGACAACGAACTCGTGACCTGGCTGAGCGAGGCGAGACCGTCCAGTACGGGAATCTTCGTCGTGGTCGGCGCCGTCGTAGCGGGCGTGGTCTCGGCCGGGACAGTGGAAGCAGGCGTCGTGCCCGGAGTTCCGGGCGTACCCGGCGTACCCGGCGTGCCAGGAGTACCCGGGGTGCCTGGTGTTCCAGGGGTACCGGGTGTTCCCGGCGTGCCAGGAGTACCCGGCGTTCCAGGGGTACCGGGCGTTCCCGGCGTGCCAGGAGTGCCCGGTGTTCCAGGAGTGCCCGGAGTACCAGTGCCTTTCGGCTGCTCCGTAGGCGCGGGCGCATCGGCCGGCGCCGGATACTGACCGGTGTCCAACTGCGCGAGCGCATCGGCGAGCTGACCGTAGATGCGGCGCACATCCGAATCCGTCTTCTTGCACAGCGCCAGGAAGTTGTCGACGGTGCCGTCGACGTGCGGAACGAACGTCTCCTGCAACCACTTCTTGGCGTCTCTGCCGAGCTCGTAGTCGGCGTAGTTCTCGGCGTTGTAGATGAATTGGTCGATTGCCTTGCGGCCGGTGTTGTCGATATCGGGCTTGTCTTTGTCCCAGTACCGCGCGACGGTCTCCGCTTTGCTCCTCACCACGCTGCGCAGGCCGGGCACCGCCGCGGACAGCGTCGACGCGACGGCAATGGCGGTGCCGCGATCGGTCTCGGCCCGGCGGATCTGCTCCGCCAGCATGGTGCGTGCGGCATCCCCCGCCACGCCCTGCCACACCGAGGGCAGCGCTGCCAGCTGGACCTGCTGCTTGTGCAGTTCGGTGCCGGCCTCGCCGTTCACTGTGCTGACCGTGGCGGCGATCTGGCCGAGCGCGTCCAGATCCATCTCACGCTCGGCGTCGAACAGCGCGCAGAGTGTCGAGTATTCGGGCAGATCCGCCCGCCCGTACCCGAACTTGTCGTGGACAGTGTTGTAGCGCGGCAGATAGCTCTCGAAGTACATCAAACCTTCGGCGCCGTTATCCAGCATCTGCTGGACCGTCGCGCTGTCGCCGGCCTGGTAATCAACCATTGGTCACTCGTCCCCGTCGGAGCCGCTGCTGCTCGGCCACCTGCGAACCGTCAGGTGAGTTGGACACCGACTGCCGTGATCTTGCGTACGTTCGCGTCGTCCACGGTCGCATAGGTGGTCGCGCTGGTGGTGATCTGAGTACCCGTCTTGTCGACGGCCCCCTGCCAGTTCTGCAACCAGGTCGCGAAGCGCGCCAAACCGTCGTGCACCTTGGCCCCCTCGGCGGCGTAAGACCGGCCTGCCTGCGCCGCGCCGAAATCCTGCCGCCGCGCGTCGATCACCTTGTTGCCGAGGACCGCCGCCGAGGACTTCAGATTGGCCCCGATCTGTTGCAGCACAGCCGGATCCACCGTGACGCTGCCGCCCATCGTGCCCCCTTCGTCCCCGCGTCGTCCGAACTCGCGCTTCGATACCGTGCCGACGCCGACTGGTGTCCATACCTTCTTCGACGCGGCACTCCGACGTTCGGTTCCATCGATTCCCGCCGGACGGCGTACGCGGAAATCTAATGGGCGAGCCGGGCCGGGACAACCTGATCCGACCGGGAACTACGACCCGATCTTCCCGTGATCCGTGCGCACCCACTCGGACGTGCCGTCGGGATGCCGGTGGAACTCCCAGGCGGCGTAGTCGCCGTCTTTTTCCACCACGGTGACGTGGTCGGCGAGGCCGTCGTGGTCGTAGTCGGTCCAGACCTGCATCGCCTCCTCACCGGTGGTGGTGATGGTGTCGAGGGTGCCGTCGCCGTCGATGTCCTGGGTGGGGTGATGCAGTTCGACCGCACCGAGGCCGTCCAGCGATGAGGACGCGTCGATGCCGGGCAGGTCCAGACCCGGCAATTCGCCCGAGGTGATCATTGCTACTCCTCAGCAGGACTCGTGGTGTGCGCTGCGTTGGTTTCCGCGATGGTCCGCGAACAACGTCATCGCTCCATACTGACATCCGCGGGAGTCCGACGCAGCCCCCACCGGCCTCACTTCTTCGGCATCAGCAGCCACAACACCAGGTAGATGATGAACTGCGGGCCCGGCAGCAGGCACGAGATCACAAAGAGCAGGCGCACGACGTTGGCGTTCCAGCCCAGGTATTCGGCGATGCCACCACAGACGCCCGCGATCCACTTGTCGTGGGTCGAGCGGGTGAAACGGCGGGTAGGTGCGGTCATGGTCTTCCCTCTCTGGCGGTGTTCTCTTCGACCTCCACTCTGCCGATTCCGGCCCGTCGGCACATCGCTCCGGCGACCGATCCCGACCCTGATTTCCGCACCGCCCGGCTCAGGGTGCAACCCCGAGAGCACCGATGCGGGCCGCCCGGCCCCCACACGGCAGAATGCAGTCGTGAACGAGCGCCACCGAGAACACAGCGTGCCTGTGCGCGCGACGGAGCCGAGCGCCAGCGAGGCGGAGTCGTGAACGAGCGCCAGCGAGCGAACCGAGAACACAGCGTGCCTGTGCGCGCGACGGAGCCGAGCGCCAGCGAGGCGGAGTCGTGAGTACCACTCTGCACGCACGCGGCCTCTCGGCCGGGCACGGCGAACGTGTCCTCTTCGAGGATCTGGATCTCACCCTGGCCCCGGGCGACGTGATCGGCTTGGTCGGCGTGAACGGCGCGGGCAAGTCGACGTTGCTGCGCATGCTGGCGGAGCGGCGCACACCCACCGGCAGCATCACGGTGAGCCCGCCCGACGCGACCATCGGCTATCTCGCGCAGGAACCCGAGCGGGTGTCCGGTGAGACGGTGCGCCAATTCCTCGGTCGCCGAACCGGAGTCACCACCGCACAGCTCGCCATGGACGAGGCCGCCGAACGCCTGGCCGACGGCGGCGACGAGGCGGCGACGACGTATTCGGACGCACTAGAGCGCTGGCTCGCGCTCGGCGGCGCGGATCTGGAGCAGCGCGCCGACGAGGTGGCGGCCGATCTCGGTTTGACCGTCAGCCTGGCGAACGACCTCGAAACCCCGATGACGGGCTTGTCGGGCGGCCAGGCCGCGCGGGCGGGGCTGGCGTCGGTGTTGTTGTCGCGCTTCGACATTCTGCTGCTGGACGAGCCGACCAACGATCTGGACCTGGACGGCCTGGCCCGGCTCGAGCAGTTCGTCGCGGGTGTGCGGGTGCCGCTGGTGGTGATCAGTCATGACCGGGAGTTCTTGGCGCGCACCGTGAATCGGGTGGTCGAGCTGGATCTGGCACAGCAGCAGGTCGGTTCCTACGACGGCGGCTACGAGGCCTATCTGGCCGAACGCGAGATCGCCCGCAGGCACGCGCGCGAGGCGTACGACGAGTACGCGGACACCAAGGCGGGCTTGGAAGCGCGGGCGCAGATGCAGCGCAACTGGCTCGAACACGGTGTGCGCAATGCCCGTCGGAAGGCACGCGATCCCAAGAAGGTCGATTCGGACAAGGCGGGCCGCAAGATGCGCGCCGAATCCACCGAGAAGCAGGCGGCGAAGGCCAGGCAGACGCAACGCCGGATCGAACGGCTCGACGTGGTCGAGGAGCCGCGCAAGGAGTGGGAGTTGCAGATGACCATCGCGGCCGCGCCGCGCAGCGGCTCGGTGGTGGCGACGCTGTCCGACGCGACGCTCACCCGGGGCGATTTCACGCTCGGCCCGGTCACCACCCAGGTCGATTGGGCCGACCGGATCGTGTTGACCGGCGCGAACGGGTCCGGTAAATCCACGCTGCTCGCGTTGTTGCTCGGAAAGATCGAGCCGGACACGGGCAGCGCGACGCTCGGTGCCGGCGTCGAGATCGGCGAGGTGGATCAGGCCCGCGGCTTGTTCCGCGGCACCGTGTCGCTGGCCGACACGTTCGGCGCGCAGATGCCGGATTGGCCCGACGCCGAAGTCCGCACGCTGCTGGCCAAGTTCGGTCTGCGCGGCGCACATGCGTTGCGCCCCTGCGAAACTCTTTCGCCCGGTGAACGCACCCGCGCCGCGCTCGCCCTGCTGCAGGCCCGCGGGGTGAATCTGCTCGTACTGGACGAGCCGACCAACCACCTGGACCTGCCCGCCATCGAACAGTTGGAGCAGGCGGTCGAATCCTTCACCGGCACACTGCTGCTGGTCACGCACGACCGCCGGATGCTCGACACCATCCAGGCGACCCGCCGCTGGCACATGGATTCCGGCAAGCTCACCGAAACCACCTGAGCGAGCGGGTCAGACCGAGGCGACCCGCTTGGCGAGATCGTCGGCGAGTTGCCTGGCCTGGGCCGGGTCGGTGGCTTCCACCATGACGCGGACCAGCTCCTCGGTTCCGCTGGGGCGCAGCAGCACTCGGCCGGAGTCGCCGAGAATGCGCTCGGCCTCCTGCACCGCCTCCCGCACCTCCGGCGCCGTCGCGACCAGCGACTTGTCACTGACCGGCACGTTCACCAAAACCTGTGGCACGGTGTGCAATACGGCGGCCAGCTCGGCGAGGCTGCGCCGCGTGGTGGCCATCCTGGCCATTAGTTTCAGGCCGGTGAGAATGCCGTCGCCGGTGGTGCCGAACTGCGGGAAGATCACGTGCCCGGACTGTTCGCCGCCGAGGGTGTAGCCGCCGCGCCGCAGTTCCTCCAGCACGTACCGGTCGCCGACCGCGGTGGTGCGCAACGCGATTCCGGCCGCGCGCATCGCGATGTGCAGGCCCAGATTGCTCATCACGGTACCGACCAGGGTCTGCTGTGCGAGCTCGCCTGCCTCGTGCATGGCCAGTGCGAGCACCGCGAGGATGGCGTCCCCGTCGACGATCCGGCCCGCGGCGTCGACCGCGAGGCAGCGGTCGGCGTCACCGTCGAGCGCCAAGCCGAGATCGGCCCCGTGCTCGCGCACCGCCTGCTGGACCGAGTCCAAATGCGTTGAACCGCAACCGTCATTGATGTTGAGGCCGTCGGGTTCGGCGTTGATCGAGATCACCGTCGCCCCGGCCGCGCGGAACGCGGCGGGTCCGACCTCGGACGCGGCGCCGTGCGCGCAGTCGAGCACGACGGTCAGCCCGGACAGATCCTGCGCCGTCGCCGCCACCAGATGCTCGACATAGCGCTCGTGCGTACCGGCCAGGCTGTACTGATCGGGCACCGCGGGCCCGTGATCGCGCGCGCCGACCGCGTTGACCACCCGGCCGATGCTCGCCCCGGTCGGGCGCACCACCAGGTCCTCGGTGATCAGGGCCTCGATCCGGTCCTCGATCGCGTCGTCGAGCTTGTGCCCGCCCGCGGCGAAAATCTTGATGCCGTTGTCCGGCATGGGGTTGTGCGAGGCGGAGATCATCACGCCGAAGCACGCGTCGTACAAACCGGTCAGGTACGCGACGGCGGGGGTCGGCAGCACGCCGACCTGGAGCACGTTCACCCCGGTCGCGGTCAGGCCCGCGGTCACCGCGGCCTCCAGCATCTCCCCGCTGGCCCGGGAATCGCGCCCGAGCACCGCCAGCGGTCGCTGCTTGCCTCGACTCAAGATCTGTGCGGCCGCACCCGAAACTCGCATGGCCAGTTCCGGACTCAACGACTCGTTGGCCAGCCCACGGATTCCGTCGGTGCCGAACAAACGTCCCATACCTCAGCCCCTCATCGTGGATCCGCGGCGGCGCGCGCCGGCGGTCCGGAGACGGCGGCGTACGCGACCGGCGAAGGCGCAGACGCCACACGGTGATACAGCACGAGAGCAGGCAACCAGCCGTTGCTGGAAGCCTGCTCTCGTACAGCTGCCCGTCGACCGTTGTGCCCCCGGCACCTCCAAGGGTGCCGGATGGCGGCGGACGACGAGGCCAAAATCAGCGCTTCGAGTACTGCGGAGCCTTACGGGCCTTCTTGAGGCCGTACTTCTTGCGCTCGGTGGCACGCGGGTCACGAGTCAGGAAGCCGGCCCGCTTCAGCGCGGGGCGATCGTCCGGGGTGACCTCGATCAGCGCGCGGGCGATGGCCAGACGCAGGGCGCCGGCCTGTCCCGACGGGCCGCCGCCCACCAGGCGGGCGTGGATGTCGAAGGACTCGGTCCGCTCGACGGTCACCAGCGGCGACTTGACCAGCTGCTGGTGCACCTTGTTCGGGAAGTAGTCCTCGATGGTGCGGCCGTTGAGCACGAAGTTGCCGGAGCCCGGCAGCATGCGCACGCGGACGACGGCTTCCTTACGACGGCCGACGGTCTGCACCGGGCGGTCGATCACGATCGGCGCGAAGCTCTCCGCGCTGACCTCGGCCTCGTCGTAGCCTTCGCCGTCCTCGACGACCTCGACAGCGTCGAATTCCTCGGCGACGGCTTCTTCGTTGAATTCCTCAGGAGCGGTCACTGGGCCACCTGCTTGATCTCGAACGGAATGGGCTGCTGAGCGGCGTGGGGGTGGCTGGGGCCCGCGTAGACCTTCAGCTTGCCCGCGATCGCGTTGCCGAGCTTGTTCTTCGGGATCATGCCCTTGACGGCCTTCTCCACGAGCCGGTCCGGACGGCTCTCCAACACCTGGCCGACAGTGCGCGACTTGAGGCCGCCCGGGTGCCCGCTGTGGTGGTGGATCAGCTTGTCCGCCTTCTTGTTGCCGCTGATGGCAACCTTGTCGGCGTTGATGATGATGACGAAATCGCCACCATCGAAGTTCGGTGCGTAGGTCGGCTTCGTCTTGCCACGCAGCAGATTCGCTGCCTGGACGGCGAGACGGCCGAGCACTACGTCAGTGGCGTCGATGACGTACCACTTGCGGGTCACGTCACCAGCCTTGGGGCTGTACGTAGGCACAGTGCTTCCCTGTCTGTCGTCGGTGTTGCCGGCCAGGCGTGTGGTCGAACGCTCCCGGCGGCCGGTGGAGACCCGGGACTCGATTGCACGACCGGTTACCCGGTACGTCCGCACGCCAACGAGCCACGATACCAGTCCGGGCAGGCCGGACCGAAATCGCGTCAGATCTCGATCGGCGGCCCCGGGTCGATCGCCCGGCGAGGGCCGGGCAGCAGGTAGCGCAGGGTGTCGACACCCGGCTGCTCGCATTCCGGTTCGGTGACCCGCCGATCGGCGCGCGGCGCTCCGGGCGCGTGACCGCGCACCGCGGCGATACCGGGACGGACCTCGTTGGTCACATACGGCGTCAACGGGCAGGCGATCAGGTCCGCGACCGCCGGACCCGGCGCCACGGTCAGCGTCGTCTCCGCCGCCGTGAGTTCGACCCGGTCACCGCTGCCCGGCAGCGCCACCACCGCCAGCGCCACCGCGCCGACCACCGTGTGCGCGCCGAACAGGTTGTCCTTCATCTTGTTCCACAGTTTTCCCTTGCGGGGTCTGTCCTCGTCGTCGTCCGGCTCGGACCCCGGCTCACGCCACTGGCCCTGCCGCCCCGGCTCTTCGGACTGCGGCGCCTGATACGAACGCGCGCCGGACGGCATCGGCCCGGGCGGCGGCCCGCTCTGCGGCGGTCCCGCCGGACCGCGCTGCTCCTCGGCAGGCTGTCCCGGCGGCCGGGTGAAACGGCTGCCCAGCTCGGCGAGATTCGGCGGCAGTCCGCGCGAGGCTTCTTCGCGTGAGAGCCGGGTGGTCGCGTCGAGATCGCCCTGGGTCGGATAACCGGGGCCGTACTGCACGGGCGGCACGGGACGCGGGGGCACGGTATCCGCGCGCCGCGGCGCGGACTCGGCCTGCCGCTGCGGTGACTCGGCCTGCCGCTGGGGCGATTCGGCTTGCCGCTGACCGGATTCGGCTTGGTGCCGAGGCGATTCCGCCTGCCGCTGGGTGGCACCGGCCTGGCGCTGGCCGGGCGGCGCCTGCGGCGGCGCGGACTCGGGCCGGTAGTGCCCCGCCTGGTCCCGATGCTGCGGACCCGGATCCTGGTACTGCGTCGGATCGACGCGCGGCGGCGCGGGCTCGGCATGCCTGCCGCCCGGTTCGGGTTCGTCCATCTCGGTATCGGTGACCAGCAGGTGCGCGGCGCCGAGCACCAGCGCGTGCATCGGGTGATCGGCGACCTGCAACCGGTGCCCGAGATGGTTCTGGAAGGCCAGCCGCAAGGCTTCGTTGAAGCACACATTGCCGGACAGCAGCACCGTCGAGGTGTCCGCGCCGATCCGGCGGGCCGCCGCCATCACCTCGATCACCACATTGTCCGCGGACCTGGCGTCTCGCATGGATTCCGGGCTCACCGGCACGTCGACCGATTCGGTCGGCTGCTCGTCGTCGCCGTGTACCGCGACCACCAGCACGGTCCGGCCGTCGGAGTACACGCCGGTCGCGCCGATGCCGTTCGGCCTGGCCTGATCCGGCGGATGCACCAGACCGAGCGCGCGCACGTACCCCGACAACGCGATGCTTTCCGGCAGCGGCTCGACGATCACGTCGAGCTGTTCCACCAGCGCGGCGTACACCTCGACCTTCTCGTCCGGCCAGCCGTCCGGGAACGGCAGCGCCACCAGGTCGGGCTTGCCGCGCAGATGCTTACCGATCGAGGCCAGCGGGTTGTACATCCGAGCCCGGAACACCAGCTCCGCGGGCCAGGTCGCACCGGCCACCACGATCTGCGGGTGGCCGAGGATGTCGCGCACATCGGCGATCGCCATGCCGAGGTCGGGCCGCTGCCGGTCCACCCCGGCGGTGTGCAACCGCCCCGAAGAATCCGCCAGCAAATACGCGGGCGGTGTCCACATACCCTCCACCTGCACCGGGCGGATCGGCGTGCCCCCGCCACCCGCGGCTACGGACACCACATCCCAGCCGAGATGTACCGCCCCTACTCGCACCGTCACAGGCATAAGTGTGCCTGGTATGCGGCCGAGATGCTCGCTCTTGTCCGCAGCCCCCGGTAGTGGCCGGAAAATCGCACCGGCATCAGGCCACCGACTTCTTCAGCCGCAGTCGCCGCCAGGTGATGACGGCCAGCACGACAGTGAGCAGGATCAGCACGCCCACGTCCAGCGCCCAGATGCCCGGCGTGTGCTCCCACAACTTGTCCGGCTGCGCGTTGATGAACACTTCGCGAATGTTCACCGTGGAGGCGCCCGTCGCGTAACCCCAGCGGGCCGGGAACAGCCAGGACACCTGTTCGAGCACCACCCGGCCGGTGACCGGGATCAGGCCGCCCGCCATCACCAGCTGGCACATGATGGCGACCACGAGCAGCGGCATCACCTGCTCGTTCGACTTCGCCAGCGACGAAAGCAGCAGTCCGACAACGACACAGCACACCGCGGTCAACGCGATATCGATGTACAGCTCCGCGCTGCCCGAGGCCAGCACCGCGCCCTCGCCCGGACGCTTCTTGCCCGCGAGCACGATGCCGACCAGTACCGCGGACTGCAGCAGCGCGGTGAAACTGAACACCGCGATCTTCGCCAGCAGATACGCCGAGGGCAGCAGCCCGACCGCGCGTTCGCGCTGGAAGATGGTGCGCTCGCCGACCAGGTCACGCACGGTGAGCGTGGAACCCATGAAGCAGGCGCCGAGGATCAGCACCACGAGTAGCTGCTGGGTCTCCCCGCCGCCCTGCGGTACGAAACTGCCGTCCGGCAGCGCCTTCAGCGCGCCCCGCTGGAAACCGTCTTTACCGGGCACCACCAGCGACAGCGCGCCGAGGATGAACGGCATCACGATGAGGAAGATCAGATATCCGCGATCGGCCAGGATCAGCCGGATCTGTCTGCGCGAGAGCGTCGAGAATTGTTTCCCGCCACTGGATTGCGGTGGTGAGCCCACCGAACCGTACTGCTGGGGCGGCGGCGGTGGCGGCGGCGCGAACGCCTGCCGGGATCGGTAGGCCGCGAACGCCTGGTCCGGGTTGGCCGCCACGTTGGCGAAGATCTCGGCCCAGTCGCTGGTGCCGAGCGCCGCGCCGACACCCGCCGGGTTACCGCAGTAGGCGGTCTTGCCGCCCGGTGCGAGCAACAGCACCTGATCGCACATGTCCAGGTGCGCGACCGAGTGCGTCACCACGATCACCACGCGACCCGCGTCGGCCAGCTCGCGCAGCATCACCATGACCTGACGGTCCAGCGCCGGATCCAGACCCGAGGTGGGTTCGTCCAGGATCAGCAGCGACGGACCGGTGAGCAGCTCCAGCGCCACCGACGCGCGCTTGCGCTGGCCGCCGGAGAGCCGGTCCACCCGGGTGTCGGCGTGTTCGGTGAGCGAAAGTTCTTTCAGCACACCGTCGATCACCTGCTGCCGGTCGGCCTTGCTGTTGTCCGGCGGCAGCCGCAGCTCGGCCGCGTAGCCGAGCGCCTGGCGCACGGTGAGCTGCCGGTGCAGCACGTCGTCCTGCGGCACCATGCCGATGCGGGAGCGCAACGCCTCGTACTCGGCGTGCAGATTGCGTCCTTCGAAGGTGACCACACCGCCTGACGGACGGGTGGTACCCGCGATCAACCGCGACAGCGTGGATTTGCCCGCGCCGGACGGACCGATCAACGCGGTCAGCGTGCCCCGGCTGGCCTGCATGTTCACATCGACGAGCAGTTGCTTGTTGCCCTCGACGGTGAATCCGACGCCGTGCACCGCGAGCCCCTGTTCGGCCACCGGCTTCTGCCGGTGCACCAAAGTGCCCTGCTGGACCACGAAGTCGACATTGCCGACGGTGATGATGTCGCGCTCGCGCAGCACCACCCGCTGCTGCCGGTGGCCGTTGACGAACGTGCCGTTCGCCGAGCCGAGGTCCTCGAGGGTGAGGCCCTCGGCGGTGGCGACGAGGCGCGCGTGCTTACGCGAGGCGAGCGGATCGTTGACGACGATCTGGTTGTCGGTGGTGCGGCCGATCGAGAGTCCGCCGGCCGGCAGCCGATCGGCGCGCGCGATCGCCGCGGTCGAGGCCCTGGCCCGCACCGGCGGCATGTTCGAGCTGTCCGCCCGGTGGGTCATGTTGGGGTTGATCGGCTGGGGCGCGTCCTGCGGCGGCTGATACGCCGGGC
>NZ_BAUA01000212.1 GCF_000710915.1 Nocardia brasiliensis IFM 10847
GACGTGTGTCGGGTGCCGCGGACGTGCTGGCCGCGTGGACGTGATGCGGTGGGGTGCGCGCGGCGAGGGCGCGATAGAACCGCGACGGGGTGCAGAGTGCGAGGGCGAGACCGGTCGACGGGACGCCGTGGACGACGGGGTCGGCAGGGCGTGGCAGGCGACGGTGTGAGCGCGGTGCGGCGGGTCGACCTGGGCGGCGGGCGACCGGGCGGCGGGCGACCCGGCGGTGGGGACGGGGAGAGAAGATGCGGCGAGGAGCCGGACGCGGTGACGGGACTGGGTGACGGGACTGGGTGGCGGGACTGGGTGGCGGGACTGGGTGACAGGGCGGGACGTGGTGGCGGTACGGGGGGCGGGGTGACGGGACGAGGCGGGACGGGACGAGGCGGACGTGACGGGGGCGGGGTGACGAGACGGGGGCGGGACGAGGCAGGACGGGACGAGGCAGGACGAGGCAGGACGGGACGGACGAGGCGGGACGAGGCGGGACGAGGCGGGACGAGGCGGGGCCGGGTGACGAGACGGGGCGGCGTAGTGGCAGGGGCGCGACCGCGTAGAGACGAGGGGTGACATTGCGAGACGACCGGGGCGCGACTCCTGAACAGCTGGGCGGTTGCCCCGCGGCCGGGCGCACAGGATCCGCCCGTCCTCGACTCCTAGGCCAGGATCGGCGTGCCGGCGGCGATATCGCCGCCGCCAAAGCCGCGCTGGCCTCGCTCGTAGGCGACGGGGTGACGAGACGGGGCGGGTGACGAGACAGGGGCGGGGTGACGACGGGGGCGGGGTTGACATTGCGAGATGACCGGGGCGCGACTCCTGAACGCTGCGGGGTAGGCGACGGGGTGACGCAGCTCAGGCGAACGCATTCGCGTGCGTGACTCTGGACTGGTGTACAGCTGCCGTCCAGTGTTCGGACCCGAGTCTTTCGTGTCGGTCTGCGCCTGCCGCGGGGATCAGATTCGAACTTGTCCGGTAGGCAACGTGCCCGCCGTTTAGCGGTCGCGTCCGAGGGCGGCAGCCGAGTGGATAGATCGGGGTTCTCTCAGTCGCTGAGCCGCGTTCGGTTCGGTTCCGTCTCACCCCTCCCCCGCGCACTTCTCGTCGTCCCGCGCGCATGTCGGTCAGCTGACACGCGCGCGGGGTGACAATAGTTGCGCGGCAGGCTACCCGCGGACTTACTTCTGTTCTGAAGGCATCGGGGGCACTCGATCCAGGGCGTGCCAGCGCCGAATGCGTGGCGACTAGCAGTGAAGTGACTGCGGACTTCTGCCGGGTGTGGGCGCGGAGATGCGCCGCCGCCCGTCCGCTGGGTTGGTCGGGCCGCATCGCGACGGCAGGCGGATCTTGGGCTTCGCAAGTGAACGAAATCTGCTTCGAAGTTTTCGGTTCCGTAGAGGCGGAGGTTTCACGTGAATCATCGTTGGGTGTTCCCCGAAGGATGAAAGGGATGCCGGTCACCCGATGGGCAGTCTGCGTACCCGGTATCCCAGGCGCCCCCTTCGATGGGACTGGCCGCCGCGATCGCCGGTTCCCCACGGCCACCCGGGCCGCGGCTGGGAACTAAGGGGATTTCCTTGGTGAGTTGATCGTCATGGACGACCAACCGTTGGAGTCGAGGTTCCACCGGGTTCTGCGGGGTGGTCTGTCGTGGGTGAAGCTCGTGAACTAGGGAAGTCAAGAAATCTACCTGGGCGCGCGCGTCGCGGGCCGCGCGAGCTCTTCGCCAGGAAGCGGGACCGCCGTGCACGGGAGCGCCTTGGCTCGCGTTCGTGGAAGCTCCGCTCATCCGCCCGGGACCCAAGGTTTCACGTGAATCATTTGAGCGGGGGCTGGTCATCCTCTGAGACCGAGGGAGCCGAGGAGAGGCCACCACCCGTCAACTCCGGGGACAGAACAATCCGAACCTCTCACGCCCTAGCAACCCATTCATCCCTTCCCTCTGCTCGCCCGGCTCTGCTCGCCCGGCTCTGGCCGCCCGGCTCTGCTCGCGCACACCCCATGCAGGCATCGGGGCAGGCGAATCCGGGTGCGTGTGGGGTGCGAGGGAAGCGACCCAGTCGAGGTTTCACGTGAAGCGACTCGAAGACTTTCGTGCCCGCACTGGCAGAGATCCGACTTCCGTCGGCGGGGACGTTGGTCGATCCGTTGCCTGCGGAGCATTCGGCGGATCCGCCGAGAGTCGATGTGACTCAGGTGAGGACACTTAGGACCCGGTCCCCCGGGACAGCGGGCGCAGCCGGGTGCGTGATGCGTTCCGCGTGATCGGTACAAGCTTCCGTGTGTTGTGCCGCGCCGATTCCTTGAGACCGGAGCGGTCACCCGCTTACCCGCGGGATAACCGAGCCGGGGCGGACCACCCCCATGCAGGCTCTCGGTTTCACATGAAACATTGCGCGATGGAGTGTCCGCCGATAGCTGGTACTCGCCAGCACGCTACTCGCCACCGCGACACCAGACGGACCGTCGGGCACCCCCCTCGCCCCTGCCGCCTAAACCGCTCGCGCCGAAATGTGTGCTCCACTTTCAGCGCATCCAACCGACCGATTCGCCGACGCGTCTGTTTCACGTGAATCCAATCGCGACATGATTGGCCGCCCCGACCCGTCCGGGTAATCCCAAGCCCGCCTAAACCCCCTGAGAAGGAGCGCAATTGTTCTGGCGAGCGCAAGCACGAGACTGACACCG
>NZ_BAUA01000211.1 GCF_000710915.1 Nocardia brasiliensis IFM 10847
TCGGGATACCCGAGCCGAGATCGATGAACTGCCGGATACCGGCCTCGGCGGCCATCTGGACCGCCTTGAGCATGAAGCTGCGCGCGAACCACGCCACCGTCTTGATTTCCGGTGCGCGAGAGAGCATTTCGTTGCCCATGTCTTGGTCTACCTCGCGGTAGTCCTTCCCTCCCAGGAGGTAGTCCCAGACCCGGGCTGAGTTCAACTCCCCCGGATCGAACGGCTGCGGAGTACGTGGCAGCTCCGCCAATTCTTCCCGAGCGTTCATACAACACCCCTACTGTCGGACACGGTTGTTTACGGGATCGTCGGCCAGCGACGGCCTTCTCTCCTGCCTGTGTTCCGGGCGCAGAGGATGACGACAGCCGACCCACTTCTGGGATCCGGAACCTCACGGTAGGAATGTCTCCGGGACGTCTGAACTGCGCCGGGGACGTTTTCAGGAACGTTTCAAACGTCCCTCACGTCCCGTAGGATCGCTGAAATGAATCAGCGCCTACAGGCGGCGATGCTGAGGGCAGGACTGGGTTCCGGCGAGCTGGCCGCTGCGGTCGGCGTGGACGCAAAGACCGTGAACCGGTGGCTGGCCGGGCGGATACCGCACCGCAGCACCAGGGTCCGGATAGCTGAGCTGCTTCACGAGACCGAGGAGACGTTGTGGCCACCCGCAAGGCCGGACCTGCAGGCCGGGGCACCGGCTACCGCCGAGGTCATAGCGGCGTACGCGCACCGGGCTGAGATCCCCAACGATCTATGGACGTCGTTGGTGCACAAAGCCACTGAACGGATCGACATCATGGGGTACGCGTATCCGTTCGTATTCGAACTCTTGCCTACGGCATCCAAGGTCATCGCTGCCAAATGCCGTGCCGGATGCGTAGTTCGGCTCGGGTTCGCCGACCCAGACTGCGATCACGTGATCGAGCGCGACACTCTCGAGCAGATGGGCGGCACACTGCCCGGCCGGATCCGCAACGCACTATCGATGCTCGGCCCGCTAGGCGACACCCCCGGCTGCTCCATCGGCCTGCACACGAGCCATCTTTACAATTCGGTATTCCGCTTCGACGACCAGATGATCGTCACCCCCTACCTGTTCCGCGCAAGGGGCTACCAGCACACCGCGCTGCACCTGCGAAGGTTGTCCCCGTACGGGATCTTCGAATCCTTCGCCGACCAATTCGAGCAGATCTGGGGCACGGTAACCCCGTACTCGACAACTCAAGGATTCGCCAATGGGCTCACGGCGTGACTACTACCGAGATCCGAACGCACCCACAGCCAACAGCCTGGTCCCGGGCGGCTCGGCGCTGGTCACCGACGACAACGGCGCCATCCTGATGCAGCGCCGCGGAGACTCCGGAAACTGGTCGCTGCCTGGGGGAACCATGGAGATCGGCGAAACCCTCGAGCAATGCGTCATCCGCGAGACCCGCGAGGAGACCGGGCTCGACATCGAAATCACCGGGCTCCTCGGCATCTACACCGATCCCGAGCATGTCATCGAGTACTCCGACGGCGAAGTACGCCAAGAATTCGCCATCACCTACTACGGTCAAGTCATCGGTGGCCAGATCGAGGTCAGCGACGAATCAACCGCAGTACGGTTCATAAGGCTCGCCGAACTGGCCGACCTGCCGGTGCACGAGACGGTCCGATTGCGCCTCCAGCATCACAGCGAGCAACGCAACCAGCCCTACCTCGGCTAGTGCCGATGCCACGCACGCGCTTCTGCCGCCTTCGCACTCCCTGCGTGGGAAGGAACTCCCATACTGATCGACCTGGCGAGGGCGTGCCTTAAGCGTTGCTACCTTGCCGCTGAACGTCATCAGCCATCAGGCGAGATCTGTAGGTTGCTGGCTGATGACGCGGCCATCAATCGGCCGGAAACATGGTCAACAGCTTCTGCTCCGAGGCTTCCATCTGCGCGGCCTCGCTGATGATCCGGCTGACTGTTGACCGGCTGCGGTTCGTCTCCTCGGCGATCTGGGTAGGGCTCCAGCCATCGAGATGGTGGCGGGTGAGGATCTGCACGACCAGGTCGGGGTCTCGTCGTCGCCCGGGGTCGCGTGCACACATTCGGGTCGCCAGATCGGCGAACTGCTCGGGCCGGGCCGCGAGAGCCGGGATCGTGCGCACGGCATCGCATTCGCGGAGGGGCCGCACGGTGGGGTCGTCGTCGCTCGGTGTTGTGCTCGCTGGGTTCTCGCCTCGTGGTGGTCGTCGGAGGTCGTCGTCGGCACGGCCACCGGAACGATTCGCGGTGTGGGCCAGTGCCAGCAGCGCGATGGTGGACTGCGCCATGGACCCCTCGACGATCAGCGGCCACAGCCATGCCTCGCCCGCGGGAATACCGGCCAGCAATGCAAGGGAGCGCAATGCGGTGAACGACAGCCAGAACGCTCCTGCCGCGATCAGCGCGGTCATCGCCGCGGCCATGAAATGGATGCCCCGGGCGTGCGCATGCGTGCTCAACAGTATGGAGACGCCGTGCACGGCGGCCAGCAGTGCCAGTGGTGGGACGACGGCGACGGTCGCGGCGATCGCGGGCGCTGCGGTCGTGTGC
>NZ_BAUA01000210.1 GCF_000710915.1 Nocardia brasiliensis IFM 10847
CGTCGCGGCGCTGGGTGACGGGAAGCTGCTCCGGGTAGCGGATCGTGCGGCACCGCCGCGCGGCGCGCGTCGATGCGGAGTTCCGCGGCGGCGATCTCCGCCTCGACCGCGCCGAGGTCGCCGCCGCGCGCCCGGTCGAGCCGGCGGCGCAGCCGGTATTCGTCGCGGAGGGAGAGATTCGCCAGGCGGGTGCGGAGCTCGCGGGGTCCGGTATCAGCTGTCCTGGTCATTGCATCGATAAGCGTAGCGAAGGAAGGCAACCGGTATTTCCGGTAGGCGGCGCGTCAGGGTTGCCACAGATGTGCCGTTCGTCCGGATCTGCCGGGTGAACACGGGTTGATATGCGAGGATCGGGCGATGAGCGCCGATACGGGCACGGCTTTGTTCTATCGGATTCTGCGGGTCGTCTTCGGTGTGCTCGGTGCCGTCGCGCTGGCCTGGATTCCTCTGCGTGATCTGCACGAGGACGCCTTCTCTCTCGGAAACTACTTCAGCTTCTTCACGATTCAGTCGAACGTGCTCGGTGTGCTGGTGCTGCTGATCGGCGGCCTGGTGGACCCGCAAAGTCACCGCTGGCAGGTGGTGCGTGGCGCGACGACGCTGTATCTGCTCATCACCGGTGTGATCTACGCGGTCCTGCTGGCGAATATCGACGTGATGCTGACCGATCGCTGGATCAACGACGTCATGCACCGGGTGCTGCCGATCGTGCTGGTGGCCGATTGGGTGCTGGTCCCGGCCAGTGCGCGGGTGGCGCTGTCGCCGCGCCTGATCGCGCTCTGGCTCGTCTATCCGCTGATCTACGGCGCGTACACCCTGATCCGCGGTCCGCTCGTGGACTGGTACCCGTATCCGTTCATCGATCCGCGTGGTCAGGGCTATATCTCCCTGACCATCGGCCTGATCGTCTTGACCGGCGTCTTCACGTTGCTGGCCGTCGCCATCGCCGCGGTCGGCGGCCGGGCCCGCTACCGCGCGTCATGAGCGGACCGGGCGAACGTGGTACTGGCCATACCCGGGCGACGGGATTCGTTGGGCGACACCTTCCTGAGGTAAAGGTGGACACATGAACTCGCTATGGCACGGTTTTGCCGACATGGGTGCGGTCGAGCGGGACGGCGCGTTCGTCGTCGCCCGGGGCGAGGGCGCCTATATCTACGATGCCGCGGGCAAGCGTTATCTGGATGCCACGGCCGGACTGTGGTTCACCAACGTCGGGCACGGGCGCGGCGAGATCGCGGACGCGGTCGCCGCACAGCTGCGCCAGATCGCGCACTACTCCAACTTCGGCGACTTCGCCGAGCCGGCCACCCAGGAACTGGCCGAACGGCTCTCCGCGCTGGCGCCGGTGCCGGGCAGCAAGATCTTCTTCACCTCCGGCGGCTCGGACTCGGTGGACACCGCCGCCAAGCTGGCCCGCCGGTACTGGCACGAGCTCGGCCGCCCGGACAAGACGATCGTGGTCGGGCGCAGCAAGGCCTATCACGGCATGCACGTCGCGGGCACCGCGCTGGCGGGCATCCCGGTCAACCGCGAAGGCTACGGCGAGCTGATGGCCGACGCGCGCACCGTCGACTGGGACGACGCCAAGGCGCTGCTCGCGCTGATCGAGGAGATCGGCGCCGAACGCATCGCCGCGTTCTTCTGCGAGCCCATCATCGGCGCGGGCGGCATCTACCTGCCGCCGCAGGGATACCTCGCCGAGGTGCGGCGGATCTGCCGTGATCATGACATCCTCTTCGTCGCCGACGAGGTGGTCACCGGTTTCGGCCGCATCGGCGGCTCGTGGTTCGCCTCGTCGCGCTTCGACCTCGAGCCCGACTTGATGACCACCGCGAAGGGCCTGACCTCCGGCTACCTCCCGATGGGTGCGGTGTTCATCGCTCCGCGCGTCGCCGAGCCGTTCTTCGGCGGCGGTGTCTGGTGGCGGCACGGCTACACCTACGGCGGGCACGCGGGGTCGGCCGCCGCTGCGCTGGCCAACCTGGACATCGTCGAGCGGGAGAACCTGCTGGCCGAGGCCGCGCGCCTGGAGTCCACCCTGCACGCCAAGCTGGCGCCGCTGGCCGAGCACCCCCGTGTCGCGGAGGTGCGCAGCGGACTGGGCGCCGTCGCCGCGGTGCAGCTGGTGGACCCCGCCGAAGGGCTGCCGATGGTGAAAACCCTGCGCGCCCACGGCGTTTCCAGCCGCGCGGCGGGCCAGGGCGCGATGCAGATCTCGCCGTCGTTCGTGATGACCGACGAGCAGGTCGACGAGCTGGTCGCCGGCTTCACCGCCGCACTCGGCTGAACCTTCTCGAGCATCCCGAAGGACAAGGGGCGTGGCGGTTTTCAGAGCAAGCGCGTCATGAACCTGCTGTACGGGTCCGTCCGGTACGCGCCGAAGGGCGGGCACGACACGAAACCGTGTGCGGCATAAAGCTGCTGCGCGGGCGCGAAGTACTCCGGCGTGCCGGTCTCCAGGCTGACTCTGCGACAGCCACGCGCCCTGGCTTCGGCGAGCAAGTGCCGCAGCAGGATCGAGGCGACGCCGCGTCGTTTGTGCGTCGCGGCGGTGCGCATGGATTTGATCTCGGCGTGTTCGGCGTCGAGCTCCTTCAGCGCCGCGCACCCCGCGAGAACCGTGCCGTCCCAACCGGTCCAGAAGGTGATCTCCGGGCGGCGCAGCGCATCCAGATCGAGGGCGTGCATGCTCTCGGCGGGGGAGTTCGCGGCCATGTCCTCGAGGTGTTCGGTGAGCAGTGCGGCGATCTCCGGTCCGGATAGATCGTCGACGACGATGCGCAAGGCGAGGTCGGAGGTCTGCGCAGCCTCGGTATCGGACTGGTCGGTATCGCTGGACATCCGTCGATCTTGCCGCGCGGGGTGGCCGCTCGCATCCGGAAAACGAGTGCTCGACGGGACACCGCCGGACGCGCTTTACTGTGAAGGCACTCGCCCGCACTTTTGGATGGACGCGGTTGTCCGGCCAGGGGGTCAGATGATGAAGCTCGCCGAAGTCGCCACCCAGGCCGCGGTGGTCGCGCGCCGGGCCGTCGACGAAACCTATTACGCCACTTTGGCGGTGCGGGCCGGTCTGGTGACGCCGGAATGGCCGGACCGGCTGGCCAGGATGGGTGCGGCGGTCTATCGATCCGGCCTGCTCGGCGGGCTCACCGGGGTGGCCGCGGTGCGCTACCGGGATCGCGCCGCGGTGATCGACGAACTGGGCACGCTCACCTTCCGGGAACTCGACGAGCGCACCACCGCGCTGGCCAATGCCTGGCGGGTGCGCGGCCTGCGCGACGGCGAGACCGTGGCGATCCTGGCCCGCAACCACCGCGGCTTCCACTACGCGGTGTTCGCCGCGGCCAAGTGCGGTGCTCGAATCGTGTTGCTCAACACCGATTTCGCGGGCCCGCAGCTGCGCGAGGTGGTCGCGCGCGAGGGTGCCGACCTGCTGGTCTTCGACGAGGAGTACACCGAGATCCTCGGCGATCTCACCGCGCCGCGCGGGCGCTTCCGGGCCTGGGCCGAGGAACCCGGCGTCGGCACTCTGGAGAATCTGATCGCGGGCGCGCCGCGGACCCCGCTGCGCCGCGCCACCACCACCGCGAAGGTCATCCTGCTGACCAGCGGCACGACCGGAACGCCGAAAGGCGCGCCGCGACGGGACCCGACCTCCCTCGCGCCGCTGGGCGCGCTGCTCGACAAGGTGCCGTTCCGGGCCAAGGAGATCACCGAATGCCCGGCGCCGCTGTTCCATACGCTCGGCTTCGCGCACGTGGCCCTCGCGCTCGGGTTCGGTTCCACGCTGGTGCTGCGCCGCCGATTCGACCCGCAGGCGGTGCTGGACAGCATGCACCGCCATCGCGCCACCTCGCTGATCGCCGTGCCGGTGATGCTGCAACGCCTGGTCGATCTGGGGCCTCGAGCTCGTGCGGGGCACGACTTCTCCGCGCTGCGGATCATCTTCGTCGCCGGTTCGCAGCTGGGCGCCGACCTCTGCACCCGGGTGACCGAGGCGTTCGGCCCGGTGATCTACAACCTGTACGGCTCCACCGAGGTGGCCTACGCGACCATCGCCACGCCCGCCGATCTGGCCGTCGAACCCGGCTGCGTGGGTCGTCCGGTCTCCAGCGCCACCGTGAAGATCCTCGACGACGACGGCAACGAACTGCCGGCGGGACAGACCGGACGGATCTTCGTCGGCAACAACTTCCAGTTCGAGGGCTACACCGGCGGCGGGGACAAGGCGCGCGTCGGCAAGCTGATGTCCAGCGGGGATGTCGGCCACTTCGACAGCGCGGGCAGGCTTTTCATCGATGGCCGCGACGACGACATGATCGTGTCCGGCGGTGAGAACGTCTTCCCCGGCGAGGTCGAAGAGCTGCTCGCCGCGCACCCGGCGGTCGCGGAGGTGAGCGCGTTCGGCGTGCCGGACGAGCGGTACGGGCAGCGGCTGCGCGCGGTCCTGGTGGTCCGGCAAGGACATACCCTGGCCGAGGACGAGGTGCGCGAGCACGTCAAAGCGCATCTGGCCCGGTTCAAGGTGCCGCGTGACGTGCTGTTCGTCGACGAACTTCCGCGCAATCCCACCGGGAAGGTGCTCAAACGCGTGCTGCGCGAGCTGTGACGGAGGTCAGCGCGCCCGCCCGTTGCGCGCGAAGAAGCGGCGCAGTAGCTCGCTCGGCGGCCGCAAGGCTCGCAGGCCCCTGGGCGCGGCCACACTGATCAGCCCGCCCCGCTGCCGGACCACCGCCTCGACCACCGCATCGGCGACCGCCACCGGATCGGTGATCGACCCGGCCGCCACCGTGCTGACGGTGACACCGCGCTCGGCGAGTTCGTGATCGAGTGCCGCGCCGAGTCCGACCACGCCGTGCTTGGTCGCGCAGTACACCGCGACACCCAGCGCCGCGGTCACGCCGGCCGCGGTGCCGATGTTCACGATCTGGCCGTGCCCGCGGACGGCGAATCGTTCAGCGGCCAAACGGGTTCCGGTGATCACCGCGCGCAGGTTGATATCGATCTGGTGGTCGGATTCGGCCTCGGTCTCGGCGAGGAACGGACCGGACGGCGTCACGTCGGCGGCGTTCACCACGACGTCGAGCCCGCCGAGCTTGCGTTCGGCGTAGCCGAGAAAGCTCGCGAACCGGGCGCTGTCGGTGACATCGAGGGCCAGTCCCACCACGATCCCGCCGTGCATCCTGGCGAGCTGGTCGGCCACCGCGCGCACCGAGCCGACATCCGCGTCCCCGATCACGACGTCGGCTCCTTCCGCCAGGAAAGCCAGCGCGGTCTCGCGTCCGATGCCGTGCGCGCCCCCGGTGATCGCGATCCGTTTGCCAGCGAGTGTTTTTCGAGACATTTCGTTCTGCCCACCTTTGTCTCTGTCCAACGCTAGGGTGTCGCTGGGTGGCGTTCCATGCGATATCGGGTCATGAGCTTGCGCAATCCGGCCAATGCGGACAGGGTCGATGCTGTCCATGCCGACATCGGCCGATCCGATTGCGAGTTGCGGCCACTGATGTGTCATGTTCAGAACCGGTCGGACGGTTTTGTTGCCGGTAACCAATGACCTTGGGGCAGCGGAACATACGATCTCCGGCCAAAAACCTTGCGCATATCGGCCATAGCAAGCAACGATGGATACGTGGCCTCATGGGAGTGGCGGCGGTCGGTGACACACGCGGTGATCCTCGTCGAGCTCGGAGAAGATCACGGTCTGACCCAGTCGCAGTGCCTGCACGGCACGGAAGTCGACCCCCGCCTGCTGAAGACGCCCGGTGCGGAAATCACCGCGGCACAAGAGCTGGGCATCGTCCGCAATCTCGTCACGCGGCTCGGCGATCCGCCGGGCCTCGGCCTCGAGGCCGGCTCTCGCACGCACATCACCACCCTCGGGGTGTTCGCGCTCGCGGTGCTCAGCAGCCCGACCATGGGTCAGGCCATCGACGTCGCCATGCGCTACTTCAGCCTGATGACCTCTTTCGCGCGTGCCTGGCATGTGTACCGCGACGACGAGATCTGGCTCTACGGCGATGACCGTGACCTGCCTGCCGATCTGCGCGCCTTCCTCGCCGAGCGGGATGTCTCAGCGCTGCTGACGAATTGGTTCCTGGTGTTCGGCGTGCCGCCGCCGGTGTTGCGCGCCGAGATCGCCGGGGGGCTGGCTCCGCGCTTGGCGCCGATCCTGGAACAGTTCGAGATCCCGAGCACCGAATCCGCCGAACTGCAACTGGCCGTGTTCGACGCCGCCGACGTGGATGCGCCGATGCCGCAGGCGAGTCCGCTCACCGCGCAGCTCTTCGAGGAGCAGTGCGACGAGCTGCTGCAACGTCGCGGCCTGCGCCAAGGGGTGGCAGGTTCGGTGCGTTCGGTCCTGATGCACCGGATGAACGGCCGGCTCAGTCAGGAGGAGGTCGCCGCCGGACTGCACATGAGCCTGCGCACCATGCGCCGCCGGTTGGCCGATGAAGGCACCTCATACCGCAGGCTCTGCGCGGAAACCTTCGGCACCCTCGCCGAGGAGTTGCTCGCGACGGGACTGACCGTCGAGGATGTCGCCTACCGGATGGGATATTCAGGCGCACCGAGCTTTTCGAACGCGTTCAAGCAGTGGCGAGGTGTATCGCCGGGGCGCTTCGCGCGAACCGCCGCCGATCGGTACCGGACGTCGGTGAGCCACTGACGTCGTTCACCGTTCCCCAGTTGCGATCAATGCGAGCATGGAAGGGGACAGATCCCCGGTCGCCGCGGCGAAAGGTGGTGGGGTATGGCGCAGTTCGTGCAGCAGTACGCCGGATTGCGGTGGGCGGTGGTCGCGGCCTTCTTGCTCACGGCGGGAATCGTGGTGGGGCGGATGGTCGCACCGGTCGCGGTGCCGGAACAGGTTCGCCGGCACGGTGTATCGGGACCGGCGCCGCGCGGCGGGTACGCCGAATCCGACGCCGCGCACCTGATCATGTGCCTGGTCATGCTCGCGATGCTGGTGTTCCCGGCCGAGGCGAACCCGATCGCCCTGCGCAGTGTGCTGACCGCGCTGACGGTGGTCTTCGCGGCGTTGCTGCTGGCGCGCCTCGCGGAACCGCGCACCGAGGAGCAGCGGTCGCCGGCCACCGACCGACTGGTCCCGCTCGGGTATCACACGGTGACGGCCGCGGCGATGCTCTACGCCATGTCCGGGCATGTTCCCTCCGGACACGCCGACGGGCCCGCCCCGGTGCCCGCGCTGGTGCTCGCCGGGCTGTTCGCCGCGGACGCACTGCTCGTCACGGTGCTGGGCTGGTTCGGCCGTCCGGGCGTCGACACGCCTGGCTACCTGGGTGTTGTGCTCAGGTCAGGCGGGTGTGTCGCGCTGCTGGCCGGTCCGCGCCGGCGCTGGGCGATGGTGCCGCACGCGGTGATGGACCTCGGCACCGCGTACATGTTGATCGCCGCGGTTTCGAGTTGACGGGCGCCGCAGACCAATCCGCGCGCCATCGCAAACCGAACCCCTGTCTATGCAGGCAGGTGATTCGGCCATCGGCAAGACCGGTTCTGCGCCCTGGTACCGGTTCGCAGACCTGGTGCCGGACGGTATCGGCGAGGATGCGGCGATCGTCGCGTGTCCACGGCCGAGCGCCGTTGCTCGACAGCGATCCGCGCTCGTCAGCCGCGAACTGAGCGCCCTGCTGGCCGCGATCGGCGCCGAGGACAGGGCCGCGTTCACCGAGTTCTACCGGCGCACCAGCGCCCGGGTGTTCGGGCTCGCCGTGCGGATTCTGCGCAGCCACGCCACCGCGGAGGAAGTCGCGCAGGAGGTCTACCTACAGGTCTGGTCGCACGCCGCACGCTACGACCCGGCACTGTCGAGCCCGATCGGCTGGCTGATGATGCTCGCGCATCGCCGAGCGGTCGACCGGGTGCGCGCCGAAGCCGCCGCGGCCGGGCGCGACCTGGCGTTCGCGCACGCGCACGCGGGCCGGGACCACGATGTGGTCGCCGAATCGGTGACACAGCGAATGGAGGAGCGGACGGTCGCCGACTGCCTGGATACGCTCACCCCGACCCAGCGGGAAGCGATCGCCCTCGCCTACTACTCCGGGCGGACGTACCGTGAAGTGGCCGATCATCTCTCGGTACCGTTGCCCACCGTGAAAACCCGTATCCGTGACGGGTTGAAGAGACTGGAGAAATGCTTGTCCGGAGAAGGCGTCGATGGCTGAGGTCCCGCCGCGCTCGGACGCGGAACTACTCGACCTCGCCTATCCGTGCGCGCTCGACGCCGTCGCCGAGATCGAGCGCAGACATATCGAGGAGCGGCTCGAAGCCGCCGATCCCGCTGTGCGGCAAACCTTTCTGGACACCGTGTGGCGGATGCGCGAAGTGATGGCGCGGGTCGCCGCCCTCGACGCGCAGCAACCGCCGCCGGAACTGGAGGCCCGGATTCTGGCCGCGCTGCCGGACGAACGGTCGGGTTCGTCCTCGAGATGGTCGCGGCGCATGCGCTGGGCGGTCCCGGTCGCCGCCGCGGCGTGCCTGGTGATCGGTGGTGTGGTGGTCGCCGACCGGATCAACGACACGCCCTCGCCTGTGCCGAGCGCAGAGCAGGCGACCCGCACCCTCGCCGGACCGGTCACCGGCGGCGGCTCGCTCGTCGTAGAGGTCTCGCCCCAGCAGCGAGTAGCCCGCGTCGCCTTCGACGGGGTAGCGCAACCACCCGCCGGCCAGGTGTACCAGGTCTGGTTGCTGGCCGGCGCCCAACCCCGATCAGCCGGTGTGCTTGCTGAATTGCCCTCCGCCGCAAAACCATTCGTCACAGCATTCGCCCCGGGCGAGCAACTGGCGATCAGCGTGGAACCCTCGGGGGGATCGCCCGCGCCGACAACAAGTCCCATCGCGGGGGTGGTGTTGCCCTGAGGTTGGTGGGGACGGGTTCGAGATGTTTGCGGCGGTTCGCGCCGCGCGCGATCCTGGTGGAGCCGTCGGGGGTAGGCGACGTCGACAGCCACCGGGCGCCTCTCGTTGTCCCGCGTGCGTCTCGTCGCCTGGTGCGCGTCTCGTTGCTCGGTGCGCGTCTCGTTACCCTGCGCGCATCTCGTTGTCCCGCGCGCGTGTCAGCCGAGCGACACGCGCGCGGGGTGCGAAATATTGCGCGGCGCCCACCGTAGAGCCACTGCTCGGGAGCTGCCCCACTTCTGGGCCGCTGTCACGGGTGCGCCGCCGCGGAAGTGGTACGGGGAGTCGAGGTTTGCGTGTCGACACGCGCTAGGCCGGGAGACGGCAGCGGGTGCATCGGAAGCAGCTGATGCCCTGCATGTGTACCGAGCCTGTCGCGGGGTCCGTCGCGGCGCGTGTCTGCCCGATTCGCGCGGACACCCTTTGGTGCGCAACGGGACTCGTTGCGGGTGGGCAGCGGTTCAGATCTCCACGGCCTGGTCGGCGACGACTCGGCCGCCGAGGCGGACCCAGCCGTCGGAGTCCCAGCCGGTGAACAGCTGGGAACCCTGACCCTGGGTGATGATCAGGCTGCGGCGCAGCTGCGCGGTGATGGCGACGGCGGCGGCGCCGGTCGCCTCGTCCTCGGCGATCCCGAGGGTGGGCGCGAACATGCGCGACCGCAACGTCCCCCGGTTCTGGTCGGTCCAGGTCCACAGATAGTGCGGGCCGCCGGTGAAGTCGTCCGGCCGCAGCGCGGCGAGCTCCTCGGCGTCGCGCAGTTCGTGGAAGGTGAAGTTCGGTGTCCACTCCGCGCGGGCGGTGATCCAGGTGAGACCCTCGGCGAGCTCCACCGCGACCGGCCCGGCCGGGACCTCGAGTCGCTCGATCGCGGTGTGGTGCTCGGCGAACCACCAGGCGGTGCCCACACTGGGGTGCCCGGCGAAAGGCAATTCGACGGTCGGCGTGTAGATCCGCATCCGGGCGACGCCGTTCACCGCGTCCTCGACCACGACGGTCTCGCTGTACCCGGCCTTGGCCGCGAGCGCCTGGTGCTCGGTGGCGGCCACGTCGGCGGCCCGCGCGATACCCAGTTCGTTCCCGAAACGCCCCGCGCTGTCGGTGAACACCCGCACAACATCTACCTGTGTCCCCATGAGCGCCGAGCCTACTCGGCACCGGCGACAGCAACCGCCCGCGTGATGTACACCACGTGCCCTGCGGCGAATCGGCGCTGGTCAGTGGCGTGCGAACGAGAAGGCCGCCGTTTCGGTGAGCGAAACGGCGGCCTCCGGTACCCGAGCGATCAGACCGTGGCGCCGGCCAGCGCTTCGGTCGACTGCACAGCCTGGCCGACCCCGGCGACGATCGCGGCCGCACGCAGCGACTCGAAGATCACCTCGCGGGACACGCCCGCCTCACGCAACGTGTGCTCGTGCGCTTCCAGGCAGTGCTGGCAGCCGTTGATCGAGGAGACCGCGAAGGACCACAGCTCGAAGTCGGCCTTGTCGACCCCGGGCGTGCCGATGATCTGCATCCGCAGACCGGCCCGCAGGTCGTCGTAGCGCCCGTCGAGGAACGCTTTGCCGCGATAGAAGACATTGTTCATGCCCATGATCGAGGCGGCGCCGAGCGCGGCGTTGTAAGCCTGCTCGGACAGCACGTCGGCGGCTTCCTCGGCGATCTCGCGCAGCGTGGTCGCCGACCGGGTCGCGGCCGCCGACGCCAGCAGGGTGCCCCACAGCTGCTGTTCGTTCAGCACGGTGGTGCGCGCGAGCGATGACAGATTGAGCTTGAGGTCCTTGGCGTACTCGGGGAGGGAGTTCTTCAGGTTCTCAATGCTCATATGTCGTAATCCTTCTCTGGTTCACTGAGTTTCGTAGTTCTGCGGGTTTGCGTCAGACGCTCGCGGCGAGCAGTTCGCCCGCGTTGATGGTCGGATCGCCCTTCTTCCAGTTGCAGGCGCACAGCTCGTCGGACTGCAGCGCGTCGAGCACCCGCAGCACCTCGTCGACATTGCGGCCGACCGAGCCCGCGGTCACCGACACGAACTGGACCTCGTTGTTCGGGTCGACGATGAAGGTGGCCCGGTCCGCGACGCCGTCGGCGTTGAGAACGCCGGTGGCGGTGGCCAATTCGCGCTTGAGGTCGGACAGGATCGGGAACGGCAGCGTCTTCAGATCCTCGTGCTGGGCCCGCCACTGGAAGTGCACGAACTCGTTGTCGACGGAGGCGCCGAGCACCTGCGCGTCGCGGTCCGCGAATTCCTCGTTGAGCTTGCCGAACGCGGCGATCTCGGTCGGGCACACGAAGGTGAAGTCCTTCGGCCAGAAGAACACGATGCGCCACTTGCCCGCGTGATCGTCGCTGGTGATGGTGGTGAAGTAATCGTCAGGCTGCTGAGCGTCGACCTTGGACAGGTCACCTCCGATGACGGCGGTGAGGTTGTATGCCGGGAATTGGTCGCCGATGGTCAGCAAGGCCATGCCTAATCTCCTCAGTTCTGGGTGGGTTTGCTAGCACTGTGCAGAAAAGCAGAAAAGCTCCCTTTCGATCTTGCCGAAGGGCTAGTGAAAGGTAAAGGTGATCAGTCGCACTACACTGATAGCCGTGACCGATCAGACTTATCAGCCGACCCTGTCACAGCTGCGTGCGTTCGTAGCGGTCGCGGAATACCGCCACTTCGGCACTGCCGCAGCGCGGCTCAGTGTGAGCCAGCCCACGCTATCGCAGGCGCTCGCGGCCCTCGAACACGGGTTGGGGCTGCAGCTGATCGAGCGCAGCACGCGGCGCGTGCTCGTCACCGCGGCGGGGATGCGCTTGCTGCCCAAGGCGATGGCGACACTCGAGGCGGCGGACCGGTTCGTCGCGTCGGCGACCGGCGACGGGCTCGGCGGGTCGCTGCGGATGGGCATCATCCCGACGGTTGCCCCGTATGTGCTACCCGGCCTTCTCCCGGAGTTGCGCAAGAAGTTACCCGCGCTGCACCCGCAGGTGATCGAGGATCAGACCGCGCGGCTGCTGGACGGGCTGCGCACCGGCGTGCTCGACGTCGCGCTGCTCGCGTTACCGGCCGATCTGCCCGGTCTGGTCGAAATACCTCTGTACACCGAAGAATTCGTGCTGGTCACCCCGCGCGGTCACGAACTCGCCGGACGGAAGGATCTGGCGCCCTCGGTACTGGACTCGCTGCCGCTGCTGCTGCTCGACGAGGGGCACTGCCTGCGCGACCAGACCCTCGATGTGTGCCGTTCCGCGGAAATCCATCCGGCGGCGGTCGGCGACACCCGCGCCGCGTCCTTGGCGACGGTGGTGCAGTGCGTCGCAGGCGGTCTCGGTGTCACCCTCATCCCGGAAATGGCCGTCGCCGCCGAAACCGCCCGCGGCACACTGGATACCGCCCACTTCGCCACCCCCGCCCCGGGCCGCACCATCGGCCTCGCCTACCGCACCTCCACCGCACGAGCCGACGACTACGAATACCTGGCCGCCATCATCCGCACCCAGCGCCCGGGATAGGTCGCCCGGCTTCGCGGAAGTGCCTGCGGTGCAGCGGTGTCGGTGCGCGTCGACAAGCGGAGTGGGTAATCTCGCCGTTATTGCCCGCACTCAGCGCCCGGGGTAGACCGCCCGGTTCCGTGGAAGTGTCTGCGGCGCAGCGTTTGCTCGGTGCGTGTCGTCGAGCCGAGTTATCCGATGTCGAGTGGGGCCGCTAGGTGCCGAGCAACTGCCCCGCTGCCGCCGATTGCACGAGCGGCGCCGAATCCGAGCGCTCGGCCTACGAGCCGGTGGTCCGCGAATACCTGCTGTTGGGGCTGCGTCCGGGAAACTGATCGACGGTTTCGGGACGAGATTCGTCAGTACTTCGATGTGGAGATCGCGCTCGGAGATCCGGCGTGCTATGCCGATGCACACGAGGCGATCGCCGAGTTGCTACCGGGCACTGGCGGAGCGTGACGACACGGCGCGTCGGCCACCCGGTGAGGTTTCCTTTGGGCTGGGTCGCGAGGATATCGGTGCTGATGCCGGGCAAGTCGGCGAACAGGTCGCTGTACCGGCTTGGGCCCGAGGATGATTCGCGCAATAGCAGCAGGCTTCAGTGGTCGCCGACGACGTCGAGGGCGCGGCCGACGCCGCAGCAGTGGTCGTAGCTTCGGGTGTGGCACGTCCCCTTTTCGGGTGCCGGCCGCCGAGCGGTGCGTGTGGGGTTATCGGGGCCGCCGGGAACTGGTGGTGGCACGGCTACGGGCTGGGCGAACGCTGCGCACGGATGACCGGAACTCGCTGCGGGGCTCCGTCGACGTGGTGCCCGACTGCCAGGAACCGATCCGACTGGCGCGAACGGCTGGGACGGGAGACCATCGCTCGATGGGATCGCGGGACGGTGGAGACGCTCGGTTGTCCGCAGTGAACGGCGCCGGACAATCGTTGTTCGCTTACGGGACACTGCAGTTCCCGCAAATGCTCGAGGTTCTGCTAGGCCGCGTACCCACGCTCACCCCCGCCGCCGCCGTGGGCTGGCGCGCCGCCGCACTACCAGGCCTGCTTTACCCGGGTCTGGTCCCGCAGGCTGACGCCGTTGCCCACGGAGTCGTCATCACCGGCCTCACACCAGGGGAGTGGCGAACCCTCGACACCTTCGAAGACGACGACTACGACCTCCGCCCCATCCCCCTACGAGACGCACCCATCGCGCCGTGGACCTACGTATGGACCGGCCCAGTGGCACAAGACAATTGGGACGCCCCCACCTTCGCCCGCACCCACCTGGCCTCCTTCGTGGTGCACACCCGCGCCTGGCGCCGCGCCGCACTGGACGAGTGATCAGGGGGAACTGGTGGCGGAGCCTTCTCGGGCGATGCCGCCACCAGTTCCCCCTGATCATTCGTCCAGCCGTGGGAGCGAAGCGCGGCGCAGACGCGGTCGAGGATCACGTGCGGGCGGCGGCGGAGAAGGGTCGCGTTGACCCGTACGACACGCCATCCCAGGGACTCCAATGTCGCCGTGCGGTCGATGTCCTTGGTCCGTTGTGCGGGGTCGGTCCAGTGCTGGGCGCCGTCGTACTCCACGGCGACGTGCCAGCGCTCCCATCCCATATCGACCCGGGCGACGAACGATCCGTAGGGATCGCGGATGACCAGTTGTGTTGTGGGACGCGGGAACCCGGCATCGATGAGCAGCATCCGCGTGAGTGATTCCGGTGGAGATTCCGCCCCACCGTCGAGTAGTCCCAGTATTTTCGGCAAGCGAGCGGCGCCGCGTACACCAGGATGCGCGCGAACCAAGGACTCGATCTCCGACGGCGTCACCCCTGTGGCCCGGCAGAGTGAATCGAGGAGCGGTACAGCCTGCTCACGAGTCGATCCGCGACCGATGTCGAATGCTGTTCTCGCTGCCGTAGTCAGTTGAAAACCATCTATTTCGCAGCACTCGGCGGGGTCGAGCACCGTGCGGACGGCGCGAATTCCGGCAGGTGGCTTGCAGTGTGTACGCCGTGCGATTTCCGCGGGTTCGTCCGGGTCGAGCCATAGAGTGCCGTGCAGCGCCGCGGCCGAGAGTCCGATAAGAATGCCGGAACCCTTTGCCCAGTGCGCCGCCGCGCGGGCGCGCGCCGCCGCGTCGAGCGGGTATCCCTTGGGCAGGTAGACATCCGGGAATACCCGCACGAAGTTGTGCCGGAGTTCCCATCGAGAAATCAGCCCGGCGGCCAGCGCCCAAGATCCTGGAAACGGTGCGTCGAGTGCCCCCATGCGCCCCCACTATGCCGCTAGGTACCGACAGTTTCGGCGAGGAGGAACTGGTGGTGGAGCCTTCTCGGCCGATGCCGCCACCAGTTCCCCCTGATCGCCGGTTCAGGTCGAGTTGGCGTTCCTAGACGACCGGTCGTATATTGGGTGCATGGCGCGACCTCGACGGAGTGGAGATACTCGGCAGCTGCTGGTGGAGGAGGGGGCTGCGGGGTTCTTGAGCAGCGGGTACCACGGGACCGGGATCAAGCAGGTGCTGGACAAGGTCGGGGTGCCCAAGGGGTCGTTCTACAACTATTTCGACAGCAAGGAGAGTTTCGGGCGGGCGGTGATCGAGCATCACTCGCTGTGTGTGCAGCGCAACCTGACCGAGGCGTTCGGGGCGGCGGCGGATCCGATCAGCGGACTGCGCGCGTTCTTCGGTCGTCTGATGGGCGAGTTCGTCGCGGCGGATTTCACCGGCGGCTGCTTGATCGCGAATCTCGGCGGTGAGCTGGAAGGCAGTGAGCTGCTGCGGGAGTCGCTGTCGAGTGCGTGGGGCGCGTGGCGGGATCGGGTCGCCGAGCAGCTGCGCGCGGCGCAGGCGGCGGGGCAGATCCGTGCCGATATCGACGCGACCGAACTCGCCGATCTGCTGCTCGAATCCTGGGAGGGCGCGGTGATCCGGATGAAGATCGACCGGACGCTCGATCCGTTGCACAAGTGCCTGAACCGGCTGCTGGACGACTACTTCCGACCCTGACAGGCGGCGCGAACTCTCAGGGGTCTCGCCATATCTATTCCAAGACGACCGGTCGTATTAAAGAGATGAGGAAGAACATGACCAAGACGGTGATCGTGACGGGATCCTCCAGCGGGATCGGACAGGACATCGCGCGCGCATTCGTCGCGCGCGGCGACAACGTGGTACTCAACGGCCGCGACGCGGGCAAACTCGCGGAGGTGGCCGCGAAGCTCGGCGCCCCGGCCGCCGTGGCGACCGTCGCGGGCAACATCGGTTCCCCCGCAACGGGTTCGGAGCTCGTGCGTACCGCCGTCGACCGGTTCGGTGGCGTGGACGTGCTGGTGAACAACGCGGGCATCTTCGGCGCGACGCCGTTCGTGGACGTCACCGAGGCCGAACTCGACAGCTATATCGACGGCAACCTCAAGGGCACCTACTTCACCACCCAGGCGGTGGTCCGCCGGCTGCGCGAGCAGCAGACGGGCGGCAGCATCGTGAACATCGGGACCGTGCTGGTCGAGCACGCGCTGGCCGGCTTGCCCGCCTCCGCCGCCCTGGTCAGCAAGGGCGGTGTGCACGCGCTCACCACCAGCCTGGCCGCCGAACTCGCCGCCGACGGCATCCGTGTCAACGCCGTCGCTCCGGGGGTCATCCGCACCCCGCTCTTCGGCGACGGCGACGAATCCGCCTCGGCGCGGCTGGCTTTGCTGAACCGGATCGGCGAGGTCTCCGAAACCACCGCCGCCGTGCTGTATCTCGCCGACGCCGAGTTCACCACGGGACACATCTTCCCCGTCGACGGCGGCTACATCTCGGGGCGGGCCGCCTGATGCCCTACGTCAACATCAAGGTCACCGACGAGGGCGTCACCCGGGAACAGAAGTCCCGGCTGATCGCGGGCGTCACTGAACTGCTGCGCGAGGTGCTCGGCAAGGACCCGGCCACCACGTTCGTGGTGATCGACGAAGTCGCACTCGCGAACTGGGGTGTGGGCGGCGTCGACGTGGAGGAGTACCGGCGCAGCCGGTCCTGAACAGCCGAACGCCCCACCGGCCAACGGATTTCCGGCCGGTGGGGCGTTCGCGAGGAGCTACACGCGCAGCGCGTGCGGTTCGATCGCGCCGCGGACCAGCGCGCGAGCGTCGATGGTCTCGGGGCGGTAGGGGAGGGTGACCAGACGATCGGTCATGCCCTGGACCGGATCCTCGATGCGCTCGTTCAGGCCGAACAGGAAGGTCCATTCGTGTTCGTCGCTGCCGTACTGGACGACGGTGCCGAACTGCTCGTGGAACCGAGCCCAGGAGCGCTTCAGCGTCTCGTTGCGCCACATCGTCGCGCAGCCCGCCTGCGCGGTGAGCACGCCGCCGGGCGCGAGCAGCGCCCGACATCGGGACAGGAACTCCGACTCGTACAGGCGGTTGTGCTGCGCGTCCTCTACCCGCTCGTCGGGCAGGTCGATCACGATGACGTCGTAGCGGGTGCCCGCCTGCGCGGCGTCGGCGAGGAAGTCCCAGCCGTCGGCGTAGTGCACCTTGACCGGGCCCTCGCCCTTGACCGCGGCGGCCAGCTCGTCGCTGGTGTAGCCGTAGGGCAGGTGCTCGGCGCACAGCTCGACCTCGAGCTGGTCGATGTCGACGTGGTCGACCAGGGTCGCGCCCGCGGCGACCGACATCTGACTTGCCACACCCTCACCGGAGCCGATGATCAGCACCTTGTCCAGCTTCTCGGCGAGCACGAAGGCGGGCACCATCATGGCCTCGTGGTAGGTCAGCTGGGAGAACTCGGTGGACTGGCGATCGTCGTCGGAGAACAGGCTGATGCCCTGCTCGGTCCGCGCGATCACCATGTGCTGGAACGGAGTACGGGTGTCGACGATCACCTCGTGCAGGTCCCAGATGCGGGTCAGGCCCGCGCCCACCGGCTCCTCGATCCGCTGCGAGCCGTGCCCGCGGCGGATCACCTGCATGCGAACATCCTTGGGGGAGAGCTTGTCTCGCAGGAGTTCGACGGCTTTCGACGCACCGGCGCCGATACTGCCGCAGGTGAAGACGTCGACGAAGATGTCGCCGGACTCGGGATAAGTGTGAATCGAGGCGTGAGACTCCGACAACAGCGCGAGGACAGTCACCCCCTGCGGATCGAACTTCTTGTGTACGACATCGCAGATGGTGACGCCCGCGGCGATCAAAGACTCGCGCAACGCCGATTCGAGTTGTTCGAGGTCGTCGCAGAGGGCCGCGTCGACACCACCGAACTCGGCCAGCACATGCCAGCCGGTGAAATCTGCCGTCATGGGCATACTCACTCTCGCCTAGGGGTTGGCAGCCGGCGTCAGCCGGCGGGGCGGGTAGGTTCAGCGCCCGAGACGTGCACGGTCAAGGGCGGAAAACCATTGAAGGACACCGACGAATAACTCGCGGTATAGGCGCCGGTGTCGAGGATCTGGATGCGATCACCGGCTCGCAACGTGGTCGGTAACAGGACCCGCGTGCGTTGATACAGTACATCGTCTCCGTCGCAGGTCGGACCAGCCACCACTGCCTCGTCGACAGGGTCGCCGTCCCGATCCGTGACGAATCGATAGGCGATGTACTCGTTCTCGGTCTCGGCCATGCCGTTGTAGCGGCCGATGTCGAGATACACCCAGCGCCGGCCGTCCGGCGCGATGCGCACGCCGACGACCTCGGCGTGGATGACACCCGCCGACCCGACCAGCGCGCGGCCGGGCTCGACCACCAAACCGGCGGTGGCGGGCAGGTATTCGGCCACGGCGGCGCCGACCACCGTGGCGATCTCGTCGAGCGCGGGCGCCGGGTCGGCGTACGCGATCGGCAGGCCGCCGCCGATGTTCACCGAGGAGACGTGAATATCCTTGTCGGCCAAGGCTTGTACGATGCGGCCCGCCTGTTCGACGCCGATCCGCCACGCGTTCGGGTCGAGTTGCTGGGAGCCGACGTGGAAGTACGGCCCCGCGACCGTCAGCCCGAGGTCACGCGCCCGGACCAGCAGCCGCAGCGCCTCATGGGGCGCACAGCCGAACTTGGTGCCGAACGGGGTGCGCGACTCGGGAGCCGAAGCGAGGAAACGACATTCGACCTCCGAGCCCGGTGCGTGCTGCACGATGCGCAGCAGGTCGTCCTCGGTGTCGAAGGCGTAGCGGCGCACGCCGAGCGCGTACGCGCGGGCGATGTCGGCGGCCTTCTTGATCGGGTTGCCGTAGCAGAGCGTCTGCGGCTCGACGCCCAGCGCGAGGCACAGCTCGATCTCGCCGATGCTGGCGACGTCGAACTCGGCGCCTTCCTCGTCGAGCACGTGGATGAGCTCCGACACCGGGCTTGCCTTGACCGCGAAGCGAATTCGTGCCGTGGGCAGGGCGGCACGGAGCGCGCGGTAGTTCTCGCGCACTCGCTCGGGGTAGATGACAAGGAACGGTGATTCGGGCATAGTTGATCTTTCGCTCGGGCAGCAGCGGGAAGAGTAGCAGCGGCCCCTACCCAGAAACGAATCCGTCAAACCTCACGTTGACCACAGGCCGACTCTGCCCTCGAAAAGCGGCGGGAAGTAGTCGATGACCTGTATGGATTCTGTAGAGATCGGAGCCGGCGGCGGTGCGGATCAGCCCGCGGACACCGTGAGTTCATCGAAGACGATCTCACCGGCGGCATCGGACTCGGCCAGGTCCACCAACGCGACGATCGACCAGCCGTGGTCGCCCGCCGGGTCGTCGAGAACCTGACGCACCTGCCAGAATCCGGGTCTTCGTTCGATCTGGAACAGTTGCGGTCCGCGCGCGTCCGGCCCGGTGCCGATCCGCTCGTATTCGGCGAAGTACGGGGCCAATTCGGCGGCCCAGTCCGGGCCGGTGCCGAGCTCGTCGAGCAGGTCCCAGCGGCGCAGCGCGGCCAGCTCGACGCGGCGGAACATGGCGTTGCGGATCATCACGCGGAAGGCGCGCTCGTTCGCCGAGATCGGCCGGACCGTCTCCGCGCCGAAGGCGAGCTGCTCGGCGTCGGTCTCGGCGCCGGGGTTGGTGAGCTGCTCCCATTCGTCGAGCAGGCTCGAATCGACCTGCCGGACGAGCTCGCCCAGCCACTCGGTGATGTCCTCGAGCTCCTCGGTCCGCGCGGCATCGGGCACGGTGCGGCGCAGCGCGCGGTAGGCGTCGGCGAGATAGCGCAGCACCACGCCCTCCGAGCGGGCCAGCTCGTAGAACGAGATCAGCTCGGCGAAGGTCATCGATCGTTCGATCATGTCCCGCACCACCGATTTGGGCGACGGCGCGAACTCCGACACCCAGGGATGCCCGGCGCGATAGGTCTCGAAGGCGGGCTCGATCAGCTCGGCCAGCGGCTTGGGCCAGGTGACCTCTTCGAGCAGTTCCATCCGCTCGTCGTATTCGATGCCGTCGGCCTTCATCTCGTTGATCGCCACACCGCGCGCCTTGTGCTGCTGAGCCATCAGCAGCTGGCGCGGATCCTCGAGCGTGGATTCGATGAGGGACACCACATCGAGGGTATAGCCGGGCGCGTCTTTGTCCAGCAGGTCGAAGGCGGCCAGGGCGAACGGTGACAGCGGCTGGTCCAGCGCGAAGTCGCGTTGCAGGTCGACGGTGAGCCGGGCGCGCCGGCCTTGCGCGTCCGGCTCGTCGAGCTGCTGCACCACCCCGGCGTCGCGCAGCGCGCGGTAGAGCCGGATGGCGCGCAGGATGTGTCTGCGCTGTGCGGGACGCGGTTCGTGGTTGTCCTCGAGCAGGTGCCGCATGGCGTCGAAACAGTTGCCCGGCCGCGCGATCACGTTGAGCAGCAACGAGTTCGTCACGGTGAAGCGGGAGACCATCGGCTCCGGCTGAGCCGCGATCAGCCGGTCGAAGGTCTCTTCGCTCCACGACACGAAACCCTCGGGTGGCTTGCGGCGCACCACTTTTCGCTGCTTCTTCGGATCGTCGCCGGCCTTGGCGAGCAGCCGGGTGTTCTCCACCTCGTGCTCGGGCGCCTGGACCACGACGGTGCCCATGGTGTCGTAGCCCGCGCGGCCGGCGCGGCCCGCGATCTGATGGAACTCACGGGCTTTCAGCCTGCGGGTACGCACGCCGTCGTACTTGGTGAGTCCCGTGAGCAGCACTGTGCGGATCGGCACATTGATGCCGACGCCCAGGGTGTCGGTGCCGCAGACGACCTTCAGCAGCCCTTCCTGCGCGAGGCGTTCGACCAGCCTGCGGTACTTCGGCAGCATGCCCGCGTGATGCACGCCGATGCCGTGGCGGATCAGCCGGGAGAGCGTTTTGCCGAAACCGGACGCGAACCGGAACTCGCCCAGCGCCGTGGCGATGGCGTCCTTTTCGGCCCGGGTGGCGAAGTTCACACTGGTGAGCGCCTGCGCTCGCTCCAGCGCGGCGGCTTGGGTGAAGTGCACCACGTACACCGGAGCCTGGTGGGTGGTGACGAGCTCTTCCAGGGTCTCGGTGATGGGCGTGCGCGCGTACGAGAAGGTCAGGGGTACCGGACGTTCCGTGCCCGCGACGACCGCCGTCGATCGGCCCGTGCGGCGTTCGAGATCCTTCGCGAAGAAATCGACCTCGCCCAGAGTCGCCGACATCAGCAGGAACTGCGCGCGCGGCAGTTCGAGCAGCGGGACCTGCCAGGCCCAGCCGCGATCCGGGTCGGCGTAGAAGTGGAACTCGTCCATCACGACCTGGCCGACATCGGCGGCCGCGCCCTCGCGCAAGGCCAGGTTCGCGAGGATCTCGGCGGTGGCGCAGATGATGGGAGCGTCGGCGTTGACCGCGGCGTCACCGGTCACCATGCCGACCCGCTCGGCGCCGAACACGTCGCAGAGCGCGAAGAACTTCTCGCTGACCAGCGCCTTGATCGGGGCGGTGTAGTAGGTGCGTTTGCCCTGCGTGAGCGCGATGAGGTGAGCGCCGACGGCGACCAGCGACTTACCGGAACCGGTCGGCGTCGCGAGGATGACGTTGGCACCGGAGGCCAATTCGAGCAGCGCCTCGTCCTGCGCCGGATACAGCGGGGTGCCCTGCTCGGCGGCCCAAGCCCCGAAGGACTCGTACAACGCGTCGGCGTCGGTTCCCGGTATCTCCAGCAGCTCGGTCAAATCCACTCCGCACACCCTACGTGCCGGTGTGCGGAGGCTTGTTACCGCTGCTCGTCTGTTTCGGTACCGCCCTCGTAGCCGCCTTGTTCGGCGAGGAACCGTTCGAACTCGGCGCCCAGTTCGTCACCGCTGGGCAGCTCGCCGTCGCCCACGAGCAGGCTCGACTGCCGCTCCTGCGCGCTGACGAAACTGTCGTACTGGCGTTCCAGCGCGTGCACCACGGTCTCCACCTCGGAGTTGCCCGCGATGTGCTCGTTGACCTGTTCGCGCACGCGTGCGGCGGCCTCGCCGAGCGCGGCGAGCGGGATGTCGAGACCCGCGTTGTCGGCGACGTTCTCCAGTAGCGTCTGCGCCGCCTCCGGGTACGCGGTCTGGGCCAGGTAGTGCGGCACGTGCACCGAGAAGCCCACCGATTCGTGACCGTGCTGAGCCATCCGGTACTCCAGCAGCGAGGACGCGCTGCCGGGCACCTGCAGCTCGCCCGGCCAGCGCTGATGCTCGGGGATCAGATCGCGGTCGGAGGAATGCGCGGTCACACCGAGCGGGCGGGTGTGCGGGATCGCCATCGGAATGGCGCTGAGACCGATGCTGCGGCGCACGCCGAGCTGTTCGGCGAGCAGCCGCACCGCGGTGGTGAACTTCTCCCAGCGCAGATCCGGTTCGATGCCCGCGAGCAGCAGGAACGGCGTGCCCGCCGTATCGCGCAGGGCCCAGAGGTTCAGCTCGGGCTCGGCGTACTCGGAGAAGTGGTCGGTCTTGAAAGTCATGAGCGGGCGGCGGGAGCGGTAGTCCAGCAGCTCGTCCACATCGAACGAGGCAACCAGTTCGCTTTCGAGACTCTCGCGCAGGTGCGTGGTGGCCAGCCGCACCGCGTGCCCGGCATCGGTGAAGCCTTCCAGCCCGTGCACCAGGACGGGACCGGCGCCGTCGTCGGACGACAGCTGGGGAGCGGGGAACTCCAGTTCGTACATTCGCGACTCGTGCTCCATCGCGTACTCCTTCCTGCGCGGTTCCTGCACCGGTGCTGCTCGGCGCTCGACAGGGATGTCGTTCGAGAGCGGCCGACCGGGACGGGACCATGTCCATTGTCCCCCATGCCGGTGACCGCCACCGTGCACGGTCGGACACCGACCCATACGACGAGCCAACAGCTCCGGCGTGCCGCGCATTCCCGGCGCGCGGCGTGGCACCGCGGGCGGGCACCGGGAGTTTGGCACAGTGGATCGGGTGACTGTGGCGGATTCGACGCGCAAGCGGGTGCGCTTCGCCATGCCCGCGGCGTGTGCGGTGCTACTCGCCGGGTGCGGGTCGACGGTGACCGGACATCCGGTGTCGGCCGAGCAGACGTCGGTGACCCGCCAGATCAGCAGCCCCTTGGCCGCGCTGCTGCCCGAGCCGGCGCAGTTCCCGAAGCGCTACCCGGCGGTCGTGCTGCCGCCGGAGGCCGCCGCGCAGGCCGCGGGCGACCTCACCGGGGTCGGGCGCGGCGCTGCGGTGCAGCCGCCGGAATGCGCACCGCCGGAACCGAAATTCGGCGCCGACCAGCGGGCGGTCGCCGTCGGCACCGACGACGCCACCCGGGCCACCGTCACCGTCGAGCTGGCCCGGACGCGCCAGCCGCTGGCAGCGTTGCGCAGTCAGCTGACACAGTGCCGGTCGATGCGGGTGAACCAGAGCGGGGCCGGGACGACCGTGACGACCGAACTCGTCGCCGCCCCGAAGTCCGAGGCCGAGGATGCGCTGGGGTTGCGGCGGACGGTCCTGCCGGACGTCGCGGGCACCGGTCTGACGCAGACGATGCGGGCGGTGACCGGGCAGATCGGTGATGTGCGAATTACCGTGACGTACCTGTCCTTTTCCGCGTCCGAACCGGATACGGCGGCGGTGAACGAACTGTTCGTGACGACCGCCCACCGCGTCGAACAGGGGTCGTAGCACGCCTCTGGTGACAAGCGGCAGCGCTCGCACGGCAGCGGTGCGTGCGGTTGTCCACAATGCGGCGGAATCCACAGGCGCGGTGAATCGCCTGGTCGGCGTGGGGCGTTCGGCGGGGTGCGCGGGCAGGCTCGCTGCCATGACCACTCCCGTGAACCCGTACCTCACCGTCCTGGCCTCCGATTCGGCGTCCGGCGCCGTCCCCGGGGCGCCTTGCTCCCGTCCCACGTTGCGCAGCAGCACATCTCGCGCACCGGTGAGTCTCGCTGTCGCGCTGCGCTCGTGCAGCTTTCTGAAGCGGCGCCCGATGCCGGACGCCACCGTCCGCTCGGCCGACTGTGCGCGCCCGGACGACTGCGCGCGAGCTGGGACGTGCGTGCAGCCGGACGATTGCGCGGTGCCGGGCGCACGGGACGAAGGCGCGCCGACCGAGCAGCCCGTCGACGCGGGCGTGCGTGTCGCAGGTGGTGAGGACCCGCGGTCCGGCGCCGATGAAGCGGTTCCTGGTGCGGATCGGTGCGCCGACGAGCCGGGCGTGCGCATGGTGGATGGTGCGAACCCGCGGTCCCGCGCGGACGAGGCGGTTCCTCGTGCGGATCAGTGCGCTGTCGAGGCGGGCGTGCGTGTGGCAGGTGGTGAGGACCCGCGGTCCGGCGCGGACGAGGTGGTTCCTGGTGCGGATCGGTGCGCCGTCGAGGCGGGCGTGCGCGCGGCCGGTGGCGAGCAACGGCGGTCCCGCCCGGACGAGGTGGTCCTGGGAGCGGATCAGTGCGCCGACGCGTCCGATGAGCGAAACCGGTTGGCGGCCAGTTGGTCTCGGAGTAGCGACGCCGAGCCTGATGTGCATGCTGCGGGGAACGACACGGTGGTGGCCGAGGAGGGCGACGGCCCGGTCGTCGTCGAGCAGCACGAAAGCGTGCCGACGGCGCGAGCGTCAGCGGGGCGCGAGGACGTGCCGGGCCGCGACGGTGCCGCGGGCGCGGCTCCAGCGGACTGGGCGGCCGATATCGACGCCGATCTCGCGTTGGTCTGTGCCGAGCCCGCACCACCCTTCGGTGTCGAGACATCCGAGTGTGTCGTGCACGTGGACGAGCCGGGGGACCTGATCGCGGGGGTACCCGCCATGATCGGGTTCGCGCCGCAGCGTTCGCTCGTCGTGCTCGTGCTGCGGGCGGTGCCGGATCGGGACGACGGCGCGATCATCGACGCGGTCATGCGGTTCGACCTGGACCAGGAGGGCGGGCGCGGACGGCTGCGCGCCGAACAGGTGGCGCGGTGCGTAGCCCAGGTGTCCGCGCACGACGATGTGGCCGAGGTGCTCGCGGTGGTGGTCGACGATCGATCCGTCGAACCGGATCTGTGTGGCTCAGACCTCGTCGCGCGTTGCGGCATAGGGCGATTCGACATGCTGGTCGCCGCCCTGGCCAGGCGGCTCGCCGCCCAGGACATCGCGCTCGCCGGCGCCTGGGCCGCGCGCGAGATCCGGCCGGGTGCACGGTGGTGGAGCCTGTTCGGTGAGCAACGCAGTGGACTGCTGGCAGATCCGGCCACTTCCGCGGTGGCGCTGTCGCAGGTGCTCGACGGGCGGCCGGTTCTCGGCTCCCGTGCGGAGCTGGCCGCAATGGTGACCGAGGACGTCGCGCTCCAGGACGAGGTCGCCGCGCTGCTGGACACCGCGCTCGCCATCGCCCGCGAGCGGTACGCCCGGGCGGTGCGCCGTGGCGAGCCGGACGCTTACAGTAGGCAAGCCCTGGAGTACGTCCTGTGGCAGGTCGCCAACCTCGAATCCGACAACGAGCCGATGGCCCGGGAACTGGCCGAACTCGCTGCCGCACTGCGTGATCGGACCGTGCGAGACGCCATGTTCGCGCTCGCGGTCGGCGACCATGCCGCCGCGGCCGAGGCACTGTGGGCCGCCCTGACCAGGGCGTTGCGGGGACGCGACCGCGCGGAGGCCGCCGCCTTGCTCGGCTACAGCGCCTACGCCAGGGGTGACGGTCCGCTGGCCGGGATCGCGCTGGAGGCGGCCCTGACGGCCGATCCCGACCACCCCATGGCCTTGCTGCTGGAGACCTCGCTGTCGCTCGGCATGCGTCCGGAACAGATGCGCCGCCTGGCCCGCAGCGGCTATCACGCCGCCGCGGACCTCGGCATAGACCTCGGCGAACCATTGATGTGAAGCCCTGCCGCGGTGCATGATTCGCGGTCCAGGGTCCAGGCGCGGGATGCCGACGGGGTCCGGTGCCGGGGATGGTCGGGGAGTGCGCCGTGCTGCCATCGGGGCAGCACGGCGCGTAGGGCGATCGTCACCAGGTCCCGTGATCCGGCACTCGGGTCAGGCGTTCAGGTGGGGTGCTCGGCCCGCAGGTTACTTGGCGCTGTGCGCGCGGGAGCCGAGTGACCGGAGGAATGTCCAAGCGTCGGAGACGATTTCGTCCAGATCGTTGTGCTCGGGATGCCAGCCGAGTTCGGCGATGGCACGGGCGCTGGAGGCGATGAGGGTGGCCGGGTCGCCGGGGCGGCGCGGTGCGTCCTGGGCGGCGATGGGCAGGCCGGTCACACGCTCGCAGGCCGAAATCACCTCGCGGACCGAGAAACCGGTGCCGCTGCCGAGGTTGTACACGCGGTGCGTGCCCGCCTCGGAACTGGTCAACGCCAGCAGATGGGCCTGGGCGAGGTCACGGATGTGGATGTAATCGCGCACGGCGGTGCCGTCGGGCGTCGGCCAGTCGGTGCCGAATACCGAGATGGCCTTGCGGTGCCCGAGCGCGACCTGCAACACCAGCGGAATGAGATGTGTTTCCACCACCCGGTTCTCGCCGAGGCCGCCGTAGGCGCCGGCGACATTGAAATAGCGCAGGCTGGTCGCCGCCAGCCCGTGCGCGATCGCATAGGAGGTGATGGCGTGATCTATGGCGAGCTTCGACGCGCCGTACGGGTTGGTCGGCCTGGTCGGGGCGTCCTCGGTGATCGGCACCTGCTCCGGTTCGCCGTACACCGCGGCGGTGGAGGAGAACACCAATCGTGGTGTGCCCGTGTGGCGCATCGCCTCGAGCAACTCGAAGGTCTTCACCACATTGCCGTGCCAATACTTCTCCGGTTGCTGCACCGACTCGCCGACCAGCGACTGCGCGGCGAAATGCAGCACACCGTCGAAGGTTTCGGCGGTGAGCAGCGCGGGCGCGACCTGCGCCACATCACCCTCGACGAAGCGGGCCGCGGTGGGAACACCCTCGGCATTGCCGGTGGACAGATCATCGACGACGACGACCTCGTGTCCCGCCTCGAGCAGCACCTGCGCGCAGACGCCGCCGACATACCCGGCGCCACCAGTGACCAGAAGTTTCACGGATCAGACCAACTTCACCTGGACGGCGTGCGCCATCTCGTCGGACAGTTCGAAACCCGCGTGACCCGGCACGGTGATGACAACGGTGCCCGGCTTGTTCTCCACCGTCACGCGGGCATCGGGCACCACCCCCGCCTCGCGCAGCTGGCCGATGACCTCGGGATCGGTCTGGATGTGCTCGGCGAGCCGGCGCACGACGACGGCGTGCACCTGGCCGTGCGGCAGATCGGTCAGCCGGACCAGGGTCTCCTCGGCGGAGGTCGGCGGCACGATACCGAGCTCGTCCAGCCCGGGGATCGGGTTGCCGTAGGGGGAGGTGGTCGGGTGGTTGAGCACCTCGACCAGGCGGCGCTCGACGTCCTCGCTCATCACGTGTTCCCAGCGGCAGGCCTCGGCGTGCACGTTCTGCCAGTCCAGGCCGATGATGTCGACGAGCAGGCGCTCGGCGAGGCGGTGCTTGCGCATGACGGCGATCGCCATGCTGCGGCCCTTCTCGGTGAGCTCCAGGTGGCGGTCTCCGGCGACAAGCAGCAGGCCGTCGCGCTCCATCCGCGCGACGGTCTGGCTCACCGTCGGTCCACTCTGCTCGAGGCGCTCCGCGATCCGGGCGCGCAGGGGCACCACGCCCTCCTCCTCGAGGTCGTAGATGGTACGGAGATACATCTCCGTGGTGTCGACAAGATCCTTCACCTGTTACCCCTTCGTCGGCACGAATTCTACCTACGCACGGCGACACGACCGTGCGCCGGATGGTGTCGCGCCGCATCGGACGCGGCATTGCGGAATTCCGGTCGGCGCACGGCGAGCCGCCGTTATCGCACTTGCTTGTATTTCTACTGCATAGCAACGTTCAACGGGGTTGGTACCTTCCCGCGTAGCGTGGCGACCATGGCCACTGCACCGCGCAGCGAACACCCGGCGCCACCCGGCGCAGAGCGCAGCACCGGAACCGTCGTCTGGACCGACCGGTTCCTCGATTACACCTGGACTCCGGAGCATCCGATGAAACCGGCGCGTCTGAAGTTCACCATGGCGCTCGCCGAAAGTCTCGGATTACTCGACGGTGTCGAACTATTGGCGCCGGCCGCGGCCGAGCGCGCCGACCTGCTGCGCATCCATACCCCGGCCTATATCGACGCGGTGGAGCACGCCGTAGCGCCCGAAGGCGCCCCGCTCGCGCCACCGTACGGCTTGGGGTCACCGGACAATCCGGTGTTCCCCGGTATGCATCAGGCCGCGTCGGTGATCGTCGGCGGCACCCTGGCGGCGGCGCGGGCCATCGCGGAGGGGCGGAGCAGCCGGGCGGTGAGCATCGGCGGTGGCATGCATCACGCGATGGCCGACTCGGCGGCGGGGTTCTGCGTCTACAACGATGCGGCCGTGGCCATCTCCTGGCTGCTCGACCACGGCTTCGATCGCATCGCCTATCTCGACGTCGACGTGCATCACGGCGACGGTGTGCAGCGCGCGTTCTATGGTGATCCCAGGGTGCTGACCATCTCGTTGCACCAGCACCCGGCGACGCTGTGGCCGAACACCGGGTGGCCGGAGGAGACCGGGGCCGGCGCCGCGGAAGGCTCCTCGATCAACCTGCCGCTGCTGCCCGGCACCCGAGATGCCCAGTGGCTGCGCGGTTTCCACGCGGTGGTGCCCGGCGCGGTGGCGGCGTTCCGGCCGCAGATCGTAGTGAGCCAGTGCGGCGTGGACACCCATCGCGAGGATCCGCTGGCCGATCTCGAGCTCACGGTGGACGGTCAGCGCGCCGCCTTCCGCGCGATGCGTGACCTGGCCGACGAACATGCCGAAGGGCGCTGGCTCGCGGTCGGGGGCGGCGGTTACGGACTGGTCCGGGTGGTGCCGCGCGCGTGGACCCATCTGCTGGCCACCGCGCTGGACCGGACCATCGCGCCGGACACCGCGATTCCCCAGGACTGGATGGATCTGGTCCGGGCCGCGGCGCCCCAGACGGACCCGCCGCGCACCATGGGTGACGGTGGCGACATCGACTACCGCCCGTGGGATGGCCCCGGCGGTACGGGGGAGACTGGAGACGCGCGCCTCGACCGTGCCCAACGCGCCGTCGACACGGCCGTGCTTGCCACCCGCCGAGCGAGTTTCGGGCTGCTCGGCCTGGATCCGGAGGACCCTCGTGACTGACCCCGCCGACACACCGGACACCCCGGCGGTCCCGCCTCCGCCGCCGCAGCACTGGTTCGCCGACGTCCTCGCCTCCGACGGCGGGGTGGTACGGCTGCGGCCGATCACGCCGGACGACGCGGAGCGCTTGCAGGAATTCCACGGCGCGCTCTCCGATCGCACTCGGTATCTGCGGTATTTCGGCCCGTACCCGCGGATTTCACCGAAGGACCTCTACCGCACCACCCACGTCGACTATCACGACCGGGTGGGCTTGGTGCTGGTGCTCGGTACGGCGATCGTCGCGGTCGGCCGCTACGAACTGCTCGACCGGGTGGGACGCCGCTCCGCCGAGGTCGCGTTCGTGGTGGCCGACGAGCATCAGGGACGCGGGCTCGGCTCGATCCTGTTGGAGCACTTGGCCGGTGCCGCCGCCGAGAACAAGATCGAGACCTTCGTCGCCGAGGTGCTCGCCGAGAACACCACCATGGTGACGGTGTTCCGCGACGCGGGCTACCAGGTCGAGCGCAGCAGGGACGGTTCGGTGCTGCACCTGGAGTTCGCGATCGATCCCACCGAAGCGCTGCTGTCCGTGCGGGATTCGCGCGAGCGCGCCTCGGAGGCCCGCAGTGTCGGCAATCTGCTCACGCCGCGTTCGGTCGCGGTGATCGGCGCGACGCCGAGCGCAGGCCGGGTCGGCGGTGCGGTGTTGCACAACCTGCTGTCCGGGGTGTTCCAGGGGCCGGTGTTCCCGGTGAATCCGAATCGGCGCTCGGTGCGCGGCGTGCGCGCCTACGCGACGGTGCGGGAGATCCCGGACGAGGTGGATCTCGCGGTGGTCGCGGTGCCGCCCGGCGAGATCGCCTCGGTGCTGGACGACTGTATGGCCAAACGGGTCAAGGGACTCGTCGTGCTCACCGCCGGCTTCGACGAGACCGGCGTGGGCGGCGGCACCGCCGAACGCGAATTGGTCGCCGCGGCAAGGGGACACGGCATGCGGGTGGTCGGGCCGAGCGCGCTCGGCATCGCCAACACCGATGCCGCGGTGGCGCTCAACGCGACCCTGGCGCCGGTACTGCCCGGCCGGGGACGGATCGGCTTCTTCTGTCAGTCGGGTCCGCTGGGCGCGGCCATTCTCGGTGAGGCGGCGGCCCGGAATCTGGGCTTGTCGACGTTCGTGTCGGCCGGTGACCGCGCCGACGTCTCCGGTAACGACCTGTTGCAGTACTGGGATACCGACCCGGATACCGACGTGGTCCTGCTCTATCTGGAGTCGTTCGGTAATCCGCGTAAGTTCTCCCGGATCGCCCGCCGGGTGGCCAGGACCAAGCCGATCGTCGCGGTGAGCAGCGGCAGGCACGCCGCGCAGCCGGGCGGGGACATGGATCGCTCGATCGTGCGAGACCTGTTCGCGCAGGCGGGCATCGTGCAGGTCGACTCCATTTCGGAGCTGTTCGACTGCGCCGCGCTGCTGGGCTATCAGCCGCTGCCCGGCGGTTCCCGCTTGGCTGTGGTCGGCAACAGCGCGGCGTTGAACTGGTTGGCGGTCGATGCCGCGCAGTCCGAGGGTCTGGCCGTCGGCGATCCGGTGAACCTCGGGCCTCAGGCGACGCCGGGTTCTTATCTCGACGCCACTGTCGCGGCCCTGCGGTCCGACGAGATCGATTCCGTGCTGGTGGTTTTCGCGCCGCCGGTGCCGGTGCCGATGGCCGGGTTCGCCGACGCGATCCGGGCGGCGGTCGCCGCCGTGCCCGACGCGGGCAAGCCGATCTTGACGACCTTCATTGCCGAGCAAGGCATCCCGAACCTGCTCGCCGTGCGCGGGCAGGGCGCCGCCGCGGTTCGTGGTTCGATTCCGAGCTATCCCGACCCGGAGCGAGCCGCGCGTGCCTTGGCCCGGGTCCGGCGTTACGCGCAATGGCGTAACCGGCCGGTGTCGCCGGTGCAGCGTCCGGATCGGATCGATACCGAGCGGGCGCGCGGGTTGGTGGCGCAGTGGATGACCGATGCGGGCGGCCGCAGGCTCACCGACTTGGAAACCGTCGAACTGCTCGACTGCTACGGCATTTCCGTCGTGGAGTTCCGCGAGGTGCGCAGCGCCGAGGAGGCCGTCGCGGCCGCGCACGAACTCGGCTATCCGGTGGCGGCCAAGGCGACCGGCGAAATGTGGCGGCGGCGCCCGGATCTCACCGGTGTGCGGCTGGACCTGTGGACGCCGGAGGCGGTGCGGCAGGGTTACGCCGATCTCGCCGAACTGTGCGGCGATCCGGTGCAGCACATTCAGAAGATGGCGACCAAGGGTGTCGGCTGTGTGCTGCGGGTGCAGGACGATCCCTCGTTCGGCTCGGTCATCGAATTCGGCCTGTCCGGCTTGATCATCGAACTCCTCGGGGACCGGGCCTACCGCGCGCTACCGCTCACCGCCGACGAGGCGACCGCGCTCATCGACGCCCCGCGCGCGGCACCGCTGCTCTCCGGCACCCCGGCCAGTCCGCGAGTAGACAAGGCCGCGTTGGCCGAACTGGCCCAACGCATCTCGGCCCTGTTCGATGACCTTCCCGAGATGCGCGAACTGGCCTTCGACCCGGTCCTGGCCTCCACCAACTCCGCCGAAATCCTGTACGCCCGCGGCCGTATCGGCCCCGAGCCCAGCCGCTTCGACACCGGCCCCCGCCGCCTCGGCTGACCCGCCGAACCGCGCTGGAACACCGAGCCGCGCTGGAACACCGAGCCCGCTGGAACACCGCCCCGTCGCGTCGAGCCGTGGGCGGGGTGCCCGGGTCAAGTCCGCGACGGGCTGCGGTGCCGGATGAGCGGCAGGAACACCTCGTCGACGATTTCGACGAGGACGTCGTCGGGGGCGGTGGGGACGCCGCGGGTGACGAACTCGTTGCGCAGCAGGACGATTGCGACGGTGGCGACGCGGGGGTGCAGGGCCTCGGGGGCCGCTTCGCCGCGGGCGACCGCCCGGCCCAGGACGGTGAGCCAGAGCGCGGCGGTGGCGTCGCCGGACTGATCGGGCAGCTGGGACAGGAGTTCGGCGGCGCCACCGGCGGCGGCCATGAGGTCGCGCAGGATGGCGCCGAGCGGGGAACTCCAGTGGCGGTTGGCGCCACGCAGCAGGCTCAGCGCGTCGTCCCGGAGTGAACCGGTGTCGGGAGCCTGCACGGCTGTGGTGAGCTGCCGGTAGGCGGCGATGCCGAGCGCGAGCCGGTTCGGCCAGCGCCGGTACAGGGCGTTCTTGTTGGTGCCCGCGCGGACCGCGACCTTGTCCATGGTGAGTCCGGCGTATCCGGATTCGAGCAGTTCGTCCGCGGCGGCGCGCAAGAGCGCTTCCTCCAGGGCCGCGCCCCGGCGCCGCATCGGCTGCTCCTGCGGCTGCCGCATTCTCTGTCCTCCCTCGAGCGTCGTACTCAGACCCGCAGAATCGTACCCTAAACAATGTACTTGCCTGGCTGGCACATCGATGATTAGGGTACTTTCTGTACCTTAAAGATCGAGAGGGTGGTTCCCATGCGGGTCAAAGGCATCAGCTACGACACCGGATTTCTGCGTGACGGAATGTTTTCGCGCACGCGATTCGATCCGGTGATCGTCGAGCGGGAGCTGCGCGTCATCCGGGATGACCTGCACTGCAACGCGGTACGCCTGATCGGCGGCGATGCCGGACGTCTCGAACTCGCCGCGACGATCGCGGCCGAACTCGGCTTGATCGTGTGGTTCTCCCCGTATCCGCTGGAATCGTCCGTGGACGAGATGCTGGCGTTGTTCGCCGAGTGCGCCGAACGCGCGGAGCGGATCAGACGGGGCGGTGCCGAGGTGGTGTTCGTCACCGGCGCTGAATTGAGCCTGATGGCACCGGGTTTCCTGCCCGGCGACACAGTCGAGGAACGTCTGGCCGCGTTGCTGCGAGCGGAAGGGCGGGCCGAACGGCTGCGCGCGGCGGGCGAGGCCGTCAACGAGGTGCTCGGCAAGGCGGTCGCACTGGTTCGAGAGCGGTTCGAGGGCCCGGTCACCTATGCGTCGATCCAGTTCGAGCGCGTCGATTGGACACTGTTCGACATCGTCTCGGTGGATCTCTACCGCTCGGCGGAGGTCGCGGATCGGTTCCAGGACGGTGTGCGCGCGCTGGTGGGGTGCGGAAAACCGGTAGCCATCACCGAATTCGGCTCCGCCACCTACCGTGGTGCGGGCGATCGCGGTGCGCAGGGCTTGGACATCGTCGAGTACGACGCACACGGACCGGTCCGCTTGAACGGCGTCTACGAGCGCGACGAAGCGGGCCAAGCCGCGTACCTCCACGAACTACTGGAGGTTTTCGACGCCGAGGGCGTAGCAGCCACTTTCGTCTTCGTCTTCGCTCTCTACGACCACGTGCACCGTCCCGGCGGCGACCCCCGCGACGACCTGGACTTGGCCAGTTACGGCATCGTCAAGACCTTCGAATCCGGTGGTGGACAGACCTATCCGAGTCTGCCGTGGGAACCGAAGGCCGCATTCGCCACGCTCGCAACGTTTTACGCCGCATCCTGAACGGATCGGCGGGCCCGGTACTCAGTGGAGTTCGCGCCGACCGGCTCGCGCGAACTCCCGGAGGGGGCGGGGATGCGCGGCACCGGCCGGCGCTGGAAGGTGACCCCGAGGGTCACCTGGTCGGACAACGGTACGTGCCGTCGTCGGGTGCCGAAACCTGTTCGGCACCAGGCATTTCGGGTCAGCTGGCGTAGGCACGGAGGCGGTCGGCCCGCTCGCCCTTGCGCAGCTTGGACATGACCTCACGCTCGATCTGGCGGACCCGCTCGCGGGACAGCCCGAACAGCTTGCCGATCTGGTCGAGGGTGCGCGGCTGGCCGTCGTCGAGTCCGAAGCGCAGGCGGATGACCTGCTGTTCGCGCTCATCGAGGGTGGCCAGGACGCTGCGCACGTCGTGGTGCAGCAGTCCGGCGATCACCGCGGACTCGGCCGAGGTCGCCTCGGAGTCTTCGATGAAGTCGCCGAGCGGGGCCTCTTCGTCGTTGCCGACCGGCATGTCCAGGCTTACCGGGTCGCGGCTGTGGTCGAGCAGATCGGAGATCTTGTCGACCGGAATGCCGGACTCGTTGGCCAGTTCCGCGTCGGTGGCTTCGCGGCCGAGCTGCTGGTGCAGTTCACGCTTGATCCGGGCCAGCTTGTTCACCTGTTCGACCAAGTGGACGGGCAGCCGGATGGTGCGGCTCTGGTCGGCCATACCGCGGGTGATGGCCTGGCGGATCCACCAGGTGGCGTAGGTGGAGAACTTGAAGCCCTTGGCGTAGTCGAACTTCTCCATGGCGCGGATCAGGCCCAGGTTGCCTTCCTGGATCAGGTCGAGCAGCGGCATGCCGCGGCCGGTGTAGCGCTTGGCGAGCGAGACCACGAGGCGGAGGTTGGCTTCCAGCAGATGCGACCGGGCGGCCTGGCCTTCGCGAACGATCAGGGCCAGATCGCGCTTGCGGGTGGCCGACAGTCGTTTGCCGGTCTCCAGCAGGTGCTGGGCATAGAGGCCCGCCTCGATACGCTTGGCCAGCTCGACCTCGTCGGCAGCCGTGAGCAGTGCGGTGCGGCCGATCCCGTTCAGGTACACGCGTACCAAATCGGCTGCGGGGCTCTGGGCGTCGAGGTCCTGATCGCTGGTGCGCACACGAGTGGTGGCGGGGCTTGTCATGACTTGCCTCCTGTCGGTGGTGTCTCACTCCGAACAACGGACCCGACAGGGAGAAAGTTCCCCGTCTCGGCTGAGATAAACCGCTCTGACGTGCGGTTTTCATCACTCTCGTCTGAGAAGTTCCTGAGAAGCACGCCGTTGTGGAACTGCCGCTGTCCGATGCCTGCACCGACCTACCCGCGATTGCTGTCTTTACACCGGCCGTACCAGTCCGTGGCGCACCAGTCCGGCCACCACGGACAGTGCCTCGGACGCGAACTCCGAGGTCACGTCGTCAGCTCCGTGGGCAACCGCCAGCAGTTCGATCAGCTCGTACAACGGCAGGCCGTCGGCGCGCATTCCCGCGAGCAGGGAGATGGTTGTCTCATCCACCTCGTGCTGCCAGCGCGGCCCGTCGCCGCGATGCACCCGCGCCACCCGCGGCGTCCAGCCCTCGGGCCCGGGCAGTGCGACGCGCTCCAGCGCCGTCGCCGGGTCCACCACGAATCGTGAAGTCCAGGCCAGGTTTTCGTCACCCGCGACGGCGCGCAGCCAGGCCGACCGCTCGAAATACTTCGTCGCCTCGTCACCGAGCGGATCCTCGAAACCGTGCGTGAGGTCTTCGGCGAGCAGTTCGGTCGGTCCGTCGATGGCGCGCAGATAGACGAACCCGAACCCGACCCCTTCCACCTGCGCCGCGGTGAACGCGTCGAGCCACTGATCGGCACGCGCCTGGGCGGCGGTGTCGCGCGGGTCCAGGCCCGCGTCGCGCAACCAGGTGCCGACATAGAGGGCGGGATCGGCGACGTCGCGCTGTACGACCCAGGCATCGATGCCGTGCGCGGGCAGCCAGGACGACACGCGGTGACGCCAGTCCTCACCCTCGACATGCACCCATGCCGCGAGCATCGCGGCTGTGCCGCCCGGGTTGAGCAGATCGGCGGCCTGGCCGATGACGAGCTCGCTCGCGCCGTCGAGCGCCAATCCGGAATCCCGGTAGGTGTGCTCGATCCTGGCCGGGCCGACGACGAACGGCGGATTCGCCACCACCTGATCGAAGCGGCGTCCCGCGACCGGCTCGAACCAGGATCCTTCGACGAGCTCCAGATCCAGGCCGTTGAGCGCGGCGGTCGCTGCGGCGAGCCAGAGTGCGCGCGGGTTCACGTCCGTCGCGGTCACCCGGTCGGCATAGGACGTCGCGTGGACGGCTTGCACACCGCAACCGGTGCCCAGGTCGAGCACGGAACCGACGGGCCGGGTCGGGGTGGCGCGCAGCAGCGACAGCGAGGCGTGGCCGACGCCGAGCACGTGGTCTTCGCTCAGCGTCCGCTTGCGCATCGAGTCGTCGAGATCAGACAAAATCCATCGGGTGCCCGCGCCCGCGTCGAGCGGACGCAGATCCAGCACGGCCAGCACGGTGTCCCCGGCCCGGCGCAGCAGGCCCGCCGCGATCGCGCGATCGATGTCCACGGGCGCCAGGGCCGCGGCCACGTCGCGTTCCGGCATCGGATCGCCGAGCAGCAGCAGCCGGATCAGCGTGCCGAGCTCGCCCGCGTCGCGGGCCGCGCGGCGCACCGGGACCGGTTCGGAACGGCCCAGCGCCGCGTGCGCGTCCTCGCCGAGCACCTCGAGCAGCGTGTCGGCGTCGTAGCGGACGCGGGTCAGCGCCGTCCGCAGGTCCGGGCACAGCGCGGTGAGCAGGGATTCGGTGGTGGTCGATCGGTTCGTGGGCACCTCGGTACTCTGCCACCGCAGTGGTGCCGAACCGGTGAGGTGGTCGCGATGTCGAACTCGAACACCTACGCCGTGTGTCTCCCCGGCACGCCTGAACCAGCGCGAGGGTCACACCTGAACCAGCGCAAGGGCTTGGGACGGCACGGAGCCCGAAAGCGTGCGGGGTGCCCGCATGGGTGCGGGGTGCCAGGATGGGTGCGGCACGCTGGAGCGGGTGCGAGCAGTTTCCCGCACGGGTTCTCGAACGGTGGGGTTCAGAGGAGGCCCGTGGTCGGGTTGCGGGCGGTGACGCAGTAGGTGGCGTCCGCCGGATCCGCCATCACGATCCAGTAGTCGTAGCGCTGCACGATGGTGGCGCCGAGGGATTCGTGCCAGGTGGCCGTGGCCTCGATGTCGTCGGACGCGAGGTCGATGTGCGCGCTGGTGGCGCGGTCTTCGCCGAGGCGTTGTAGCAGCAACTGCACCGGCAGGTGCTGTTCGGCGCGCAGCCGGGCGAACTCCGCCAACCTGCCTTGTTGAAAGGTCCAGCCGGTCAACGACTTCCAGAACTCGGTCTCGACCGCGTGATCGGCGGGGCCGATGTCGAGGCACACCTGATCGAGACGGCTGAGGGTGCCGTCGGGTGCGGTCACCGGGGGCGCGGGGGTGCTGGTGGCGCGACCGCTCGGGGTCAGGCAGAAGGTCTGGCCGCCGGGGGAGCGCAGCACCGCGTAGTCGGGGTGGTTCGCGACCAGATCCGCGCCGAGGTCGAGTGCGGTGCGCACCGCGGTGGGGATGTGGTCGACATCGAAGTCGAGGTGCACGCCGCCGAGCCCGGTCACCGCCTGCATCTTCACGCCCGCGGCGGCGAAGAGCGCGGGATCGGGTAGCAGCGTGAGGAATTCGTCGTGCTCGCCGCGGCGGGCGGAGAGTTCGGTACCGGTGACCGTGGACCAGAACTTGGCGCAGTCGTCGAAACGCTGTGCGGGGCGGTCGAGGAAGGCCCAGACCCACCGAATCATGTTCTCTCCTGTCTTGTTCCCCGGGACACATTAGGGAAAGCGGCATCCACTGTCGAGGACATTGGCGTGTCGTCGGAAGTGGCACGATATTGGTGTTTTGTGGCTTTCCGGCCACTCGTTGCCCCGGCGGAATTCCGGCACGCTCAGCGGATGACCGAACTCCAGACGCCGCCGACCGCTTCGATCCAGCACCGGCGACTGCACCCGGCATGGGTGGTCGCGGGAGTCGGGTTCGTGACGTTGATCGGGGCGGCGGCGTTCCGCTCCGTGCCCAGCGTGCTGCTGGATCCGCTGCACGCGGAGTTCGGGTGGTCGCACGGCACCATCGGTGCGGCCGTGTCCTTGAATCTGCTCCTCTACGGGCTGATTTCGCCGTTCGCCGCGGCGCTGATGGACCGATTCGGCATCCGCGAGGTGGTGGCGTGCGCGCTGGTGCTGGTCGCCGCGGGCAGCGGGCTCACCGTGTTCATGACCGAGGCGTGGCATCTGATGCTCACCTGGGGTCTGCTGGTGGGCATCGGGGTCGGGTCGATGTCGATGCCGTTCGTCGCCACCATCACCGGGCGCTGGTTCGTGCGGCAGCGCGGCCTGGTCACCGGGGTGCTCACCGCGGCGGGCGCGACCGGTCAGCTGGTGTTCCTGCCGCTGGTGTCGGCCCTGGCGCACGCGCACGGCTGGCGGGTGCCGTCGCTGATCGTCGCCGGAGCGGCGCTGGCCGTGGTGCCGCTGGTGCTGCTGTTCGTCCGGGACTTCCCCAGCGACGTCGGGGTCACCGCGTACGGCGCGGAAGAAGGCAGCCTCGTCGGTCTGCGCACGCCGGCGAGTGCGGGGGCGTGGCGCGCGCTCACCGTGCTCGCCGCGATCGCGCGGCGGCCCGGATTCTGGTTGCTGGCCGGGGGATTCGCGGTGTGCGGTGCGTCGACCAACGGGCTCGTCGGCACCCACTTCGTCAGCGCGGCACACGACCACGGGATGCCGCCGACGGCCGCCGCGAGCCTGCTCGCCGTGGTCGGCGTGTTCGATGTGGCGGGCACCATCTTCTCCGGCTGGCTGACCGACCGGGTCGACCCGCGCTATCTGCTGGTCGGCTACTACGTGCTGCGGGGCGCGTCGCTGCTGATCCTGCCGTCGCTGCTCGGTCCGCACACCCAGCCCAGCCTGTGGGTGTTCATCATCTTCTACGGATTGGATTGGGTCGCAACCGTTCCGCCGACAGTGCTGCTCTGCCGCGAACTGTTCGGCGCCGACGGACCCGTCGCCTTCGGCTGGGTCTTCGCCGCCCATCAGATCGGCTCGGCGATCGCCGCCACCGGTGCCGGCGTGATCCGCGACCTCCAAGGAAACTACGACCTCGCCTGGTACCTGGCCGGTGCCCTCTGCGCCGTCGCCGCCGTGATGTCCGCCTTCGTCACCCGCCGCCCGAGCGAAACGCTCGCCGTCCCCGCGTGAGTGTGGTCGGCCCGAGCGAAGTGGGGTCCGGTTGCTGTGGCGTCGATTCCGAGGTGGCCGGAGATCGGTACCGGTGGTGCGGTGGACGGCTGGGATTCCGGTGTCGGCGGCGGTCGGTGCTGACGCCGCGATGAGCGCGGCGGCGATCCCTGTGGACGGTGAGCGGCACTGCTGACGTGCGGAGGTGGCCGGCCGACGCCGATGGACTCCGCTTTTGCGGTTGGTTTCGCGGTGTGGGGAAGTTCGGCCGGTATCAGCCGTCGATGGCGTTGTGCGGGCGCGATTCGATGGCGGTGCGGGGGCGGTCCCAGCGGCTCGGTTCGTCTTTGCGGCGCGGCGGGCGGTCGTTGGCGATGAGGACGGCGATCCAGGGGAGCGGGATGGACACCGCGATGACGAGTATCGCGAGCAGCGCGCTGTGGAACGAGCTGTAGACGATCGCGGCGATCACCAGGCACGGGATACGGAACGCCATGATGATCGTGTAGCGGCGCACCCGGGCGCGGTGCTGATCCTCGAGCGAGGGCTGCGCCTCGGTGATCAGGACGGGATGTTTGTCGTCGCTGCCGGGGAAGTATCCGGCTTTGCGCGGAGAAACGGAGGGCATCGTGACCTCGGGGCCGGAGCCGTCGAGGTCGTCGGCGTCGGAGGAGTCGCCGTGCTGCTGCATGCCGTCGAGTCTTCCACTGTCCGGGCTCGACCGCACACACAGTGGTCAGCCCGGCGAATGCGGAGCGAAGGGACACGACGCCGGTTGGGTCACGTGTCCTCGACGTCCATAGCCTCTTGGGCAGCGAAGTTGTCATGCGGCATCATGGAGTGCGTGAGTAGTGACACGATGGTTCGCCCGGATTCGACCACCGACGAGTCGACGAGCGACGACACCCCGAAGTTCTTCCACTACGTGAAGAAGGACAAGATCGCCGAGAGCGCCGTCATGGGCACCCATGTCGTCGCCCTGTGCGGCGAGGTCTTCCCGGTGACGCGCTCGCCCAAGCCCGGCTCCCCGGTCTGCCCCGACTGCAAGAAGGTCTACGACGGCCTGAAAAAGGGCGACTGACCCCCGCCGAATCACCGCACGTGGTACGCCTGGCAGCGTCGCCCGAGTTGGCGTCCCGCGCGTGAATTGTCGTCCCGCGCGCGAAATCGCTGACGAACTTGCGCGCGCCGTGCCAATTCGTGCGCGTCGTGGCCGCGATGGCTGGTCAGCTGCGCTGTGGCTGGCGTAGCGGACGGTGAACGGGTGGCGGCCGTGGTTCGGGTGGGTTAGGGTCCGGCTGCACCGCGGCGCGTGTGCCGACGTAACCGGAGCGCTGCCCGACCCTTCGTGCTAGGCGGTTCTCGGTTCGGTGTCGACGGGGTCTTGGGGCGTGGCGCTCGAGTTCGGGTCGGGGGTGGTGGGATTCGGGGTGTCGGGGGCGGGTTCGTCTTCGGGGTCGCCGTTGAGTTGGTTGGCGATCCATTCCTTGACCTGTTCCATGCGGGTGGCGCGGGCGGGCCAGAATTCTTGGACGGCGGCATTGAATTCGGCGCCCAGGATCACCGCGAAGCCGAGGAAGTAGGTGAACAGGAGGAAGGCGATGGGGGTGGCGAGCGCGCCGTAGGTGACGCCGGTGTCGGTGACCCAGGACAGGTAGCGCCGCAGTCCTTCGCTCGCGGCCATGAAGAACACGCCGGCCACCAACGCCCCGTTGAACAGTCGATGCCAGGGCAGCGAGGTGTGCAACGCCAGCTTGTACAGCGTGGTCAGTCCGACGATCAGCAGCAGTCCGACGCCGGGATAGTAGAAGAAGTCCAGCAGGCGCAGCCCGGTCGCCCGCCATGCCGCGGGCAGCACCCGCCCGATCAGGGTCGGCCCCAGCGCGACCAGCGGCAGAATGAACACCGACGCCACCAGGAACAACACGTACAGCAGCAGCGCGAAGATGCGCTGCCACACCGGGTGTCGCGCGTCCTGCTGATCGTGCGCCTCGACGATCGAGTCGACGAAGGTCGCCATCGCGGACGACCCGGCCCACAGCGACAGCACGAAACCGACCGACACCACCGCACCGCGTCCGCGCCCGAGCACATCCTGCACGGTGGGCTCGATGAGATCGGAGACCACGGTGGAACTGAACAGGTCGCGGCTGAACGAGATGATCTTGGATTCGACGATCTGCACGGTGTCGGGCCCGAACCACCCGCCGACGTAGCCGAGGCTGCCGAGCACGCCGAGCAGCAGCGGCGCCAGCGAAAGCGTCTGCCAGAACGCTGCGGCCGCGGACTTGGCGAAGATCGAGTCGTCCCACGCCTTCACCGCGACCCGCACGATGAGCCGGATGGTCCGCCTGCGTGCCCGTCGCCCGCCGAGGATGACGCGCTGCGACCAGGTCAGCTTTCGCGCAGCAAATCCACCACTGAGCGACGGTAGGTCGGTGCGCAGCGGGTCGCTCGGCAGGGCCTTCTTCTCGGACATCGTGCCTACAGCATCGCCTACATCTTCGATCCGTACCGCAGTCCGGGGGCGACGTGTCGTCGGGCAACACGTGAATTCGGGCGTGTCTGCTGGTGAACATGTGATGCCGATCGCGCATGCCGCGTCGGTTTGGCAACACGCCGTGCCGGGCCAGTAGGGTCGAGTGCGTGACTGGGTCGGGTGGCGCCGCTGTGGCGGGACAAGCGGAGACACCGGGCGATTCGGGAACACCCGAGGCTTCGGGCAGACCGAACAGCTCCGGTACATCGAGTGGCGGGTCGCTGCGTGCCTGGCAGCGGCGGGCTTTGACGAAGTATCTGGCGTCCAAGCCGCGCGATTTCCTCGCGGTGGCGACGCCGGGCGCGGGTAAGACCACCTTCGCGCTGCGGGTCGCGGCCGAGCTGCTGGCCGACCGCACCGTCGATCAGATCACCGTGGTCGCCCCGACCGAGCATCTCAAGCATCAGTGGGCGCAGTCCGCGGCCCGCGCGGGCATCGCACTGGACTCGCGGTTCTCGAATGCGGCGGGCGGCACTTCCGGCGACTATCACGGTGTCGTGGTCACCTACGCGCAGGTCGCCTCGCACCCGTCGCGGCACCGGGTGCGCACCGAAAACCGCAGGACCCTGGTCATTCTCGACGAGATCCACCACGCGGGCGACGCGAAGAGCTGGGGTGAGGCGACCGCCGAGGCGTTCGGTGACGCCACCCGCAGGCTCGCGCTGACCGGTACCCCGTTCCGCAGCGACGACAGCCAGATCCCGTTCATCACCTACGAGCCCGACGAGTCCGGTTTCCCGCGTTCGCGCGCCGATCACGCCTACGGCTACTCCGAGGCGCTCGCCGACGGCGTCGTGCGGCCCGTGGTGTTCCTCGCCTATTCCGGTGACGCGCACTGGCGCGACAGCGCCGGCGAGGAGCACACCGCCCGCCTCGGTGAGCCGCTGAACGCCGAGCAGACCGCGCGGGCCTGGCGCACCGCGCTCGATCCGGCCGGCGACTGGATCTCGGCCGTGCTGCGTGCCGCCGATATGCGTCTGCGTCAGCTGCGCAATACCGGCATGCCGGACGCGGGCGGCCTGGTGATCGCCACCGACCAAGAGCGGGCGCGCGACTACGCCGAACTGCTGGAACACATTTCGGGCAGTAAGCCCGCGCTGGTGCTGTCCGACGATCCGTCCTCGTCCGACCGGATCGGCGAGTTCGCCGCCAGCAAGGATCCGTGGATGGTCGCGGTGCGCATGGTGTCCGAGGGGGTCGACGTGCCGCGGCTGGCCGTCGGCGTGTACGCGACGAGCGCCTCGACCCCGCTGTATTTCGCGCAGGCGATCGGCCGGTTCGTGCGTGCCCGGCGGCCCGGTGAGACCGCGAGCGTGTTCCTGCCCTCGGTGCCAGTGCTGCTCGACCTGGCCGCGCAGCTGGAATTGCAGCGCGACCATGTGATCGGCAAACCGCACCGGGAGAAGGACGGCCTCGAAGACGAGCTGCTGATCGAGGCGAACAAGCAGCAGGACGAGCCGGGCGAGGAGGAGAAGTCCTTCGTCGCGCTGGCCGCCGACGCTGAGCTGGATCAGGTGATCTACGACGGATCCTCTTTCGGCACAGCGACTTTCGCGGGCAGCGACGAGGAAGCCGACTATTTGGGCATCCCCGGGCTGCTCGACGCCGACCAGATGCGCGCGCTGCTGCGCGACCGGCAGTCCAAGCAGATCGCCGACCGCGCCGAGACGACCTTCACGCCCGCGCCCGGCCCGCAGGTGGCGAGTGCGTCCGAACGGGTCGCCACCGCGGATAGGCTGGGTGAATTGCGCCGGGAGCTCAACAGTCTGGTCGCCATGCACCACCACCGCACCAACAAGCCGCACGGCGTGATCCACGGCGAGCTGCGCCGCGAATGTGGCGGCCCGCCAACAGCTTTGGCCTCCGCCGATCAGCTGGAAGAACGCATCGCCGCACTGCGCCGGATGTAGGGCACTGTCGGGCGCGGGTGCCGCTGGGTGTGGTCTCGCAGGCGGCCGGGTGCGCGGTGTGTCGCTATTGCTGGTCCCCGCTGCCTGCAGTAGTTGCGGAGGAGTCCGCCGGCCACGCGGCCATCGCGCAATCGATCGCCAGGGTCAGGTTTTTCAGCGGGACCCCGTCGCGCGCCTGGATCGACAGGCCGTACAGCACCGTGGTGTAGAAGTTCGCGAGGGCGGCGGTGTCCGTGTCCGCGGCCAGATCACCTTCCGCCACACCGCGATCCAGTCGCTTGCGGATGTCTCCGGTTGTGCCCCTGCGTTTTTCGACCAGGAAGTCGCGAATGGACTCGTTGCGGGTGGTGTAGGTCGAGCCGGCCAGCACGATCATGCAGCCATGCGGTTTGTCCTCGACGGTGTAGGCGATCGCGTTGTCCCGCAACATCGCTTCGATGGCGGAGCGCGCGGTCGGCTCTTCGCGCAGTGCCCGCTCGGTGTTCCCGCCTTCGGTCTGCCCGTAGAGGTCGATGGCCTCCCGGAACAGTGCCTCTTTGCAGCCGAACGCGGCGTACAGGCTCGGTGAGTTGATGCCCATCGCGGTGGTGAGATCGTTCATCGACGCGCCCTCGTAGCCGTGCTCCCAGAACACCTCCATGGCGCGGCGCAGCGCGTCCGTGCGGTCGAAAGCGCGCGGTCGTCCCCGTTCGGCCATCCCGATCCTTTCTGTGTCGATCACTAAATATACCGCTTGACGCAGAGCGGGCCTGTGCGCTTAGCTATTTATGTATTGATCGACACAGAAATAGGAGGAGCGATGTCGGGTCTCACGGGCAAGGTGGCGCTGGTGACGGGCGGCAGCCGGGGTATCGGGGCGGCGATCGCGCGTAAGCTGGCCGCCGACGGGGCGGCCGTGGCCATCACCTATCAGAACCGCGACGTGCAGGCGAAAGCCGTTGTGGCGGAGATCGAATCAGCCAGCGGCCGGGCTGTCGCCTACCGTGCGGACAGCGCCGACGCCGCGGAGGTGGTGGGTGCCGTGCACCAGACCGCGAGCGATCTCGGCCGGTTGGACATCCTGGTGAACAACGCGGGCATCTTCCCCGCGAAACCGTTCGAGGAGTTCACCGTCGACGAGATCGACCGCGCGCTGCACATCCACGCTCGTGCCGCGTTCGTCGGCGCGCAGGCCGCGGTGGCGCACATGCGCGACGGTGGCCGGATCGTCAGCGTCGGCAGCAACCTGTCCGAGCATGCGCCGTTCGCCGGTCTCGCGCTGTACAACCTGAGCAAGTCGGCGCTGAACGGTTTCACCAAGGCGCTCGCGCGTGAACTCGGTCCGCGGGGAATCACCGTCAACCTGTTGCAGCCGGGATCGACTGTGACGGATATGAATCCGGTCGACGGCGGGCACTACGACCTGCAAGTCCAGCTGTCGGCGCTGGGCCACTTCGCGGCGCCGGAGGACATGGCGGCGATGGTCGCGTTCCTCGCGGGGGACACCGGTCGCAGCGTCACCGGCGCGATCTTCACCATCGACGGTGGCACCAACGCGTGATCAACCGGTGAAATAACGGCCGGGGGAGACGCCGACGGCACGGCGGAACGCCGCGACGTAGGCACTCGGGGTGGCGTAGCCGACGCGGCCCGCGATGCGGGCGATCGGCAGGCCCGCCGCCAGCAGTGGCAGGGAGGCGGCGAGGCGGACCTGAGTTCGCCAGTGGCCGAAGGTGATTCCGGTTTCCGCGAGGAACAGCCGCGCCAGGGTGCGGGGGCTGGTGGCGACGGCCGCGGCGAACGCCGCCAAGGTCCGGTCGTCGGCGGGATCGCGGGTCAGCGCGTCGGCCACCTGCTTGGCACGCGGATCGGTCGGGGGCTGGAGCGTGATCGGGACGACGTCGACCGGGCTCAGCAGATCGAAGACCACCGCCTCCGCTCGCTCGCGTCGGGCGGCGGCGGTTCCGGGTGCTGTGAGGTGGTCGAACAGCTCGTGCAGCAGCCGGGTGACGCGGAGCATGGTCGGCGTCGTGAACGTGACGGGGCAGCGGCCGGGTTCGAGGTAGATGCCGCGCATTTCGGCACCGTCCGCGGTCCCGGTCCGATGCCGGATGCCGCCGGGGATCCACAGTGCCCGGGTGGGCGGCAGCACCCAGCGGGCGTCGCCCACCTCGACGGCGATGACTCCGCGTGCGGCCCAGGCGATCTGGTGCTGCGGATGCTCGTGCGTCGCGAACCAGAAGCCGGCGGGCAGCAGCCCGACGCCGAACACCATCGCCGTCGGACCGGGTGGCACCGGCTGGAGGCGGGGATGGCCGTTCAGCGACACAGTATGTCACCGTAGCCGGTAGTGGTCATCGCTGTCCGCTCCTAATCTCGTGGCTATGGCGATGAACCTGCTCCATCGGGCGCTGTGCCGCTCTGCGCGGTGGGAACGGACCAGCGCGACCAAGCTCGTGCCGTGGGCGCTGCACGGCCTCGAGCTCGGTGACCGTGCGCTCGAGATCGGGCCCGGCTACGGCGCGAACGTGGGGGCGCTGCGCGCTCGCACGGGTTCGCTCACCGGGGTCGAGATCGACCCGGAACTGGCCGCGCGGTTGCGCACCCGGCACGGGTCGGCGATGACCGTGGTGCAGGGCGACGGCGCCGAGATGCCCTTCGCCGCAGAGCAATTCGACTCGGTCGTCTGCTTCACCATGCTGCACCACGTGCCGACCGCACGGCAGCAGGACCTGGTGTTCGCCGACGCGCTGCGGGTGCTGCGTCCCGGCGGGGTGTTCGCGGGCAGTGACGGCCTGGACGGCTGGCTGTTCCGGCTCATCCACCTGGGCGACACGTGCGTGCCGGTGCCGCCCGAGCATGCCGCCGACCGCCTCACCCGCATCGGCTTCACCGACGTGGAAATCGAAATCGGGCAGGGAAGCTTCCGCTTCCGTGCCCGCCGCCCCGCCTGACCGCCCCGACACTGTCCGGACGCCATCGGCGGATCCGATCCGAGCCGAATCCGTCACCAGGACAGTGAGATCGGGCGCTCAGGAGAGGTGCGCACGCCGCAGAGGAGGGTGCCGGCGTGCGCACCTCGGTCGGACCGCCACCGTCCGTGAGAGGCGCTCCCGTCCGCCCTCGCTGGTCGGCCGTCTCGCCCGCCCCCTGCCTTCACCCCTTCTGGCGTGCCGGAAGGGGTGGCGGTGGGTCTCGGGCGCCGTCGGACTGTCGTCGGACACCGAGACCGGGCAACCTGCCCGCACGCCGGATGCGCGTACCTGCACCGCCTCTGGCGTTCCGCGCCGCCACTGGCTTCCCCGCACCCGCCGACCAAAGCGGGTGCGGGAAGCCGGAACTGGTGCGAGGCTGCCGCAACGAGTCCGTCAGTGCACGGCTGGCGCGCTGAAGTAGTCCGCGGGGTCGAGTGTGTTGATCGGTGCCCAGCGGGGTGCCTCGACAGCGGCCGGTGTGTCCTGCTCCGGGGCCGCTTGGAAATAGCCCTGGAGTTCCAGTGCCAGGCGTGGATTCTCGTCGACCCGTCGTGCCATGTCGTAGTACAGGGCGAGGATGTGCAGGCAGCGGGCGGACCGCGCCTTGCAGGAGCAGTCCGTTCCGGCCAGCACCGGCGCGACGGCGATGCCCGCGGCCTTGGCGGCGCGGTGCATGTCGTCGGTGAGGACGGTGGTGTCGGGGATGACCGCGTTGATGGCGGTGACCGCCGTGCGCGGCAGCGGCGCGACCTCCAGATGGAGCACCGAAGCCTCGCTGCCCCGGTGCAGGGTCGCGCGGACGACGCGGCCCTCGACGGTGGCCTGGATACCGTGGTTGCGGGCGATGCTGCGAGCACGGGGGAGCAGTGGGTCGGGCCGGGTCTGCCGTAGCGGTTCGGCGAGCCGGACCCAGTCCATGCCCCACAGGGTGTAGCCGAATTCGTTGTCCGCCATCAGTTCCCCCGTTTCCGGCGCAGGATTTCGATCAGCTGGTCGTCGTCGAGCCGGGCCAGCGCGGCGATGCCGGCGGAATCGCCGAGGTCCGAGAGCGCGGACTTGCGATCGTGCATCCGGGCGATGTGTTCTTCGACAGTGGTGGTCGAGGTCAGCGTGGTGACGGTGACCGTGCGGGTCTGGCCGATGCGATGGGCGCGATCGGAGGCCTGTGCCTCGACGGCCGGATTCCACCAGCGGTCGAAGTGGATGACGTCGGCGGCGCGGGTCAGGGTGAGGCCGGTGCCCGCCGCGCGCAGGCTCAGCACGAGCACGGGCGGTCCGTCCGCGGCCTGGAAACCGTCGACGATCGCGGCGCGCTCGGCCTGGTCCAGTCCGCCGTGGAAGAACGGCGCCGCGACCTCGAACTGTTCGGCGAGGTGGCGCACGAGCAGTTCTCCGGTTTGCCGGTACTGGGTGAAAATCAGGGTGGGAGCGCCCAATTCGAGGTTGTTGGCGACGATATCGGCGCACAGGTCGAGCTTGCCGGAGCGGCCGGCCAGCTCGGTCAGCTCGCCGGTGACCAGCCCCGGATGGTTGCAGACCTGTTTGAGTGCCGTGAGTGCCGCGAGGACTCGGCTCTGGCGCTGGGCCCCGGAGCCGAAGCCGTCGTCGATGGCGCGATCGAGCAACTTGTCGTACAGGCTCTCCTGCTCGCCGGTGAGGTCGCACAGCAGGTCGGTGTGGATCTTGGCCGGTAGCGACGCGGCCACCTGCGCCTTTTTCCGCGCGAGCACGACGGGCTCGATGGCGTCGCGCAGCCGGGCCGCGGCGCTCGCCGAGCCCTCCTGGATCGGCCGGACGAACCGGCGCCGGAACTGGGTGCGATGCCCGAACAGTCTGGGCGCCACCAGATTCAGCAGCGCCCACAGCTCTTCCAGGTGGTTCTCCACCGGCGTGCCGGTCAGCGCGACGCGCACCTCGGCGTCGAGCGTGCGTGCGGCCTTGGCGAGTTGGGTGCGCGGATTCTTCAGGGCCTGCGCCTCGTCGAAAACCGTGGTCGCCCAGCGATGCTCGCCGAGCAGGTGTCCGTGCAACCGCAGGGTCGGATATCCCGCGACGACGACCGTCCCGGCCTCGGCCGCGATCTCGCCTCCCCGCCAGACGGTTACGCGCAGTCCCGGCGCGAACCGGTCGATCTCGTGCGCCCAGTTGCCCACCAGCGAGGTGGGGCACACCACGAGCTGCGGCCCGTTCGCGGCCCGCCCGTGCAGGAAACCGATGGTCTGCACGGTCTTTCCGAGCCCCATCTCGTCGGCCAGCACAGCCCCGCCGTGCGCCGCGACGGTTTCCCGCAACCAGCTCACCCCGCGCACCTGATAGGGCCGCAGCTCCGCTTTCAACGCGACCGCCAATTCGGCCGCCACCCCTTGCGTTTCACGCAGCACCCGCACCGCCCGCTCCGCAGCGACAACCGACGTCCCCGCCGCGTCCGGCACAGCGTGCGCCGCAATCGGCAATGCCTCGGCACGCAGACGGATCAGGTCCGCCACATCGGGCAGCGACTTCGCCTCCGCGACACCGGTATTCCCCGCAGCTGCGACGGTTGGTACCGGATCAGCCGCGGCTATCCCTGTCCCCTCCTCGCGCAGCGCCGCTTGCCAGGCGTGCACCGACGCGCCTGCGTCATCGATAACCGATCCCGCGAAGGTCTGAGGATCGCGCAACGCGCAGTCGACCTCGCTGATTTCGATCGTGCCGTCCGGTCCCGTCGGGACCGCGAGCGGGACGGATTCCCGGTCGCCGACCTCGGGTGCGGGCCCGGTGTCCCGGCCGGTCCATGTCCACAGGGCGAACATGTGCCGGTCGGGTAGATACGTGGCCTGTGTGCTGCGCAGAACGAACCCCTTATTCGGCGTATGGTGTACGAAGTATCTGAACAACGTACAGGGTACCGAGTTTGTTCCGAGGAGTCCCGTGGCCGACGAAACCACCGTCGAACAGGCGAAACAGCTGATCGGACTGCTGTGGCGGCGCGAGGTCCCGCCGCGCCCGGGCGGCCGCGGGCCGAAACAGACGGTCAGCGTCGACGCCGTGGTCCGTGCCGCGATCGAACTCGCCGACCGGGACGGGTACGCCAGGGTATCCATCCGCGCGGTCGCCGCGGAGCTGGGTCTGCGGCCGATGAGTCTCTATACCTACGTACCGAGCAAGGACGCGCTGGCGGTGCTGATGGCGGACACGGTCGCCGACGAGGACGCGCCCATCGCCCTAGAGCTGCCGCTGCGCGACCGGATGGCCGCGATCGCCCGGCAGGCCCGCGCGGAGCTGATCGCGCATCCCTGGCTGCTGGAGGTGCCGCCGTGGCGGCTGGTGCTCGGCCCAGGGCGGATGCGGCGATTCGAGCGGCAACTGGCGGCGATCGACGACATCGGCCGGTCCGAGGTGGAACTGGACCGGGTGATCGCGGTACTCACCGAGTTCGCGACGGGTAATGCCAGGATGGCCGTCGCCGCGCGACGGGAAACCCAGGTGATGACCGACGCCCAGTGGTGGGACGTGCACGGCCCGCTGCTCTCGGGCGCGATGTCGCCCGAGGCGTTCCCGCTGGCGTCGCGGGTGGGCAAGGTGGTCGGAGAGCTGTACGAAGCGCCCGGCGACCCGGACGGGGCGTTCGAATACGGCCTGAACCGCCTGCTGGACGGGATCCTGCCCGCCTCGATCGGCTCCTGAACAGACCGAGAGCGGGCGATCCGTGGATCGCCCGCTCGGGTCGAACGGTGTTCTGTTGTCGGATGCTGTTATCTCAGGACGCGAGGAGTTGATCAGAGCGCGGGAGCGGACTCCGTGTCGATCACGGCTTCCAACTCACGCAGTCGATCCATGTGTTCGTTCGCGTGGTGCTGGCAGAAGAGCAACTCGCCACCTGCGGGCAGAACGGCGCGCACTCGAGCTGCCGCCCCGCAGCGGTCGCAACGATCGACCGCGGTCAGTGGGGTGCTAGTCAGGGTTCCTGGCATGACTCCTCCGTCCTGGCTCCCGGTTCACAGACCGTTCGCCTGGTGTGGGGCCCGTGGTCACTCCGCGGGCTCGCTACCGCTACTTCCCAGCAGTGGTATGACTACTCTGTCAGACGTTCGGGACGGGGGCTTTGTTCCCGTGAGTGATTCGGTGTGTTTTCGATAACACGACCAGGGATTTCGCTACGGGCGAACATTCCAGGTCACGCTTCGAACTCAGTGTGGTCACCACCTCGAACAGGCCGATCCAGTTGTCTACCGGGAGATTACCCGTGACCCATGACACTCACACGCTCGTTCACATATGTACTTTGAGCGAGTGGCTTTCCGCCCGGCAAACCGGTGAGTATCGGGCTCCGTCGCTCGAAGAGGTCGGGTTCATCCATCTGTCGGCGCCGGAGCAGGCGCATCTGCCGGCCAACCGGCTCTTCGCGGGCCGCCGCGACCTGGTGCTTTTACGGCTCGATCCGGCCCGTCTGGGTGCACCGGTGAAGTGGGAACCCGGCGTGCCCACCGACCCCGAGTCGATGCTTTTCCCGCACCTGTACGGTCCGCTGCCGACCGGTGCGGTCGTCGCGGTCGAGGAGTTCCAGCCCGGCCCCGACGGCTCGTTCGCGCCACTGGCGAAGTGAGGCTAACGGTCGCGAACCTCGCGCGCCACGATGGCGGCCTGAACCCGTGACCGCACACCGAGTTTCGTCAGCACCCGGGAGACGTGGGTCTTCACCGTCGTCTCGCCGATGAACAGCTTGCCCGCGATCTGCGCGTTGGACAGTCCGTCGCCCAGGCAGTCGAGCACCTCGCGCTCGCGTTCGGTGAGGTCGGCGAGCCCGTCCGGCTCCGGTTGCGTCGCATCGGGATTCACCGCGGCGAACGCCGAGATCACCGCCCGGGTCACCTCGGGGGCGAGCACGCCGTCGCCCGCGGCCACGGTGCGGACGGCATCGATCAGCGCCTGCCCCGACGACGACTTGAGCACGAACCCCGACGCGCCGGCCCGCAGCGTCCGGAAGACGTACTCGTCCAGGTCGAATGTGGTCAGGATCAGCACCTTGGCGAGCCCGTCGGCGGTCACCCGCTCGGTCGCGGTGATGCCGTCCACCCCGGGCATGCGCACGTCCATCAGCACGACGTGCGGGCGCAGCGCCTTGGCCTGCGATACCGCGACGTCACCGTCGGCGGCCTCGCCGACCACCTCGATATCGTCCTCGGCGTCCAGGATCATCCGCAGTCCCGCGCGGATGGCGGCGTGGTCGTCGGCGATCAGCACGCGGATCGTCATGACGCGCTCGCGATCGAAACCGGCAGGGTCGCTTGCACTTCCCAGGTGCCTGCGCTCGATCCGGCCGTGAAACTGCCGCCCAGCGCCGCGGCGCGCTCGCGCATGTTGATCAAGCCGCGATGCGGGTCGCCGTTCTCGCTGTGCCGCACCGTGATCGCCGGTACCGGATTGCGAACCGCCACCCGCAGTTCTCCGTCCCGCGCACTCACATCGATGTCGACCCCTTGTCCCGGTGCGTGTTTCATGGCGTTGGTCAAAGCCTCCTGGATGATGCGGTACGCGGCCTGATCGACCGCGCTCGGCAGTTCGGTGTCGTCGAGGGTTTCGTTGACCCGCACCGCGATTCCGGCCGCGCGGGCGGCATCGACCAGGATGGACAACTGTGCGAGCCGCCGCGGCGCCGCCACCTCGTCCTCGCCCTCCCCGTCGCTGCGCAGCAGGCCGATCATCGTCCGCATCTCCTGCAGGGCGCTGACGCTGTTGGTGCGGATGGACTGCATGATCCCGGTGACCGCGGCGTCGGGCTGCTTGCGGGCCAGCACCCCGAGCGCGGCCTCGGATTGGATCGCGATGGCCGAGAGATGGCCGGCGATCACGTCGTGCAGGTCGCGGGCCATGGTGGTGCGCTCGTCGGCGATGGCCGCACGGCGGTCGAGTTCGGCCACCAGGGTCAGCGCCTGCGCCCGGGCCCGTTCGGCCGCGGCGATGTCTTTGTGCGTGCGCACCGAATTGGCCCACCACAGCGGCGTGGCGATGAACGCGAGCACCACCAGCAGCGCCAGCGAGATGGCCCGCAGGTCGTGCGCGACGACGGCGGTGACGAGCACCAGCAGCACCGAGAACGTGGCCCAGCCGATGATCACCCAGCGCGACGTGCGTTTCGCGGAGTACAGCACCGCCGCGTACATCAGGTCGCCGTAGATCAGCCACACCGGCACCGAGGGGCCGATCCAGATATCGATACTCAGCGGGATCAGCCCGACGAGCATCGCGGGCACCGGCATTCGGCGCCGCGCCATCGTCAGCAGGCACAGCGGAGCGAGGATCGCGAGCCGGACCGGAAACGGGACCG
>NZ_BAUA01000209.1 GCF_000710915.1 Nocardia brasiliensis IFM 10847
AGAAGAACAAGGACAATCTGGACCGGTTGCTTTCGCTGATGCCGCCGACGGTGCGCTACCTGGCGAACTCCTGGGGCGGCAGCGGACCGTACGGCGACGTCGGCCTCCCGTGGCTGTTCCCGGACAACTGGTTGTGCTTCGCCAACGCGATCGAGGGGTGCCAGGGATGAGCTTCGCCAAGACCGTCAAACTCCGTTCCCTCGCCAAGCTGCTGCTGGTCAGCGCGGCCGCACTGACCGTCGGAAGCTGCTCGCTGGTGCCGACCTCGGTGAACAACGCGCTGGGCCAGACGATTCGGATCACCGCGGACTTCGAGAACATCGCGGGCATCTACGAGGGCAACCCGATCACCGTGCTCGGGCTCGATGTCGGCAAGGTCGAGAAGATCGTGCCGAAGGGCACCCTCGTCGAGGTGCACATGTCGATCGACAACGACGTGAAGATTCCGAAAGACGCGATGGCGGCGATCATTTCGCCGTCCATCGTGACCGACCGGCACGTCGAGCTCACCCCGGTCTACACCAAGGGCGACACGCTGGCCGACGGTGCGCACCTGCCGCTGGCCAAGACCAGGACGCCGGTAGAGCTGGACACGATGATCAAGACCATCGATCAGTTCGCCGCCGCGCTCAAGCCGGAACCGGGCAGCGAAGGCATCGGCCCGCTCTCGGGCCGGGTGCTGTACCCGATGGTGAACGGCAACGGCGAGAAGATGCGTGACACGCTCAACGCCCTGTCCAGCGCGCTGAAGATCGGTGTCGACAACAAGGACGCGGTGTCCAACATCATCGTGAAGCTGAACGAGCTGACCACGATGCTGGCCGACAACGACCAGTCGGTGCGCGATTTCAGCAACCGGATGACCCAGCTCACCGGGCTGCTCGCGGAGCAGTCCCCCGGTCTGCAGGCGACGTTGAACCAGATCAACGACTTCCTCGCCAACACCAGCACGACCCTGGTGCAGTACCAGGACCAGCTGGCGGGTTCGATGGCCGGACTCACCAATGTCACCCAGCAATTGCGTGACAACGCCTACGGCATCACCGAGGTCGTCGACGTGGCGCCGCTGGCCTTCCAGAACGTCGACAAGATCATGAACCGCGAGCACGGCTACGTGCGCCTGCACGCGGTCATCGGCACGGCCCTGACCGGCGACATCCTGAGCCTGTTCTGCGAACGCATCCAGATGAAGGCGGAGGGCTGCCGTACCGGATACGGCCAGGACTTCGGGCCGGACTACGGCCTCACCGCAGCGCTGCTCGGACTGACGAAATGACGTATCGAATGACGATCAAGGCACGACGGGCGCTGATGGCGGTGGCGGCGGTGGCGGCCGTGTCGGTCACCGCCGGGTGCGGTCTCACGGTGGAGAAGCTGCCGCTGCCCAAACCGGGTGTCGGCGGCGAAACCTACACCGTCCACGCGGTTTTCGAGAACGCGCTGAACCTGCCCGATCAGGCGAAGGTGAAGATCGGCGGCTCGGATGTCGGCGTGGTCTCCAAGATCACGACCAAGAACTTCCAGGCGGTCGTCGACCTGCAGATCAGCAAGGACATCGAGTTGCCCGAGGGCAGCACGGCCGAGCTGCGCCAGGCCACTCCGCTCGGTGACGTGTTCATCGCGGTGTCCAAGCCGAAGACCGAGGCGGGCACGACCATGCTGCGCGACGGCGCCACCCTCGGGCTGGACAAGACCTCCGCGGGCGCGACCGTCGAACAGCTGCTGATCTCGATCTCCATGCTGTTCAACGGCGGCGGCGTCGCCAGCCTGAGCAAGCTGACCTCGGAGCTGGACTCCATCGTCGGCGGGCGCGGCGGCCAGCTTTCCCACCTGATCACCGAAATGACCGGGGTGATCGGCAGTTTGAACGACAACAGCGCGAAGGTGGACGGGGTGCTGACCGAGTTCAGCGCGCTGGCCAACACCATCGAGACCCGGCGCAACGAACTCGGCCAGGTGGCCGACACGCTGCCGCAGATGATCGGTGCGATCGCCGAGAACAACCGCGCCATCGGTGATCTGCTGACCAAGGTGTCGACCACCAGCGCCGCACTCGGCGACTACGCCAACACCTCCGGCGAGCAGCTCGGCAGTCTGCTGGACAACACCCGCCAGCTGATGGACGCGCTCTCGGCCACCGGCGACAACCTCGAGATCCTGCTCGATCGGGCACATGTGTTGCGGCCCAAGCTCGACGCGACCTTCAAGGGCAAGAGCTTCGCGGTCTACGCCACCGCGACCAACCTCGACCTCAGCGCGCTGACCGACCCGGAGCACGGCAGGCTGCAGAACGTGCAGGATCTGCAGGACTTCGCGGGCAGCCTGATCCAGGTGCTGCAGATCGTGCAGTCCCGAGTGCAGGGGGGTCACCGGTGATCGTGAAGCTCAAGGAGCACAAGCTGATCCTGTCGACCATCGGCCTGGTGCTGGTGTTCGTCATCGGCGCCGCCTATCTGATGGTGAGCGTCATGCGGGTCAACCCGTTGCGGTCCAACTACACCGTCACGGTGAACCTGGATCGATCCGGCGGGCTGCAGCCGGGCAACGACGTGACGTTGCGCGGCTATCGCATCGGCAAGGTGACCTCGATCGAACTCACCGATCGCGGCCAGGCCATCGCGGCGTCGGCCCAGATCGAGAGCAAGTTCAAGATCCCGGTCGACACCGATATCTCGGTGCAGGCGCTCTCCGGTGCGGGCGAGCAGTACATCGACTTCCGACCCGGCACCGAGCAGGGCCCGTACCTCGGCGACGGCGCGGTGATCAAGTTCGATGCCGCCAAGATCAAGACCCCGACCCCGGTCTGGTCCGTGCTGGACAATTCCAGCGCCCTCATCGCGCAGGTCGACCCGGACAAGTTCGGCGTGATCCTCAGCGAGCTCGACACCGCGCTCAGCGGCGGCCCGGATCAGTTGCGCGGCATGGTCAACGGCATCAGCCTGGCCATGGCCGGTTTCGACAGCCTGTTGCCGCAGACCACCAACTTGATCAGCAACCTGCGCACCATCGCGGAGACCACCTCCAACGCCCAGCCCGACCTCGCCACGCTGACCCGCAACTCCGGGACGCTGTTCGAGCAGTTCAACAACGCGAACGCCGAACTGCAGGGCGTGCTGGAGCGGGCGCCGGGGCAGCTGGCCGGGCTCGGTGCGGTGCTCGACAAGACCAGCGACCCGATCACCAGCCTGGCCGCCAACTTCTCGGCGATGACCAAGGCCGCGCAGCTGCGGTTGCCCGCGCTGCGCGCGCTGTTCCCCTCGCTCGCGGCCGGTGCCGAGGCGCTGGGTGTGCCGGCGCACGACGGCGAGTTCCACGCGATCCTCGATCTGTGGCCGCGCCCGTTCTGCACCTACAACACCCCGCAGATCCGTAACGAGACTGTGCAGGACGGCTCGATTCCGAAGTGGAACTACTGCGAGAATCCGCCTCCTGGCATGTACATTCGCGGCGCCGCGAACGCGCCGCGGCCAGATGTGCCGAACAACGGCGCGCACATGCCGCCGGGTGTCGATCCGAACGAACGGACCATGCCCCCGGTGCGGTGAGTGGCCCCCGGCCCCGCGTCGATCGCGCGGGTCCGGGCATACTCGCCGGTAGAACGCGTACGGTTCGCCCGAGATGCGGGCCCGTCAGTCGATCGGTGCGCCCGCGCGCCGGGAAAGTGCAGGTTTGTATCGATGTCCACCGACGACGCCGACACCACCAAGGACGCCGAGACCGCGGCCGATGCCACGAAGGATGCGGGCGAGCGGCCCGAGCCCGCGGCAGCCGCGCCCGAGCTGTCCAAGACCGAGGCGGCACCGGCCGACGAGGCCGACAAATCCGAGCGGGTCGCCACGCCCAAGACCGATCTCGGTAAGGGCGCGGGCCAAGCGGCCGCGTCGGGCCGGTCCGGCTCGGTGCCGCTGATCGCGGCCTTCGTGGCGGGCGTGCTCGCGGTCGCGGCGATCACCGCGGTGGTGGTGTTCTTCCTGCAGGGCAAGGATCGCGGCGACAAGCTCGACGCGATCCGGGACGCGACCAACGCCGCGTGCTCGTTCGGCAAGGACGTTTCGATCTACGACTACTCCAAGGACCTCGACGGCTACTTCACCAAGGTGAAGGCCGGCGCGAGCGGCGAATTCCTGAAGGAGTTCGACGACGCGACCAAGGCGCTCAAGGACGCCATGGTGCAGGCCAAGGTGAAGTCCTGGGTGGACGACGTGCAGTGCGGTTACCAGTCCGGCGACAAGACCTCGGCGAACGTGCTCGTCACGCTGACGCAGTACCGGACCAACTTCACCCAGTCGAACCCGGAGCGGCAGTTCGTCGTGGTGATCGCGCAGCTCACCAAGTCCGGCGACAAGTGGCTGGTCGAGAAGCTCGATTCGCCGATGCTGAAGGGCGCGGGCACCGGCCTGCCCGGCGCGCCCGCCCCGGCGCCGAACGCGCCTGCCGGACCGGAGGGTCAGCCCGCTCCGACCGAGCCGCCCACCCCCGCCCCGGGCAACTGATCCCGGGACGGTAACGCACCGAGCGCCTCCGGCGGTGGGCCGAGCCACCACCGCCGGAGGTCATTCGGGCGGCCATTCCTCGAAATCAGAACAGCGTCAATGCCTGTGGCGCCGACGGCGCGGCCGCCTTCCCCGCGGCCTGTCCCGACACGGCAGCCGGTGTGCGTAACCGTTCGGGCTTCTGCTGCAACACTTCCGGCACCGCCGGCGCTTCTTCCACAGTCACCGCGGGGATTTCCGCGGTGTTCGCCTCGGCGACGGCTGCCGAGGCGGCCGCCTTCCGAGCCGCTTCTCCGGCAAGCGCGTCGGCCTGCTCGTTGAAGTAGTTGCCGACATGGCCACGGACCCAACGGAATCGAACCGGGCCGGGCCTGCTGGCGATTGCTTTGTCGATCTGGCGGATGAGTTCGACGTTCTTCACGGCGCCGCCGGTCGAGGTGCGCCAGCCGTTGAGCCGCCAGCTGGAGATCCACTCCGACGCGCACTTGATCGCGTAGAGCGAATCGCTTTCGATCAGTAGAGGTTCCGAACCGGGATGGGCGAGAATCGCTTCCAGTACCGCGCGCAATTCCGCGACCTGGTTCGTGCCGGACGCGCCGCCGCCGCTGGCCGAGGAGCCCTGATGATTGACCCACGCCCAGCCGATGGCGCCGCCGGGGTTGCGCAGGCAGGATCCGTCGGTGCTCACGATGATCATGGCTGGCACCCTACGCAATCCGACCGACAAGATCGGTACCGTGGAATTCTTCTATCTCCCTTCGCAATTGGGACTCGGTGCGGCGGAGCGCCGATTTCACGGCGGAATCCACCAGACCGACGCAGAGGCGCCCCGCGAAGCCGCGCGGTGGACTGTACTCCGCCTCCGACGTCAGCACCGACCTCCCGTAACCGAGTGGGTCGAAGCGCAGCGTCAGAGTCCCCGATAAACGCCCACGCAGCGTATACCCGATCACGACGTTGCGGCGATATTCGGTGACCTCGCATGTCATGGCCGGCCGCCAGACCATCAGCAGCCGGGTGGCGGCGGTGAACGTGGCGCCGAGGCCGTGGTCGAGCTCCCCGTCGGGTTCGAAGCCGGCGACGCCGAACATCCAATCCGGTACGAACAGATGGTTGTTCGTATAGGTGAAGGCGACCTCGACAGGCGCTCCGACGTCACTCGCGTACTTGATATGGCCCATGGGCCCTCCCATTTCCACGACTGGCGTTAAAAGTACTACAGCTCTCCTCTTTATTGGCGGGGTTGCGCGGTATTTGGCACAGGCCTTTTTCGCATGGCGACCGGGCGGTTGCTTGGTTGCTCGCGGCCGGTCAACCGGCTTATAGAACCGTCTGGTCTGTTCTCTGGGTCAGAGCTGAGCGACGATGTGCTCGGCGATCGGCATCGCCGAGGTGGCCGCGGGCGACGGCGCGTTGAGCACGTGCACCGAGCGCGGCGTGCGCTCGATCATGAAGTCGTGCACCAGGGTGCCGTCGCGCAGCACCGCCTGCGCGCGGATGCCCGCCTCGCGCGGCCGCAGATCCGCCAGCGTCAACTCGGGGCAGTATTTGCGGCACTCGGCCAGATAGCCCCGCTTGAACACCGAGTTGCGCAACTCGCGCAGCCCGGTCCGGATATTGGCCCTGGCCACCCGGTGCACCCCGGGAAACCCGAGCACGGCGCCGGCGTCCTTGGCGTCGAAACTGCCCTTGCGATAGCCCTCTCTGGCCAGCCCGAGGACCGCGTTCGGACCGACGGTCAGGGTGCCGTCGATGGTCGGGCTGAGGTGGACGCCGAGGAACGGCAGCTCCGGGTCGGGAATCGGATAGATGAGCGTGCGCACCAACCCGGCCCGTTCCGGCGGCAGCTGATAGTACTCGCCGCGGAACGGCACGATCCGAAAGTCGTTGCGCAGCCCGGCCATCCGGGCCAGCCGATCGGCCTGCAGGCCCGCGCACACCACCAGGGTCCGCGCCGACCACGAGCCGGCCGGTCCGGCCGCGGTGACCGCGCTGTCGGTCTCGGTGAGCGCGGTGACCTCGGCGCCGAACACCAGTTCCCCGCCCGCCGCGGCGACCTCGGCGGCCAGCGCGGCGGTGATCCGGGTGTAGTCGACGATGCCGGTGTCCGGCACGAACAACGCGCCGACACCGCGCACCTTCGGCTCCCGCCTGCGGAGTTCGGTGGCATCGATCAGCTCGACCGCCACCCCGTTGGTCACCGAGCGCTCATGCAGCGCCAGCATCCGCTGCTGCTCGGCCGCATCCGTGGCGACCAGCAGCTTGCCGCAGACCTCGAACGGAATCCCTTGGGCCGCCGCGAATTCCTTCGTCCAGCGCGCGCCCTGGCGGCACAGTCGCGCCTTCAGGCTGTCCGGCGGATAGTAGATGCCCGAGTGGATGACCCCGCTGTTGTGCCCGGTCTGGTGCGTGGCCAGGGCGGCGCCCTTCTCCAGCATCACCAGGGTCGCGCCGGGGTGTTTGCGCAGGATGCGGTGCGCGGTGGCCACCCCGACGATGCCACCACCGATCACGCAGAAGTCGTACATGCTGTGCGGCATACGAGCACCCTAGGGGCTACACCGTGACGCTGGGTTGCCCACCGTGCGGGGTGCCTCCGCCCGACAGCGCGGCAGCGGGTTCGGGCGCCACGGATTCGTCCGGCCCGGCGGTCGCGCCGGTGCCCGCCTGCGCGGCGCGATCGATCCGCAGATCGTGCTCGCCGAGCTCCGGGTCGGTCAGCAGCAGCACGACCGCGCCACTGCGCGTGTCGAATTCGGTGCGCAGCCGGGTGACCGCTGTCGTGTCCCGCCGCGGGTCGGCGGGCAGCAAACCGGTGAGCACGGTTACTGCGTTGGTATCGACCGTCAGTGAGATCGTGTCGTCGGGCACCGCGGCGAGTTGCGCGCCGACGTAGGTGTCGCCGAACCGCAGCCGGCCGCCGACACCGGCGTTATGCGTGGTGAATGTCGAATGCAGCTGCGGGTCAGTCACTTTCGGGGCCACCTCGACGACACCGCGCGGCTGTGCGAGCACGGGCAGTTCGTGACTGCCCGCGGTGAGCACGGTCTCGGCGTGCACGGGCTCGCCGTCGAATTCCTCGGCGGGCAACGCCGGTGGTGCGGCGGCCGGGCCCGCGGGCCGCTCGGTCTCGGCGATCTGGTGCACGATGTAGGCGCCCGCGACCACGGTGAGACTGAGGCTCGCGGCACCGGCGAGCACGACCGCGGCATGCCGCGCGATATGGGCAGGCTTGTGTGTTCTCACGATGCGTTCCTTCCGTCCGCTCAGTTCCCTGGCAGCAGCCCGCATCATTGAAAGCCGTACAGTTGTCCAGGTTACGGCGCGGGCCCGGAGCGTGCCGGGTCCGGGAGAGCAGGATCACATCGCGGTGCGGACCGGTCGCCGGGCATCGATCCCGAATCGTCGGAGTCGTTTATGTTTCCAGCAGGTCGAGCGCGGGTAACCATTAGTTCAGCTGGCGAGCGTCATTCTCGACTGCCACATCGAGACACCCGGCCAATGGCGTCCGGCCGATACGAACGGCGCACCCAAGTGTGGCGCTCGCCGGCTCCCGAATCCTCGGAATTGGTCGGGTGCCGACGACGGCCGGATGCATACATCCGGCCGTCGTTGTCGTCGGGGGGAAGGTCAGGCGAACTGTCCGGCGGTCCGGCCCGCGCCCGTCGGCCCGGCGAAAGCCTGTGCGAGGGTGAGCCATTCGGCGGCGTCCGGACCCGTGGCGACGATCGCGAGATCGTCCGGGTGGCGGCGCTGGGTCACCAGCAGGCAGAAATCGAGCGCTGGTCCGCTCACCCGCTGTGCGGCGTCCTCGGGGCCCCAGGACCAGCTCGTGCCGTCGGGCGCGGTCAGTTCCACCCGGAATTCCGCAGCAGGCGCGGTCTTTCCGTGCACGGTGTAGGCGAAGTTCCTGGTGCGGACGCCGATATGGGCGACCGTGCGCAGCCGGGCGGTCGGCTCTCGGGTGACGCCCAGGGTGTCGGCCACGTCCTGGCCGTGCGCCCAGGTCTCCATGATGCGGGCGGTGATCATCGAGGCCGCGCTCATCGGCGGGCCGAACCAGGGCAGCTTGGTGCCCGCGGGCACCGCACGCAATGCGTCGGTGAGTGCTTTGCGGCCTCGGTGCCACCGGTCCAGGAGTTCCGCGGCGGGTGCGGTCGCGGCCTCCTCGGCCGCGTCGTCGACGAAGGTCAGCACCTTCGGTCCGGCCTCGGTCACCAACCGCTGGAATTCCACGGCATCGGTGGCGGCGACCGTGGCGATCTCGTCGGTCCAGGCCAGATGGCCGATCTGATGGGCGATGGTCCAGCCGGGCGCCGGGGTGGCGCGAGTCCACTCGGCGGCCGCCAGCGGGGCGACGATTCGTTCCAGATCGGCGCATTCCGCGGCGAAATCGCCGAGCAGCGCTTCGAGGTCAGCCATCTGTTCCCCAGCTCCTTACCCGCCGGGCACACCGCCTCGGGTGCCCGCGCCGGTTCAGCATCGCAGCGGCCTCAGAAAAATGCAAGCACGCGTGCTTGTATTTGGTGCCGCGGCTTCACCAGCCGAAGACGATCAGGTGCGAGGCGCCGACCACGAGTCCGAGCACCGCACCGTGCAGGTAGAGCAGCCACGCGTCCTGCTCGACCGAGGCATAGAACATCTCCATGAACTCCCCCGGCGTCAGCTGCCGCAGCTTGCGGGCCGCGAACACATCGATGGTCTTCGCCTGCTCGAGCGTGAACTCCTCGTCCTCGACCAGCGTCGGCGCCAAGCCGACCGCCGCGCCGGCCGCCCCGGCCTTGAGATTGTCGAACTGGCGTCGCCCGAGCGCCGCGCGGACGAACGAGGTGGTCGGGCCGAGCTGCCGGTGGATCTCGTCGGAGACCAGTCGTTCCAGCAATTGACGGGTCTTGTCACCGTTGGGGCCGTCCAGCAGTTCCTTGGACAGGTTCGGCAGGGTGAGCACCTGGTAGGCCAGAATGTGCGCGAGATCGGTCGCCGCCTGCGGCTGCCGTTTGGCCAGCAGGGCCTGCTGCCACAGGTACTTGTACCAAGGTTGCGGATCGCCGGGCTCGAACACCATTTTCACCGCGATGACGTTCACGATCACCCCGATCGCCGCCGAAGCGAGCAGCACGATCACCCACCCCGGCACCCAGCCCAGCACCGGAATCCGGTGGTGCACATGCATGTACAGCGCCAGCGCGAGCCCGAACGGCGCGCCCAGCAGGCCGATCCGGACCATGAACCGCAGCTCGGGCGCCGCGATCGTCGTGGTCAGATCCTTGAGGATGTCCGGGTTGTCTTGCAGGTACCGAATGACGAAGCTCTTGATATCGATCAGCTGATCGACGTTGTCGCCGAGCGATTCGAACGCGCGCCGCGAGAGCGCGGGCAGCTCGCGGTCCACCCGCTGGTAGATGATCTGCTTGGCGGCGCGCGGGACCGTGCGCCACAGGTCCGGGTTCTCCCGGTACATCAGTTCGTCGACCAAGGGCTGCACCTGTTTACGGGCGAGCACCGCGACGTAATCCGCGATGCCGTCCAGGTCCAGTTCGTGGATGAAATCGCGCGGGCTGCCGATCCGCATCAGCGCCTTGTCCACGCAGATGCTGGCCATCTTCTCGGCCCGCGCCGGAATGAAGCCCTGGAAACCCAATCGGCGCCCGTCCCCGGAGAACGTCGGCAGCACCTGCACCCGGCGCGGGAAATACGGGTAGAGCACGTGCAGTCCCGGGATCCGGAAACCGCGAAACCGCACCGGCCAGAACAACATCAGCACGCCGGTCCAGTTGGTGAGCCAGCCCGCCAGCGCGCTGAAGATCGGGAACGTGATCAGGTCGACCACGAACTTGGACTGGCCGGTCAGCTCCTCCCAATCGATGAACACGCCAGCGGCGAGCGAACTCATCGATGGATCTCCCTAGGCCGAACCGACGGAACCGCCGGTATGAGGTATCAAGGCCCCAACATTGTCATTGCGCCGAAGCGAGTGTCAACGCGGCCCGGGGTTATCGACAGGACGGGGTCACGGCACACGGATACCGGAACCCGCACCGGCTTCCTGCACCCACTCCAGCAGCACGCGTTGCCGGCGCAGCTGTAGCCGGCGGCTGTACTGACCGCTCAGCTGTTCCGCCTTGCGGGCCTTGCGCCTGCTGCGCCGGGTCACCAGCGTGCTCAGCTCGCCGGCCGGCGCGATGCCGCGGGTCACCGCCCAGTCCACCACGGCGCGGAACCAGGCTCGCTCGGTGTGCACCACCCAGGCGTAGACCGCGGCGAAGATCAGCACGTACAGCACCGTGCGCAGCAGGATCGAGCCGACCGGGACGTGCGCGGGGCTCGGTGCGTCCCAGCCGAAATGCAGTGCGGCGCCGAGCAAGTAGCACAGCAGGAAGGCCTGGGCGCGCCGCCGGGCCGGCCAGTCCGTGCGCGCCACCGCCAGCACGATGCCGATCCCGGCCAGCGCGGTGAGCATCCAGTGCGAGGTGACCCCGGTGAGCAGCCGCACGATGCCGACCAGTACCGCGTAACCCGGATCATGCTGTGCGGACAGCAATCCGGCGTTGGCCTCGTAGGTGAGATTCTCGACCACCTGGAATCCGAGGCCGGTACAGCCGCCGAGCAGCAGCCCGTGCATCGGCCGGTACAGCAGCGGCCGGGCCAGACAGGCCACCGCGAAAACGCCGACGCCCTTCACCGCCTCCTCCACGATCGCCGCGGAGATCGGGGCCTGCCAGTCGATGGCGAACGCGTCGCCCGCCAGGTTCTGGATCACCCGCATGTTGTGGTCGTTGGCGAACATCGCGATGCCGGGGCCGGCCAGCGCGCCCCAGAGAAAGCCGAGCAGCAGCGGCGCCCGGATCCGCCGACGGGCCCGGAGCCGATCCAAATGCAGTACCAGCCAACCGAATACGGCCAGGGTGGCCAGCGTGAACGGCAGTCCGACCAGGACGTCACGCCAGTTCAGCGCCACCACCGGCGCCAGCTGCACGATCAGCCCGGCCAGGCCGAGCACCGCGATCAGCCAATACGACCAGAACAGCGCCGACCTCGGCCGCCACCACCGCAGCGGCGTGGCCGTCGTGCTCATCGCCGCACTCGCAGGGTCTCGACGAGCGGGGTCAGCTCGGCCAGGGTGGCGTCCGCGCCGATCAGCACCAGCGTGACGGCCAGGTTGTCGTTGCCGAGGATGGCGCACACCCCGGCACGGTCCGTGCCGCGACAGGTCGGTCCGCCGAAACCGTTGGGCGTCTTCATCTCTCCGCCGTCGAAGGAGCCGTCGAAGCCTTGCACGCCGAGCACCCGTAACCGCCATGCGGCCGCCGCGGGGAAGTCCGTGACGCCGTCCACCACGCTGACCGCCAGGCGCGCGCCGCTCGGCGCCACCAGCACCGCGGTGGTCTGGTCGCCGGTCGGCCTGCGCTGCCAGCCGCCGACGCCTCCGAATTCGATCGTGTCCGGCGCCTCCCCCGGTGCGGTGAGCGCGATCTCGGCGTCGGGGGCCAGCGTCGTCTCCCGCACCGGCACGAGCGCGGCGAGCACCGTTGGGACCACGATCAGCGCGGCGACCACCGCGAGCAGTACCGCGGCCGGTCCGCCGTCGCGGCTCGATCCCGTCATACCGTGCTCCCCTCGGCGCAGCTTTACCGAGAAACCGCGTCCGACCTGCGGCGCAGCCGGATCAACGATAGAACAGGACGGACCGGTTCGGTGGGACGCGAGCCGCGTATCGCGCGTGGACCGTGCAGATCGGAAACAACCGTAAACAATCCGTAAGCCCCCTCCGGCACTGTGAACGCACACCAGAACAGCGGGCCCGCACCGGGCCCGGCCGCGAAAGGAAAACCCGATGCGCAAGCTCAAGCTCCAGGTCCAGACCACCGTCGACGGCTACATGGCGGGCCCGAACGGCGAGATGGACTGGATGACGTTCCCCTGGACCAACGACGTCGGCGCCTACATCGCCAAGATCATGGAGCCGGTCGACACCATCGTGCTCGGCCGCAACCTGGCCGAGGGCTTCATCCCCACCTGGGCCTCCCGGACCCCGGAGGACGGCGAAGATCAGGAAACCATCGACTGGATGAACAACACCCCCAAGGTCGTCATCTCCAACTCGCTCACCGAATCCCCCTGGGAGAACGCCACGGTCGCGGGCGGTGACCTGGCCAAGATCATCACCGATCTGAAGTCCCAGCCCGGCGGCGATCTGATCGTCTACGGCGGCGGCACCCTGGTCTCGGCCCTGCTCGCCGAGGAACTCGTCGACGAAATCCACCTCTTCGTCAACGCCACCGCCATCGGCACCGGCATGCCGGTCTTCGCCCCCGGCGCCTACCAGCGCCTGCGCGCCGCCGGCGCCACCCCCTTCGACTGCGGCATCGTCGCCCTGCACTTCGAGCCGCAGCGTTCGTGACCCCTGCGCCCCCCGGACCCGGGTGAGCTACCCGCACCCGGTTCGGGACGTCACGGCCCGCGTCGTCTTCGCCGTCAGCGAACACCGGGATCGGGCGGAACAAAGGGGGTGGGGGTGGGGTTGAGTTGGTATCGCTCAACTTTTGGAAGGGTCGAAGACGTGACTACACCTCAGAACTTGCCGGTGCTGTTCCTGACCGATCCGATCGTGCTGCCGGGCATGGTCGTGCCCATCGAACTGGACGAATCGGCGCAGGCCGCGATCGATGCCGCGCGAGCCGCCAAGACGGACGCCGTGCTGCTCGCGCCGCGCCTGACCGAGGGCTACGCCTCCTACGGCGTGGTCGCCACCATCGAACAGGTCGGCCGGATGCGCGGTGGCGCGCCCGCGGCCGTGTTGAAGGCCGAACGGCGCGCGAAGATCGGGCACGGGGTCACCGGGCCGGGCGCCGCGCTGTGGGTCGAGGCCGAACCGGTCGAGACGCCGGCCGCGGACGGCCGGACCAAAGAGCTGGCCGCCGAGTACAAGAAGCTCGTGGTCTCGGTGCTGCAGCGCCGCGAGGCCTGGCAGATCATCGACGCGGTCAACCAGCTGACCGACCCGTCCGCGATCGCCGACACCGCGGGCTACGCGCCGTACCTGACCAACGATCAGAAGCGCGAACTGCTCGAAACCCCCGACGTCACCCAGCGGTTGCACACGCTGATCGAGTGGACCAAGGACCACATCGCCGAGGCCGAGGTCACCGAGAAGATCAGTGACGACGTCCGCGAGGGCCTGGAGAAGAGCCAGCGCGAGTTCCTGCTGCGCCAGCAGCTCAACGCGATCCGCAAGGAACTCGGCGAGGACGAACCCGACGGCGCCGACGACTACCGCACCCGGATCGAGCAGGCCGACCTGCCCGACAACGTGCGCGAGGAGGCCTTGCGCGAGGTCGGCAGGCTGGAGCGGGCCAGTGATCAGAGCCCGGAATCCGGCTGGATCCGGACCTGGCTGGACACCGTGCTCGAACTGCCGTGGACGGTGAAAACCACGGATAGCACCGATGTCTCGGCCGCCCGCGCGGTGCTGGACGCCGATCACCACGGCCTGGACGAGGTGAAGGACCGGATGGTCGAGTACCTGGCCGTGCGTTCGCGGCGCGCCGCCCGCGGTCTGGAGGTCGTCGGCGGGCGTGGCTCCGGTGCGGTGCTCGCGCTGGTCGGTCCGCCCGGTGTCGGCAAGACCTCGCTCGGTGAGTCCGTGGCGCGGGCCATGGGCCGCGAGTTCGTGCGGGTCGCCCTCGGCGGCGTGCGCGACGAGGCCGAGATCCGCGGACACCGGCGCACCTACGTCGGCGCGCTGCCCGGCCGGATCGTGCGCGCCATCAAGGAGGCGGGATCGATGAATCCCGTTGTCCTGCTGGACGAGATCGACAAGGTCGGCTCGGACTTCCGGGGTGACCCGGCGGCCGCGCTGCTCGAGGTGCTGGATCCGGCGCAGAACCACACGTTCCGCGACCACTACCTCGACCTGGATCTCGACCTGTCCGACGTGCTGTTCATCGCCACCGCCAACGTGATGGAGACCATCCCCGGCCCGCTGCTGGACCGGATGGAACTGATCACCGTCGACGGCTACACCGAGGACGACAAGGTCGCCATCGCGCGCGACTTCCTGGTGCCGCGGCAGCTGGAACGTAACGCGCTGACCGCCGACGAGGTGCTCGTGACCGACGCGGCGTTGCGCGAGATCGCGGCGAACTACACCAGGGAAGCCGGCGTGCGGCAGATGGAGCGGCTCATCGCGAAGGCGTTGCGCAAGGCCGCGACTCGGCTGTCCGAGGGCGGAACCGGCACGGCGACAGCCGAATCCGAGGTCGTCGACCTCGGCTACGGCGCGGACCTGGGCTACGACGCGCTGGTGCGGTCCGAGCAGTCGCTGACGATCGACCTCGGCGATCTCAAGGACTACCTGGGCCGTCCCCGGTTCACCCCGGACTCGGTGGAACGCACCGCGGTTCCGGGTGTGGCCACCGGACTCGCGGTCACCGGGCTCGGCGGCGACGTGCTCTACATCGAGGCCAACGCCGCGGAGGGTGAGCGGTCGCTGACCCTGACCGGGCAACTGGGTGACGTGATGAAGGAGTCCGCGCAGATCGCGCTGACCTACGTCCGCTCGCATCTGGAGGAGATCGGCATCGAGCCTTCGGTGCTGGATCGCAATATCCACGTGCACTTCCCGGCGGGCGCGGTGCCCAAGGACGGTCCGTCGGCGGGCGTCACGATGGTCACCGCCCTGGTGTCGCTGGCACTGGATCGCCAGGTGCGCGCCGATGTCGGCATGACCGGTGAGGTCACGCTGAACGGCAGGGTGCTGCCGATCGGCGGGGTCAAGCAGAAGCTGCTCGCCGCGCAGCGAGCCGGCCTGAAGACGGTGTTCATCCCGGCCCGCAACGAGCCGGACCTGGACGACGTCCCGGCCGAAGTGCTTGCCGCACTGGACGTCCGCCCGGTCGGCGACGTGGCCGAGATCCTGGCCTACGCCATCGAGCCGGTCGCCGAACCGGCGCTGGACGGACCGGCCTTCGCGGCCAGCGCCTGATCCGGAGCCGAAGGGCCGGGCACACGGTGCCCGGCCCTTCGCCGTGTCACCGGGACGCAAGCCCGGTGCAAGCGGCTGCGACCAGGGTGGGCGCATGACATCCACGCAGCACACACCGGTACTCATCGCCGGCGGCGGCCCGGTCGGGCTGTGCGCCGCGCTCTTTCTCGAATACCACGGCGTCCCTTTTATTCTGGTCGAGAAGCGAACGGCGGCGTCGGCGCTGCCGCGCTCGCGCGGCCTGCACGTGCGGACCGTCGAGCTGTTCCGGCAGCTCGGCATCGAAACGAAGGTGCAGCAGGTCGCGGCGGGCGTGCTGAAGGCGGGACATTTCGGCGGCGCGAGCCGGGGCGCCACGCTGACCACGGCCGAGCGACTGGATCTCACCGCCTTCGTCCGCGGCCTGGCGCAGCACGATCCCAGCCCGTCGTCCTTCTGTTTCCTGCCGCAGGCCGAACTGGAGCCGTTGCTCGCCGAACTCGCCCGCACGCGCGGCGGCGACCTGCGCTTCGGCGTCGAGCTGGTGGACGTGGCGGCCGATGACGACGGCGTCACGGCGACCCTGCGGGACCGGGACGCGGGCACCACGATCGTCCGGGCGGATTATCTGATCGCCGCCGACGGTGGCGGCAGCTCGATCCGGCGGCGGCTCGGCATCACCGGTTGGACGCTGCCACCCACGCACCACTACATCAACACCTTCGTCCGGACCGACCTCACCGACGTGCTGCACGGACGGACGTTCAGCCAGTGCGAGATCGTCAACGACGCGGTGCGCTGCCTCGTGCTCACCAAGAACAACACCGACGAGTGGTCGTTTCACCTGGAATACGACCCGGCGCAGGCGAGTTCGTCCGATTACACCGGGCAACGCTGCGTCGAGTTGGTGCGCGCGGCGATCGGCGTCGCCGACATCGATGTCGAACTGCTCGGCCGAACCGCCTGGGACACCGGTGTTTTCGTGGCCGACGAGTACCGTCGCGGCCGCGTCTTCCTCGCCGGTGACGCCGCGCACCGGCACGCGCCGTGGGGCGGCTACGGCGCCAACACCGGAATCGCCGACGTACACAACCTGACCTGGAAGCTGGCGACGGTGCTGTCCGGCACCGCGGGCCCGGACCTGCTCGACAGCTACCAGGCCGAACGCCGTCCGCGTGCGCTCGTCGCGGCCGAACAGGCCCGGCTCGGCACCGATTTCGACACCCGGTACGCCGTTCCCACGCCGGACAACGCGGCCGATCTCGCCAGGCAGCTGAGCACCGACGCCGTGATGACCAGGTTCCGATACTGCTCGGCCGCGCTGTTCGGCGGCGCGCCAGGCGAAGCGCACGTCGATCGGCTCACCGGTCAGGTCGGTACCAGGGTGCCGCACCAGTGGATCGATCGGGCGCAGCAGATTTCGACGCTGGACTTGAACGGGCCGGGGTTCGCCCTGATCGTCACGGGCACGTCGGCGGCGTGGCGGGACGCGGTCTGGGCAGCCCAGTGGGACACCGGTATCGACATCACGGTGCACGCGATTCCGACCGTGGAGTGGGCCGCGTGCACCGGCTTGCCGGAAGGCGGTGCGCTGCTCGTCCGGCCGGACGGCATCGTTGCCGGTCGGTCCGACGCGGGCCTGCACCCCGGGTCGCTCGCCGCGGTCTTGCGCCGCATCGTCGGTATCCCCGCGGGCGTCGAGAATTCCTACGGCACAGCCGATGCCGACGATGCCCGGACCACGGCGGACGGACCTGTGGCACACCATCGCACGGTGGCGAATTCCTGAACAAGACCGGGCCGGGCAACCCCTCGTCTGCTCGGCCCGGCCCGGGTTACGCGTCGTGGGTCGCGAGCGCGCGGTCGACCACCCGCGTGGTGCCCTGCGCCACCGCGCACAACACCCTTGTGCCATCGGCACTCTCGGCGTAGATCTCGCAGCGGACCACCGCTTGGCGGCGGGTCGCGTCGGTGACCGTCGCCTCGGCCCGCAGTCGCACTCCGGCGGCCGGGCGCAGATAGGTGATGGTGAATCCACCGGTGAGCACGTTGGCGCCGAGTGCGGTGCCGGCCGCGAAGGTGAGCGCGTTGTCGGCCGCGTAGGACAGCACGCCGCCGTGCACGAAGCCGAATTGCTGGCCGAGTTCGGGTCGGATCGGGATGGTGAGGGTCACGGTGCCGGGACCGAAACCGGTGATCTCGGTGCCGACCAATTCGGCGAAAGGCTGTGCGGCAAGGACCTTTTCGGCGAGGTCCAGGTCGATGGGCGTGGTCATGAGCTGCCTTTCGTGCGCGTGCCGGAGCCCGGCCGCGCGGCATCGGAGGGTGTCGCGGCCAGGCTCAGCCAGGCGGCTTCGGCGAGTTCACCGGCGACGTCGAGGGGGCTGGCCGCTACTGCGCCGCTGAGCCACTGCCGCGAATACTCTTGCGTCGCACCGAGCCACAGCGCGTAGACCAGATCCAGCGGCAGGTCGCGGACCGCGCCGTAGCCCGCGTGCGTGCGCCACCAGCGGGCGACATCGCGCAGGAACTCGCGATTGCTCTCGCTCTCGCGCACGCCCGGCGGCCGAGCGGACAGGAGAACCTGTGCCCGGTACTGGTTTTCGGCCACCCAGCGCAGGTGCTCGCGGACTCCGGCCGTGACGCCCGCGCGCGCGTCGGCGCTCTCGCTCACCACCGCCCAGAAATGCCGCTGGTAGTCGGCCAGCGCGTGCGCCCACACCTGGCGGTAGAGCTCGGCCTTGTCCGGGAAATGGTGATAGAGCGCGCCGACGCTCGCGCCCGCGGCCTCGCGGATCTGCGCCAGGGTCGCCTCCAGCGCGCCCCGTTCCGCGAACTGCCGCTCGGCTGCCAGCAGCAACCGATCTCGAATCTTCACAACCAGAATTTAGTTCTGTTTTCGCGGCAAGGCAATGGTGCGCGCGGAGTTCGAGGAAACGTCAGACGGTGGGGCGCGGACGGCCGCGTAGCCAGTCCGCGAAGGAGCGCCGCGGCCGGCGCGGATACTTCGCGAGCAGGGTGCCCGAACGGACCTGCCCGTCGACCCGCAGCAGCGGCGCACCCGGCCGCACCGGCCCGATCGCCTTGTTCCGCACGCTGCCGCTCTTGCTCTGCACGCGATCGAGATCGACCCACCAGCCGCGCGGCACCAGCAGCGTGATCTTGCCGGACCCGACCGCCGCGTGCACCGTGACCTCGCGATGCGGGCAGATCGCCTGTGTGAAGTCGATGACGATACTGCCGGACGAACATTCGGCGGTGATCTCGGCCGGGACGATCCACTGCCCCGCCTTCTTACGGGTGCCGCTGCCCGTGCGCAATTCGATCGGCTCCCCCGCGACGGCGGCGCTCGGCAGATCCGAGGTCACGGCCGCCAGGTCGGCGCTGGTCTGCGCGGAGTAGACCAGGACCAGTCTGCGGTCCAGTTCGGGCAGGTCCAGCCGGCCCTCCTCGACCGCGAGGTGCAGCAGCCGCGCGGCGGTCTCCCGGTCGGCGTCGCCCACTCGGATCGCGGGCAGTCGAGCGGGCTGGGCTGCGGGCACATCGGGCACCCGGGCGCTGCCCGTCGGATCGCCGCCGCGCCGCTTCGCCATCGATTGCCCCCTTGTTCCGGATCAGGAAAATGGTACGTCCGGGGACCGCTCGCGGCCGCCGTCAGCAGCCGATCGTGCGGAAATCCGCTGCATGTCGCCCCTGTGCGGTAAGACGGAGCTATGGCCAGATGGCTGTTGCACGTCGATCTCGATCAGTTTCAGGCGGCGGTGGAGTTCCGCCGCCATCCGGAACTGCGCGGCCTGCCGGTCATCGTCGGCGGCAACGGCGATCCGACCGAGCCGCGCAAGGTGGTCACCTGCGCGTCCTATCCGGCGCGTGCGTACGGCGTCCGGGCGGGCATGGCGTTGCGCAGTGCGCAGCGCAAATGTCCGGAAGGGGTGTTCCTGCCGTTGGACATGGCCACCTACGAGGAGGCCTCGGACGAGGTCATGTCGCTGCTGCGCACCTTTCCCGGCCGGGTCGAGGTGTGGGGCTGGGACGAGGCATTCCTCGCCGCCGACACCGATGACCCGGAGGCGCTGGCCGCCGAAATCCGCAGCGCCATCGAGGAATTGGAGCTCACCTGCGCGGTCGGCATCGGTGACAACAAACTCACCGCCAAGCTCGCCACCGGTTTCGCCAAGTCCACCGGCAAGACCGCCGCCGGACCGGACACGGGTGCGGGTGCGGCCGCCGGGGTCTTCCGGCTCACCGCCGCGAACTGGACCGAGGTGATGGCGCACCGTCCCACCAACGCGCTGTGGGGCATCGGCGCGCGGATCGCCACCCGCCTCGCCGACCTCGGCATCGAAACCGTCGCCGACCTCATGGCCGCGGACCGGCAGCGCCTGGCCGCCGAGTTCGGCCCCACCACCGGCCCGTACCTCTGGGTGCTCGGCCACGGCAAAGGCGACACCGACGTCACCACCGAACCGCGAGTTCCGGTGGGCCGCAGCAAATCCGAGACGTTCCCGCGGGACCTCACCGAGCCGGGCGAGATCCGCGCCCAGGTCGCCCGGCTGGCCACCGAGGTCGCCGAGGAGATGGCCGAGGCGGGCCGGATCGGCACCCGGGTCTCGGTCACCGTCCGGACCAACACCTTCTACACCCGCAGCAAGCAGGAAAAGCTGCGGGTGCCCACCATCGACCCCGCCGAGATCAGCGAGACCGCGCTGCGCATCGTCGATCGCTTCGACCTCACCCGCCCGGTGCGGCTGCTCGGCGTGCGGCTCGAACTCGTCCCGGAGTAGGTGCGAGGACCGCTTCACCGGTTGAGATCGGCGCGGTCCGAAGCCGGGCTCCGGACGCGCTGTCCCACTAAGCTCGTCCGCATGGAGTTCTGGGCGATGGTGGCGCATGAATCGGATAGCGGGATCGTTCTCACCAAGCAGGAGGTGGGGGAGGAATTCCTCGGGCCTGGCGATGTGACGATCAAGGTGCACTACTCCAGTGCGAACTTCAAGGACGGGCTGGCCATCACGCCCGGCGGCGGGGTGGTCCGCAAGTACCCGATCATTCCGGGCATCGATCTCACCGGCGAGGTGGTCTCCTCCGAAGACGATGCCTTCACGCCCGGCGACCTGGTGGTGGCGCACGGCTACGAGATCGGCGTCTCGCAGCACGGCGGGTTCGCCGAATACGCGCGGGTGCCCGCCGAGTGGGTGGTGAAGCTCGACGGCCTGAGCCCGCGTGACGCGGCCGCGCTCGGCACCGCCGGTTTCACCGCGGCGCTCAGCGTGCAGGCGCTGCTCGACCGCGGGCTCACCGTGGAGGACGGCCCGGTGCTGGTCACCGGCGCGACCGGCGGCGTCGGCAGCGTCGCCATCGATATCCTGTCCGGCCTCGGCTACGAGATCGTGGCGTCCACCGGCAAGACCGACGCCGGCGATCTGCTCAGCGAACTCGGCGCCAACGAGGTGATCGGCAGGCTGCCCGAGGACCCCGACGCCAAGCCGCGTCCGCTGGGCAAGGCGCGCTGGGCGGCGGCGGTGGACAGCGTCGGCGGCAAGTCGCTCGCGCACGTCCTGAGCACCGTCAGCTACGGCGGAGCCGTCGCGGCCAGCGGCTTGACCGGCGGCGCCGAACTGCCGACCACGGTGCTGCCGTTCATCCTGCGCGGTGTCGCCCTGCTCGGCATCGACTCGGTCAACCTGCCGATCGAGAAGCGCCGTGCCCTCTGGACCCGCCTCGGCAACGAGTTCCGCCCGCAACACCTTTCGGCCCTGACCCAGGTCGCCCCGATCACCGAGGCCGCCAAGGTCCTGCACAGCATCCAGAGCGGATCGCACACGGGCCGCACGGTATTCGGCGTACTCGGCGAATTCTGACCCTTCTCCTTCCGTTACGAACCATGTGCACAACGTTCGCAGCTGCGAACGTTGTGCGCTATGCTCGTCCGGGACGGAAGGAGACGGCATGCCCGCCGAGCAGCATCAGGTCGGATCGGTGTGGACGCGGCCGCGTAAGGGTCGCGAACAACCAGCTCTGACCAGGGAGCACATCGTGACCGAGGCGGTCGTGCTGCTCGATGCCGAGGGCATGGAGGCGCTCACCATGCGCCAGCTCGGTGCGCGGCTCAACGCCGGTGCGACCTCCCTGTACCGGCATGTCGCGAATCGGGACGAGCTGATCGAGCTGGTGGTCGACGAGGTCTACGGCGAGATCCGGCTGCCCACCGCCGGCGATCCCACGGCCTGGCGCGCGGCGGCGACCCAGTGCGCCGACGAGTTGCGCGCGATGATCCTGCGGCATCCGTGGATCGCCTCGACTCTGGGGCAGGTCGGCCTCTATTATCTGGGCCCGAACGTGATGCGGATGAACGCGCGGATGGCCGAGGTGTTCGCCGCGGGCGGCTTCGCGACCGAGGAGGTCTCCGACGCGATCGGCACCCTGCTCGGCTACATCATCGGCGTCGGCATCACCGAGGCCGCGTGGCTCTCGTTGCTGGCCCGCAGCGGCCAGACCGAGCCGGAACTGCTCGCGAGCCTGCGACCCGCCGCCGAACGGGCGGCCGACGAGTTCCCGCAATTGCGGGCGACGACCCCCGACGCGGAGTGGAACACCGATCCCGCGCAGATCCGGGACAAGCGTTTCGCCTACGGGCTTGACCGGGTACTCGACGGGCTGGACACCCAGCGCAATCGCTAGTGAGCTCAGTGCCAGGTGTGATCGGTGATCGGGGTGCGCGGCCCGAATTTGGGCCGGTGCGCCTGGCCGCTGATCTCCAGCAGCCGGACCGCCCGATAGCGGTGCGGCCGTAGCGGTTCCAGGTATTCGACCATGGTGTCGTCGTCGATCGGATGGCCGAGCAGCGTCCAGCCCACCACGGCCGCGAGGTGGAAATCGCCGACCGACAACGCGTCCGCGTCGCCGAATGCCCGCTGGGCGATCTCGGCGGCGGTCCACACCCCGATACCGGTGATGGTCCGTACCCTGCGTGCCGCCTCTACCGGGTCGACGTCGGCCGCACGTTCCAGCGAACTCGCCACCCGGGCCGCGCGCACGATGGTCTGCGCGCGCTGCGGGCCGACGTTGGCCCGGTGAAAAGCCCAGGACGGCACGTGCCGCCAGGTCTGCGCGTCCGGCGCCACCCGCATGCCCTCCGGCGCCGGCCCCGGCGCGGGATCGCCGAACTGCCGCACCAGCTTTCGCCACGAGGCGCGTGCCGCGACGGTGTGCACCTTCTGCTCCAGCACCGCCGGTACCAGCGCCTCGAACACCAACCCGGTGCGCAGCATGCGCAAACCGGGGAATCGGCGATGGGCCTCGACCAGCTTGGGATGATCCGGCGCGAAGCCGTCCAGGTCCTCGTCCAGGCAGAGCATGTGCGCGAGCCCGTCCAGGAATTCTTCGGCCCCGGAGCCCCAGGCCTGCGCCCGCACCGCGCACGGGCCCGACTGGGTCAGCCGGTAGGTCACCGGTCCGGACGTCATGCGGGAGGCGTGCCAGTGCGCGCCGTCCGGGGTCGTGCGATGGCACGGGTCGCCGGCGCCGCGGCGCAGCGGGGCGATGGTGCTGGCCAGGTCGATCGGACGGTCGGAGCTGACGGTCCTGGTCCGGCCGGTGGGACCGGTTCCCGGCTCGACCGTCGCGCTGTGCATCGGACCATTCTGCCCGACCGTCCGAACCGGTCGTATTCAGCTCCCACCGCAGCTCGGCAAATCGTGCGCGCACAACACTATTCGGCACTTCTGCTATGCCGACAAAGCATCACCGCAGCGTACCGGTATTTTGTAACGCGAAGAATAGGGGTCGCGATATTCGAGCGATCGGCAAACACCTGGCAGAGTTGTTCGCTCTGGTCGGTTCGCGCCGAGTATCGTCCCCGGTCGCTGTATGGAGGTATCGCATGATCACCAACCTGCTCAACTGGTTGCTCAACGCCTGGGGTGGCGTTTCCGCAGGCAGCTCGGGTTACCAGATCCCGCCGGGCACCCTGCCTTTCGGCAGCTGATCGGGGTGGTGCGCGCGTCGTGTTCGCACCCGACGCGGGCTTGAAAATCTCACTCCTGCACCAGGAACTGCGCCAAATGGCGGGCGGGGCGGCCGGCCAGCTGGGCCGCCTGGGTACGGCAGGAGAAGCCGTCGGCGAGGAACACCGCCTCCCCCGCTGCGGTCCGCAGGGTGGGCAGGAGGCCGTTCTCGGCTACCGCGACCGAAATGTCGTAATGGCCGCGTTGCATTCCGAAGTTTCCGGCCAGACCGCAACAGCCGGTGATTTCGGTCACGGTAATTCCCATTTTGGTTAACAGTCGGCGATCGGCGTCGAAGCCGAGCACCGCGTGCTGGTGACAATGCGGCTGCACCACCACCGAATGGTCCGGTCGGTGCGGTGGGCGCCAGTCCGGTTGATCGGTCAGAAATTCGGCGAGTGTGCGCACCGCCCGTGCCGTCGGCGCGGCGCGCGGATCGTCCGGCAGCAGTTCGGGCAGGTCGGAGCGTAGGACGGCAGTGCACGAGGGTTCCAGGCCGAGCACGATGCCGCCGCCGCGAACGTGCTCGTCCAGCGCGTCCAGCGTGGCGCGCAACCGCGCCCGCGCACCGTCCAGTTGCCCGGTGCTGATCCAGGTGAGCCCGCAGCACACCCGCCGTGCGGGAATGCGCACCCGATAGCCGAGCGAGTGCACCAATCGCGCTGCGGCCATGGCTATCTCGGGGTCGAAAGCGTCGGTGAAGGTATCCACCCAGAGCATCACCTCGGGCCGTTCCGCCGCCGCGTCGGCGGTATCGGGATGTGCTCGGCCGGGCGCGGGCAGCACGCCGCCGAGGTCGCGCCACCGCCGCCGGAAGCTGCGGTCCGCCAGCCGGGGTACCGGCCTGCGCGGATCGATCCCCGCCGCGCGCAACCCGATTCGCCGCAGGGGGCCGATCTCGGCGAGCGTGTTGGCGGCCCGCGGCACCTTTGTCGCCAGCGACAACCACCGCGGCAGCCACCCGAGGGAATAGTGATCGATCGGCCGCGGCCTGCGCCGGTAGCGGCGATACAGCGCCTCGGATTTGTAGGTGGCGACGTCGACCCCGGCCGGGCAGTCCGAGGCGCAGGCCTTGCAGGACAGGCACAGATCCAGGGACTCGGCCACTGCGTCGGACGACCACGTCAGCGCGCCACGGGCCACCTCCTGCAGCACCCGCGACCGGCCGCGGGTGCTGTCCTTCTCGTCCCGGGTGGCCAGATACGACGGGCACATGAAACCGCCGCTCGCGCGGGTGTCCGCGCGACACTTCCCGACGCCGACGCAACGGTGCACCGCGGTACTCAGATCGCCGTTGTCGTGCGGGAACGCGAAACCGCCCGCGGCGGGCAGCACCGGCAGCCCAGCTACCCGTAGATCGGCGTCGAGCGGTCGCGGCGTCACCAGCACACCCGGGTTGAGTACGTTGTCCGGATCGAAAAGCGCCTTGTACCCGGCGAATACGTCGAGCACCGGCCGGGAGTACATGAGCGCGAGCAACTCCGAGCGCGCGCGTCCGTCGCCGTGTTCTCCGGACAGCGAGCCGCCGTGGCGCACCACCAATTCGGCGGCGTCGAAGAGGAAGCGCCGGAAACGTTGCGGGGCCTCGACGATCGGAAGGTCGAGCCGCACATGAATGCAACCGTCGCCGATGTGGCCGTACAGCAACCCGTCCACCCCGTGGGCCCGCGTCAACTCGGCGAAATCCCGCAGATAGGAGCCCAGGCGTTCCGGCGGCACCGCCGCGTCCTCCCAGCCGGGCCAAGCCGGATGTCCGTCCGGGGTGCGACCGGCCAACCCCGCCCCGTCCGCGCGGATGTGCCAAAGCGACGCGGCCGCAACCGGATCCGTGACGATGCGCGCGTCCACCGCCGCGACCGAGCGGCAGAGCTGGTCGGCCGCGGCCATGGCCTCGTCCCGGCTCTGGCCCGCGGTCTCCACGAACAACCACCCGCCGCCGCGGGGTAGTTCGGGCACGGTGCCGCGGTGGGCGCGGACCGCGTCGACCAGCCGGGCATCGATGCCCTCGACGGCGGTCGGTTCGCACGCCAGCACGGCGGCGACATCGTCTGCGGCAGTAGCGATGTCGGGGTAACCGAGCACCGTCAACACGGTCGCCCGCGGTAGCGCGACCAGCTCGACCGTGGCGTCGAGCAGCAGGCCGCAGGTGCCCTCCGACCCGACGAACGCCTTCGCGACCGACGAACCCCGTTCGGGCAGTAGGTGTTCGAGTCCGTACCCGGACGCCTGCCGGTCGAAGCGACCCAGGTCGGTGCGCAGTACCGCGAGGTTCGCCCCGGTGAACTCGGCCAGTCCCGGCAGCACGGACAACTCGTGCGCGAGCCGCCGCTCAGCGCCGGTGCCGTCGAGAATTCGCAGTTCCCGCACCGTATCCGAGGTGCGTCCCCAGGCCACCGCGCGCGGGCCGCAGGCGTTGTTGCCGATCATCCCACCGAGGGTGCACCGGTTCTGCGTGGACGGGTCGGGTCCGAACCGCAGCCCGTATTGCTTTGCCGCGCCCTGTAATTGCGCCAGCACCACGCCGGGCTGCACCCGGGCGGTGCGGGCTTGCGGATCCAGTTCGATGATCTGGCGCATGTGCCTGCTGAAATCCAGCACCAGCCCGGGGCCGATCGCATTGCCCGCCACCGACGTGCCGCCGCCGCGCGCGGTCACCGGCAGGCCTTCGTCGCGGGCGAACGCCAGCGTGGTCCGCACGTCCTCGTCGCCGCGCGGGAAGATCACGGCCCGCGGCGGCACTCGGTAGTTCGACGCGTCCGACGAATACTCCGCCCGTCGCCGCTCGGACGTGTCGACCTCACCCGTGAGTCGCCCCCGCAACGCCGCCAGCACCCGGTCCTCGGTCACCCCGCCAGCCTAGGGCCTGTTTCATGAGTCACGGCGGCGCCTTCGGGGTCCAGCTCGCCGCCTGGCCGCGTTGTCGTCGTCGCCGATACAACCCCGGTATCGGCTCCTCCTCCGCCTTGCCAGGCGACGAGCTGGACCCCGAACGCATCCACCGTGACTCATGAAACAGGCCCTGCGCGCGGCCCGGCCACCGGCGCTCGCCGCGGGGAAGCCGCAGCATTGCGGTTTCGCTGTGCGCAGAAGAAGTGCCCGCGGGATGGGCTTGTGCTCAACCTTTGTTGAGGTCTTAGTGTCGGTGCCGAGGGCTTGAATGGGCGGGGAGTGAAAGGACTCAACAGTGAGTATCGAATCGGTGGCGTGGAGCCAGATGTACCGGCGGGCCAACGCGCCGGAGGAACAGCGGCCGTTCCGTCTGGCGACCGCGCGCCGCATTCTCCGGTTCGCCGCCCCGCACCGGCGGCGGATCGGCGCGTTCCTGCTGTTCAGCGTGCTCGCCGCGCTGCTCGGCGTGGCGACGCCGGTGCTGGCCGGGCGGGTGGTCAACGACATCGTCGGCGGGGCCGCGCCGCGCGTCGTGATCACCCTGGCCGTCGTGATCGGACTGATCGCCGTGGTCGATGCCGTGCTCGGCGTGCTGATCCGATGGTTGTCCTCGCGCATCGGCGAGGGCTTGATCCTGGACCTGCGGACCGCGGTGTTCGACCACGTGCAGCGGATGCCGGTCGCGTTCTTCACCCGGACCAGGACCGGCGCGCTGGTCAGTCGGTTGAACAACGACGTCATCGGCGCGCAGCGCGCGTTCAGCGACACGCTGTCCGGGGTCATCACGAACCTGGTGACCTTGGCGCTCACCCTCGCGGTGATGGTGCGGATCTCGTGGCAGATCACCCTGCTGGCCCTGGTCCTGCTGCCGGTCTTCGTGGTGCCCGCACGCCGGATGGGCAACCGGCTGGCCGGCCTGCAACGCGAGGCGGCGGGACTCAACGCGGCCATGAGCACCCAGATGACCGAGCGGTTCTCCGCGCCGGGCGCGACCCTGGTGAAGCTGTTCGGTCGGCCGCGGCAGGAGTCCGAGGAGTTCGAGCTGCGCGCCCGCCGAGTCCGCGATATCGGCATCCGGACCGCGATGTTGCAGACCGTGTTCGTCACCTCGCTGACCCTGGTGTCGGCGCTCGCGCTCGCGCTGGTCTACGGCCTCGGCGGGTGGTACGCGTTGCGCGGCCAGCTCGACGCGGGTGCGGTCGTCTCGCTGTCGCTGCTGCTCACCCGCCTCTACACCCCGCTGACCGCGCTGGCCAGCGCCCGGATGGAGATCATGGCCGCGCTCGTGAGCTTCGAGCGGGTGTTCGAGGTGCTGGATCTGAAACCGCTCATCGAGGACGCGCCCGATGCGGTCGCGGTGCCAGAAGGGCCGGTCGCGGTCGAACTGGACGATGTCACCTTCGGCTACCCCGCCGCCGACAAGGTCTCGCTCGCTTCGCTGGAAGACGTGGCGACGCTGGACACCCGCGGCGGGGTCGACGTGCTGCACAACGTCTCGCTGCGCGCCGAGCCCGGCCAGCTCGTCGCGCTGGTCGGCTCGTCGGGCGCGGGCAAATCCACGGTCGCGCAGCTGGTTTCGCGACTGTACGACGTGGACAGCGGCGCGGTGCGGCTCAACGGCACCGACGTCCGGGACCTGAGCACCACCTCCCTGCGCGACACGGTGGGCCTGGTGACCCAGGACGGGCACCTGTTCCACACCACGATCCGCGCGAACCTGGCGCTGGCCCGCCCCGAGGCGACCACGGAGGAACTCTGGGATGCCTTGCAGCGCGCTCGGTTACGCGACCTGGTCGAATCGCTGCCCGACGGGCTCGACACCGTGGTCGGCGAGCGGGGTTACCGCCTCTCCGGCGGCGAACGACAGCGCCTGACCATCGCCCGCCTGCTGTTGAAGCAGCCGCGCGTCGTCATCCTGGACGAGGCGACCGCCTCGCTCGACTCCACCTCCGAAGCCGCGGTGCAGGAGGCGCTCTCGGAGGCACTGGCGGGCCGGACCGCGCTGGTCATCGCGCACCGGTTGTCCACCATCCGCGCCGCCGATCAGATCCTGGTGCTGGAGGACGGCCGAATCATCGAGCGCGGCAACCACGCCGAGCTGCTGGCCGCCGAGGGACGGTACGCCGAGCTGTACCGGACCCAGTTCGCCGACGAACCGGCGACGGCCGCGGCCTGACGGGTTCGGCCCCGATGCCTGAGGGGTCATCGGGGCCGAATGCCGTCGGTGTTATTTCGCCGCCGCGCTGTCGGCGGAGCAGTCCACGTCGGTGTCGGGCAGGGCACCTTCGGCGAAGTAGGTGTTGATCGCGTCGTTCACACAACTGCTCAGGTCCGGCCGAAATGTCAGGTGGATTCGCACGTCTCGCAGCGTGACCAACTTCGACGCGCTCACCTGCTGGTGCAGCCGCAGCGCGTGCTGGTACGGCGTGCGCGGGTCCCCGGTCGACTGCACGATCAGCGCGGGCACCGCATTGCGCACCACCGTCGGCGCCTCCACCGGCCCCGGCCAGAACGCGCACGGTTGGATATTGCCCGCCATCGCACCGAAAACCGGCTGGGTGGCGCGGGTTTCCTCGATCGTGCGCCAGTACCAGCCCGGGTCCCGCGGCACACCCGCGTCACCGCAGGCGATCTGGGCCAGCGTCGAATTCTCACCGTCGCGCAGCGCGGTCAGGATCGCGGCGAGCCGGGGCGTGCGGGCCTCGGCCGGTGCGCCGCCCGCCGCGTCGGCGATCTCCCGGATGGTCTGGGCCAGTGCGTCGTTCAACCGGAAGTTCATCAGCATCCCGTGCAGCACGAACGGCAGCCAGTGGTCGTCGATGGCGAAATCACCGATGACGATCGGCTGCCGTGCGGCCGTGCGGATCAGCTGCTCGACTGTCGCCCGCACCTGCTGCGGCGTACCACCGAACCGGTAGGTCTCGTCTTTCGTCGCGGCCCAGGCGGCCCAGTCGTCCAGCGCGCTCTCGTCCGCCGGCCCCCAATCCTGCACCAGTCCCGCCCAATACCGGTCCGGGTCGATGGCGCTGTCCAGCACGATCCGCCCGCTGCGGTCCGGGAACAGTTGCGTGAACACCGCGCCCAGGTAGGTGCCGTAGGACGTGCCGTAGTAGTCGAGCGTCGGTTCGCCGAGGACACCGCGCACAACGTCCATGTCCCGAGCTGTGTTGCGGGTGGTGAACTGCCGCATCATCTCCGGGTCGTGCACCAGGCAGCCGGCGGCCATGCCCGCCGACTGCACCGTGTCGTGCACGAAGCCGGACAGATCCAGACCCGCCGACCGAACCATCTCACCGACCGGCCAGCCGCAGCGCTTGCTGCGCCCGGATGCGCCGACGCCGCGTGGATCCATCCCGATCAGATCGTGAGTGGCCAGCACGTCCGAGGACAGCACGTCGCCGAGCAGATCGATGCTGTCCAGCCCTTCGGCGCCGGGCCCGCCCGGGTTCGCCAGCAGAATCCCCTGCCGCCGGGTGGGTTCGGTCGCCTTGACCCGGGAGATCGCCACCGTCATGGTGCGGCCGTCGAGCCTGCCGTAGTCCAGCGGCACCAGCACGTCCGCGCACTCGCCGCCTGCTTTGTCCAGATTGTCGATGCCGCAAGGTTTCCAGGCGAGCTGCTGGCGATAGAACCGCTCCATGCCGCCGGGCGCCGGGTCCGCGCCGGGCGCGGCGCTGCCGTACCCGGCTACCGGTGCCGTGGCCAGCAGCGACACCGTCAAGACCGCCAACGAACGCCGGAACAGTCGCACCACCACCAGAGTTCGCCTCTCCCGCACACACCTCATCGCGCAGGCAACGGTAACGGATCGGCGCGGGTACGGCTCAGGTCGCGCAGGCGCTCAGCAGGGCAGTGCGCGTTCGTCCAGGACGCAGCGGCCCTCCTCGACCAGCGTGGTCCGGGCTCGCCGTCGCACTCGGCAGCGGTCCACGGTGCAGTCGAGGTGCAATTGCATTGCCGCGTGGGCTTGTTCGACGGTCATGATGCCGGGGTCGGCGCCGCAGGCCAGCATCGCCGCCACATGCATGTTCAGATTGGTGAGCTGCATCAGGCGACTCCCGCCGGCTGGGCCGTGGCTCGCCACCGATGTCGAGAAGGAACCGGATGCTCGGTTTCCCAGGATGATTGCCGCACCGCCATCCCGACCGCCTCCAGCGCGGTGAGCCCGACCTCGTCGGCGAGATCACCGACCACGTCCAGCAGCGCCGGCACCACTTCGGCAACCCGCAGCGCGGCCACGGCCTGTGCACACGTCAACGTGCGGCCCGGTAGGTAGGACACCACCCAGCTGCCGTCTCCGACGCTGCGTGCTCGGTGCGTAGTGAGATCGCTGGTCATCAAGGACGACGCAATGACATGTACAGCCATGACTCCTCGTTCCTGCGGGCGACTCCTGGTGAGTGCTCGGACAACGCCGGGCATACTTCCAGCACACCATTGCCGGGGAGGTGAAACAACGCCCGCGATGGATATCCAAAAATTTCGCGCGAATTCCCAGCACGAAAACCAGCCGGGAGGGCAGGATTCTCCATAGTGGACGAAAGAGCCCGCTGCCCAAGCGAAGTGACGGGGAACCGAGCTTGCTGGTTGCCCCCGCCTGCCCGCGGGTGAGCAGCCGAACACAGAACGGAGCGTGCTGTGTCAGCGAGTTCGGCAAGAGCGTCAACGAGTTCGGAGCGAGTGTCCGGAAATCACGACAGACCGTCCGGTACCGAGAGCGCTTCCTCTACCCTACCGCGCCGGCAGCTGGGTCGGTACCTACGCGATTGGCGCACCCAGGCGGGCCTCACCATCGCCGAGGCCTCGCGGCTGATGGAGTGGGGCGCAAGCACTTTGCAGCGGTTGGAGAAGGGGCAGGCCGATCGTATCCGCACCATCGACATCCAAGAGCTGTGCCGCATCTACGGTATTCCGGACGAACTGGCCGACGGTCTCAAGGGCCTGGCCCAGCAGGCCGCGGTCAAGAGCTGGTGGCATGCCTACGGTGACCTGATCCCCGAAAACTTCGATGTCTACGTGGGTTTGGAGGCATCGGCCCAGCAACTCAGTTCCTACCAATCGGAACTGGTACTGGGTCTGCTGCAAACCGCGGACTACGCAAAGGCTCTGCATCGCCTCGGCTATCCCGGCGATTCCGAGGCGGAACTGGAACGCCGGGTGCAATTGCGGTTACAGCGGCAGGCCCTGATCTCCCGGCGGGCCTCCCCCGCGACCGTTGCCGTGGTGTTGCACGAGTCGGTTTTGCGCCGCGTGGTCGGTGGCGCCAAAGTGATGGCGGCGCAGCTACGACATCTTGCGGATTTGAGTACCAACGACAATGTTGCTGTGCGTATCCTGCCGTTCGCGGCCGGCATTCCGCTCGGAGATTCCACGGGGCCTTTCACCGTGCTCGAGTTCGGCACAGATAGCAAGGGACATCCAGTAGAGCCCCCAGTTGTGTATGTAGAAGGCTTCACCGGGGATCTCTACCTCGAAAGACCGGTCGACGTGCAGCGGTACCATCGGGCACACGCGTGCCTCCAGCGCGCCGCGCTGGATATTCAAACCAGTAGACATCTGCTCCGGCAGGTAGCGAAGGAGTTTGCGGCATGAGTATCGATCTGGCTGGGGCGCAGTGGTTTACGAGCACCCGCAGTGGTAGCAAGGATTGTGTCGAGGTGGCCTTCCTCGACGGCGGACAGGTCGGCGTGCGCGACAGCAAGAATCCCGGCGGCCCGGCCCTGGTTTTCACCCCCACGGAATGGGACATATTCACCTCCGGTGTGGCCGGCGGCGAATTCACCCGCGCCTGAGCGCGTGGCGCTGAGCAAGGAGTTCGACTCGTGAGTGTCAACAGTGGTGCGAATGTCGACCTGTCCGGCGCGACCTGGCGCACGGCGGGCGAAACGGCGGGTAACGACAGCGTCGAGGTGGCGCTGCTGGCAGCGGGGCACGTCGCCCTGCGGGACGGCAAGAATCCGGACGGACCCGTGCTGGTCTTCACACCCGCCGAGTGGGCGGCATTCACCGCGGGCGTGCAGGACGGCGAGTTCGACCGGCCCCAATAGCCACCACAGGACAGCCCGGCCGCGGCGGACGCGGGCCGGGCTCGTCGGCGCGCCGTAGTCGAGCGTTTCGCTTGGATAACATTTGGGTAGCCCATCCTTTATGGACCGTGGGTTGAAAAACTCCCACTCCCCGTACAAGAAATTGCGTCCGGGCGATTGGGTGGAATGGCTGATCGTCGCGTTGCTGTTCGCGGTGACATCGATCGGCGTCTTCCTCCTCACCGGTTCACTGGTGCAGGCGTTGCTGGTCGGCGCGCTGGTGTGGGTGGTGGCCCTCGGCGTGGTCGCGATCTTGTAATAGGGCGGGCCCGGAAACAGCAGTGCGCACCGGCCGAGAATGCCTCGGCCGGTGCGCATCCGGGGTTTTCAGCGGCGGAACAGCTTGTTGCCCAACCACACCAGCGGATCGTATTTCCGGTCGGCCACGCGCTCTTTCATCGGGATCAACGCATTGTCGGTGATCTTGATATGTTCCGGGCAGACCTCGGTACAGCATTTGGTGATATTGCAGAGGCCGAGGCCCTGCTCGTCCTGCGCCAGGTTGCGCCGGTCGCCGACGTCGAGCGGATGCATCTCCAGCTCGGCGATCCGCATCAGGAACCGCGGACCGGCGAACGACTTCTTGTTCTCCTCGTGGTCACGCACCACGTGGCAGGTGTTCTGGCACAGGAAGCATTCGATGCACTTGCGGAACTCCTGCGAGCGTTCGACGTCCACCTGCTTCATCCGGTAGTCGCCCGGTTTCAGATCCGCGGGTGGGGTGAACGATGGAATCTCGCGCGCCTTCTGGTAATTGAAGGAGACGTCGGTGACCAGATCCTTGATCACCGGGAAGGTGCGCATCGGGGTCACTGTGATGACCTCGGCCTCGGTGAAGGTGGACATCCGGGTCATGCACAGCAGTCGTGGTCGCCCATTCACCTCGGCCGAGCACGATCCGCACTTGCCCGCCTTGCAGTTCCAGCGCACGGCCAGATCGGGGGCCTGCGTGGCCTGCAGCCGGTGGATGATGTCGAGCACCACCTCGCCCTCGTTCACCGCCACGGTGAAGTCGTGCAGTTCGCCGCCCTCGAGATCGCCGCGCCACACGCGGAATTTGGCGTCGTAACCCATCGCTACGCCTCTCGCTCTGTCGAATTCCCGGCTGTCGCCGGGTGCCCGGCGAGTTCGGCCGGGGTGTAGTACTTTTCGAGCTCGCCGAGATCGAAAAGGGCGAGCAGCTCCGGCCGCATCGGAACCTGGTCCTTCGGCGTCACTGTGACGTCGGGGATGGCCTGGCCCGCCGTGCTCTGATCCACCGCACAGACCAGCAGCTTGTTCCGCCAGTCGGCATCCATCGAGGGATGGTCGTCGCGGGTGTGCCCGCCGCGGCTCTCGGTGCGCAGCAGCGCCGCCTTCGCCACGCACTCGCTGACCAGCAGCATGTTCTCCAGGTCGAGCGCGAGGTGCCAGCCCGGGTTGAACTGGCGGTGCCCCTCGACGGTGACCTGCTTGAACCGGGCACGCAGCTCGTCGAGCTTGGTGAGCGCCTCGCGCACCTCGTGTTCCTTACGGATGATCCCGACCAGGTCGTTCATCGTCTGCTGCAGATCGGTGTGCAGGGTGTACGGGTTCTCGCCCGCGCCCTCGGCCGGCGGATCGAACGGTGCCAGAGCCACTTTCGCCGCCGCGCTGATATCGGCATCCGAGACCGTGGGACGGTCGGTGAGCCGCTCGACGTACGCGGCCGCGCCCAGGCCGGCCCGGCGGCCGAACACCAGCAGATCCGACAGCGAGTTGCCGCCCAGCCGGTTGGAGCCGTGCATGCCGCCGGAACACTCACCGGCCGCGAACAAGCCGGGCACCGTCGCGGCGCCGGTATCGGGATCGACCTCGACGCCGCCCATCACGTAGTGACAGGTCGGGCCGACCTCCATCGGCTCCTTCGTGATGTCCACGTCGGCGAGCTCTTTGAACTGGTGGTGCATGGAGGGCAGTCGCCGCACGATCTCCTCGGCGGGCATCCGTGAGGCGATATCGAGGAACACGCCGCCGTGCGGGGTACCGCGCCCGGCCTTGACCTCCTCGTTGATCGCCCGCGCGACCTCGTCGCGGGGCAGCAGGTCGGGCGTGCGGCGCGCGGAATCGTTGTCGCGCAACCACTGATCGGCTTCTTCCTCGGTCTCGGCGTACTGCCCCTTGAAGACCGGCGGGATGTAGTCGAACATGAACCGCTTGCCTTCGGTGTTCTTGAGCACTCCGCCGTCACCGCGCACACCCTCGGTGACCAGGATGCCCTTGACGCTCGGCGGCCAGACCATGCCGGTCGGGTGGAACTGCAGGAACTCCATGTTGATCAGCGTCGCCCCGGCGCGCAGCGCGAGCGCGTGACCGTCGCCGGTGTACTCCCACGAATTCGAGGTCACCTTGTACGACTTGCCGATGCCGCCGGTCGCCAAAACCACTGCGGGCGTTTCGAACAGGATGAAGCGGCCGGATTCGCGCCAGTAGCCGAACGCGCCCGAGATGCGGTCGCCGTCCTTGAGGAGTTCGGTGATCGTGCACTCGGAGAAGACCTTGATCCGCGCCTCGTAGTCGCCGGTCGCCGCGAAGTCCTCCTGCTGCAGCGAGACGATCTTCTGCTGCATGGTGCGGATGATCTCCAGACCGGTCCGGTCGCCCACGTGCGCCAGCCGCGGGTAGGTGTGGCCACCGAAGTTGCGCTGACTGATCCGGCCGTCGGCGGTCCGATCGAACAGCGCCCCATAGGTTTCCAGCTCCCACACCCGGTCGGGCGCCTCCTGGGCATGCAATTCGGCCATGCGCCAGTTGTTGAGGAACTTGCCGCCGCGCATCGTGTCCTTGAAATGGGTCTGCCAGTTGTCCTTCTCGTTGGCATTACCCATCGACGCGGCGCAGCCGCCTTCGGCCATCACGGTGTGCGCCTTGCCGAACAAGGATTTGCACACCACCGCGACGGAATGGCCGTGTTCTCTGGCCTCGATCACCGCGCGCAATCCGGCGCCACCGGCTCCGATCACGACGACGTCGTACTTGTGCCGTTCCACTTCTGGCATGGCCGCGAATACTCCTGGGGTTGAGGCGGATCAGTTGATGAACCGCAAGTCCGAAATCGTCTTGCTGGCCACCAACATGACGTAGAAGTCGGTCAGCACGAGGGTGCCGAGCGTGGTCCAGGCCAGCGCCATGTGCCGGGTGTTCAATTTGGAGACCTGGGTCCAGAACCAATAGCGCACCGGATGTGCGGAGAAGTTCTTGAGCCGACCGCCCGCGATATGCCGGCAGGAATGGCAGGACAGGGTGTAAGCCCACAGCAGGATCACGTTGACCCACAGCACGATATTGCCGAGGCCGAAACCGAAACCGCCGTCCTTGCCGTGGAACGCGACTGCCGCGTCATAGGTGTTGATCACCGAAACGAGCAGCGCCACATAGAAGAAGTAGCGGTGCGCGTTCTGGATGATCAGCGGCAACCGGGTCTCGCCGGTGTACTTGGCGTGCGGCTCGGCGACCGCGCAGGCGGGCGGGGAGAACCACACGGCCCGGTAGTAGGCCTTGCGGTAGTAATAGCAGGTCAAACGGAAGCCGAGCAGGAACGGCAGCACGACGAAGCCGAGCGGCAGGATCGCGGGCAGGTCGCCGAACGGCGTGCCGAAGTGACTGGACCCCTCGACGCACGAGGTGCTCAGGCACGGGGAATAGAACGGCGTCAGGTAGTGGTAGTCCGGTACCCAATATGCCGTTCGCACATAGGATCTGATCGTCGCGTAGATGACGAACGCGCCGAGCCCGAGCACCGTGATCAACGGCGGTACCCACCATCGATCGGTACGCAGCGTGCGCTCGGAGATTCGGGCCCTGGTCTTGCTGAAGACGCCGGTCCCCGTCTCCGGGGTGGCGGTCGGTGCGGCACTCACAGGTGGATGCCTCGCTCTGCTGTGCGGGGGGATCGATTCCCTCTGCAATCGAATGTGATGCCCAGCACCATACGACACCCCTGCTATCGCGCGAGCGGGGTCCCGGCATTCCGGACCCGCCGGGATGCCCGTGATTTGCGCCACATTCCATGTCGCTTCAACAGACAGCGCGGAGCGGTGAACGGACCGCAAACACTTCGAACTCGATTAAAACGGAACAGGATTCGAGCAAGCTCGCCCGGAACAAAACCGTGGGTTGAAATCACGACGCGCCGATCGTCACACGGCGGCAACAAATCTGTGGTCACCTTTCCCCGAGATGTACCCGCTGACGTGCACCGATGGGCACGGCAGCGGCCGCGTCCACCCGACCGGCGGCGCCGGTGGGTGCGGGCGCGGCCGGGGGAAGGAGAGCCAGGTGAGAAGAGCCGCGATCGTCGCGCCGGTCCGCACGCCGAGTGGGATCGAAGGAGGCGCACTGTCGGGGATGCCGCCGGGATGGCTGGCCTCGACCGTACTCGCCGCAGTGCTCGAACGTTCCGGGATCGACCCGGCCCGGGTCGAAGACGTCGCGCTGGCCTGCGTCGACGGCGGGCTACCCGCCGGGCCCGAACTGAGCAGAGCCGCCGCGCGGGGCGCGGGTCTGCCGTTCGCGGTGCCCGGCTTTCTCACCGATCGGCGCTGCGGCAGCGGCCTGCAGGCCGTGCTCACGGCGGCGATGATGGTGCAGACCGGCGCCGCCGACGTAGTGGTGGCGGGCGGTGTGGAATGCGCCCCGGAGGTCAACGCTCGTCCCGGCGTGCCGGTCGCCGCCGCCGATCTGGCGAATGCCGAGAACCTGGCGCGCTACTACGGCATCAGGCGGGCCGACGCCGATGAGTTCGCGGTGGCCAGTCACCGTAAAGCGGCGCGCGCCTGGCGGCAGGGAAAGTTCTCCGCCGAGGTGATTCCGGTCGGGGTGACCGGCGAGCCGGGCCACGGTCTGCGCGGGCGCGATCGAGGCGGCGAAGACACTGGGGGACACCGGATCCTGCGCGATGAGGGGGTCGACGACGAGGTCTCCACCTACACCTTGGCGGCGCTGCGTCCGTTGCGATCGAACGGTGTGGTGACCACGGGCAACATGAGCGCACACCGGCGCGGCGCGGCCGCCTGCCTGGTGGTGGCCGAGGATCGGCTCGCGGATCTCGGCCTGACCCCGATGGCGTACCTGGTCGGCTGGGCCGCGGCCGGAAGTGATTCGGGCCCGGCGACTCTCGGTGCCGCACCGGCGGTGGCCAAGCTGCTCGGACGTACCGGGCTGCAGCTCGACGACCTCGATCTGGTCGAGGTGGACGAGGGGTTCGCGGTGCAGGTGCTGGCGTTGGCCCGGGCCTGGGATTTCGATCCGCGGGAACGGCTCAACGTGAACGGTTCGACCATCGCGCTCGGGCATCCGGTCGGCGCGACCGGCCTGCGCATCATGACCACGATGCTGCACGAACTCGCCCGGACCAACGGCAGTTACGGACTGGAGGCCATCGCGCTCGGCCGTGACCACGGCATCGCGGCGCTGTTCGAATCAGCCGGGTCCACCCCGGTGCCGGACGTCCCCCGCGGCGCCCGGTTCCACGGTGCGCGGCCGAATCGTCGCTTCGGCCGGCACCGGGCCTGAGCACACAGCACATCGCGGGCCCACCGGCACGGAACGGGCCCGCGAAGTACCTGCCAGGACCTACTTGGTGCGTGGCCGGGAGTGGAAGCCCAGGCCCTCGTCCTGTGCGCCCATCCAGGCGGCCTCGTCGGATTTGCTGTCCGGGACGTAGATGGTGTCCTGCGGACGGCGCTTCACCTCCGGCGGCGGAGCCTGCTCGATCTCGTCGGCGTCGATGACGAGCCGTTCGAGGTCGTTCTCCAACCGGCGCACCATGTTCGCGTCGCCATAGTGCGTCCGCAGTGCGCCGATGGATTGCCGGAGCTGGCCGACCGCATAGCGGAGTTCCGCGATTTCGCTGCGTGTCATCGATACCTCCTGTGTTCCTGGCGGCACATGCGAACTCGGTGGGTAGCGGTTCGTTCCATGGTCTGCCAGGAAACGCGCGTCACCAAGCCGTGTGACTCACCACACAACGTGATCTCTAACACAGTACAGAAGGAATCGGTTTCTGGCTCGTCGAGCAGCGATCTTCGGTAGTTCGCCCAAAAGTTGCCCGTGACCGGCCGTCGGCGCTGGTGCGAAAGACCGACGGCCGGTGCGTCAGCCGGCGACCGCGTACTCCGGGCCCGGCCCGCGCAGGGTGCCGACGACCTGATCGACCAGTCCGGCGAGGGACAGCGCCACCTCCTCGGCGCGTTCGAAGATCACGCTGTGCCCCGCGCCCTCCAGCGGCACCAGTTGCGACCCCGCCAGTTGCGACGCGAGCACCACCGAGTGCGCGAACGGCACCACGATGTCCGCGGTGCCCGCGAGCACCAGCGCGGGGATGCTGCCGAGCCGGTGCAGGGTCGCCGTCTCGTCGAAGGTCATCAGCGAGGCGAGGAAGCTCGACATGGTCAGCAGCGGGGTCTCGTTCAGCATGGCGGTCGCGACCGCGACCATGCGCGGATTGACCCGCCTGGTACCGGAATTCGCCGCGCGCATGATCGGCTCGAAGATCCGGCGCGACATCCGCTTGGAGCCCTGCATCACGCGGGGCGCGCGCACCACCGCCACCTGCAGCGAGCGCACCGCGCGTCGCTTCAGGAAGCGGCCGAGGCCGACCTCGGTGAGGCCGTTGGCGGCGCCGGCGATCAAACCGACGCCGACGATGCGGGTGCCGATCGTCTCCGGGAAGAGCCGGGCATAGGCCAGTACCACCATCGCGCCCATCGAATGACCGACCAGCACGACCGGCCCGGTCGGTGCGACCGTGCGCAGCACGGTGTCGAGGTCGTGCCCGAGTTGGTCGATGGTGTAGGTCGAGGGGTGGGCCTCGCCGGATTCGCCGTGCCCGCGATGGTCGTAGAACACCATCCTGGTGTCGGCGTCGGCCCAGCGGCGCAACAGATGATCGCGCAGGAACGACCACGATTCGGTGCGTAAACAGTGCCCGTGCGCGAACACCACGGTCACCGTCGCGGTATCGCCGCCGAACACGCGGACCGACAGCGGGACGCCGTCTGTAGCCGTCACCGTGACACGGTGACCGTCGTAGTCGGCAGCGCAGCGCGAAATAGTCATGGACATGACGACCTCCTGTGGAGGGTGCATCCAAGCGGATCGTTCTTGCCCGGTTGTCGATAGATATTTCCGCCCCGTTACCCCCACATACCAGGCGTTACGCACAAGTTGTCCAACCGAAGCCGACACGTACCCCCACCCCCTACCGCTCCCCCGAACCGCAGACTCTACGAATTTATAGCCATGCAACTAGATTGCGATAGATAGTCCTGTGGACCTCGCTCAGCGAGTCTTGGGGGTATCAAGACGATTTCCTAGAGAGGCCTAGATTTCGCCATCGTGCGCAGGCCGTCACGATCAGGCGAATCTATCTCTATCTAGCGTTTTGCTGATAGTCGCGAATATTTGCCGGTTCGGGGCATGGCGGGGTCGCGCTCCGGGTGGGGGCGCGACGGTGCCGGTTGGGTCAGGGGGTTGGTTTGCGGGTGGAGGGGAGGAAGGGGCGCAGGAGGTTTTGTTCGGTGGAGGGGCCTACCTGCCATTCGGCGATCCAGGGGCCGGTGCCTTCGCTGGGGTCGAAGACGCCTTCCTCGAGCCAGGTGTAGCGGCCGTCGAGGACGCCGCGGGTGAGGGTGCGGTCTTCGGCGTCGGTGTTGTCCCAGAGTGCGTCGAACAGTTCGCGCACGCGGACGCGGGATTGTTTGGCGAAGACGTCGGCGAGTTCTTCGGCGGCCGCGGCCTCGGGGGCATTCGCGGTGCGCAGCGCGTGCGCGCGCACGCAGGCCGCCGAGATGGCGAACAGTTCGGCCGCGATATCGACGATGCGGCCGAGGAAGTTCTGCTTGTACTCCAGACCCGCCTGCCAGCGGCCCATGGCGTACATCAGCGACCGCGCCTGCTTGCGCGAGCTGCGCTCGACGAACCGCAAATGCTTTGCCAGCACCCCGAATTCGGAGAACGTGGCCGGTGTGGTGCCCGCGCCGACCGCCAGCTGCGGGAACCACTTCGCATAGAAGCCCGCCGCGCCCACGGCGGCTTTGGCCTTGTCCTTGAACTCTGCCTTGCGGTCGACCAGCGCACCGGCCGCGGTCATGTGCGCGTCGGCCATTTCCCGGGCGATCAGCAGCCGCATGATCTCGCTGGAACCCTCGAAGATGCGGTTGATGCGCAGATCCCGGACGAGCTGTTCCGCGCCGACCGCGCGCTCGCCGCGGGCCGCGAGCGAGGCCGCCGTCTCGTAGCCGCGGCCACCACGGATCTGCACCAGCTCGTCGGCGATGGTGCAGCTCATCTCGCTGGCCCACAGTTTGGCCAGAGCCGCCTCGATCCGGATGTCGTTGCGCGCCTCGTCGCACATGGCGGCGGAGAGGTCCAGGGCGGCTTCCAGCGCGTAAGTCGTTGCGGCGATGAAGGATATCTTCTGCCCGACGGCTTCGTGCTCGCCGACCGGCCGCCCCCATTGCACCCGTGCGGCGCTCCATTCCCTGGCGATCTTCAGCGACCATTTGGCGGACGCGGTGCACAGCGCGGGGATGGCGAGCCGGCCCGCGTTGAGGGTGGTGAGCGCGATCTTCAGGCCGTCGCCCTCACGGCCGATCAGGTTGGCTTTGGGCACCCGAACGTCGTGCATCCGGGTGACACCGTTTTCGATGCCGCGCAGACCCATGAACGCGTTGCGCCGCTCTACCGTGATGCCCGGCGAGTCGGCTTCGACGACGAACGCGGAGATGCCGCCGCGGTGCCCTTCGCTCTTGGGCACCCGCGCCATCACCACGAGCAGTTCGGCGACAACGCCATTGGTGGTCCACAGCTTGACCCCGTTGAGCAGGTACGCCTCGCCGTCGTCGGTCGGGACGGCCGAACTCGCCATCCGGGCCGGGTCGGAGCCGACGTCGGGCTCGGTGAGCAGGAACGCGCTCACCGCGCCCGCGGCGCAGCGGGGCAGGAACTCGGCCTTCTGTTCCGCGGTGCCCGCGAGCTTGAGCGGTTCGGGCACCCCGATCGACTGGTGCGCCGAGAGCAGCACGCCGAGGCTGGGGTGCGCGGAGCCGACGAGCATCAACGCGCGGTTGTACCCGAACTGGGAAAGTCCTTGACCACCATGGGATTCCGGAATCTTGAGCCCGAAGCAGCCGAGTTCGGCCAGACCTTTGACGTATTCGTCCGGAATCCGGCCCTCGGTTTCGATCACCCGTCCGTCGATGGATTCGCAGAACGGCCGCAACCGGGCCAGGTAGGCCTCGGTGCGCGCGGTGTCCTCCGCGCTGGGCCGTGGGTAGGGGTGGATCAGATCCAGCCGGAACCGTCCGAGAAACATCTCCTTGGCGAACGATGGTTTGGCCCAAGTGGTTTCGCGGGATTCCTCGACCAGTGCGCGGGCCTGTTCTTCGGTGGCGTCGACTTTCGCGGCAGTCGCCATGATGTCCTCCTCGGACGTGATCAGGATCACATTCGAGTGTAAGAACTTTAGTTACCGGCCGGTAGGGCTTCGGGTCGATTGGTTTCTAGGGATCTCTAATGATCTTGATAGACAGCCCGATTCGACGCTCGCGCCGATCTCAGACGCTACGGAGGTAGCGGCCGAAATGCGGGACCGTGAAGCCGATGGTGCCGCGCTCGGCCGAATAGATCAGCCCCTTCTTGATCAGCCCGTCCCGGGCCGGCGAGAGCGAGGCCGGTTTGCGACCGAGTTCGCTGGCCACCGCCGCGGTGGCGACCGGACCGTCGTCGCCGGCCAGATCGGCCATGGCGCGCATGTACTCCCGTTCGGCGGGTGTCGCCCGTTCGTAGCGGGAACCGAAGAAGCCGACCGCTAATTCCTCTTCCGCGCTCGGCGCGGCCACGTCCACGTCCTCGGCGGTGATCGGGCTCTCCGGCGCCTGGTCCCAGGCCGCCTTGCCGTAGGCCTGCACGAAGTACGGATATCCGTCGGCTCGCTGGTATAGCGCGTCCAGGGCGTCGTCGGTGAACTTCACCTCTTCGCGCTGCGCGGGCGCGATCAACGCCAGATCGGCGGCCGCGCGGTCGAGCCGGTCGATGCGGTGATAGCTGAACAGGCGCTCGGAGTAGCTCTTCGAGGCCGACAGCACCGCGGGCAGGTGCGGCAGGCCGGCGCCGACCACGATGAGCGGCGCCGCGTCCTGGCTCAATTCGTGGCAGGCGCCGCAGATCGCGGAGATGTCGGCCGGGCCGAGATCCTGCATCTCATCGATGAAAATCGCGATCCCGACACCGATTTCGCCGGCCAGTGCCGCGGCCTCGACCAGCAGCTCGACCAGGTCGATCTCGATGTCACCGGAATCGGCGCGACCGGTGACCGCGGGCACGTCGATGCCGGGTTGCCATCGTTCCCGCATGCCCTTGTCCGCGGTGGCGCGCAGCGCGAACGCCTTGAGGATGCCGAGGAAGTCGTCGACCCGTTCCGGATTGCGGTGCGCCATCGCGATCGCGCGCACCGCCATGTGCAGCGCGGAGGACAGCGGGCGGCGCAGTTCCTGGTCCGGCCGGGCCTCGATCTTGCCGGTGCCCCAGCCGCGGGAGATGGCGGCGGAGCGAAGTTGGTTGAGCAGCACCGTCTTTCCGACGCCGCGCAGCCCCGTGAGCATCACGCTGCGTTCCGGACGGCCCCGCGCGACGCGCTCCAGCACGATGTCGAAAGCGGTGAGTTGCTTGTCGCGCCCGGCCAATTCGGGTGGGCGCTGTCCGGCTCCGGGAGCATACGGATTCCGCACGGGGTCCATACCAGCACACCGTAGCTCGTCCGGTCCGGAAAATCTGCCGATATCTACGGCGTGTCCTAGATGCGGCTAGCGACGGGTATTGCACGATTGCTCTTGTACTGCGGAAGTCACTACGCTGAGGGCGATTCCAGCGAGTATCGGAGGGGCATGTCCGACGAACCCACCCCGACCACCGCCGAGGTGGTCGAGTCCTGGAACGTACCGCAGGGCGCCACCGTGGCGCGGCGCATCCGGTCCAACATCCTGGTCGCGATAGAACGCGGCTATGACGATCCCCAGCTGGTGGCCGATCTCGCGGTGGGACCGCTGGTGATGGCGCTCGGCCAGCTCGAGGTCGGCTTGGCCGACGCGCAGCGCCGGATCGTCGAGCTGGAGCAGGCGCTCGGCGGCGACGGCACCCGTCGCGCCGGTCGCGAATTCTGAGGTCTCCCTGTCCGATTCGTCCCGTCGTGCGCCGTTCCGTGACATCCGCGCACGGCACGATATCGTGTCGTGACCCGCTGGGCGTGTCGGGATTTCGGGCGATCGTCCAGGCACTTTCAGTTCGGCTTAAAACATGCTGGTCTGTGCGCTGGACAACACCGCGTCGGCATCGTAATCTCTTCGTGACTTAGTGGAGTCCTGTCGTTTCGAAAGAGAAGCGGCGCCACGGAGTTACCGCCTTATCGGCTGTCGGGGCCATCTACCCGGCTGTCGTGCCGGGATCACCCGAGAGTGTTGGCGACGGTGATGCCTTGCGGCCATTTTCTGGTCAGCTGCCCGGTCGGCGGGAGAGCACGAAGATCGGAGACGTAGCTCGGTGGGTAAACACAGCTTGCAGCGGGATTCTCGCTTGCCGAATTCCGTCAAGGGTGCCGTCGTGATGGGCGCGCTGGCCGCGACGACCGGGGCCATGCCCGCGATCCCGGCGATGGCCGCGACCATCAACATTCCCGGCGTCGGCAACTTCGATGTTCCTGTTCCGCAGGAATACGAAGCGCCGGTCCAGCAACTCAATCAGCAGATCCAGCAGGCTGTCTCGGCGATGCCGAACGCGCAGGCCCCCGGCGCCCAGCAGCAGGTCGCCCCCGGCGTGCCGAACTTCGCGCCGAACATGCCCGGGATGTTCAACCCCGCGCCCAGCGCCAGCGATATCGCCCTGGACGCCGCCAAGACCAAGGTCGGCGCGATGTACTCCTGGGGTGCCGCGGGCCCGTCGAACTTCGACTGCTCGGGTCTGGTCCAGTGGGCCTACCGTCAGGCCGGCATCGAACTTCCCCGCACCAGCTTCGAGCAGTCGCACGTCGGCGCTCCGGTGGCCTTCCACAACCTGCAGCCCGGAGACATCGTCGTGACCAACGGCGGCGGCCATGTCGGCATCTACGCGGGCGACGGCAAGCTGCTGAACGCGGTGCAGTCCGGCGAGCCGGTGTCCTACACCCCGCTGCGCGCCGACCAGGTGGTCACCGCACGCCGTATCGTGTAAGCGTGCCCTCCGCCGATAACGGCATCCGTACCCACGGAACTACGAACACCGCGACGCAGGCCCGAGTCGATTCCTGGACTTGGGCCGTGCGTCTGTTCAAGACGAGATCCGCCGCCGCCGAAGCGTGCCGCGGCGGACACGTTCGCGTCAACGGCACCGCGGCCAAGCCGGCCCAGCCGGTCAAACCCGGCGACGAGGTGCACATCCGCAGCGGCGGCATCGAACGCATCGTGATCGTCGAGCGCATCGTCACCAAACGGGTCGGCGCTCCGATCGCCGCGCAATGCCTGATCGACCGCTCCCCGCCGCCGCCCTCGCGCGAACTCCTCGCCGCCATGCCGCGCCGCGATCGCGGCTCGGGCCGTCCCACCAAACGCGAGCGGCGCGAGACCGACCGCCTGCTCGGCCGCACCGACGACCTCGCCCCGCTCGACGACCTCGGTCGAGCCGACGACTGAGCACACCCCGCTGAACGCGCCGGGATCTCAACGCTCGTTTGTGCTGTCCGCCTTCGCCGCCCGGGCCGCGAGCCGGCTCGCCGCGACCGCGCCGCCGGCGATCGTGCAGAGCGCGCCGAGCATCAATGCCGCGGCCTCCCCGGCAACCAGCACGTGCAGCTCGGTGCCGACGGTGACGGCGGCGACCGGCACGCCGATCTGCGCGGCCGCGAGCGCGCCGTAACCGACCGGTTGCCCGGCCGCCCGCAGGGCCAGGTGGACCAGGAGCGCGCCGGCGCCGAGGGCCAGACCCAGGGCGATGAGTTGCGGATCCTCGCCGAAGTCCCGCAGATTGAGCCGGGCGCCGAGCCAGACGAAGAACAGCGGCGCGAGGAAGCCGTCGCTGATGGCGAAGAGCTGGCGCGCCACCCGCCGCGGTTCGCCGACCGCGGCCACGGCCAGCCCGGCCGCGAAACCTGCCAGCATGATCGACACCCGGGTCTGCGCGGCGACCGCGCACAGGGCGAACAGCACCGCGAGGCTGACGCGCAGCTCCAGGGCGAGTCCGCGTTCCTCGGAGATCCGGTGCACCCGCCGCCGCGCACCCGACTGCTCCACCCAGCGCAGGAGCGCGAAAAGTACGACGGCACAGGCGGATACCGCGAGCGCGCCGAGGGCGGCCCGCCCCGCGTGCCCCGGATCGATCGCCAGCGGCAGTGCGACCACACAGACGGTGTCAGCGATCGCGACCTGTGCGGTCAACGCGAGCACCGGCTTTCCACGCAGCCCGAGCGAGTCGATGATCGGCAGCACCAGAGCGGCGGAGGACGACGCGAGCAGCACGGCGTACATCGCGCCGTGCCCGGTGCCGAACCAGTGCGCGATACCGAAACCCGCCGGCACCGCGAGCAATCCGACGAGCACCGCCCGCAGCGCGCCGGCGCCGAGCGCGGCGCGCACCGTCGGATCGCGCACCGGCACGTGGGTGCCCGCGACGAACATGACCACGGCGAAACCCATGTCCGCCAGGAACGTGAAGATCGGATCCGCGCTGTGCAGCACGCCGAATCCGGTGGCGCCGAACATGATTCCCGCCACCACCTCGCCCAGCACCACCGGCAGGTGCCAGGCGCCGCGCAGCGCGAGCAGCGGGCCGCACAGGCCGAGCGCGAGCACCAGCGCGAGGGTGGAGAAGGTCACGGCAGGGCGGCGATCTTCGCGGGAATGGCGATATTCTCGTCGGCCCAGTGGATGGCGCACACTCGGTGGTAGCCGTCGGCGATCACCAACGGGGCGCCGGTGCGAAAGTCGCCGCGCACCAACAGGATCGGTGACAGCGACTTGCCATTGTTGATCTTGATCAGGTCCCGCCGCACATGCGCGTTCTCCGGCGGCAGCAGCTCCAGCCGGGCGGCGCGCAGAATATCCTTGGCCTTCTTGTACGACACGGGTGCGGCCCGCAGGTCGTCCACCACGGCGCGCACGATCTTCGGCCCGGCCAGCAACTCCAGGTAGTCGGCCGCGGCCGGATAGTCGTGCTCCTCGGGCTCGGCCTTCCATTGCACGGAAATCGTCTCGGTCGCCATGCCCTCATTTTGGCGGCCGCCGCCCCTGATCAGCGGGACCTCGGCGGTGTTTCGGCGCAGGTCAGATCATCGCGACGGGGTCGAGACGCCCGGCGAGGTAGCGGGCCCGGCACTCGCCGCGTCGCAGCTTGCCGCTGGTGGTCTTGGGTATGCGGCCCGGTTCGACCAGCAGTACCGCGCCCGGCAGCACCTCGTGCGCGGCCGCGACCGCCGCGCGGATCCGGCGGGCGAGCACCGAGAACTCGGTGGGTTCGACGACTTCGACGGTGCTCAGTTCCGCGACCACCACGAGGTCCTCTCGGCGTCCGTCGTCGTGCCCGAACACCGTCACGTGTCCCGGCCTGACCTCCGGCGCGCACGCCTCGACCGTCGCCTCGATATCGGGCGGATAGTGATTGCGGCCGTCGACCACCACGACGTCCTTGCGGCGACCCGCGATGTAGAGCTGGTCGTCGAACCAGAAACCGAGGTCGCCGGTGCGCAACCAGTGCACGTCGCTGCCGGCCAGGGCGGCATGGAAGGTCTCGGCGGTGGCGTCGGGCCTGCCGAAGTAGCCGTCGCAGACATTGTCGCCCGCCACCCAGATCTCCCCGACTCGGCCGGTCGGCAGCTCGACCTGGGTGAGCGGGTGCACGATCCGCACGTCCTGTCCGACGGGCACGCCGCAGCCGACGAGCGCCGCGCCGCCGAACGGTTCGTCCCCGGGCACCAGCGCGACCACCCGGCCCTCGGACAGCGCGGCACGGTCGAAGCGCTGCGCCACCGGCTCTTCGTCCCGGGCGCAGACGGTGACCGTCAGCGTGGCTTCGGCGAGCCCGAAGCCGGGCGTGTGTGCTTGCTGCCGGAAGCCGTAATCGAGGAAGGCGGTGCTGAATTCGTCGAGCGCCTCGGCGCGCACCGGCTCGGAGCCGTTCAGCAGCAGATCGAGCCCGGACAGGTCCAATCCCGCCCGCTCCTGCGGCGTGGTCGCCGAAACCGTCAGGGAGAGACCGAAGTTCGGCCCGCCGGTGATGCCGACCCGATAGTCGCTGACGGCACGCAGCCAGCGGATCGGCCGCTTCACGAACTCGGCGGGCGCCATCGTATAGCCGGGCACGCCGCAGTAGAGCGGGAGTGACAGCCCGAGGATCAGACCCATGTCGTGGAAGAACGGCAACCAGGTCAGAATGGGCTTGTCCGGTGTGGGAGCCAGCGCGTGGCACAGCTGTTCCAGGGCCGCGGCCATGTTGGCGTGGGTGACCTGGACGCCGGTCGGCGCCTGCGTCGACCCGGAGGTGTACTGCAGGTAGGCCAGCGTGCCGCGCAGCGGGTCGAGCACGGGCGCTGCCGAATTGCCCGGTGGCACGGCGGTGGTCACGGACACGTCGGGTGGCAGCCGCACCACTTGGCCGAGTCCTGGTCCGAGCACCGCCGGACTGGTCACGTCGCTGTGCGAGAGCAGGGCGGCGGTCGGTCGGGCGTCGGCGAGCACGGCGTGCAACCGCTCCCGGTTCCGCGTGCCCGCGGCCGGAAACAGCGGTACCGCAATGCGATTGCTGTACAGGCAGGCGAGAAACGCGACGGCGTAGTCGAGTCCGTGCGCACAGAGGATGGCGACCCGGTCCCCCCGGCGCGCTCGCGCCGCGCAGTCGTGCGGCGAGTTCTCCTGCCGCGGTGTGCAAACGGGCGTAGGTGATCGAGTGCGGCAGGCGTTCGTGCATCCGGTACCGCAGCTCGGTGTACGCGATGACGTCGGGGTGCGCCGCGGCCTGTTCGGCGACTCGCACGGCGAGACTGTTGCGCATCGGGTCGGTCGTCACGGGACCTCGCACGCCGGTACCGGAGCGACCTCGTCGGTCGTCAAAAGATAGGTGTCGCTGTAGCGCAGCACCTGGGTGAGCAGCCCCGCGCCGCGCCGGGCGGCACCGGTGCGGGGCAGCGCGCTGCCGTCCGGGTCCGCCATCGACCGGTCCCAGCCGATGCTGAGCACCCGGCGGCCGACGTATACCGAGGCCAGCGCGTCCATCGCGGCATTGGCCGCGGCGTGCGCCGCTCTACCCGGCGCGCCGAGCGCACCGGTGGTGGCCGAGCACAGCAGGACGAAGTCGGTCGGGTCGGCGGCGGTCAGCTCGATCAGGTTGCGAGCCGCGTGCAGTTTGGGCGCGAACATCGTGGTCAACTGGGCGGGCGTGACGGCATCGAACGCCGCGTCGGTACCGTCGGCGGCCGCGTGCACGACGCCGCGGATGGTGGAACCGCACTCCCGGATGTCGTTGAGCGCATTGGCGAGATCCGCACGGTCGGCGGCGTCGCAGCGCACGACCACGATCCGGTCCTCCCATCCGTCGAGCAGTGCGGGAATCGGTCGTGGCGCCCGGGTGAGCACCACGACGTCGCGAGCGCCGGAATCGAGCAGCCAGCGCACCGCGATCGAACCGAGTACGCCCAAACCGCCGGTGACCACGTAGGTTCCGCCGATATCCACGGTGGCCGGGAGTGCGCGGCGGCGCGCGTGCGCGAACCGGCGTACCGCGAAAGTATCCGTGGACAACCGCAATTCGGCCGGTACACCGGGGGCATCGGTGACCAGCAGGCGGCACAGCGCGGGCACGTCCGCGGTATCGGTGTCGGCCCATACCAGCCGCACCGTCCGGTCGGACTCCAGTTGCAGCGACCGCACCAGCCCGGCGATACCGAACGAGGTCGCGAGTTCGCCGAAACGCGGCATCCCCGCGGCCGGGTCTCGTGGTGCCGGTAGCACGATCGTCACGGTGCGCGGGTGCGCCGCCGCGAGTACCTGCTGGAGCAGCACCAGCACGTGGCCGACGGACGCCGCGCTGTCCGTCACCGCAGTGCCGTCGAATTCGACAGCGGCCGAACTGGTTTCGGTCCAGACCAGGACCAGTGCGGCAGGTCCGTGCGCGAGCGCCGCCGCGACCAGCGGCCGCGCTGCCTCGGGTCCGTGTGGAATTCGATCGGTGGGCACTACCGCGCCGAGTGCGGTGCTCAGCCGGACGGCCAGATCCGAGTCGCCGATGATCAAGGCGCGCTCGACGAGTGGGTCCTGGGCCAGGCCCGGGAGATCCCCCCGGCTGCCATGTCTCCTGACGGAACGAGAACGGGCGCTCGACGGGCCGCGGTGCGTCGACGGCCGGAATGTCGGGTGCCGCGAACCGGATCCGCACGCCGGAGAGGGCCAGACACGGAACACCATGCTGGTCGGTGCCGATCACGTCGCCGAGCAGGCCGGTCGTGCTCCGCGTGCGCAGGAACGCGTGCGCCTCCAGCACGGTCCGGCGGGGTTCAGCAGAGAGCCAGGCCGATTCGATGCCGACCGGCAGCGGGATCGCGTCGGCCGGTGCGTCCTCGTACCCGGTCGCCGCGAGTAGTTGCAGACAGCCCTCGACTGTTGCGGTGCTGTGCAATTCGGCGGCGTCGAACAGGCCGACGGCCCGCTCGGGGCCGAGCGCGATGCCGCGCAGCACGCGCAGGCGCGGACCGTAAGCCAAACGCCGGCACTGCAACTCGTCGTAGAACGCCGCGGGCGCGACGACCCGCATCCGGTGCCGCCCGGCCCGGTTGATATCGACCACCCGCATCCATGCGACGATATCCGCGGGTGTGGGGTCGCCGCCCAGCCGGGCCGAAGCCAGCGCTCCGCCGTCGGTGACCTCCGCCCGCAGACTTCCCGCGCTGTCGAGGGCGCGGTAGTGGACCCGGGCCAGCACCCCGAATTCGGCCTGCTCGTGCACCACGAAATCGCTCAGCACGGTCGCGTCGGCACCCGCGTGCCGAAGCAGGATCCGCAGCCAGAAGGACGCGGGCACGGTGGGCGTGTCGCACACCACGTGATCGACGAGATCGTCTGCGGGCAGGGTCGGTTCGGCCGGCTGCGGGTCGGGCAGCGTGCGTGGCCTGCGCCAGATCCGTCGCGGCGCCGCGACGAACGGCCCCTGCGCGGACCACTCGATCGGCCGTCCGTCGAGGTGCAGCCGTGCCAGACAGGCGAGAAAGTCACCGGCCTCGTCGGCGCGGGTCGCCACCGGGTACACCGCATCGCGGAAATCGGGATAGGCCCGGACCGCCGGGCTCAGCACGGGTTGCGGCGCGATCTCCACGACCGTGGTCACGCCGTCCACCGCCGCGTGCGCCAGCGCGGCGGCGAGTTGTACGGTGCCCGAGGCGTTCTCGGCCCAATACCGGCCGTCCGCCGCCGGGCCGGTGAGCACCGCGCCGTGCCGGACCGTCGAATACATGGGTGTATGCGGTGCCGCCGGACGCAGATCCGTGAGCGCGTCGAGGAAACCCGTGGGCACAGTGCCGGTCCGGCCGTGCGGGTCGGCATCATCGGTGAGGCGTCGGGCGAACATGTCGCGGCGCTTGGCCCGACGGATCACGGTGTCGATATAGCGGGCACTGCCCGTGACGAGCACGGCCCGCGGACCGTTTACCGCCGCGAGGTGGACCTGTCCGCGCAGCGGCTCGATCAGCTTGGCCGCATCCTCCGGGGTGGCGGTCAGCAGGGCCGCCGCGGTACTGCCCGGCGCGGGCAATCTGCTGTGCTGCACCACGATCCGGGCGGCATCGGCGAGCGGCAGTGCACCGCTGACCGCGGCCGCGGCCAGCTCGCCGAGCCCGTGTCCGGCCACGGCGTCGGGCCGAATCCCCCACGCCGACAGCAGTTCCGTCAGCGCCACCTGGAAGGTGAACAGCGCGGGCACGACGAGCGCGCTCGGGTGCGCGCCGCTCGCGGCACGGCCGCCCGCCGCAGCGAGCGCGAAGCCGTGCTTCGGTGTCCAGCTGCGTGGGCCACCCGCCGCGACGATCGTCTCGGCGGTCTCGGCCAGTGCGGCGGCGAAGACGCGGTGCCGGGCGGCGAGCGCGCGGCCCATCGCGACGTGTAGTGCGCTCTGCCCGGAAAACAAGAACAGCAGACGGCCCGGCCGTCGTGCCGAGGACGGGCCCAGCACCGCGGTGCTCGCCTCGCCATGCGCCAGCGCGTGCAACTGCGTCATCGCGTCGTCGCGGTCCTGGGCCAGGACCACCGCGCGCGTCCGCTCCGGTATCAATCGTGCTGTGGCCGCGGCGAACTCGCGCACCGAAGCGCCCGCGGCGCCGGCGCGCTCGAGCCGCATCGCGTAACGCTGGGCTTGCGCGCGGAGTTCGGCATTGTCCCGGCCGGTCACCGGGATCAGCACCGGCGGCTCATAGCCGCGATCGGCGCCGGTGGCCTGGCTGCCGCGCAACACCACCTCGGCATAGGTGCTGGCGCCCGCGCGGACGCTCACCCGGACGAGCGCTGCGGCGGCCGCGGGTGTCTCGGCCGCATCGGGCGCGAGCGGGCGATCGCCGTGATAGACCCGGAGGGCGGCCTCGATCAGCTCGCCGACGGTCGCGACGGGCGGTGCCGCCGCGCTGCTCACTCGCTCCGGCGCAGCCCCGGCGTGGCCGTTCGAACCGAAGGCCACCTCGGTGATCTGTGCGTACTGGCGATTACCGTCGCGGGCCGCGTCCGCGGTGCGTTGCAGGATCACCACCGCGCAGTGGTCGGGCTCGGTGCCGTTGGCCTGAATCTCGTTGGTCGACACGGGATTCGGTGGCGGCGCGGTGACATCGCCGACGATGGCGAACGGTACCGACGCGTCGTCGAGTAGCCGTACCGCCATGCCGAGGGCGGTCAGGAACGACGCCTGCGCGCTGTCCAGCGTGAGGCTCGGCCCGTGCAGATCCAGCGCCGTGGACAACAGGTCGGCCGGGCCCGCGCCCGCGCCGAAGAGCACGGCGGCGCTGGAACCCGGTGCCCGGTAACCGATTCCGGCGTCGTCGAGCGCCTCGACCGCGACCGTCATGGTCAGCCGCTGCGGTCCGGCCATGGCCGCGTGCTCGCGCGCGGACAGGCCGAACCAGTCGTGGTCGAACGGCTCGATGCCCGCGGCGGCGCCCGGTGGCCGGGTGTGCAGCATTCGCCAGTATTCCTCGGCGCTCGCGGCCCCGGAAATCCGGCAGCCGATGCCGACGATCGATACCCCCGCTGCTGTCATCGCATCGCGAGATACTCGACCAGTCGATCGATGTCGGGGTGGTCGTAGATCGTCGCGAGCGAGATCTCGACCCCCATGGCGTCCTCTAATAGCGCCGTGAGCCTGGCCAACTGGTGGAGTTCAAGCCGAGATCGGCGAAGGGCGCGTCGGTGGCGACGGTGGTCGCGTCCACGCCGAGCAGTTCGGCCACCGCCGTGACCGCCGCGGTGGTGAGCGTCACACGCCGACTGTGCACCATTGAGCTCCGATCCATCCCAACACGCTCGACCCCCGTTACGACGACTTCATGCCGGTCGCCCGGGCACCCCCAGCGATTATGCCGAGATATCCGACGGTGGAGAAGAGTCTTTTGCTCGGCCTTCGCTCCGGACCCGCGCACGGTCGGCACGGGCCCGGTCGAGCGTGCGGCGATCAGCCGGCGCGCAGTTCGATCCGCAGGCCGTCCTTGGTGCAGGCCGAGGGCGTGCGGGGGTCGGGTTGGGCGTGGCACTGCCAACCCTGGACGGTTTGCGCGTCGGTGTTGCTGACGGTCTGCGCGTATTCGGTTGCCACATTGACAGCTTCGGTGCAACCGACGCGCCCGGCCGGCGTGCCCGGGGCGATGACGGTGCGGGTGCCGCCGCCCGCGTCGGTGACCGGGCCGCAGTTCACGTCCTCGACGATATTGCCCGGGGCCGGGGTCACGCTCGGATCGGCGGCGTCCTTCGTCGTAGCGGCCGGAGTCGCGAGGGTGGCGGTGCGAGCCGGATCGGCGGCAGCGGAGGTGGCGTGGGCGGAATGGTCGGTGTCGTTCGTACCGCAACCGGTCGCCGCGCCGACGACCGCGAACGCGGTGGCGGCGCAGACCGCGAGGTGGGTGAGTTGCACTGTGCTGGCTCCTGATCTCGAGGCGACTACCGAGTTCCGTAGCCGTGGTGTTGCCGAGCCGGGGGAACGGTAAACCTGATGGTGCCGAGCCGCACCGGACCTCAGCGGCGCGCGAGCAACTCCAGCGCACGCGCGGCGGTGAGCGAGCCCGCGGTGGTGAGTTCGAGGTCGGCCAGCGACGACTCGTGTGCCGCCGGGTCGGCCGCGGCCACGCAGTCGGCCACGGGATGCACGGTGAAACCCAGATCGGTGCCGTGCCGCGCGGTTTGTTCCACGGTCAGGTTGGTCGCGACCCCGGTGAGGAACAACGTGTCGATGCCGCGATCGGCGCACCAGGCGGGCAGCTCGCTGCCGGCCAGTCCGGACAGCTTCTGATTGTCGAACACCGCGGACGGTTGTCCCGCCATCTCCGGGATGATCTGGCTACCAGGCGAATTCGGTCGGAATTCGGTCTGCGCCGCGGCGACCGAACGCATGAAGCCGGTGTTGCGCACCAGCTGACCCTCGCCCACCGGGACGGTGAAGCGGGTGAACAGCACCGGCACATCCTGGGCCGCAACCGCTTCGTGGAAGCGCACCGCCCGGTCGAGCACGCCGGAGGCGGCCACCGGCGCGGCGAGCATCGGCCCGAAGAAGCCTTCGGGCTTGATCACGTTCACCTGCCAGTGCAGCGCGAGGACGGCCGCGCGGATACGAGGAATCGCCATCCGACCGACCGTACCTCAGCGCAGCGCGGTCAGGATGAATAATCCTTGCGCAGTTGTACTTTCACGACCTTGCCGCTGGCATTGCGGGGCAGTTCCGCGACGACCACCAGATCCTTGGGATGCTTGTACCGCGCGAGATTCTCGTTGAGGAAACCCGTCAGTTCGTCGAGGGTCAGTTCGTCGTCGGGACGGTGCAGCGCGACGACCGCGACCGGGACCTCGCCCCACTTCTCGTGCGCCCGGCCGATCACCGCGGCCTCGCGAATCTTGGGATGGCCGAAGAGCACGTTCTCCACTTCGGCGCAGTAGATGTTCTCGCCGCCGGAGATGATCATGTCCTTCTTGCGGTCGACCACCCAGATGAAGCCCTCCTCGTCCTGGCGCACCAGGTCGCCGGAGTGGAACCAGCCGCCCGCGAACGCCTCCGCCGTGGCTTCGGGCTTGTTCCAGTAGCCCTGCATGAGTGTCGGTCCGCGATAGACGATTTCGCCGATCTCGCCGGGGGCGACGTCGTTCATCTCGTCGTCGACGATGCGGGCCTGGATGGTCGGGATCGGCTTGCCGACCGAGCCGAGCTTGCGCAGCGCGTCCTTGCCCTCGAGCACGCAGGTGATGGGCGACATCTCGGTCTGCCCGAACACCGCGACGTTGAACGCGTTCGGAAAACAGTTCGCCATCGCCCGCAGGACCGAGTCGGAGGCGGGCGCGGCGCCCCAGCTGAGTGACTCGAGCGCCAATTTGCGGTCGCGGACTGTCGGTTCGGCGCAGATCGCCTGCCACTGCGCGGGCACGCAGAACGCGCCGGTGGCCTGTTCCCGTTCGACCGCATCGAGGAATTCGGTGGCGTCGAAGGCGCCGAGCGGATGTAGCACGGTTTTCGCGCCGAGCACGAAATTGGCCGCGAGACTACCGAGTCCGGCGATGTGGAACAGCGGCGAGGTGCAGAAGGCGATCGACTCGGAGGTGGCCGCCAGCGCCCGGATCACGGTGAACGCCTGCGCGTTCATGTTCGCGTAGGACAGGATCGCGCCCTTCGGGCTGCCGGTGGTGCCCGAGGTGTACATGATCAGCGCCGGTGTGTCCTCCGGGATGTCGAGCGGCGTGTGCGGGGCGCCGTCCTCGGCGAGCACGTCCTCGAAGCCGAGGACGCCGTCCGCACTCGCCCCGCCGATCACGAAACATGTTTCCAGCGTGTCCGATTGGGCGAGCACCGCGGTGGCGAGCGGTTGCAGCAGGGTGTCGGTGACGATCGCCTTCGCGCCGCTGTCGCTCACGATGTAGGCGACCTCGGGCGGGGTGAGCCGGAAATTGACCGGGACGGCGATCGCGCCGAGCGCGTTGATGCCGAACACGGTCTCGATGTACTCGGGGTAGTTCAACGCGAGGATCAGCACCCGGTCGCCGAAGCCGATGCCGCGGCGGGCCAGCGCGTCGGCGAATTTCGACGAGCGTTCGTGCAGCTGCCGCCAGGTGGTGTCGGCGCCACGGAACCGCAGCGCGACCGCGTCGGGCCGCATCTGCGCGTGCCCGGCGATCTGGTTGTTCCAGTGATTGCGCCGCGACCGGAGCGGCTCGTCGAGCGCGGTGCTCACCCGCCCCGACTGCGATCCACCATGCGCACCGATGGTCATGCCACGAACTCCTCTCGGACCGCCGGTGAGCGTCTGCCACGATGGCCGACCGCGCCGACGGCTGAACGACCGCAGAATAGCAAGTAACTTATCGCACAGACAAGGCTTGCGGAGCTGAACCGCCGTTAATCCGGCCAAAGCGGTGTCGCGTCGCAGAAAGTGCAACTGAGCTGGATTTTTCCTGCTTATGGGCTTGCTGCGCACCGCGCGCGAAGGCCATCGGAGATGTTGAACCATGCGAATGACGGCTCACTTAGGAGTTGAATACGAGTGGATTCTCGTGTCACGATCGTCGCGTACGGGCGAACCGGACCGCCCGCGCGAGCAGAGGAGAGCGCAATGCTGCGGACCAGGTTCACCGAGACCTTCGGGGTGGAACACCCGATCGTGCAGGGCGGCATGATGTGGGTCGGCCGGGCCGAACTCGTCGCGGCCGTCGCCAACGCGGGCGGGCTCGGGTTCATCACCGCACTCACCCAGCCCACCCCCGAGGACCTGCGTCGCGAGATCGCGCGCACCCGGGAGCTGACCGACAAGCCGTTCGGCGTGAACGTCACCATCCTGCCCTCGATCAACCCGCCGCCGTACGCGGAGTACGTGCAGGCGATCGTGGAGAGCGGCGTCAAGATCGTCGAGACGGCGGGCAGCAACCCCGAGCCGTTCCTGCCCTATTACAAGGACGCGGGCATCAAGGTGCTGCACAAGTGCACCAGCGTGCGGCACGCGCTCAAGGCGCAGCGGATCGGCGTGGACGGCGTCAGCATCGATGGGTTCGAATGCGCGGGTCACCCCGGCGAAGACGATGTCCCCGGCTTGATCCTGATCCCGGCCGCGGCCCGGGTGCTGGACATCCCGATGATCGCCTCGGGTGGTTTCGCCGATGCCAGCGGCCTGGTCGCGGCGCTGGCGCTCGGTGCGGACGGCATCAACATGGGCACGCGCTTCCTGTGCACCCAGGAATCCGCCGTACACCAGAAGGTGAAGGACCAGATCGTCGCGCACAGCGAGCGGGACACCCAGTTGATCTTCCGCACCATGCACAACACCGCCCGCGTCGCGGACAACGAGATCAGCCGCAAGGTCGTCGAGATCGAAAAGGCGGGCGGCACGTTCGACGATGTCCGTGATCTCGTCGCGGGCGCGCGGGGTCGTCGCGTCTTCGAAGAGGGCGACCTGGACGCGGGCATCTGGAGCGCGGGACAGGTGCAGGGCCTGATCCACGACATCCCCACCTGCGCTGAGCTGATCACCCGGATCGTCGCCGAGGCCGAAGGGCTCATCACCGCCCGGCTCGCCGAAACCGTCGTGCGCGCTTGAGCTTTCGCCGACAGGGCGTCAGAGCATGTCCTTCGCCGTCATCCAGCGCATGGTGAACCAGCCGCACAGCACCGGCAGCCAGCAGGTCAGCACGCGGTAGAGCAGCACCGAGGGCACGGCGACTTCCAGTGGTACGTCGAAGGTGCCGAGGCCACCGATCAGCGCGGCCTCGACCGCGCCGACCCCGCCCGGGGTCGGCGCGGCGGAGGCCAGGGTGCCGCCGATCATCGTGACGATGGTGACGGTGACGAAGGTGGTGCCGCCGCCGAAGGCCTCCACGCTGGCCCACAGCGCGCCCGCCATGCCGAGGGTGATCGCGGCGCAGCCCAGGATGATCACCGAGAAGCGCTTGGGGTCGCGCGCCAGTTCACCGAGTTCGCCGAGCACCTCCTGCAGCTGCGGGCGCACCGAATTGTTCAGCCAGCGCCGCAATTGCGGCACGAACATGAACGTGCCGATGATCCCGACGCCGACCCCGGCGATGAGGTACAGCACCGTGGCGTCCGGCACGAAGTGGGACAGGTCTGCCGAGGTGCCCGCCGCGATACTGAACACCACCAGCAGGCTGACGTGCGTGATCACCTGCACCGCCTGCTGCAGCGCCACCGCCGCGGTGGCGCGCACCGCGCCGACCCCGCCCTTCGTCAGGAAGCGCACGCTGAGTGCGAGCCCGCCGACCCGGGCCGGGGTGGTGGTGGCCGCGAAGGTGTTCGCGATCTGCATGATCACCAGGTTCCGGAAACTCACCGCGCCCGACGCGCAGGCCCACAGTGCCGCCGCCGCACCGATATACGTCAGGCACGAGACGGCGAGACCGAGCAGCGCCCACCACCAGTTGGCGGTCTTCAACTGGGTGAAGAAGGTCGGCACCGCGCTGATGAACGGGTACGCGACGTAGACGAGCCCGATCAGCAGCACCAGCTGGATGATCTGGTTGCGGGTGAACCGGGTGATCTGCTCGGCCTCGATCCGATCCTGCCCGGTCTGCTTGCGCACCTCCTCGCGCGCCGCGGACAGCGCGCCTTTCCAGTCGGGCACCGACTTGCGCAGCCCGGCGGGCATGGCGGATTTGGTGAGCCGGCTCGCCGCCGCGAGCACCGACTGCCTGCCGAGCGAGTCCAGCGCCGTGCGTACCGCCGGTTCCTTGCCGAAGAGCGCGGTGGTCGAGACCAGCAGTTGCGCGATATCGGACTGCTGCTGTTTGGCCGAGGCGCCGAATTCGGAACTGGAGAAACCGCCGAACAGCGTGGCGCCGTCCTGGATCCGGATCTCGGTCGGGCGCAGGTCGCCGTGCGCGATCTGGCCGCCGTGCAGCGCGTCCAGCCCCTGCCACACGCTCGGTAACTGCTCGGCGGACAGCTCGGTGATCGGCGCGCCCTTGGGCATGGTGTGCGCGTGCAGCATCCAGCCGCGGTCGAGGGCCGCGACGGCGACCGGGGTGCTGCTGGCCAAGCCGAGTTCGTCGACCGCGATCGCCATCAGCGCCCGATGCTCGACGGCGCGATGCATCGAGCCGTGCATCGCCGCGGTTTCGCTGGCCCGGAAGGTGAGCCAGCGCCAGAGTTGGCGCAGCGCACCGAAACTGCGCTGGTTCTTGCCGTACATCTCGACGACGAGTTCGCGTTCGGGCCCGTCGATCGCGGCGGCCAGCACCAGCGGGCCCCGCCCGGCCGGATGCACCACGGTGAATCCGGTGACCGTGTGCCCGCGTTTGGCCAGCACCCGCACTGCGGCGTCGAGGGGCACCTCGAGCGCGGGCGTGCCGACCACGAGCACGATGATCGCGCCGACCAGCCAGCCGACCGCGAGCCCGAACATCGCGCGGGCCGGCACGACGGTACTGACGACCAGGTGGATCGGCGCGAACGCGAGCAGCAGGAACCACAGGTAGCGGCGCGGCCGAGTGGGCAACCACGGACTCGACACCGTCAGCACGGCCGCGAGCATGGCGATCCAGCGCGGGTCGTCCAGGAACTGGGACAGGAAGGTGTCGAGGCGATCGGGTACCTGCAGATGCCATTTCGGCGCCGAGAGGCCGGTGCCGGTGATCGAGAGCAGCAGCCCGGCGGTCAGCCCCGCCGCCGCGTAGCCGGCCAGCAGCTTCCACTGCCTGCCGATGATCAGCTCGATCAGGATGGCGAACGGCAGCGCGAGAATGGCCATGCCGTAGACGAGGTACACCAGGTTGGACTGGTCGGGATTGAGGAAGCCGACGATATTGGAGACCGAACGTTCCAGGGCGAGCCATTCCGGGCGGGTGATCACCGAAGCCGCGATCACGATGGCCACCCACACTGCCGCGAGCACGACGCGGATGATGTCGCTGGTGCGCCGGATCATCGGCTGTAGCAGGTTGCCGGTGACCGGGATTTCCCGCCCGTCCACTCGCATGTGCTGGTCCGCCTCTCCGCGGCTCGTCCGCCTCTCCGTGCCTCAACGTACCGTCGCGGGCCTGCGGAGCACGGCATCGCCGAGTTCCGTGCGTCCCCGGCGAGTTACCGGGCCGCCCGCGACATCGGCTGTCGTGTCCGCCGGGCAAATGTACACACCGGGGCACGGTCGTCCGGGTAGGCAAAACCGTTCTGGGGCAGCGTAGGGCCCGGATTGTGCCCGATGTCACCCTTGCCGGAGTTGAAGCTGACATTGATGTCAGGTCCGACAATCGGCGGTATGGACAACGACCTCTTCGACTACAGCCCGATCGTCGATCGCGCCCCGATCCACTGGCCCGGCGGTGCGCGCGTCGCGTTCTACGTCGGTCTCAACGTCGAGCACTACCAGGTGGATCGGCCGTCGACGAGCATCTTTCCCGGCACCGCGGGATTGACGCCCGATCCGCTGAACTACGGCTGGCGCGACTACGGGCCCCGCGTCGGCTTCTGGCGGGTCGCCGCCGCGCTCGACCGGCACGGCGTCCGCGCCAGCGTGCTGTTGAATTCGGATGTGGTCCAACGCAATCCGCAGCTCATCCGGGCGGGCGTGGACCGGGACTGGGTGTGGCTGGCACACGGGAAGAACAACTCGATCTTCCAGGCGGACATGACCGTCGACGAGGAGCGCGCCTATCTGACCGAGGTGGTCGAGACCATCGAGCGCGGCACCGGCCGCAGGCCGCGCGGCTGGATGGGGCCCGCCCTCACCGAAACCTTCCATACCCCGGCACTATTGGCCGAACTCGGCCTGAACTACGTGCTGGACTGGACCAACGACGATCAGCCCTACCGCCTGAACATCCCCGGAATGCTCAGCGTCCCTTATACGGTCGAGCTGAACGACAACTCGTTGTTCCTCGCCAAGGGCACCAGCGGCCCCGACTTCGTGCGGATCGTCACCGATCAGCTCGACCAGCTCTACGCCGAATCCGCCGAGAGCGGCCGGGTGCTGGCGTTGGCGCTGCATCCCTTCGTGATCGGTCAGGCGTTCCGGGCCAAGTATCTGGACCAGGCGCTCGAGTATGTGGTGAACCACCCCGGCGTGTGGACGACCACCAGTGACGAGATCGCGGCGCACTATTCGAGCGCTTCGCCCCTTGCCGAATCCGGCTAGGCCGAAGACGATCAGGTCGGACAACCGATGCCCAGGAGGCAGCTATGGCTGAAGCAGACCAGGATCTGACCGGCAAGACGGTGGTACTGACCGGCGCGAGTTCCGGTATCGGCGCGGTGGCCGCCGCGCGCCTGGCGGCCCGCGGCGCCACCGTCGCCGTGGTGGGCCGTTCCCCGGAACGGACGGCCGAGGTGGCGGCCGCGGCGGGTGCCGACCATTTCCTCGCCGATTTCGCCCGCTTCGACGAGGTGCGCAAACTCGCCGACCAACTGCTCGACCGGTACCCGCGGATCGACGTGCTGGCCAACAACGCGGGCGGTTCGTGGCCGAAGCGGACCGCCACCGTCGACGGCAACGAGCTCACCTTCCAGGTCAACCACCTCTCGCCGTTCCTGTTGACCAGCCTGCTGCTCGACCGGCTGGTGCAGTCGTCGGCCAGGGTGATCAACACCTCCAGCATGACCTACCGGATGGCCCGGCTGGATCTGGACAAGGTCAACGCCACCTCGGGCTCGTTCAACCAGATGGGCGCCTACGCCGCGTCCAAGCTGGCGAATCTGCTGTTCACCCGGGAATTGGCGCGGCGCACCGAGGGCACCGGATTGCGCACCGCCGCTTTCCATCCCGGCGCGGTCGCCACCCACGTGTACGACAACGCCCCGCTCGGACTCGGCGCGCTCATCCGCTCGCCGCTGTCGCGACCGTTCTTCATCCGCCCGGAGAAAGGCGCGCAACCGTTGGAGCACTTGGCCACCACCGCAGAGTTCGACAGCGGCGACTACTTCCACCGCTTCAAGCTGGAGCGGCCGAGCAACAAGCAGGCCGTCGATGCCGTACTCGCCCAGCAACTCTGGGAACTGTCCGAGCGGGTCACCGGCGCGGCCAAGGCCTAGGTTCCGTCGCGGCAGGAACTAAGCGTCGGCGAGTTCGGTGTTGATCCCGACCCCGAACACCCCACCGGTGAGCGTGCTGCTCTGATCGAGTTCGATGATCGCCCGCGCCACCTGCTCGGTCGGCACCAGCGCCGGAAAGGTCGTGGGCGCAATGGCATTCGCGCGCACGCCGAACTCGGCGAACTCGGCCGCGATGTTGCGGGTGAGCTGGTTCAGCGCCGCCTTCGACGCGGAATACAGCGTCTGCCCGGGATACACCTCCGAGCCGGAGATGCTGGAGACGTTGACGATATTGCGGTTGCGCGCGCGGTTCTCGGGCCCGGCGTGCATCCAGGCCCGCTGCCCGAGCCGGGCGCACAGCCGAAGTGGCACCGCGACATTCAAGGTGAAGTGCGGATCGAACTGTTCCAGTGCGGCCTCGCCGTCGACGATGCCGCGCGGCTGCAACTGCACGTGGGCGGCATTGTTGACCAGCAGGTCGACCCCGCCGTACCGCGCCAGCGCGAGGTCGACCACCCGCTCGACCTCACCCGGCTGGGTGAGGTCGGCGCGGATCACGAACAGGCGCGAATCATTCTCCGGCACCGGCTTCTCCGGCTCCAGCGGATCGACGAACCACTCCAGCTGGGACGGGGCGGCCGGGGTGCGGGTGTGGCAGACCGCGACGATGTCGTAGTCGGTGTAATAGGAGCGGCAGAACAGATCGCCCAGGGTGCCGCTGGCACCGGTGAGCAAGCAGACCCGGCGGTCACCAGTAGACAATGTTGTCTCCTCCCCAGCGCTGTACCGCGTCCTCCTTGGTGCGGTGCACCCACATGACCACGCTACTGCGCTCGCGCCGGTTGTTGCCCGCGAAGGTGTGCCAGGTCCGCGGCGTGACCTCGAACAGGATCAGCGAATTGTCCAGCGGCGGAACCAGAGTCAGGTTCGGCATGGTCTCGCCCTCGGCGAGGTTGTCGTACAGCGCGGTCTCGCCGCCGTCGCCGGGCTGCCAGTCCGGGTTGCCGAAATAGAACAGCACGGCCACCGCCCGCACGTTCGCGCGCGCGGTCACGCCCGGCGGGTGTTCGCCGGTCTTGGTGTCCACCCCGTCTCCCGGCAGCCGCACCTCGTCCGGGCCGGGCGGATCGCCCGGGAACCAGGCGGGATTGAGGTCGTTGTGCGGCCAGCCGTACGGCGCGCCCGGGGCGTGGTGATGCACCGACCCTTCGACGTCGCCCGTCGCGGTGACGCCCGCGACCCCGGCGACCAGATCGTGCCATTCCCGCGAGGTGAACACCGCGAACGGGCCGTCCCGCAGTTCGGCGAGCCCGAGCCCGTCCGCACTGTAATTCGCGGCGACCCTGCCGAACCGGTCCGCCTCCTCGCGCCGGACCCGGCTGAACTCCTCGGTGAGTCGCTGATAGAACTCCGGCACGAACACGTCTCGCGCGTACACGTGCGGGAACGGCTGGGTGCGGCGGATCCAGCGCCGATGGGCGAACAGGTCGGCGAACCACTGCGGCACCGCGGGCGCCGCCGTCGAGATCGACTCCGTTGTCACCAGCACTCCCTCCCGAACGAACCTCTGGCGATCATATGCCCGGTTCCGGGCAGTGGCGCCGGGTGTTCGTTTTGTGCGGCGGTCGCAGCCCTGGTGCCTGCCGATACGGTTGCGGTTCCGCCGAACCCCCTCGTGTTCCGGAGGTCGCGACCGGGCGACTACGCGCTCGCGGCGACGGGCGTCCTGGCCTCCACCTGCGGGCTGGTCGCCGGCTGTCCCGTGGGCCGCGCGCCGGCGAGCCGGGACGCGAGGAAGGCGAGATAGGCGATGAAGCCGACCGAGCCGATCGGCCTGCTCCGCCGGAAGGTGATCGCGAGCCCGAGCGCCATCTCGGTGAACCCGTTGCGATAGGTCCAGCGCCGGGTCGCGCGCGGGAACGCTCGCGCGGTCAGCGGGTCGAACGCGCGGGGCGCGGTGAAGTGGGCCGCGCCCGTGCCCGCGAGGCCGAGCCCGAAGGCGCGCGCCCGGACGCTGTCCGGTGGTCGCTGGATCCGTACCACCGGACGCGGTGTCGCTGTGTTCGCCGCGATCGCTGTGCGCCCTGTGCGACGGCCGAAGATTTTGCGGCGCATGTTTCTCCTCTGGGTGCGAGCGCTGAGCCTGCGGGGGTCTCTGTCGGTGTGCCGAGTACCGACGATAACACTGTCCCAGACAGACTTGCCAGGGCTCTGCCCGCACCGAGAAAGCCCGCACCGAACCGGTGCGGGCGTCCGAAGGCGATAGTCAGCCGACCGACATCTGCCGGTCGTCCGCGTCGGCCCGGCGTTTGCGGACGGCGGCCAGATCCACCGGCCGGTTCGGGTCGGGCGTCTCCACCGCCTCCAGCGCTTCGGCGAGCATCGGCAGCCAGCGCAAGATCTCGTCGCGGAACGGTCCCTCGGTTTCGAGCTGGCTCAGCACGCCGACGAGGGTGAGCATCGAGCGGGCGAACGGGGTGAAGTAGGCGGGCATCGTCATCTCGCGCACGACGTTCGTCAGCCGCGGATTCGTGGTGCGCAGCACCTGCTTGCGCAGCCACGGCGTGGTCATCCGGTACGTCGCGTGCTTGAGCGGTTCGCTGCACGGCGAGACCGCTTTGAACAGCGCCTCGCTGTCGAAGCTGCGGCCGGTCGCGACGAAGCCGTGTCGCCGTGTCGCCGCCTCCAGCTCCACCGGACCCCCGCTGGCGAAGGCCTTGAAGTAGTCGATCGTGAGTTCCGCGAAACCCTCCGGTGGCCAGGCGCAGCAGGCGCCGAAATCGACCACGCCGAGCCTGCCGTCCGGCAGCACCCGGAAGTTGCCGGGGTGCGGGTCGGCATAGAGCAACCCGTGCCGGCCCCAGCCCGAGGTGACGAAGCGCAGCATCAGCATGCCGACCCGGTCGCGTTCGGCCTGGGCGCCGGTGGCCACGATCCTGGTCACCGGCGTGCCCTCGACCCATTCGGTGATCAGCACGTCGCCGCGCTGGGCGACCACCTGCGGCACATAGAAATCGGGATCGTCGGTGTAGGCGGTGGCGAAGGCGCGCTGGTATTCGGCCTCCGCCGCGTAGTCGAGTTCCTCGCGTACGCAATCGCAGATCGCCTCGGTGACCGCCTTGACGTCGGCGCCGGGCAGGAAGACGGTGGCCAGCAGCGAGATTCGCCGCAACTGTTCGAGGTCGCCCTCGACGGCCTGTCGGCCGCCGGGGTACATCACCTTGACCGCGACCTGTCTGCCGTCGTGCCAGACCGCGCGGTGCACCTGGCCGAGCGAGGCGGCCGCGGCCCGGCGATCGTCGAACTCCTGGAAATGCCACCGCCAGTTCTCGCCCATGCTTGCGGCGATGGCCGCGTGCACGGTCTTCGGCAGCATCGCGGGCGCCGAATCCTGCAGCTGGCTCAGCGCGATCCGGTACGGCTCGGCGATCTCCGGCGGCAGCGCCAGCTCGTAAATGGCAAGCAGCTGGCCGAGTTTCGCGGCACAGCCCTTCAGCTCCCCGAGCACCTCGAACATGTGTTGCGCGGTGCGCAATTGGATGTCTCGATTGACTTCTTCGGCCGATCTGCCGAGGGCGCGCTTGCCGACGCCCGCGGCCTGCCGTCCGGCGAAGGCCACCGGCAATGCGGCGAGCTTGGCATTGCGAATAGCGGCGCGAACTGGCGGTTTGCCATCGGGCCTTGCTGTGAACAGGCGTGTACGCCGTCCCGTGGAACTCATGTCAGAACTGTCGCCGCTGCGCCGGATTGCCATGACTCACCTCACACTGTGCGCGGACCAGTGTCGCATACGTGCAGTCTGGCAGAGTAGGCCTTAGACTGTCTGGGACGTATTCGAACGTAGTCGAAAGGTGACTTCGATGGGAGCCCAGACGGTAGTCGCGGACGTTGCCGATGAGTTGGCACGCCGGGTTGCCGCGGGGGAGTATCAGCCGGGGGACCTGATGCCGTCGGTGCGGCAGGTGGCCGAGGAATTCGACATGAACCGGGCCACCGCGCAACTGACGCTGGGGCGGCTGGAGTCGAATGGCTTCGTCGAGGCGCGCCGTGGCAAGGGTTTCACCATCCGCGACGTCCGCGAGGCGGGCGGGGTGGATGTGTACCGGCAGCTGTTCCGTTTTTCCGTAGCCACGCCCGAGGTCGCGAGCGAGATGTTCCGCGACATCGTCGAGGTCGAGCGCGGCATCGTGATGGAGACGTTGCTGGCCTACACCGGCAGCGCCCAGGAAATCGATCCGGCACTGCTGAAGGCCGAGATCGACAAGCTCGAAACGCTGGCCCGCCAGGACGCGCCGGACCTGCGCGAGATCCTCGCGATCGAGGTCGCCCTGGTGCGCAGGCTGCTCACCGCGCTCGGCCTGTCCATGCAGCGCGCGATCCTGAACTCGATCGGCGAGATGGTGCTCGAGGTGCCCGAAGCGGTCGAGGCGTTCTTCGCCGGCGCGCCGGACCTGCACGTGCTGGTCTGGCGGGCGCTCGCGGCGGTGTGGGATTCCGGGTCCGGACCGTCCGACGCGCAGGTCGCGTTGTTCGAGGATTTGTTCGGGATGTACCACGAGCGGGTGGTGTTGCGGTTCGACGAACTCGTCGGCGTGACCGACGGGCATTCCGGCGCGGACCACGCGGCCACCGCCTGAACAAACCTCGTTTCCGCGTGATTGACCCACTGTCCCAGACAGAATAGGGTGAAGATCACGCAGCGAAGCGAGGTAACCATGGCAGGCAGCAGGCGTACGGGGTTGGCACGGTCGGCGAAATTGGCCAGGCTGCCCATGAGCATCATGGCCCGCCGGGTCACCGCCACCGGTCGCGCCATGATGACCGGCGCATCCCGTGGCGAACTCGACGACGAGCTCATCGACAAGGCCGCCGACCAGGTGTTCGCCGTGCTCGGTGAGCTCAAGGGCGGCGCGATGAAACTCGGTCAGGCGCTGAGCGTGGCCGAGGCCAGCATCCCGCCCCGCTTCGCCGATCGCTACCGCGAGGCGCTCACCCGGCTGCAATCGCAAGCCCCGCCGATGCCGACGACCGCGGTGCACCGCATGCTCGCCGAGCAGCTCGGCACCCGCTGGCGGGAGCGATTCACCAGTTTCGACGACCGGCCGGTCGCGGCCGCCAGCATCGGGCAGGTCCACCGCGCGGTCTGGCGGGACGGACGCGACGTCGCAGTCAAGGTCCAGTACCCCGGCGCCGACACCGCCTTGCTGTCGGACCTCAAGATGCTTCAGATGTTCTCCGGTGCTTTCGGTCTCATGATGCCGGGTGCGGACACCAAAGCGCTGATCGCCGAGTTCATCGACCGCACGGCCGACGAACTCGACTATCGGATCGAGGCCGATCATCAGCGCCGCTTCGCCAAGGAGTTCGCCGACGACCCGCACTTCCAGGTGCCGCGGGTGATCGCGAGCGCGCCGAAAGTGCTCGTCTCGGAATGGCTGCAGGCCACCCCGCTGTCCGCGATCATCGCGAACGGCAGCAAGGCGCAGCGCGATCGCGCGGGCGCACTGCTGGTGGAGTTCTCCCTCTCCGCGCCGGTGCGGGTCGGCTATCTGCACTGCGATCCCCATCCCGGCAACTTCCAGCTGCTCGACGACGGCCGCCTCGGCGTCATCGACTTCGGCGCGTCCATCGCGTTGCCCGCGGGCATTCCCGCGGTGATCGGCGAGCTGGCCCGCTGCGCCGTGCAGCAGGACTACGACCAGCTCGTGCTTGTGCTGCGGGACAATGGTTTCGTGCGCGCCGGGCACGAGCTAGAGCTCGGCCCGATCGAACGGCTGGTCGCGCCGATCGTCGCGCAGATCAACGGCGAAAGCGTGCACATCAGCCGGGAACTGTTGCAGGGGCACACCGCGCGCGCCCTCGACCTGAAGAACGTGTCGCTGGTCAACACGCGGGCGGTGAAGGCGCCCACCGAGATTCCCGAACTGGCCATGCTGGGCCGGGTGTTCGCCGGTGTGGTGGGGGTCTGCGCGCAACTCGATGCCGAGGGGCCGTTCCTGGAGTCGGTCGCGCGTTGGTTGCCCGGTTTCGCGGCGGACGGTGCGGCGGCCTGACCGGTCCGGGCGTGGTGGGGGTACCCAGTTTTCAGCGCTCGTTGCACGGTCCCCAAACGGTGGGCAGGAATTGTCTGAGACAATATAGAACCTCGGTTCGGCTCTGCTCGCAGCGAAACGGAGGCGTGCTCCTCCTGCGCGGATGATTCACTGGGCAGTAGACAGAAGTCTCCATTGCCCACACCATATTTCGGCCTGCAACCGCTTCCCGCAATCGAGGCGCGTTGCTCGAATAGTTGGTATCGAACGCTTTTCGCGCTGGCAATGACCACTGCAGGTGGCTGGCGTCGGCGAAGCCGGGACATCCATGACCGTAGTAGCGTGCGGACAGGGTACGGGAGGTGTTGGCACCAAGCAGATCCGACGCTGCTGGGACGCCATCGAGTGCGACGTCACTGACGGTCGCCGATAGCATGCTCGCCGACGGTGAAGCGATCATCGGGGGAGAAATTGCGGGATTCATCCAACCCAGACAGCTGGTCGAGTCGCAGCCGCGATCCACCGCACACGTCACGAGGGCGGTCGGCGGAGTGCTCAGCGATTGCCGACGGTGACCGCAGCGAGCACCAGCGCCGCCACGATCAAGGCCGCGAGTACCGCCAGGATCAACAGGTTTCGGCCGGAAGGCGTGTCCGTGCGGACCAGGTTCGGGCATTCGATCGAGGGGTGTGCCGCATCGGCACAGCGACGATTGGCGCACGGGTACATGCCGAACCTCCGGAAGAAATCAGATCCGAGTGCTTAGCCCACGCAGGCTCCAGCGTGCCACCGGACGGGCCAGCGGCACGAAGAGTTGCAGCGGTAACAGCGCGCCGAAGCGCGGCCGCACCGCGAGCGTCCACGTGAGAGTCGTGTCACCGGAACCGTTTCCGTGAAGCTCGTATTCCTCGGTGAGCGACTTCATGACAAACGGTACCGAGGACTTCGTCGCGGTCAACGCGAGCCTATGTCCTTCCTCCCTGGCGATCACCCGCTCCTCCCCCGCGACCAGCAACCCGTCGAACACCCGCGTGGTGCCGACGGCCCGGTTGTCGTCGCGGTAGCGCATGCCGTTGACCAGCGGCAACCAGGAGAACAAGCCGTTGGTGTCGAGCGCCGCCCACACCCGGTCGCGCGGTGCGTCGAAAGTGTGCTCGGCGGTGACGACGAAGGCAGCTTTGTCATCGACGAAGCCGCGCAACGCCTTTGCGGACACCGGCTCTAGCGGGTTGCCGCCGCCGGCGAGCAGGGCCTTGACCCATCGGCGGGACACGATGAGCGCCACCAGCCCGGCGAGCGCTGCGACGACGAGCACGAGGGCGACGATGGTGAAAAGCTTTGTCATCCGGACACTCCCAGTACTGTGCTGGCGAATACGGCGGGCCGCCAGGCGTAAATCCCCTACGCGCTTCGGCAGCGAACGCGTGGCCCAGAGTGTACACTGTCTCAGACAGTAATAGGTGGCTGTCGGCCCCGGGTTGGGGCAAGACACCCGGTGCGGTACTCGTACAGGCGTACCGTTTTTCTCATGACCGTCGCATTCGAGCCGCTGCCCGCGATCCCGCTGGAATCCTGGCGGCCGGCCAAAGAGACCCTGCACCGGTTCGCCCAGGTCGTCGGCAAGGTGGCGCTGGCCGCAGGCATCAGGCGCAACCACTGGTGGCATATGACCTACCGGCTCACCGCACGCGGCTGGACCACGGTGCCCCTCGGGTCCGCGCGCTCCGGGCCGGTGTTCACCTGCGCGTTCGACTTCTTCGATCACGTCCTGCGGATCGCGACCGATCAGGGGGTCGAAGCCGAGATCGACCTGGTCGACCAGTCCGTCGCCACCTTCTACGGCGCGGTGCGCAACGGGCTGCGCGACCTCGATGTGCACCTCACACTGGCGCACCCCTACCCGTTCGACCTGCCGGACGCGGGACGGCCGTTCGAGGACGACGACGAGCACCGCCACTACGACCCGGACAAGGTGCGGCACGCGTTCCGGGTGCAGAGTCAGGTGGGCCGGGTGCTCGAGGAGTTCAGCGCCACCTATTCGGGCAAGATCAGCCCGGTCCAGCTGTTCTGGCACACCTTCGACATCGCCGTGCAGCGGTTCTCGCCGCGCCATGTCGAGCTGCCCGACTCGGTGGATTCGGTGACCCGCGAGGCGTATTCGCGCGAGGTGATCAGTTCCGGGTTCTGGTTCGGTGACGACAAGGTGCCCGAGCCGACCTTCTACAGCTACACCGCGCCCGAACCGGCCGGGCTGGCCGAGCGGTCGCTGACCCCGAACGGCGCCCGCTGGGTCGCCTCGGGCGCCGGCCACTCGGCCTACTACGCCTACGACGAAGCCCGTGCGGCGGCCGATCCGGTCGGCGCCGCGCTCGAGTTCTTCCAGTCCGTCTACGCGAACGGGGCGGAGCTGGCCGGGTGGGACACCGACCAGCTCACCTGCTGGGGCGGCATCACCGACCCGGTGCTGCGCGAGAAGGGCTGGCCGGAATGGCCGGAATGATCAGCCGTTGAGTTTGCTGAGGCGATCGCACGCCTCGACGTACTCCTCGATCAGCCGGCCGACCACGTCGGCGGAGCGTTCGACCCGCTGCATCATGCCGACCACCTGGCCGACCGGATTGAAGTTCACATCCTTCGCCGCCTCGGGGTACCGGTGCCCGCGCTTGACGCCGTCCAGCGCCACCATCATCTGCAACGGCATGGGCAGCGGGTCGGGCGTGTCGGCCTGCTCCCAGGCGTCGGTCCAGTCGTTGCGCAGCATGCGGCACGGCTTGCCGGTCCACGACCGGGAACGCACGGTGTCGTGGCTGGTGGCCTCGATATAGGTCTGCATCTGCGCGGGCGGCACATTGGCCTCCTCGACGGTGAGCCAGAGCGATCCGGTCCACGCGCCCTGCGCGCCCATCGCCAGCGCCGCCGCGACCTGGCGGCCGTTGCCGATGCCGCCCGCGGCCAGCACCGGCAGATCGCCGACGGCGTCGATCACCTGCGGCCACAACACCAGTGACGAGATCTCGCCGCAGTGCCCGCCGCCCTCGGTGCCCTGGCAGACCACGAAGTCCAGGCCCGCGTTCTTGTGGTTGAGCGCGTGCTTCACTGAGCCGCAAAGCGCCCCGATGAGCCTGCCCGAATCCTGCACCTGCTTGATCACGTCGTCGGGTGGTGTGCCGAGGGCGTTGGCGACCAGCTTGGCCTTCGGATGCCGCAGGATCACCTCCACCTGCGGGGCGGCGGTGGTCGCCGTCCAGCCGAGCAACTGGTTGTGCCGTTCGCCGTCGGGCAACTGCGGGACGCCGTGGTCGGCCAGGATCTTCTCGGCGAAGTCGCGATGACCGTGCGGCACCAGCTCCGCGAGCTTGGCCTCGAGTTCCTCGGGAGTGAGGCCGTCGATGCCCTTGCCCTCGTACTTGCTCGGGATGACCAGGTCGACGCCGTACACACCGTGCACGTGCTCGTCGAGCCAGGCCAGCTCGACCTCGAGTTCCTCGGCGGTGAAGCCGACCGCACCGAGCACGCCGAGCCCGCCGGCATTGCTGACCGCGGCCGCCACGTCGCGGCAGTGGGTGAACGCGAAGATCGGGAATTCGATCCCGAGCCGCTCGCAGATTTCGGTACGCATGGCGTGCTGGTCTCCCTCGCCGCGGCGTCGCGACGAACGACGCGCAGCTGTCCTAGAACGAGTTACATGATTGTCCGCAGTGGGTGCCGGTCCGTCGCCGGCCTCCGACTCGTCGATTCGGCCGCGAGCCGCAGATATCGCCATGACGCGGCCGCGGCTTCCTCGACGGGTCGGTGCACCATCGTTCGACAGTAACACGTTCTAGTTTTGCTCGGAATGGGTCTTTCAGACGGCGGCTTCCTCCAACTCGGTCAGCGCGTGCTCCAGGTGGTCGAGCAGGCGCGGGAGTTCCGGCACGGTGCGGCGGCAGCCGACCACGCCGAAGTCGAGGTGGTCCGCGGTGGTCGTCAGGGTGAGGTTCACGGCTTGGCCGTCGAACGGAATCGACATCGGATAGGTCGCGTCCAGGCGCGCACCGTTCCAGTACATCGGTTCCCGCTGGCCGGGCACATTCGAAATCACGATGTTGAAGGCGGGCGTGGTCAGCGGAATGAGTCCGGGCAGCAGGCTGAGCGCGAGCGGGCTGAGCATCAGCGCGGACAGTGCCATGGACTGCGTGCTGGACAGCGAACTGTAGACGTCCTTGCTCTTGCGCATGGATTCGCTCACCACGCGCAGCCGCTCCAGTGGGTCGGCGATATCGGTGGCGAGGTTGCACAGTACGGCGCCGACCTTCACACCGTTGGTCTCGGTGTCGTCGGCCGAGCGCAGCGACATCGGCACCATCGCGATCAACGGCTTGTCCGGCAACGCATCCCGCTCGGCGAGATAGGACCGCAGCGCGCCGGACGACATGGTCAGCACCACGTCGTTGACGGTCGACCCGGTCGCCTTCTTCACCTGCCTGATCCGTTCCAGCGGCACCGACCGCACCGCGGTGCGGCGGGCGCCGCCGATCGGCACGTTGAACATCGTGCGGGGCGCCTCGAACGGCAGCGTCAGCTGCTGCTGCACCAGGGCCTGGCGTGCGGCCCGCAGCATGGCGGCGCCGGAGCCCGCGGCGGACAACAGGTTTCGGGCCGCGCCGCGCAGTCCGCCGGCTTCGCCGCTGCTCTCCCGCCGCGGCCGTTTCGGCAGATTCCACGGCACCCGCGGCTGTGCGTCGGCCGGGTCGCCGGTCAGCGTGCGCTGCAGGACGCGCTGCGCGGAGACGCCATCGATCAAGGCATGGTGCATCTTCGAGTACACCGCGAAGCGGCCGTCCGCGAGACCCTCGATCAGGTAGATCTCCCACAGCGGGCGATGCCGGTCGAGCAGTGTGCTGTGCAGTCCGGATGCGAGCTCGACCAGTTGGTCGATCCGGCCCGGGCTGGGTAGCGCGAGCCTGCGCAGGTGGTATCCCAGTTCCACGTCCTCGGCCCGGCTCCAGGCCATTTGCGGGGCGCCGAACAGGGTGGCCGGGTGTTTGCGGAAGGTCGAGTCGATCTCCTTGGCCGCCAACAGCTTTTCGTGGGTGAGCCGGGCGAAATCAGGTCCGGCGTCCTCGGGCGCTTCGAAGAGCTGCAGCGAACCGACGTGCATCGGGTGTTCCCGCGATTCGGCGAGCAAGAAGACGGCATCGACCGGTGCGATGAGTTCCATGGTTGGTCGCCCCCTGACGACAGTGGTGTGGGTTGCAATCGAATCGACCACATTGTCGGGTGGGCCACGCGCAGCCATGAATCCTGCGCGACATCACCAAAATACCTGGTCCGGCTGATGCCTGCGCGGCTATTGACGAAGCTTTACCGCCAGCAGGCAACCCTCCGGGAAGCGTTCGTCCGGATCCGGCTGCCGGATCAGCCGAGCGCGGACTTCGAATCCGGCGTCGCCCAGCAACTCGGCCATCCGCTCGGGCGACCAGCGGTAGGCGGGAGCCACTTTATGGTCGAACGCTGTCACCGCATCGGTTCCGTCGAACGCCTGGAAAGCCAACAGCGCGTGTCCTTCTGGTTCGAGTACCCGATAGAACTCGTCCAACACTCCCGGCACGCGTTCGGGTGGCAAGTGGATGAGCGAATACCAGGCGAGGATGCCGCCGAGGGAGTTGTCGGCGAGCGCCAACCGCTCCATCGAACCCACCTCGAAGGGCAGTCGCGGGTATTGCCGCCGGGCGATGCGGATCATCTCCGGCGACAGGTCGATGCCGCGGACGTCGACGCCGAGGGCGGCTAGGTGCGCCGTCAATCGCCCTGGCCCACAACCGATATCGGCGACCGGGCCGCGGACGAGTTCGGCGAAGACGCCCAGTATCGCGCGATCGAACGGTTTGCCCGCGAGATGGTTCCTGGCGAATTCGGTGTAGAGCTCGGCCATCTCGTCATAGGACGCGCGGGTGACGGCTACATCGGGTGCGTTCGGATGATCAACCACCGCATCATCATTCACCCGCGCACCGACAGATCCGGCTGCTGGTCCGGCGGGCGCTCCGGCAATTGCGCGGCCGCTTCGGGGGCGGCGGGCGAACAGGTCAGCGCGTCCTCGTGCACTTCCCGGCTGCGCGCGGTACCGAGGATGGAGCCCAGGATCACCAGCGGGAAGCCGATCGCCATGCCCGCGGTCAACGGTTCGCCGAGCGCGCTCACGCCGAGCACGATGGCCACCGCGGGGTTGATGTAGGTGATCACGGTCGCGCGGGCCGGACCGACCTCTGAGATCAGCGCGAAGAACAGCAGGAACGCCGCGGCGGTGCACACCAGCGCGAGGCCGAGCACCGAGAGCGTGGCATCGGCGGGATAGCTTGCCGGCCTGCGCAATACCGCGAACGGCGCGTACACCACGGCGGCGATCAGCAGCGAGGCGGTCACCACGCCGAGCGGGGGCAGATCGGCCAGCGATCGATTGATCACGATCGGGCCGAGCGCATAACCGACGGTGGTCAGCGCGATCGCGCCGATGGCGGCCGGGTTGGACAGGTCGATGTCGAGACCGACCAGCGCGGCCACGCCCGCGAATCCGACCATCAGCCCGGTGACCCGGCGCCGGTCGAACCGGTCGTGGCCGAGCTTGGTCACGATCACCACCGCGATCAGCGGGACCGCGGCGATCAACAGGCCGACGGTCGAACTGTTCAGGGTGGTCTCGGCGAAGCCGATGAACAGCCACGGCCCGACGATCTCCACCACGGTGTACAGCAGCAGCGGCCGCCACCGTTTGAACACCGGGGCGAGGGCCTTGGTGTACCACGCGATCGGCAACAGGACCAGCGCGCCGATCAGGGTGCGGCCGAACGCGACCACCACCGGGTCGAAGTCCTCGACCGCGATCCGGATCATCGCGTACGGCACGCCCCAGATCACGCCCATCGCGAGGAACAGTGCCCACCCGCGCTGCGTCATCGCCCGACCACCGGTCGACACGGCACGTTCCGGCAGGTTCGAATTACTGGCATGCGGCACTCGCTTTCGATCGAACGCGAGCTTATACAGGAGATCGGATCATCCGACAGATCCACTTCGCAATGCGCAGACCAGGCCACTTGCCCCGAAATATCGGGGCATCGGCGTCTTTCGGCCACCCGCGCGCGGTGGTCCATGCCCGGCCGGCGCAGGCGGGGTCATAGTGGATTCCATTGCAGCACAGCGGTACCGGCAAAGTCGAACGGCGCCACCGATGCTCCGGTGACGCCGTTCGCCTGGTGCGAGCCGAACTCAGTTGGCCGGAGCCACGGTGCTGGTGGTGGCCGGAGCCACGGTGCTCGTGGTGGCCGGAGCCACGGTGCTCGTGGCGGTGGGCGCGGCGGATTCCGTGGTGCTGGTCGCCGACGGGGCCGGCTTGGTGGTGTCGATCGGCGCGGCGATCTCGGACGGGGCCGAGGTGGTCGTCGTGGTCGGCGGGGTGGTGGTCGTGGACGGTGCCGGCGTGGTGGACGGCGTCGTGCTGACCGTGGGCGCGGCACTCGTGCTGGTCGGGGTCGCGGTCGTGCTGGTCGCGGCGGCCTTGCTGGTGCTGGTGGCCGCGGCCGCCTTGTACACCGCTTCCACGTCCGCCTGCTCCGGCTTGGCGTTCTTGTCGATCTTCTTGCCCTCCTGCGCCTGCTTGGCCAGGTGGGTGATCCACGCCGCCGCGTATTCGGCAGAGGTCAGCGGCTTGCCGTTGGCGGGATCGGCGTCCTTCCAGTAGTCGAAGTGGTGGCCGGTGTGGTTCGGGCCGAGGGTGAGCTTGTACGGATCGCTCATCACCACCGGAATGGTGTTCTGGTTCGTCACGATGAGACCGATGATCTCGTTCAGGATCTTCTGCGGCAGGTACGCCAGCGGCGACATGTCGTCGGCCGCGATCGCATCGGCCTTCGCCGGGGTCGTGGCCGGCGGCCGGCCCGGCTTGTAGGCGGGATCGGAGACCTTCAACAGCACCTGGAGGAAGGTCTCGTCGCTCTTCATCCAGTTCGGGTTGGCGGCGATATCGGCGAACGCGGTCATCGCGATCCGGCCGAGCACGACGGCGACATCCTGGCCGGTGGCCGGGGTCAGCCCGTCTCGTTCGAGTGCGTCGACATTGATCTGCCTGCCCACGTTGACCACCAGCTGCAACAACGAAATGTTCTCCGGCGCAGAGCAGGTCAGGTCGCCGTCGGAGCAGAACGAGGCGATCTTGCCGTTCAGTTTGCCGAAATCACCGCTGGTGCCGGGCAATGCGCCCTTACCGGGCACGGGATTCTTGCCGTTCTGATACTTCTGGTCGAAGCCGTCGGGGTTGCCGAACGGATCCTTCGAGCCGGGGAAAGGTCCGTCGCCCGCGCTGCGTCCCGCGTCGGCGAGGATCACGACGCCGAGGACATCGTCGGGATCGACGATCCCGTACGCGCCGTCCTGGCCCGCCTCCTGGTGACCGATCTTCTGGGCGACGCGGCGCACCACGTCGGCGCCCTCGCTGTAGCCCACGATCGAGAACTTCGTGTCCGGGCAGGCCTTCGAGATCTCGCGCATCACCTGTTCGGTGTTCGCGGCGCCGGCGTTGACCGCGTCCTCGTAGGTGGCCATGTTCGCCGGATAGGCGATGTAGACCGCGGCGTACGAGCCGGGCTCGACCTGTCCGTTCGGCGCGTTGACCACCGGATCGACCCACTCGCTGTTGTGGTCGCCGGCCATCGCGGCGGGCAGTTCCTTGCCGTCCGCGCCGAGGAGCAGCTTCGTGGTTCCCGCTACCGGAGTGTCGTTGCGTCCGGCCACCGAGACCGTCACCATGTCATGACACTCGGTCACCGACGTCGTGAGCTGCGTATCCCTGGTCTGTGGCGACGACGTCAGTGCGAACGTGGCGGCCACCGCCGCCGCCACGCCCAGCACCGCGGGCGCCGCGACCGCCGAGGCGATCCGATGTCGCGCGAAGAACTCGCGAAAAGCCATGTCCCTATCCCCAATCCATTACCGACAAGGTGACGGACAAGGCCCCCCCGAGGGCCATGCGTCACCGAGGACGTCGTGGCCGGGGTGCCGAGTGTTACTGGGTGGAATGGTTGCGGGCAGTGTGGAATCGGACACGTCGGGCGCTATTCCCCTTGACGACCAATCGAGTTCGATGGCGTCTAGCTGGCCTTATAGCCAATGAGCATGTCCGATGGCCTGGTTCGTGATCGATCAATGCCCCTATAAATGAGGTATCCACCGGTCGGTGCGGAACCATTTCTCGAAATGCGGCAGTAGTTCAGGTGTGTCTTCACTCGGTGCACCCGGAATTCGGTCGGCCGGATTTCGCGGACCGCATCAACTCCGCGTGCAGGTAATCGCGGCCAATACCTCGCGGAGTGCCGATTCGGCGACCGGCCGGGCCGCCCACCGGGCGCCGATATGCCCGTCGGGGCGGACGAGCAGCGCGCCGTCGGTCCCCAGCCCCCAGTGGCCGGCATGCGTGCCGGCGAGGGTCTCGATGTGCAGCGGCCATGGCAGCGCGGGTTGCTTCCACTCGTCCGGCGCCGGGGTGAGCAGCGTGAACCAGGCGCCGAGCAGGTCCAGTGTGGATCGGCCGTCCTCGAGCCACAGATGCGGCATACGATGGCCCGGCAGTGCGGTGGGCACGTACTCCGTTCCCATATCGGTGGATTCCGCCGCCACGCTATCGGTGGTGTGCACGGCAGCCGAGCGATAGCTGACGCCCAGTACCAGCCCCATCTGCGCGAAATATTGCTCCGACCAGGGTAGTTCGATTTGTGCCGGGGAGTTGTCGGGTCGCGGGTCGCGGCGACCGTGCTGCACCTGGAGCATGAGCCGGGTGTTCTCGACGGCCTGCTGTAGGGTCCGATGCGCCACCGGCAAGCGCTCGATCTCGTAGGTGTCCAACAGCTTCGGGCCCGCCCACCCGCGTAGCACCCCCGCCAGCTTCCAGCAGAGGTTGTGCACGTCGGCGACGCCGGTGTTCATGCCGAGGCCGCCGACGATCGGCAGTGCGTGCGCGGCGTCCCCGGCGAGCAGTATTCGTCCGGCCCGGAAGCGTTCGGCCACATGGGCGTTCATCTCCCAGTGCTGTACCCGGAGCACCCGGGTCGATACCTGTGGGCCGAGCGCCTGTGCGAGCAGGGCGGGCCAGTCGGCACGGGCCACGTCGTCGGGTGTCGGCACGAACCACAGCCAACCGCCCTCGGGGTAGAGCGGCGCGAACGATCCCTGCATGGTGAAGTAGACGCCCGCGGGCTGCTCGGCCCGCCAGCGCGTCAGGTCCGCGTCGAAGACGACCGAGGTGGCGCGGCTCAGCACGCCGGGACCCGTGGCGCCGATGGCAAGGGCTTGCCGGACAGCGGAATTCGCGCCGTCGGCGGCGATCGCATAGCGGGCGCGGACCGCGGTCGCGGCCCCGTTGCTTCGATCGATCAGCGATGCCACGACGCCGTCGGCGGATTCGACCAGATCGACGGCCTCGACCTCGAAGCGCGCCGGGGTGCTCGCCGCCGCGAGCAGTGTCGGCTCCAAACGATCCTGCGAACTGACCACGCCGATCACCGGGCTCGCTGCGATCGGCGCGTCTACCCCGACCATCGCCGCCGAGGCGAAGTCCTTGTCCAGCAACCGATCCCGGAAGCGAATGCGCCCATACTCCGGCGGGAAGGCGCGGGCGGTGATCGTCTCGGCGATGCCGAGCCCGCGAAAGATCTCCATCGTTCGGGCGTTGATCAACCGCGACCTGGGAAACGGGGAGAGTTCGCGACGCTTCTCGACCACCAGCGTGCGCACCCCCCAGCGTTCCAGCAGGGCACGGGCCGTCAGCCCGACCGGCCCGCCGCCGACAATCAACACCTCGACCTCGAGCATCCGCGCGCTCCTCCCGACTCGTTCGGCGTCGCCACCACTGACCACTGTGCCGCAGTGGCGTCTCGAGCCGGTTGCACCGAGGTTTCACCAGCTCGAGCGGGTAGTGACGGGCCGGTCGGACCGGTTTTCGCCGCGGGTTGCGCCCGGTGCCGAACTCGGCTGCGGTCGCCCTCGGCGGTGGTGTAGATTCGCACGGCCGACGGCATCCGATCTGCAGCGGATGCGCTTCGCCCTGCGACGCCGGCTGCTCGCGCGTCAGGTGAAATTTGCCGGGTTTACGGAGTTACAAACGCGATACGCTCCAGTCACAGACAATAAGTATGGTCAGGTCATCACCTGACCGCGAACAGCGTTGTCCGAGTACATGTTTAGTCGAGATAAGAAGACTGGGCGGTCGGCTTCTTCTGCCGGGCGCTCCCTTGTGATGTGGTCCTCTGAGCGAGAGAGAAAGGCTGCGATCCATGAGAATCCAGCCACGGCGGCAGATTCTGAATGTGTGGAGTTCCCTGCTGGCGGCCTGCTACCGAGACGATACCTGGGCGTGGGGCGGGCGGGACGGCTCGAACTCCATCAGTGACGCAGAACAGCTGCTGTGCCTGCTCTACCCCGCTACCCAGATCTCCAGCTTCGCGCTGCACAACCCCGACCAGATCGCCGACGACGTCAGGGCCACGCTGAAGCCGTTCGGCCGGGAACGCCGCATCGGTTTGAAGATCGTCGAGATCCTGGACGACTACCTGCGCCGCTACGAGCGCGACGAGGAGCCGGTCTTTTCCGCGGGCAGCTACCTGCGTGCGGGCGCGGGCGAGCAAGCGTCCGAAAAACAGCGAGAAGTCGACGTGGTCGACTCCTATTCCATGTCGCTGTCGCTCTGCCTGGCCGGACTGCAATACCTTCGTGCCCTGCGCGATCCGACCGGTGGCGGCGACCAGCCGCGGCTGGAGATCCTGATCAAGCCGGTCGAGGAACGGCTCAGGAAGCGGCTCACCGCCGCCATGATCGGCCTGGTGCGCAGTTTCGTCGTGCAATCGGTGGATCCCGAGACCGAGCGTGGTCTCGCGATGCTCAGCATGTTCAATCAAACCGGCGCGGAACCGGATTCGGTGGTGAGCGGCGTCGCGCGGCGGCTCGAACGCGTCCGCGGCCGGCTGCTGCGAGATGTCACGCTGAACAAGACCCCGCAGGCCGACCTGGAAAGCCCCGCGCTGATGTTCGAGTGCGGGTGGAGCTGGGGCGTGGTCAAGGGCGCCGAGGTCATCGACTTCGTCGACGTGCCGACCGCCAAATCGGACGGTTACGCGATCGGGCAGCCCTACCTCTACTTCACCATCACTGCCTTGGACGGTATCAACGACTTGACCCAGCCGCGCACCCGCGAGCTGGATCTGCTCGATGCCGACCAGCGACGCCTGGCCGACGCGCTGCAACTGCGCTGGGATCTCGCGCAACGGTATTGGTCGGCCATGGCCCGGTACGGCGACGGCGACTGGCCGCTCGAGGACATTCCCTGGCGGACCTCCGACGGCGAGGAGTCCGACTACTTCAGTCTCTGCGTCTCCGGCCTGCTGATCCAGGATCTGATCGCCCGTGAAGCCGACGACGACGATCTCACCAGGGCCACCAAGATTTTCGACGAGCTGGCCCGCCGCGGCCGGATCACCCGCAGACTCACCGAGCGTGATCCCGCACGGGCTCTGCATATTCCGGGCGTGCTGCTGACCCTGCACGGCACCGAGGCCATCGACAACGGACCGGTGCTGGCCTGGTCGGTCTCGGACTACGGCCCGATGTTGCTGAAGCGCATCCTGCAGGCGGCGCAGCTGTCGCGCACGCTCTCGACGCGCAGGCAACTGCTGGAACTGGCGCAGGCGACCATGGATCACCTGGAGCGGCGCGCTTTTCCGGCCGGGCCGGCCAAGGGCCTGTGGGACGACGCGGCGCGCGTGTTCGCCGAGCCGTCGCCGACCGGCGAGCCGGTCGAGGCCGGCGCGGACCGGGTGCAGGAGCCCTCCTGGTATTTCACCGAACGCATCATCGAGTGCCTGGTCGTCGCC
>NZ_BAUA01000208.1 GCF_000710915.1 Nocardia brasiliensis IFM 10847
CCGGGATACCCGAGCCGAGATCGATGAACTGCCGGATACCGGCCTCGGCGGCCATCTGGACCGCCTTGAGCATGAAGCTGCGCGCGAACCACGCCACCGTCTTGATTTCCGGTGCGCGAGAGAGCATTTCGTTGCCCATGTCTTGGTCTACCTCGCGGTAGTCCTTCCCACCCAATAGGTAGTCGTACACCCGCGCAGAGTTCAGCGCGCCGGGGTCGAACGGTTCCGGCTTTCGGTCGTTCTCCGGCGCAGGCCCTTCAGTTGCTTCGACCACGGGTGTAACCGTAGCCGATCACCCCCGCAGGCGTGTGCTCCTCCACGGATCTGGCGCGCGGATGTGTTGGAATTCGCGTCACCGTACCCCGTAGCGGGCGATCCAAACCGGCCCTTCGGTCTGCGCCGGGGCGAACCGCGCTCCGGCACAACGGTGTTCGCTACGTCACCGACAGTCCGATATACGCCGATTCCGCCGCGCCGATGAGCGGATTTCGGCATGCGGCTACGGCTTTCGCCGCGGTTCGGATTGTTCCCGGAACGTCGCGGGGGGCACTATGCGCGCGCGTGCTCGACCCGGTTGGCGACCGCCGACAACGGCCACTGTGACCAAAGGCCGTTTCACAGATCCGTTTCCGCCAGGGCGACCGCGTGCGCGACCGCGGACCGCGCCCGGTCGACGGTCGTATAGCGCCCTAGACCGCAAGGCGCCGCGACGTCCAACGGCCCGCCGTAGGCCGCCTCCGCGATCGCCAACGCCTGCCGCGCCTGCGCGAGCGGCTGCGCCGCGTGCGCGAGGCCGGCGGCGACCCGGGTGTCGGCGGGCAGTTCGAGCCGGGCCAGGGGCGCGTAGTACCGCGGCTGAACCGGCGCCTGCTTGCCGTCGCCGATCGGCATGTGGACGAAATCGAGATGCCTTCCCGCAGGCCAGTATCGCGCGATCGCATTCGCCAGGTCGACGACCGGGGCCGCCGACCTCGGCGACACGGCCGGCTTGTCGTCGAGACTGCCGAAACAGAGATGGACGCCGAAATGGGCATCGTGCGGCGTCCGTGCGACGAGCCGGCCGATCGCCCGGCCCGCCGCGTCGGCCAGGCCCCGCCGCAGGACTCCGGGCATGCGCGCACAGATGAGCGTCTCCGCGGCCAGTTCGAGTTGGAAGACGACGGTGTTCCCCAGCTTCTCGTGGATGCGGACGATCTCCCGGACGGTGGCGTCGACGATCGGGCGGTAATACGGGAAGGCTCGGGCACCACGCTGCGCCGAGCGTCGACGCCACACGAGCATCCGCGCCTCGAAGGCGATGAAGCCGATCACGAATGGCGTCGGGATGCCTACCTGAAAACGCAGTCCGGGATCGGTTCGCCGGATGTCCGCCAGCGCCTCGAGCGCGCGTTCGGTCTCCGCCGCGTAGCCGAGCGCGGCGTCCAGATCGGCTTCGATCAGCGACCGGCCTTTCCGGAGCCGAAAGGTGTTGCGGGCCCGCAGCGTCGACCAATCCCCGCGGCGCACGGGCGCCAGCGCCGGGATGCTGTCGAGCCGGTCGATGATCGGCCTGATGTACCACTGAGCGCGATAAGGATCGGCCTCGCCACCGGGTAGCACGCCGTCCAGATATGCACCGGCGGTGTCGACGGCGAACGCCATAGCCTTCTCTGGAGTGTCCAACTGTCCGGGCAAGCTGCCCACGAAGTGAATCCTGCGCTTAGGCTGCACCGCGTCAGTGTCGCACATCGGCTCTGCGACAGGACCGTCCGAGGGTCATTCGGACGAACGGGGATCGGTGCGCGCCGCTATATGTCCGTCGGGCCGGACGAGTATGAGCGTTCCGGGACGAGCGTCGTAGTCGCGGAAGGCGTGGCCGTCGACGTCGACGATGTGGCGGCCGATACCCGGATCGTCCGCGCAGTGCCCAGGGCCCCGCACCGCCCAGACATGGACGTCGGGATCGGTTGCGCAAGAGACGGTTTCACCGAAGGACAAGAGGGTGTGCTGGGGCCCGCGGTAGAGGTCGAACAGCCGTAGGCGCCCTCCGGCGGTGTCGGTCACGGATGCGTCGGGGGCGCGGTCGCCTGGCACGAGGGTGCCGGTGGCGGCGGGGTCACGGTAGGTGATGTCGAGCTGGTGAGTGTGGTCGCGGCGGTGGGCGTCTTGGGCCCCGCTCGTGGCGCGGTGCAGCAGTGCGGTGCTGATGCCGAGGACATCGGCGGCGACGGCGCGGCGTTCGAGGTCGTAGGTGTCGAGGAGTTCGTCGTCACCGTCGGCGAGTTTCCAGCCGAGATTGTAGGCATCCTGGATGCCGGTGTTCAGTCCCTGCCCGCCGGTGGGTGGGTGGACGTGCGCGGCGTCGCCGGCCAGCAAGACCCGGCCGGACCGGAATCGTCTGGCCAGGCGGATGTTCGGGCGCCACACGGTGCACCAGGCCAGGTCGGTCAGGCGGATATCGGAGCGGCCGGAGTAGGTGTCGACGGCGTCTTGGAGGAGGCCGAGGCCGGGTTCGAGCCCCGCGCGCAGCGGCATGCCGACTTGGAAGTGCCGTCGCCCGGGAAGCGGAGAGAAGACGATCCCGGTGGCGGCGTCGGCGGAGGCGAACCAATGGCCGTGCGTGTGATCGAGGGCGTCGGCACGGACATCACCGAGCAGCAGACGGGTGGATTCGTCTGTGGAACCGTCGAATTCGATCCCGAGGGTGCGGCGCACCAGGCTGTGCGCGCCGTCCGCGCCGATCAGATAGTCGGCTCGGACGATTTCGGTGGTCCCCGCGTGTGCCAGGGTCGCCGTGACTCCGGCGTCGTCGGCGACGAATGCTGCTGATTCCGTGCCAAGTTCGACTTCGACACCGAAGTCGGCCAAACGGGCGCGCAGGATCGCTTCGGTGTCCGCTTGGCCGAGCGTCCACGGATTCGGGTAAGGCACAGCAGAACTCGGCGGCTTCGGATCGGTCATGCGCAGTTCACGCACGGGGGCGCCGGCACGGTAGGCGATGACGACCGGTTGCGGCGCACCGGCCTGCAGCACGCGGTCGATGATGCCGAGGTCGTCGAAGACTTCGAGGGTGCGTGGCTGTAAGCCGTCGCCCCGGGAACCGGTCGCGTGCCGCACCGCCTTGTCGACGATCCGGACCGGGATCCCGCGGCGGGCGAGGTCGATGGCCAAGGTCAGGCCGGTGGGTCCGGCTCCGCTGATGAGAGTGTGAACGCGCATGGGCAATGTCTCCGGGGTGGATCAGCCGGGTGTGACGAGGCCGGTTTCGTAGGCCGCGATCGCGGCCTGGGTGCGGTCACGCAGCCGCAGTTTGGCCAGGATCCGCCCGACGTGGGTTTTCACGGTTTCTTCTGCGATGCCGAGGGTTTCGGCGATTTCGCCGTTGGACAGCCCGCGGGCGATCAGGGTCAGCACCTGGGTTTCGCGGTGGGTGAGTGCCCGTAGGCGCGCCCCGTCCGGTCGGGGCCGTGCAGGCAAGCGGGCGAACTCGTCCAGCAGCCGCCGGGTTACCGAAGGTGCGAGCATCGCGTCCCCCAGCGCGATCGTGCGGACGCTGTCCACGATCGCGAGTCCACTGGCGTCCTTGAGCAGAAAGCCGCTGGCTCCGGCACGGAGCGCGCGGAAGACATACTCGTCGAGATCGTAAGTGGTCAGCACGATCACCCGGGCGGATGCGCCGGCCGCGACGATGCGAGCGGTGGCCTCCAGCCCGTCGAGTCGCGGCATCCGGATATCCATCAGCACCACGTCCGGTCGGAGGTCGGCCGTCAGCCTGGCCGCTTCGACGCCGTCGGCGGCTTCGCCGACCACCTCGATATCCGGCTGTGCGGTCAGCAGCACCGAGAGCCCGTCGCGGATCAGGGGCTGGTCGTCGGCGATCAGCACGCGAATCGTCATGGTGTGTTCCGCTCAGTCAGTGGCAGGACGGCCCGGACGGAGAAGCCGCCTTCCGGTGTCTGCATGGTCTCGAGACCGCCACCCAAAACGGCAACTCGTTCGCGCATTCCGATCAGCCCACGACCGCCGCTTCGCGCCGGCGGACCGGGGCCACCGGGCCCGTTGGTCACCGATATCTCCAGTGCCGCTGTGCGATAACGCAGTTCGATTCGAATATCGGCGCCGGGAGCGTGGCGGACCGCGTTGCTCAGCGCTTCCTGCACAATGCGGTACGCACAGACCTCCACGCCCGTCGCAAGCGCCCGCACCGACCCCTCGCGCCCCAAGAGCACCTGCCGTCCGGCGGCGTGGATGCCCTCGACCAGGCCGTCGATATCGGCGATGCGGGGTTGCGGATGGGTGGGCTCGTCGGCGTCGGCGTGCAGGACGCCCAGAATGCGCCGCATCTCGCCCAGGGCCGCCGAGGCCCCGGCGTGGATCGCCGACAGACTCGTCAGCAACTCCGGTGGCGGGTCGGCGATACGGTAGCGCGCGGACTCGGCCTGGATCGCTATCACCGACATATGGTGGGCGACCACGTCGTGCAACTCGCGTGCGATGCGGGCCCGCTCCTCGAGCAGCACGGTGCGTTGCCGCTGGCGCGCCGATTCCCGCGCCTGCTCGTACGCGGCGCGGCGGGCGTCGATCACCGCCCGCACCGCCGCCGCGGCCACCAGCACCAGACCTGTCAGCACGGCGGACCCGACGACATCGGGCCACTGCGCGTGCGGCATCACCACAGTCAGCACGGCGCCCGTACCGGTGGTGGCGGTCCACACCACTGCGGCGGTGCGCCAGGGCACCCGGACCGCCAGCAGAGCCAGCACCACCAGGTAGCTGTTGAACATCGGCTCCACCCACAACGGCCCGCCCACCGCGACCGACGCGTACCCGACCGCTACCGCACTGACCAGCCAGCCGAGCATGGCGAACCGCAACTGCAACACGATCGCCAGTGCTTGCAGCAACGCCAAACCGGTGGACTGCCGAAGGCCTAGATCAGTGTCGGAGACGAGCGTATGGTCGACCACCACGAACACGAACACCGCGACGGCCAGCACCGCCGGCACCTGCCACCGCTCCCCGATCCGAATCGTCATACGTCCCTGCGTTCCAGTGCCCGCCGCGCCAGGTACAGCGCCGACCCGGTGGTAGCGGCCACGACGGCCAGCCGTGGCCAACCGCCGAGCGAGCCCATGAGCTCGGGGGCGGCATCGGCGTTGTGCGACAGCTTCGCCACCACAGCGCTCGGCGCGGCCACGGTGACCCATTTGTGCAACTCCCCGAACGCTTGCGCCGCGGTCAGCTGTGGCAGCACTATATGCGCGGACACCATCGCCACCGCGCCCACCGAACCGCGCAGCATCACCCCGGCGCCGACGCCGAGCAGCGCGACCGACGGGAAACAACACCAGATACCGATCAGACCCGGAAAGGCCTCCCCCGCTGGATATTTCGCCGCATCGATGGTCGCCAGCCCGACCAGCACCGACACCGACGGCGACAGCACGCCCACGACTGCGGCCACCACGGCGACCACGATCGCCTTCGCCGCCAGCACGACGGTCCGCTGCGGGGTGGCGGTCAGCACCGGGCGGATCGTGCCCGCGGAGTACTCGGTCGTGACCACCAGCGCGCCCCAGGCCGCGACCACCGCCAGCGACAACGACGCGCCCGTGAGCGCACCACCGATCAACGTGTCACCCGGCGACAGGCTGCCGGTCACCCCTACCAGCAGCGCCGACACCGGCCCGAGCATCATCGCCGCCACCGGCAGCAGCGACAGCGCCCGCGCCGACCTGATTTTGACTGTCTCCGAACGGATTTGGTCGCCAAGGAGCGCTCGGTAGGGAGCGGCGACGCGTACCGTGCTCATGCCGCCCGCCCCTGGTCGCCGGACGCGAACTGCTGATGCTGCTCGACCAATCGGGTGAACACCTCCTCCACCGAGGCGTGTACCGGCGTCAGCTCATCGAGCACGACACCGCACCGCGCCGCCAACCGACCGATTGCCCGCGACGAGACCCCGTGCACCACAGCGCAATCACCGTTCAGCACCACCCGCTCCGGTGCGACGTCGATCGCATCGAGCAACACCGGGAGCTCGGCCGCGCGAACCCGCACCACCGGATCCGCGTGCCGCTCGACGAATCGCGTCATCGGCTCGTCCGCGAGCAACCGGCCCGTGCCGATCACCAGCAGATGATCGGCGACCAGCTGCATCTCGCTCAGCACATGGCTGGACAGCAGCACCGTGCGGCCCTGGTCGGCCATCGATCGCAACAGCCCGCGAATCCAGCGGATGCCCTCGGTGTCCAACCCGTTGATCGGTTCGTCCAGCACGACGATCGCCGGATCGCCGAGCAACGCCGCCGCGATACCCAGCCGCTGCCGCATCCCCAGCGAGAACTCGCCGACCCGTCGTCCGGCGACCTCGGCCAGCCCGGACAGCCCGAGTACCTCGTCCACTCGCGAGCGACGAATCCCGCTGGCCGCCGCCAGCACCCGCAGATGCGCGACCGCGGTCCGCGACGCCAGTACGTCACCGGCGTCCAGCAAGGCGCCGACGACATGTAGTGGACGGACGAGCTCGCGATAGTGCCGGCCTGCCACCCGCACCTCCCCGCGCGTCGGCGTAGCCAGCCCGAGAATCATCCGCAGCGTCGTCGTCTTGCCCGATCCGTTCGGGCCGAGGAACCCGGTCACCCGGCCGGGCGCAACGGTGAACCCCACGTCCCGCACCGCGACCGTCTGGCCATAAGCCTTGGTCAAGCCTCTTGCTTCGATCACCTCCCGACCATAGGTCGCCTCCCCGCCACCCCACATCCCACCGCAGAGCCCACTTCCGCATAGCTCTCACGAGGGACTATGCGAGTCAGCGGGCGAATTCGTTATAGAGGCGGATGAGTTCCTCGGCGAGGGTGTTGGCGGCGGCGCAACCGCTGCGCGCGGTGACCTCTACGGTCTCGGTCTGGGCCCTGCTCTCGGTCTCGGGCGGGTCGGTCGCGATGTAGATCGCGCAGGTGCCCGGTTCGGAGTCGATGGGCTTGGGATCCTCCAATGCCTGGAATCCGCCGATCGTCATTTCCCGCTGCCCGCGCAGCGGTTTCATGTAGCTATAGCTCTGATACACGTACTGGATGGCCTGGAAGCTCGACTCGTCGCCTTCGTCCAGGCGGAAACCACACCAGAACGGGAAGTCGTCGTAGTCCGGCTCCAGCACGGGGCGGTGTCCTGGTCCGACCTTGCCGAGCACGGCACACGGGTCGATGGACGCCAACCGCGAATTCATTTGCGAGTATTGCGATTCCGCGCGCAACGGGCGATCGGTGCGCCGGGCGGCAGGTGCGGCGGCGAGGTCGGCGGCCATGTTGCACGCTTCCACCGGTGTCGGCGGATCGCCGATGTTGCGCCGCAGTGTCACACCGAAATCGACGCCATAGCTGTCGTTCAGGCGCAGCTGGGCAGAACACGAGTTGCCGGACTCCTCCGCATGGTGCATCCACACCGTGGTGCCGCCGACCACGCGCGGCACGGCATCGGCGACCACCTTGCCGAGGTCGATCGTGAGCCGCGGACCGTCGAACCAGATCTCGCACGGCCCGAAGACGAAGCCCGACGCCCCGCTCATCACCGTCTTCCCGATCCGGCCCAGTGCGACGGGATCGACGTAGCCACAGGGATCCAGCGCCCGAATACTGTTGCGGAAGTTGATCTTTTCCTGGTCCGCTGCCGAGAGCTGATCGGTGTACGACGGCAACTCCGGCAGTTCCGGCCGTTCCTGGGGCGCGGCCGTGGCACACGAACACAAGGCCGCGGTGACGACACAGGACAACAAGGTCGCCATGACGAGCACGATCTTCCGCTGAATGCGCGTCAACTCACGCGCGGGGATGAGCATGCGGCAAAGGTAGTCGGTGGCACCGGGTTACGCGATCGAATACCGCTTGCACCTCGGTCACCGGGGTGTGGTGGGGGCCTGGTAGGACCGGGCGGTCGGGGTGGTGGCTCGTGCTTTGCGGTGGGCGGCGATCAGGAGGGTGAGGATCGACAGCCAGGCGAGCAGGAGGGGGCTCGGGCCGCCGAGTAGGTCGCAGGCGGTGATCCAGAGCGCGAGGGTGCAGGTGAGGAGCGGAGGTGGGATCAGGTTGTGGTGGCCCATTCGGGTGATCGCCCAGCCGACCAGGAGTAGTGGGATGCCGAAGCTGGCTACCGAGACGAAGAAGGCGCCCAGGATCGGTTGGGGCGCCCGCAGATCCAGGGAGCTGTCCCAGAGATCGCCGGCCAGCCAGTCGTCGACGAAGCCGCGGGTGAGGATGAGCGCGCCGATCGTGTGGCCGGCGCCGAGCAGGGTGATCAGACGGCCGGCCCAGACTACTGAGCGGGCGTCGAATGTTCTGGTTGTCATGGTTCGACTGTTCTGCACGGCGGCGTTGACCACTTCCCGCCAGGGAGTGAATCGACTCCCCCATTCGAGTGAATCGCCGTATCCGTGATTCTGAGATGATCGACGGGTGCAATTCCGGCAGACGCTGCGGTCGGCGACGGGCCCGCTGGTGCGGCCGGCTACCTATCTGCGCGGTGTCTATCTGGCTCTCGGCGGGGTGGCGGCCATCCCCTACGTCGGCCTCGCGGCAACCTTCGTGATCGGTCTGCGGCGCGCGGAGGCCACCGCGGGCGACCTGGCTCTCGTCATCGCGCTCGCCGCCGGTACGGCTGTGGTCGCCGTGGGCGTGACACTGCTCCCGGCGGTGCGGGTGCTCGAAATCTTCATTGTCCGAGCGCTTTTGGGGGTATGGCTGCCGGATCCAGACCCGGTGTCGAGTCGTGCGTGGGAATCGCGGACACGGGGAGCCGTCTGGTATTTCCTGACGTTGGTCGTCGGTGGTTGTGCGACGAGTGTGTTCATTTGGGCCGTCCCGACCGCCGCGACGATGCTCGCCGTGCCGTTGGCCGGCTCGCACGAGGCGACGCTGCATCTGACCGAGCGGTTCACGGTGTCGGCTCCCGACCTGCCGACGGCTATCCTGACCGGTTGTGCGGGTGCCGGTTTACTGGTTGTCGCACTGTACGTCGTCGCCGGGGCCGGTTCGCTGCTGGTACGGCTGGCCCCGGCGTTGCTCGGTCCGACCCAGGCCGACCAAGTGGCCGCGCTGCGCCGCCAGGAGCGCGAACTCGCCGCGGGAAACCGGCTCGCCCGCGACCTGCACGATTCGGTCGGCCACGCATTGACGGCGATGACGATGCAAGCCGGGGCCGCCGGACGGGTGCTCGACGACGATCCGGAGTTCGCCCGGCGTGCGCTGCGGCAGATCGAGGTAACCGGACGGGCCGCCCTGGACGAACTCGACCAGGCGCTCGGAATGCTGCGCCGGGGCGTAGACGAGGAGCTGTCCGGCGCGACCCTCGCGGGCCTCGATCAACTCACCGCGGGCTGCCACGGCGCACGGATCGAGACCACGATCGTCGGCGATCTGAATACCGTGCCCGACTTGGTATCTCGCGAGGCTTTCCGAGTACTGCAGGAAGCACTGACCAATGCCGTGCGGCACGGTGACGGTGGCGCAATCGATCTCGTCGTTCGTGCGGCGCCGCCCATCGTTCAGCTCGAGGTGTCGAACGGCGTGGCTCGTGGGCCGTCGACCGGTCACGGCCGCGGCTTGATCGGCATGCGGGAACGGGTTCTGGTACTCGGTGGTGAGTTACGCGCAGGCGCGACAGGCGGGCGATGGTCGGTCGACGCCACCCTGCCGTGGGTGGCGACGCCGTGATCGCGGTGCTCGTCGTGGACGATGATCCCCTGGTGCGCACCGGCTTACGCGCGATCCTGGATGCCGAGCGCGACATCGAAGTGGTGGGCGAAGCACAGGATGGCAGCGAGGTGCTCGATCGCGTCCGCGCAACGCGACCGGACGTCGTGCTGATGGACGTCCGGATGCCGGCCGTGGACGGCATCACCGCCACTAGAAATCTGTTGGCCGCCTTGGCGGATCCGCCGAAGGTAGTCGTGATCACCACCTTCGAGAACGACTCGTACGTCTACGACGCGCTGCGCGTCGGCGCGATGGGCTTCCTGCTCAAGCGGGCTCGGCCCGAAGAATTCGTGCAGGCCGTCCGCACGGTCGCGACCGGCGACTCGGTGCTGTTCCCGAGCGCGATCCGCGCGCTGGTCGCCGCGCGCCCAGCGCTGCCGAACAATGTTCTGGCGCAGGCGAAACTGACCGACCGCGAAACCGAAGTACTGCGTGCCATGGCGAGCGGCCTGACCAACGCCGAGATCGCGACCTCGATGTTCCTCGGTGTCGAAACCGTCAAAACCCACGTACGCAACGTGTTGCTGAAACTGCGCGCACGAGACCGCACCCAGGCGGTCATCACCGCCTACGAGTCCGGCTTCATCACACCGGGCCGCTGACCGGCGCAGTCCACCTCAGCCGAAAGGGGTGAGCAGCAACGGGATACGGCGGAACTCGGCGAGGGTGGGCGGGAGGGCGGCCAGGGCGGTGACGGCGCGCATGCAGATGGCGTAGTCGGCATCGCCCGGCTCGAGGTAGTCGAATTCGAGGGTGCCTGCGGCTTCGAAGGCCGCGCGGAGTTCGGCGGGTAGGTCGGCCAGGTCGGTGTCGAGTTCGAGGTCGTCGACGTTGATCCAGGCGATCTCGTTTCCGTCGGTGCAATAGGTCAGGCTGGCATCGGCGTTGATGGAGTAGTAGCTGGTCGCCGCGACTCGCCCATCGGCCGACAGGGCTGCCACGTCGTCGGTGGCCCCGGCGTCGTCGTAGACGAAGGTCCATTCGCCGATCCGGCCCGCGAGCAGCGTCGCCGCATCGCTGCGCTCGCCGCCGAGCGCCGCCGCGGGCAGCGACGTCCACTCGTCCGGCTTGCCGACCGGGAGTTCGCATGGACGAAACAGCGATGCCTTGGCCCCCAGCGCCTCCAGCGCCGCAGCGGGTTCGAGCCCACGGACGACGTGCACGCAATGATTGGGGTCGTCGTTTGCCAGCTCGCTGATCCACAACGGGACGCCCTCGGTATCAAGCGTATTCGGCGGGAAGCCGGGTGTTGCCATACATCCCTCATCTAACCGGTGATCTTGCGGTGCGCTGTCCGGTTCCACCTCACGGAACGACCCTGCGGTCTCGACCCAGTGAACATAGTTCAACCGATCTTCGTTCACCAGTCCAGGTCGGGACGCCGAGGACGTCCGCACCAGGACCGCAAGACGATTCGCCCCAGCACGTTCAGCCCGGCCGGACTGGCAGGCCGGGCTGAACGCGATCTCGCCGGGTGCGGGTAGGAGGTTCAGCGCTGCGGCAGCGCCAGCAAGAATGGGGCGCTCCGGATCGTCTGTTCGCTCAAGGTGATGCCGATTTCGAGTCGATCGTTTTCGCGGAGCCGGAACTCGCAGATTCCCGTGCGGACGTCCCTGGCTGTTCGACGATTTCTGTCGTCACAAACAGTGGAGACCGCGATCGCCCGAGCCACCCATTTCCCGGGTGGCAGGCAGCTGATACTGAACGCTCCCCGATCCGAAACATTGAGTAACGCGACGGCGGACGTCAGCGGGTTTGCCGCGGAGTATATACTCATATACCTTCGGCTGGCCATGATTCCGCCCGGATCGGACAATTTTCCGCACAGTAACGGCCTGCCGGAATCCCTACCACAATATGTGTGTTGCTCGGACCATCTCAGCGGAACATGTTCGCCGCGGATGTAGCGCCGATACTGCGACGGACTGAGTCCGACCGCTTCGGTGAATCGTGACGTGAAGGTCCCGTAACTCAAATACCCGACAGCATATGAGATCTCAGAAACTTTCATAGAAGTGGACGCCAATAACTTCTTGCTGCGCGCCAGCCGGATCGCCGCGAGGAACCGAACCGGCGACCAGCCAGTTTCAACGCGAAACCGTCTGACGAAGTGGAACTTACTGCATTTCGCCACGTCGGCGAGGTCGTCCAAGGAAACTTGCTGCCCACAATTTTCCCACATGTACTTGATGCTGTCAGCGATATGATCGGACACGAACTCTCCAAACTCATAACAATCCAGGATGCCCGAGCCGGCAGCAGAATCAAGCCTTCCGCAGCCGTACGGCTGCGGAATAGCTGCAAAATAGCGTCTTTGCTGGGACAGCGAAACCAGGTCGCTGCCGCTGATTTTTCACTGACCGGCCGCCTCCGGCACCGAGGTCGAACCATTCAGGTGTCGCTCCCAAGGCCGCACGCTCATTACGAAAATGTCGGTGACCCATCGGCCGTGGGATGAATGCTTGATAAGTGAAGCCGTCGATTCCGCAGTGGCGGTTGCACTTCCGCTCGGTACCCCCTTGCCCCGTAGCCCCGACGCAAGCCCCACAGCCCCGATGCAGCGAGGCAGCGCGCGGAGTGCCGCTGGTGGCTCAGTTCGCCACCATGATTGTTCGATGTAACTGGACGGTAGAATACTTCTATTTTGTAGATTGAGCAACGAGGAAGAAGCCCCAGACGCGGCCGGATGGCAATCTTGAGTACAGGTTCCGCGAGGGAGGACTTCGGATGGTCTCCGCACTGGGAAAGCTTCGCCGGAAGATCTTTACGCCGGACACGCGGCAAGCATCGTTGAGGGTTCGGGGATTCCCCGCGCGCAATCCACACGCCGCGTCCTGCCTGGAGACGGCCGGCTCGACGTTCCTCGAAGGATTCGGGGTGGCCGCGGAGTGTGGCACAGCCGCGGAAGCCGCGCAGCGGTTATCCGAAATAGAAAGCAACAGAAGGGGTTTCGCATTCGAAGGCGCCGCGATGGCGCTGGCGATCCGTGACGGGCTGCCACTCGGCCACAACCATCACGTGACAGATTTCATCGCGGCGGCCGATGAGCATCTCTACATGATCTACGTCGGCGTCGGCTGGGCGCTGGCCAGACTCCCCCGGCCGCTGCACCGGGCGGCGCTCACCGGCGCGGCGGATCCAGTTCTGATGTGGCTGGCACTAGATGGTTACGGGTTTCACCAAGCCTATTTCCACACAGATCACTATGTGAAACAGCAGTATGTTGACGCGAATCCCCCTGCCGTGTCGAACCGGCATCCGGGCTATACACCGCGTGCTATCGATCAAGGCATCGGGCGCGCGTTGTGGTTCGTCTCGGGCGCCGATCCGGCCGCCGCGTGCGCGCTGATCGACGGGTTCGCGGCAGCTCGACGGCCGGACCTGTTCGCGGGCCTCGGCCTGGCGGCGACCTACGCGGGCGGCGCCACCGCGGACGAGCTCGCCACGTTGCGCGACCGCGGGTCGGCCTACCGCCGAGACCTCGGTCAAGGTGCGATATTCGCCGCCGAAGCTCGTGCTCGCGCCCGCATCGTGCAGCCGAACACCACGACCGCCCTGGCGATACTCACTGGTCAGCGCGTCGCCGACGCGTCCGCGATCGCGATCGAAGCCCGGCCCGTGGCGCACACGATCAACGGCAGCCCTGGTTTCGAACTCTGGCGAGAGCGGATCCGGCGCCGCTGCCTGACCACGGAGCCACCCGACCCGACCGCTTCCGCAGCCCCGGAAACAACCGCAAAGGCCGAATCATGAACTCCCGCATGAGAGCCCTGGTACCGACTATCTGCGCGGTGGTGGTGCTGCTGGCCGCCTTCCTGATCGCACAGGCGCAGGTGGCCACCGACGACCCGGCCGACGTGGCGCAGGACTACAAGTTCGAATCCATGTCGATCGCGATGCCGCCCGGATACGACCAGCTGCCCGCGAAAACCGTGCGCGAGGTGAACCCGGCGTATCAGAACATCCGCTCCTGGATCTCTTCCGTCGGTGCGTCGATCGCTATCAACGACCTGGTCGGGCACGGGCGATCCAATGGCATGTGCATTGTCGACACGCGCACCGACTCGGTGATCGTGACGCACACACCGACCGCACCGCAGGCGGATCGCTTCACACCGTTCCTGCTGCGGCCGGACCCGCTCGTCATGGATTCGACGATGGCGCCGATGGGTTGCGCCCCCGGCGATTTCAACGGCGACGGCGCCATGGACCTGCTCGTCTACTACTGGGGACGCACTCCGATCATGTTCCTGCACAGGGACAATGCCGCCGGTCCGGCCCCGGCGTACGTTCCGGTCGAGGTGGTCCCGCCGGGCAACACCCGCGATCAATACAACGGCGAGCGATGGAACACCAACGCTGTTTCGATCGCGGACTTCGACGGTGACGGCCATCCCGACATCGTTTTCGGGAATTACTTCCCGAATTCCGGCGTCCTCGACCCGAACGGCCGGCCCGACGTCGTCATGAACGACTCGATGTCGAACGCGAAGAACGCCGCGGGCGAGCGCGTACTGCGGTGGAACGGCAACGATCCCAACGGAATCCCGATCTACACCGAAGAGAAGCAGGCCGTCCCCTACGCCCAGGCCACCGGCTGGACGTTGGCGCTCGGCGCGGGTGATCTGACCGGCGACCTGCGGCCCGAGCTCTATATCGGCAACGACTTCGGCCACGATCATCTGCTGTACAACCAGTCCACGCCGGGCAGCATCCGCTTCGGCATCGCGCGCGGACAGCGCAGCTGGACCGATCCCAAATCCTTTGTCCTGGGCGCTGATTCGTTCAAGGGCATGGGCGTCGATTTCGTCGACCTGTACAACCGCGGGAAATTCGACATGCTGGTCAGCAACATCACGACCCCGTGGGGAATCCAGGAGAGCAACTTCGCCTGGCGTAATGACACGGCCTCCCCGGAGGACATGCGCCGAGAACTCGCCGACGGACGGGCTCCGTTCTCCCAGCAGGCGCAGCAACTCGGGTTGGCGTGGTCGGGCTGGGGCTGGGACATCAAAGCCGCCGACCTGCGCAATTCGGGAACCCTCAACGTGCTTCAGACGACCGGGTTCGTGAAGGGCAGCGGCGAGAACCGGTGGACCTGGCTACAGGAACTGGCCACCAGCAACGACGTGCTGGTCCACGACCCGAGGGCGTGGCCGCGGGTGGCGCCCGGCGACGACATCGCCGGTGATCACACCATGGCGTTCTATGCCAAGGGCACCGACGGCAAGTACGTCAACATCACCGATCAGCTCGGCACCGACGCGCCGATACCGACCCGTGGCGTCGCCATCGCCGACACCACCGGCACCGGGACCCTCGATTTCGCGGTCGCCCGCCAGTGGGGACCGCCCGCGTTCTTCGCGAACCGCTCACCGAGTATGGGAAATCCACTGCAGCTGAGCCTTTATCGGCCGGCGCCGCAATCCCGCAGCGGGTCTGCCGCGGTCATCGGCCAGCCCGCGTACAACGCGACCGTCACGGTGCGCACCGCCGACGGCCGGACCATGCACAGCCAGCTCGACGGCGGCAGCGGGCACAGCGGTAAGCGCAGTTTCGACGTCCATTTCGGACTCGGCGCGAGCACCGGCCCGGTCACCGCCGAGATCGCATGGCTCGACAACAACGGTGTCCCACGGCACCAGACACTCCAGCTGAGGCCCGGCACGCACGCGCTGATGCTGACCGACACGGCCACCGAGATCGCCGAGGGGATCACCGCACCATGACTCTGCTCAACCGTAAACGAATCCAGCGCGATCATCCGGCCGTGACCACGGCCGCACCGCCCGCCACCAACGGTGCGGCGCCGAGCGACCGGCAACGCGACCCCCAACCTCCCAAGAAAGATGTGCGATATCTGGCGCTGCGCAACTTCGCCATCTCGCTCAGCGTCCTCAATATCATCGGCTACACCCTGCTCGGCTTCGAACAGCCGCCGTTATGGCCCATTCTGGCGCTCTTATCGGCTTACGTGCTGGATCTGTCCTTCGAAGCGATCACCGCGTGGTCGCGGCACACGACCCCGCGGTTCCAGGGTCGCGGGGCCCGCGGCGTCTACGAGTTCCTCCTGCCGGCCCATATCACCGCTCTGGCAGTGAATATGCTGCTCTACGCCAACAACCAGTTCTGGCCGGTCCTGTTCGCCGTCGCGGCCGCGATCACCGGCAAGTATGTGTTCCAGGCCCCGTTCGCCGGGCGGATGCGACATTTCATGAATCCGTCCAACTTCGGGATCACGCTCGCGCTGCTGTGCTTCAGCGCCTGGGTCAGCATCGCGCCACCCTACGAATTCGGCGAGAACATCAACACGATGTTCCGGGTAGCTGTCCCGCTCGTGCTGCTCGTCGCGGGCTCGGTGATCAACGCGACGCTCGTCGGCCGGGTGCCGCTGATCGTCGGCTGGCTCGGTGGTTTCGTGATCCAGGCCCTGGTCCGCGACGGACTGTTCGATATCGCCCTCGTCGCCGCGCTCGGCACCATGACCGGTACGGCGTTCATCCTGTTCACCAACTACATGATCACCGACCCCGGCACCACACCGTTCCCGCCCAGAATCCAATTCATGTTCGGCGCCTCGGTGGCGACCGTGTACGGGGTGCTGATGGCCGTCAACGTGGTCTACACGTTGTTCTTCGCCCTCACGATCGTGTGCGCGATCCGTGGTTGCTACGCCTGGTTCACCCACTGGCGCAAGGCCGCCGCGGACCGCGGCGCCGAACGTCGGCGCGGCGAACGGGTTCCGGCGCTGTCCCCCGGCGCCCCCACGCAGCGAGCATGACCGATGCCTCGGTTAGCGATCGTAGGTATGGCGTGCCGGTTTCCCGACGCCGCGACTCCGGCTCAACTGTGGGACAACGTCCTTGCCCGCAGGCGCGCATTCCGGCCGATCCCGTCCGTCCGGTTGAACGCGGCCGACTACTACGCGAGTGATCCCGCGGCGGCGGACCGCCATTACGCGACGCATTCGGCGGTCATCGAAGGCTGGACCTTCGATCGAGCCAGGCATCGCGTCGCCGCAGGCACCTTTCGGGCCACCGACATCGTCCACTGGCTCGCCCTGGACACCGCCGCGGCGGCGCTGGACGACGCGGGCTTTCCCGCGGGAGAAGGCTTGGACCGCAAGCGGATCGGCGTGATCCTCGGAAATACGCTCACCGGCGACATGACCCGAGCTTCGACCATGCGACTGCGGTGGCCCTACGTCCGGCGCACCCTGGCCGGGGCACTGCAACGCAAGGGCTGGCCCGCAGCGGAGATCGCCGTCTTCCTCGACGACTACGAGGCGGACTACAAGGCGCCGTTTCCGGCGATCACCGAGGACAGCCTGGCCGGCGGCCTGGCGAACACGATCGCCGGGCGGATCTGCAACCACTTCGATTTCGGCGGCGGCGGTTTCACCATCGATGGCGCCTGCTCGTCGTCGCTGTTGTCGATCGCGCAGGCCGGTGACGCCCTGGGCGCCGGGCATATCGACGCCGCGGTCGTCGGCGGCGTCGACCTGTCCATCGACCCGTTCGAACTGGTCGGGTTCGCGAAGACCGGCGCGCTGTCGCGGTCGCAGATGCGCGTGTACGACGAGCGATCGAACGGCTTCTGGCCGGGTGAGGGGTGCGGGATCCTCGTGTTGCTGCGCGAGCAGGACGCGATCGCCCGGGGCGCGCGAATCTACGCGACGATCGCCGGCTGGGGTATTTCCTCCGACGGGCGCGGCGGCATCACCCGGCCCGAACGCAACGGACATCTACGGGCCATCGAACGCGCTTACCGGATGGCGGGATTCGGGATCGACACGGTCGACTATCTCGAAGGCCACGGCACCGGTACCGCGGTCGGCGACCGAACCGAGCTCGAGGTATTCAACACCGCCGTCGCCGCGCGGGATGCGGGCAGGCCACCGGTGGCGATCGGATCGATCAAGGCGAACATCGGTCACACGAAGGCGGCGGCCGGCGTCGCGGCGCTCATCAAGGCCGCCCTCGCCGTGCACCACGGCACCATTCCGCCGATCACCGGAACCGACCGGGCCCATCCGGTCCTCGCGAGTACCGGGAACCGACTCCGGCTCCCTGACCGAGCGCTCGAATGGCCTGGTGCGCAACAGCTTTCCGGGGACGCGTCGCCGACGGACCGCGACACCGTGCCGCCGCGCCGGGCCGGTGTCTCGTCGCTGGGTTTCGGCGGCAGCAACGCCCATGTCGTGCTGGAGAGCCGGGTGCCACCGCGCGCGCTGTCGCGCACAGCCGGTACTCGGCTGGCACGCAGCGCGCAGGACGCCGAGCTGTTCATCGTGTCCGCGGCGACACCGCTGGAGCTGGCGGACAAGCTGCGCGCGGCCGCCGCACTCGCCGCGCGATGTTCGTTCGCCGAACTCGGTGATCTCGCCGCCGAACTGACCCGGGTCGACTCCCGGCTGCCGAGCAAGGCGGCGGTGGTCGCCGCCGACCAAAAGCAAGGCGCGGACCGGTTGACCGAACTGGCCGACGCCCTCGCCGCCGGTGAACGGCACCGGTTCGCGCCGGGCACCGGCCAATTCCTCGGCGCGGACCTCGGTTCCGCGCCGCGCATCGGCCTGATGTTTCCGGGGCAGGGTGCGCCGGGGCACGGTGACGGCGGCCGGCCCGCACGCCGTTTCGCGGGCATCGCCGACCTGTACCGACAGGTCGGCGTGCACGCCGAAGGCGAAGCCACCCAGGACGCGCAGCCGCGCATCGTGACGGCCTCGCTCGCCGGACTGCGGGTGCTCGATGCCGCCGGCGTGCACGTCGTCGGCTGCGTCGGGCACAGCTTGGGGGAACTGACCGGGCTCTACTGGGCGGGCGTGTTCGACGAAACCGAACTGGTGCGCGTCGCGGCGTTTCGCGGCCAGGCGATGCAGGCCGCCGCCATCGACGAGCCCGGCACCATGGCAACGATTTTCGCGGCCGCCGATCATGTCGCGCCGCTGCTGCACGACAGCCCCGTGGTGATCGCCGGATACAACAGTCCGAAACACACGGTGGTCGCGGGCCCGGCCAAAGCCGTCGACGCGGTGCTGGTGAGCGCGCGCGCCGCCGGCCTGCGCGGCCACGGGCTGCGGGTCTCGCACGCGTTCCACTCGCCGCTGGTCGCGCCGGCCGCGCACGCCTTCCGCCACTACCTCGACGAACTCGAACTCGGCGATATCAAACGATCCGGCTTGTTCTCGACCGTCACCGCCGGTCCGCTGGAGGCCGGCTGCGCCGTGGCCGATCTGCTCGAACGCCAGGTGCACGCACCGGTCCGGTTCGCCGACGCGTTGTCCCAACTCGCGCAGACCTGCGATCTGCTCGTCGAGGTCGGTCCGGGTTCGACGCTGTCGGCCCTGGCGGCCGAGGTCTGTCCCGGAGTACCCACGCTCGCAATGGAAACCGACGGCGATTCCGTCGCCGGGATCCTGCGCACGCTCGCCGCGTGCTATGTCCTGGGCGCCCGGCCCGATCTGGACGGATTCGCCGCCGAACGTTTCACCCGCTCGCTCCCGCTCGACAAACAGTTCGTCTTCCTCGAAAGCCCTTGCGAGCAAGCACCGAACGACTCGTTCCTCGCCCAGGCACGGTCCGCAGCGCACGCGGAAGTCGCACCGGCCGTTGCCGAACAAGCCGACCCGGTAGCGGTCGAGGACACCTCGACCTTGCAGACGCTGCGGCGGTTGATCGCCGAGCGCGTCGAACTCCCGGTCGAAGGCATCACCCCCGAGACCCACCCGCTCGACGATCTCCACCTGAGCAGCATCACCATCACCCAATTGGTCGCGGACGCACTGCAATTGCTCGGCACCGAGATCCCGGAACCGACCACCAACGTCGCCACCGCGACGATCGCCGAACTCGCCGAGGCGATCGACGATATCGTGCACGCGGCGCGCGACGATGCGCCGCCGAAACCGGCCGACGATCTGACCGGTGTCGATATCTGGGTGCGGCCGTTCACCATTGATCTGGTCGCCGCCTCGGTGCCGACCGCCTTCCGTGGCGACGAGCCGGGCCAGTGGCGGGTGTTCGCACCACCGGACGACGAACTCACCGCCGCCCTCCGGCACCGGCTCGACACCGCCCGCCTCGGCGACGGTGTGCTGCTCCGGCTCGGCGCGGCGACTGCGGAATCGACCCAGATCGCCATCGACAGAATGCTTTCCGCGGCGCGCGCCGCGATCGACACCGGCTCTCGCCTGGTGGTCGTGGACGACGAGGGCCGCGATGCGGCCGCGCTGGCCAAGACGGTGCATCTGGAAGCGCCTGCGGTACGCACGACCGTCGTCCATCTGGCCGCTGGTCTGGCTCCCGCGGACGGCGCGCGGCTGATCTGCGCCGATATCGGCGCGACCACCGCCTTCCGGGAAGTCCACTACGACCGGGCGGGCACCCGGACCGAGCCGGTCCTGCGTGAGCTGCCGATGGTCGGTGCTCGCCTGCCGCTCGGCGCGAGCGACGTGGTCGCAGTGACCGGCGGGGTGCGCGGTATCGCCATCGAATGCGCTGTCGCGCTCGCCAGGCAGACCGGGTGCGTGCTCGCGGTCATCGCGCGTACCCCCGCAGACGATCCCGATATCGCCGCGAATATGGTTCGACTGCGCGAATCCGGCTTGACCGCACACTATTACACCGCCGACGTCACCGACCGGAGCCAGGTCGCCGACGCGACCGCCACGATTCGACGCGAACTCGGTGCGATCACCGGCATTCTGCACGGCGCCGGCATCAACATTCCCGCGGCGATCGGATCATTGACCGAGGACCAGATGGCGCGAACCATCGCACCCAAGGTCGACGGCCTGCACAACCTGCTCGAAGCGCTGCACCCGGCCGAACTCCGGCTGGTGGTCGGCTTCGGCAGCATCATCGGCCGGGCCGGCCTGCGCGGTGAGGCGCACTACGCGATCGCCAACGATTGGTTGCGCTCGGCCATCGATACCCTCGCGGGCGAACTGCCGGACTGCCGGTGCGTCACCATCGAGTGGTCGGTCTGGGCGGGAACCGGGATGGGGGAACGGCTCGGCGTGCTGGATTCGCTGGTCCGCGAGGGTATCGAGCCGATTCCGACCGACGTCGGCGTCGAACTCATGCTGGACCTGCTGCGCACTCCGGCTTGCCCGAGCAGTGTGGTGGTGATCGGTAGGACCGGCGGCTTGCCGACGATCCGGTTCGACGAGATCGAACTGCCGCTGCTGCGGTTCCTGGAACGTCCGCGCCTGCATGTCCCCCGGATCGAATTGCTCGCCGACGCGGATATTTCGACGGCGACCGACCCCTATCTCACCGATCATCAATTCTCCCGCGACGCACTGTTCCCCGCAGTGCTGGGCATGGAGGCGATGGCGCAGGCCGCCACCGCGCTGTTCGGCGAACAGCATCCGGTGCAGCTGCACGATCTCGAATTCCTCCGGCCGATCGTCGCGGCACCGGACCGCGTCACCACCATCCGGGTCGCCGCCCTGCGCTCGGGCGACACCGTCCGGGTGGCCATCCGGTCGAGCACCACCGCATTTCAGCTCGACCATTTCCGCGGCGTTTGCCGACAGGCCCGGCAGCGCAACGACATTGCCGTCGAGGCGACTCCGGTCATTCCGGCTGCGGCGACCGAGCCGCTGCAGCGACTGGTCGAATTCGCGCACACCGCGAGAACGGCGACCGCCGGCCTGGGGATGGCCGTCGACACCGACTTCTACGACCGGATCATGTTCCACGGCCCGATGTTCCGGTCCGTCGAGGATTATCATCATCTATCCGCTCGACAATGCGTAGCCCGGATTCGTGTCCGCGACGAGCGCTGGTTCTCGCCGATGCTGCCGGGTTCGCTCGTGCTGGACGATCCGGCAGCGCGCGACGCGTTCATGCATGCCATTCAAGTCTGTGTGCCCGATTCGACCCTGCTGCCGTCGAAAGTGGCACGGGTGCTGTCGTTACCGGTGGCGCCCGACGTCCGGACCGTCGTCTTGGCCGCGCGCGAACGGTCCCACGAACAATCGACGTATATCTACGACGTCGTCGTGCACGACGAGAACGGCGCGGTCGTCGCGATCTGGGAGGCGCTGGAACTCACTGCGGTCGCGCCTATTACGTCACCGTCCGGGTGGACACCCGAATTGCTCGGTCCGCACCTGCAGCGGCGTCTCGAAACCCTACTGCCCCGGCCTGTCCAGTTGGCGATCGTCCGGGATCAGCCGCGGCCTGTCGCCGACGACGACACCGACCCGCGGATTCCGAACCGCCGTGTCGCCACCCGCCGCGCGCTGGCCGCCGCGCTCGGACGAGCGGCGGTCCTGCGGCACCGCCCCGACGGGCGGCCGGAGATACCGGACGGATACGCGAGCTTCTCGCACGGCGCCGGACTCACCGTCGCCGTGGTCGCCGCCTGCCCCGTCGGCTGTGACATCGAACCGGTCCAGGCGCGCACACCGGCGCAATGGACCGGCCTGCTGGGCAATTCGGGCGTCTCGCTCGCCCAGCTGTGCGCCCGTGCCACGGGTCAGTCCTTCGACACCGCCGCGACCCGGGTGTGGAGCGCGCGTGAGGCCGTCACGAAACTCGGCGTCACGGTCAGCAGGGCGCGATTGACCCTGGACAACCGGTCCGCGGCCGACGGGTGGCTGGCGTTGCGGCACGGCACCGATGTCATCTGGTCGTTCAGCACCACCCTGGCGTTACCGGCATTCCAGCAATCGATTGTGTTCTCGGTGACCGAGAAAGGTTGATACGTGCGCGCTTACGAGATCTCCCACATCGTCGGCTTCGAGGAGACCAACCTCGTCGGCAACGTCTACTTCGTGCACTATTTCCGCTGGCAAGGCCGCTGCCGGGAAATGTTCCTGATGGAGCACGCGCCGGACGTGCTCGACGAAATCAACCGGGACCTCAAGCTTTTCACGATCAGATGCGAATGCGAATACTTCGCCGAACTGACCGCGTTCCAACACCTCACCATCCGGATGACCTTGGTAGACCTCACCCAGACACAGATCGAGTTCGAATTCGCCTACCTCGACATCGACGACCAGAGCGCGGTCGAGCACCTGGTGGCCCGGGGCCGGCAACGGGTGGCGTGCATGCGCGACAACGGAACTCGGGTCGAGCCGACCCGGGTGCCGGAAAGCCTGCGGCGCGCACTCGAGCCCTACGCCGAATCCGATCACCTGAGAAGCGGCGTGCGCGTCCCGGCCGGTCGCCGCGCCGACTGAGTCATGACCGGTCGGTCGCGCGCGGAACGCGGTCAGGATACGTCGGCGTGGGCCTCGGCCGGCTGCGCCTTCGAGGTGAGCTCGAGGTCGAGCAGGCGCAGGCAGCGCGTCAACGAGGTGGTATCGCCGCTGACCGTCAGGTTGCCGGACAGCATCGCGTCGAGGATGCCGATCTGCTCGGTGCCGATCCGGATGAACGTCTCCGGATCGCAGGTGACGACGAGCGCCGGTTCGTCCGGCGGGGTTCCGTCGACGACGCGAGCCGCGTGGTCTTCGCACCGCACGTGGAACACCTCGTCACCGATCCGGAACTCGTACGCCTCGTCGACCTCGGGCGGCGGCCCGACCGAGATCATCGCTTCCAAGGCCAAGCGTCCCCACTCGGAGCGGACGAGCCCGTCCTGCTCGTAGGAGGAGATGTGCGTGAGACCCCACGACGCCAATCCGATGATCACCGGCCGGAGCGCTTCGCCGCTGGCCGTCAGCCGATACTGGACACCGCGGCCGTCGCCGGACACCGGCTCGCGCTGGATGACCCCGTGTTCGGTGAGCATCTGCAACCGCGCGGCGAGCAGGTTCGGCCCGATGCCGACCAAGGTCTCTTCGAGCAACTGGTTGTATCGCTTCGGACCTGTCGTGAGATCGCGGATTATCAGCAGGGTCCAGCGCTCGCCGACCAAGTCGAGCGCGGCCGCTACTGCGCACATCTGCGCGTAGCGCTTCGTTCCCATGTGGGCACCTCGGGTCTCGGGTCACTACAACTTACTAGTGACATAGATACTACGTTAAGTGTTTCCCTTCGGTAGCTGTGGCCGACCCGCCGACCGCCAGTACCTTCCGAGCTAACGGTGTGGCAACGGCGGTGCCGGACCGGTCCGCAGGCTGTGCCCCGAGAACTGATCCATCCGGAAATAACACTTCGACGCGGGGGCGGGAGCGTGAGCGGCCGATCGGCCCGCGGCCGCATCGGCCCCTGGCCGTAGCCGTCCACCGGCTGCCGGACGGTCGCCCGACAGCCCACAGCACATCTCCCCCACAAAAATATCTTAATATATAGTTATCCCTGCTAAGCCTACGCCTCGGAAGGGGCTGCGGCCACTCGGGCCGAGATCGCCGTCGAACCGGGATCTCACGTCGCGACAGCCGCGCTCAGCAGGCCTTTCGCCGCCGCGAGGTGCGCGGGCGAGGTGCCACAGCAGCCGCCGACGATGTCCAGCCCGTAGTCGGTGCACCACCGCGCGACCAGTTCGGCGTACTCGTCGGGTGACAACGCCGCGGGCAAAGCGCGATCGACGTGTTCGTAGGGCGGCAGGCCGGTCCGGTCCTCGATATTCGGATAAACCCCGATCAGTCCAGCCCGCCCGCGGCACAGCACCCGCAGCGCGACTTCCGTGCCGTGCGGTGAACTGCAGTTGATGAGCACGGCCTCGGCGCCGTCGCGCTGTACCGCGTGTACCGCGCCGGTCAACGGCTCCCCCGACAGCAACGTCGCATCGTCGGCGCAGACGAACGACACCCAGGCCCGCCCGCCCGCGGCGAGCACCTGCGCCAGCGCGATCCGGGCTTCGCGGATGGTGTTCATCGTCTCGATCAGGAACAGGTCCACCCCGGCCCGCGAGAGCTCACGCACCAGCCAGCCGTGCTCGGCGCGCAGTTCCTCGTCGGAGGGCACCAGGTCAGGTCGATAACAATCCTCGACCGGTCCGATCGAGCCCGCGATGCGCGCCTCGGGCACGCGGGCATGTTTGCGGGCGGCCCCGGCCACCCCGACGGCCGCGTGCACCATCCAGGCCCGGCCCGCGTCGTCGAGCTTGGTCCGGCTCAGCGCGCGCAGGTTCGCCCGGAAGGTGTTCGCGGTGATCACCTGGGCGCCGGCGGCGAGATACGCCTCGTGCACCGATTGCAGCACGCCTCGGTTCGCATCGGTGAGCATGGCCCGCGCCGTCCACCACGGCGGGCGCACCGACAATCCGGCGCGTTGCAGCTCGGTCGCACTGCCCCCGTCGAGCAGCACGACCCCTTGGCCAGCATAGGAATTCGTCATCAGTCACCCTCCAGCGCAGTCGTCAGATCCTCGACCAGATCGGCCGGGTCTTCGATCCCGATCGAAAGCCGAATCAGGTCGTCGGTGATGCCGGCCGCGTGCCTGGTGGCCCGCGGTATCGGTCGGTGCGTCATCAACGCCGGGCACTCGATCAGTGAGCGCACCCCACCGAGACTCACCGCGCAGGCGAACAGTTGCGTGCGCGCCATCAGCTTCTCGGGATCGCCGCGGTAGCGGAAGCTCACGATCGAACCCGGTCCCGACATCTGCCGGGTGGCCAGCCGATACCCGGGATGCGACGGCAGGCCGGGATAGCACACCTCGCGGACAGCGGGATGGCTGCACAGCTCCTCGGCGATCGAGCGCGCGGTCGCGGTCTGGCGACTCACCCGCAGGGACAGCGTTTTCACGCCGCGGTGCACCAGATAGCAGTCCAGACCGCCGGATACGGCACCGGTCACCGTCCGATGTTCGACGAATCGGGCATGCAGCGCTTCGTCGCCGCACACCAGCGCACCACCGAGCACGTCGGCGTGCCCCGCGATGAATTTGGTTGTGCTGTAGAGGCTTACATCAGCGCCCAGATCCAATGGACGCTGCAGGGCCGGGCTCGCGAACGTGTTGTCGACGACCACCATCGCGCCCCGCGCATGGGCCCGCCGGCTGACCTCGACCACATCGGTGATCTTCAGCAAAGGGTTGCTCGGCGTCTCCACCCACACCATCGCGGTGTCGGTCGCCAGCGCCCGCCGCACCTCGCCCGGATCGGTCAGATCCACATAGTCGACCCGGATGCCGAATCGCCCCAAGGTCGAGAACAACGCGTAGGTGCCGCCGTACACATCGTCGGACGACACCAGACGCTGCCCCGGCGACAGCACGGACAACGCCGTGGTCGCGGCCGCCTGCCCCGAAGAGAAGGACGCGCAGAACCGTGCGTCCTCCAGTGCGGCCAGACATTCCTCCAAGGCTTCCCTGGTCGGGTTCTCGCCGCGAGAATAGAACAGCCGCAACGGTTCCTGCGCGAAGCGATCGTAGGTGGTGGCGACATGGATCGGCGCCACGATGTCACCGGTGCCGGGCGCGGGCCGCTGCCCGCTGTGCACGAGCCGGGTGTCGAAGCGCATGACGATCAGCCGATCGGCGCGGCGGCCCGCACCAGCAGGGCCTTGCTCGGCAGGGCGATCTCGCCCGCGGACGTGCGATACGGCTCGACGGCCGCGCCCACCGCGGTCCAGGTCTGCGGATCGTCGGCACTGCCGAACTTCTCCCGCAGCATGGTCTTCAGGCCGGGCGGACTGACCACCTTGCTGAATTCGATGTAGTGCTGCGGGGATTCGAGCACGAACGGAACCCGGAACGGGGTCACTTCGACATCGGTGAAACCGGCCTTCGTCACTTCGGCGGCGAGCGCTTCCGGGTCGCCCATGCTGAACGGCCCCGGCGTCCCCGGTGGTGCGGGCGGCAGCTCGAGCCGTCGACTGAGGACTTGGAAGGCGAGGGACATCATGGGCACGTCCGACCCCGGAACCGCCCACACGGCGGCGGCGAACCGCCCGCCGGGCACCAGCACCCGCGCCAGCGCCCGGAACGTCTCGACGTGATCGACCGCGAACATCAGGCCCCATCGGCTGAGCACGACGTCGAACGACGCGGCGGGGAATTCCAGCGATTCGACGTCGCCGACAGCGAATTCGATATTGTCCAGACCGCGCGCCCGCTCCCGAGCCCGGCTGATCATCTCCGGCGCGAGGTCGATGCCGACCACCGCGCCGGCCGAGCCGACGACGGCGGCGGCCGACAGCGCCGGTTCTCCGGTGCCGGTGCCGATGTCGAGGACCCGGTGACCCGGCCGCACTCCGGCGAGTTCGAGCAGTCGCGCGGTCACCGGCGCGCCGCCTCTTTCGAAGTCGGCCGCACAGGACACCCAGCCGTCGCTGATCGCGTTCCAGTTGGCTCGTTGCGTCCGTTTGAAACTCACCGGATCGAAATCGGCAGTGGTCATGACACCTGTCCCGTCAGTTCTGGTGCGGGGTGGACGGATCGATCGCCAGGAACCGTTCAGTGGGGTGCTCGTGGGTCCAGAAACCGGGCCGCACGGTCGTCAGTGCGCGCCGGACCAGATCTATTTCGGCTTCGGTGTTGTAGACCGCGAACGACAGGCGAACCGTGCCGACTTCACCGAAGCTGTCGAGGAATACGTTGGCGCAGTGCACGCCGCTGCGCACCGCCACACCATGCGCATCCAGGTGGCCGCCGACGTCGTAGGGGTGGACACCGTCGACGACGAACGAGACGATCCCACTCGGCTGGGCCGCCGGGTCGCCCAGAATGCGCACGCGCGCAACGCTTTCCAGTGCCTCGACGGCGGTGTGCACCAGCAGGTCGTCGTGCCGCTGGACGTCGTCCCAACCGAGACGCTCGACATAGGCGAACGCCGCGGCCAGTCCGATCGCGCCCGCGATGTGCGGCGTGCCGGCTTCGAGCCGGGCCGGCACCGGAACATAGGCGACCGGCTCGTCGAACGTCACTCCCTTCACGGTGCCGCCGCCCACTTGATACGGCGCCAGTCGCGACAACAGCTCGCGCTTGCCGTACAGCACGCCGATACCCATCGGACCGTAGATCTTGTGTCCGGAGAAGCAATAGAAGTCGGCGCCGAGGTCGCGGACATCCACCGGCCGGTGCGGCACCTCCTGGGCGCCGTCGACGAGCACCGGAATGCCCTGCCGATGCGCCGCGCCGATCATGTCCCGGACCGGGTTGACCGTGCCGAGCACATTGGACACCTGCGCGACCGCGGCCAACTTGACCCGGGGCCCGAGCGCTGCGACGAACCGGTCGAGCGCCACCCGTCCCCCGGCGCCGACCGGAACGACGACCAGCTCGGCGCCGCTGGTCTCGCACAGCCTGCGCCACGGCAACATGTTGGAGTTGTGTTCCATTCCGGTGACGACGATCTGGTCGTCGGCGGTCACGGTGGACCGGCCGAAGGTATCGGCGAGAAGGTTGACCGCCGCGGTCGTGCCGGGGGTGAAGACTACTTCGTCGGGGTGCTCGGCGTTGATCGCCTGCCGAATGGTCTCGCGTGCCGCTTCATAGGCATCGGTGGCCGCCATGCTGAGCTGGTAGTAGCCCCTACCGATATTGCTGTTGACACCGGAGTAATAGTCCACGAGCGCGTCGAGCACGGCGCGCGGTTTCTGAGTGGTCGCCGCATTGTCCAGGTACACCAACGGATTCGGGCCGAAACGCCGCTCCAGGATGGGAAAGTCGCGCCGGACGGACTCCCCCAGAGTCGAAGAGCTGATCTTCCCATTACTCACCAGATCAGTCATTAGATAACCATATCTAAATGAAGTTAGTTTGCCTAGAGCTGGAACAGTTTCCGGAACTCGGTCAGATAGCGGCGCGGGAACTGGAACACCTTCTGCGGCGGATACCGGCGTTCGTCCGCATAGGGGCCGAAGAAGTACCAGCAGATCTGGGCCACCTGCTCGGTGAACAGCACCGGATGAACGCTCGCGGAGTACATCCCCATATGACAGAAGGCCGCCCCGAACTCACCGCGCGCCGAGAACCCGTGCCCGGACATCACATGCCCGAAGACGTCGTGCACGACCCGGAACACGTCGTTGTGGCAGAGCTCGATCCCCTCGACCACGATGCCGGAGGATTCCAGCAGCGGATGGAACTCCTCGTCCGGGCCAGGCCCGTGCCCGGCACTCGTCAGATAAACGTAAAGCTCACCCCGCGTGCGCACGGACGCTCGCAGCTCGGCCGAACTCCGGTAGGGCTGCCCGGGCGCCAGCCAGGGCCGCACCGCGATGCCCGCGTCGGCCACCACCGCGTACTGCTGCAGGTTCTCCCGCTTGAACCGGTCGTAGCGCCGGGCGAGCGGCGGGTCGTAGGCCAGCCGCGGCGCCTGATCGAAATACGCGGCCACCCGGCGGCAGTAGTCCTCGTCCCAGTCGAGCGTGCACGCCGCCGAGGCGGCGAGCGCTCCCCCGTCGACGGGCAGGTGATGATCGACGTACGCCTGCGCAAGATCGGCCAGTTCCGCTGCCATCACCATCACCCCTGATTCACAATATATTCTTGAAGTTAGATCGACGCCAGGTCAGGAGAGACCGAGATGACCTACTGCGAATCCGTACCCGTCGCCAAGACACTGCGCGCGCCCACCGGCTATCTGTGCGGGCTCACCTGGGACGGCTCGATGCTGTGGCATTCCGACCAAGACGCGAAAGCGATCTACGCCCTCGACCCGAACGACGGCACGGTCGCTCGTTCGTGGCCCTGCGCCCGGGTCCGGGCGGACCTCGCCTACGACGGCGCCCGGCTGCTCCAGGTCGGCGGGCACCCCAAACGGCTCGTGCTCATCGATCCGGACACCGGCGAAGCCGTCGGCGAGAAAGCGGTACTGCCCTCCAGTGGCAGGCTGACCGGAATCGAGTTCGGCCCCGAGGGACTGTGGCTGTGCTTGCGTGGGCCGACCGTGGTGCAACTGCGGAACTACGCGACCATGGAGATCGAACGCGAGTACCCGACGGGTGGCGAATCCCCTTCGGGCCTCACGTATGTCGACGGCATGGTGTTGCACGGCGACTTCGGCGACGCGCTGGTGCGCGCGCTCGACGCGCGCACCGGCGCGGCGCTCGGTTCGTTCCGTGTCCCGGGCCATCCGACCGGAATGACCTGGGACGGAAGCCATCTCTGGTATTGCGACTTCCCCGCACGCGCGCTGCGTGCCGTCGCACTCGACTCCGTGCTCAATCGAGCGTAGAACGGCCGCCTTCGGTACCGAACAGGCCGCGCATCAGCTGCGGCTTGGCCGCCTCCTGAAAATCCATGTCCGGATCGAGATCCCGGATGGTCCCCTCGATCACCAGCAACGACAGCAGCGGGAAGATCAGCTCGGACGCGGCGTTGATGCCGAAACGGCGTTGCAGGTCGAACATCTCCATGGCGAAGGCGATCAGGCTGAATTCGCTGGCCGCCTGGCCATGGCTGCGTTCGACCAGGTCTGCCATCCGCACCGTGAACCCCTCGAGATCGGCGTCGGCGGCGATATGTGCCGCACTCTGGATCACGATCTCGGCGGCATGGTGTCCGCGTCCGATCGCCATGTTCATGAAGAACTCGGCGAACAGGCGCCGCAGGCGATCGGTGAGCTGGACGCTGAAGCCCGCGTCGAGCACCACCACCTGGGCGCTGCGGGTGAAGTAGAGATTGCCGGGATGCATGTCGCAGTGCACGAATCCGTCGACGAAGAGCATCTGGTACATCGCGGCCATGCCCGAGGCCGCGAAGCGCCGGCGAGCCGCCGGGGAACAGTACTCGGCCGTGTCCACCACCAGGCCCGGGATGAACTCCATCACGATGCAGCGGGGACGGCAGGCCTCGGGGTAGACCTTCGGCACCCAGACCCGCGGCACCTCGGAGAGGTTCTTGCGCAACCGCCGCAGATTGTCGGCCTCGCGCTCGAAGTCGAGCTGGCCCAGGATGGCGTCGGCCATATTCGCGACGACTTCCGTCACCGGAACGCCGCGAAAAATCGGTAGTCGCGCGATGACGGCCGCACCGCCGCGGATCAGCGCGAGATCGGCGGACATGGTCTGCTCGATACCGGGCCTGCGCAGTTTGACCGCGACATCCTGGCCGGAGCGCAAACGCGCCCGATACACCGAGGCCACGCTGCCGGAGGCGACCGGCCGGGTATCGAGCGAGGCGAAAACGTCGTCCACCTCCGCGCCATAGGCCTCGGTCAACGCGACCGCGGTGTGCGTCGCGTCCAGTGGCGCAACGGAATCCTGCAGCAGCGACAGCTCATCACACAGCGCGGGCGGCAACAGGTCGCGGCGGGTGCCGAGCACCTGGCCCGCTTTGACGAAGGTCGGCCCGAGCACCATCAACAGCGCGACGAGCCGCCGATAGACGTGGCGCCGGCCGGACTCGGGTCCGTACCGCAACCGGCGGATCAAGCCACCCGGTATCGCGGGGACGGCCACCGCGACAACGGTGCCGGCGACGCGCATTGCCCGCAGCGTGAGCGCGAATCCTGCTCGCATATCTCATCTCCCTGTTCTCTACCGTTGTTCGAGCCGCGCCCGCGCCCGCGCGAGATCACGACGGATTTCCGCGGCCATCCGGGTCGGGCAGAACGCCGCATCGATTCCGGCGGCCACCACGTCGACGAGCGCGGCGACCGACATGCCCAGCCGGTCGTGGCACAGCTGGTATTCGCGGTTCAGCGTGGTGCCGAACATCCCCGGATCGTCGGTGCCAAGGGTGACCGGGACACCCGCGGCGAACAGCGCGGGCAGTGGATGCTCGTCGAATGTCCGCACCGCACCGGTGCGGACATTCGACGAAGGACAGACTTCGAGGGTGATATTTCGTTCCGCCAGATAGTCGAGTAGCCCGCGGTCGGTCAGAGCCCGAATGCCGTGCCCGATCCGCTCCGCGCCCAGATCTCGCGCGGCGGACCAGATTTCACCGGCGTCGGAGACCTCACCCGCGTGCGGCACGGCGTGTAGCCCACTGGCCCTTGCCTTTTCGAATGCCGCGCGGAACAGTCTGCGCGGTGCACCGAGTTCCGGACCGCCCAGCCCGAACCCCACCGCGCCATCGGGTTGGTGGCACAGAATCCAGTCCAGCGTGGCGAAGGCGCCCGCGACACCGTCGTCCGCCGACCCGTCGAATATCCAATTCAGGTGGATGCCATGGCGTTCGGCCACGAGGCGGCGTCCGGTCGTCAACGCCTCGGCGAGTTCGGCGGCGGCGATGCCCATGCGCAGATGCGACAGCGGCGTCACGGTCACCTCGGCGTAGCGCACATTGTCCAGCGCGAGCTGGTCGCCGAGACCGGTCACCAGCGCCACCACCGCGGCACCGCTGGTGACCAACCTGTTCACCGCGGTGTACACCTCGATGAAATGCGCGAAATCGGTGAATCGGTAATACCGGCGCAATTCGGCGGGCTCGGCCGGCACCCCGACGTCGGGTCGGTGCGCGGCCAATTCGGCGACGGTGTCCACCGCCGCCGAACCCAGCAGGTGCACATGCAATTCCACCTTCGGCAGCGCCGCGAGGAAGGCCGCCGCGGACTGCCCGTCGCCGTGCACCGCGCCGCCGCTCGGCTCCGTCCAGTGCGGCGTGACCATCCGAAACCCCCTGGATAGCAGCGGCATCCGCGTCGCGCGGCGTGCCACGAGGCCGACTCGGCGCCGGAACCGGCTACCAGATACACCATAGCTTTTTGAAGCCAACTGCCGAGGCGGAACGAGTGACCCACTCGAGCCGAACGCCGCAAGATCCCCGCGGCAGCCGCCACAGGGCTGCCTGACAGCAGGACCGAAAGGTGCAGAGCCGCAGAATCTACAGAAAACTTATGTAACATATAGTTAGTTGGAATGTCGCGGACGCACGGTGACGATGGCTGGCCGACCGGGCGCACAGGCGACGGAGTTGAACGGCTCATCCGGCCGAGCCCATCGTGGAAGAGGTCCCCCATGAACGGCGCCGTGGATCCCACCCTGCAGCATCGAGCGGCGACGATCACCGCCGAGCCGCCGCGCAGCCTGCGCACCGCGACCTGGCCCGAGATACGCAGGCTGTTCGCACTGGATCCGGGCGCCATTCATCTCAACACCGGCACCGTCGGCGCGATGCCGCACGCCGTGCTCGACACCGTCGACCGGGTGACCAGGCACTGGGCCGGCGGACTCGGCGATGTCTATCCGCCGGGGATGTATCAGGACCACCGGGCGGTGATCGCCAAGTCCTATGGGGTCGATCAGGACGAGATGGTGATCACCCACAACGCGACCGAAGGCGTCGCGCGGGTCATCCACGGCCTGGATCTGCACGCCGGCGACGAAGTCGTCACCACCACGCACGAGTGCTACTCCGTCCTGTCGAATTTCAACCTGCTGCGCAACCGTTTCGGCGTCACGCTGAAAACGATCACCCTGCCCACCGGATTCGACGTGCGCGCCGAACAGATCGTCGAGCTGTTCGAGGCGGCGATCACCCCGCGCACGAAAGTGCTTGCCTTCGCCGGGATCACGCTGTTCACCGGCACCAAACTGCCGATGCGCGCGCTGTGCGAACTCGCGCACCGGCACGGACTGATCACGGTGATCGACGGCGCGCTGCTACCCGGCATGCTCGATATCGACATGCGGGCCATCGGCGCGGATTTCATCTCCTGCTCCGGCTCCAAGTTCCAGTGCGGCCCACTCGGCACCGGATTGCTCTACGTGCGCAACAAGATTCACCCCGAACACAATCCGCTGCCGCTGCCCACGTTCTGGCCGATCATCTCCACCTGGTATCCGATGAAGGGCAGCCCGCCGCCCCGGACGAGGACCTCGATCGAGAGCGACAGCATGGCCGACTATCTGCAGAGCGCGGGCAGTGCCAGCATCGCCCGCGGCGCCGCGCTCGCCACGGCCTGCCAGATGTGGGACGAGATCGGCCGCAGCCGCATCGAACGACGGATCATGCGGCTGGCGGACTACGCGCGCGATCGCGTCGCTCAGCGTTTCGGGCGTGCGGCGATGTATTCGCCCGGCGCGGACCCCCAACTGCAGTCGCCGTTGATCGCCTTCCATCCCTTCCGCCGGCCGGAAGACGCATGGAATGTGAAAAAGATCCACGAATTCACCATGCGGCTGCAGCGGGAGCACCGGCTCTTCACCAGGTGGACCGAGTTCGACGTGGCCGGCTCGCCGCACCAGCATTACGCGTCACGGATCACCACACACATCTTCAACGACTACGACGAGATCGATCAGGCCGTCGACATCATGGCCCGGCTCGCCGAGGAGATGTCATGACCGATCCGGCGGCCCTGAGGCTGTACGGTCCCGGCGTGCTCGACCAGTTGGATCCGGTGTGCTGCCCGAGATTTCCGATCGACCAGGTGGTCCGGCTCTTCGCCCGGCAGCTGTTCACCTATCGGACGCAGGCCGATCTGCGGAATTGGCAGGCCGTGGCGCCGACGCCCGATCTCGCGGCGGAGATTCCGTCCATGTACAACGCAGGCATGGGCGCGAGCCACACCAGCTACGTGGTCCATCTGCGCCCGGATGTCTGCTGGGACACCGACCCCGAGCGCCCGGTCACCACGCACGACGTGGTACGGGGCTTCAAGCGAATGGGTAACCCCGTGCGCCGCAGCGCGTTGCTGTCCTACTTCACCGACACCATCCGGGGCATGGCGCAGTTCTGCGACGACTACGCCGCCGCGTTCGCCGATACCGAGCCCACCGCGCACGAACTGGCCGAATACCAGAGCGCCCACGACATTGCGGGCCTGCTGGTGCTCGACGACACCACGATCGTGTTCGAATTGCGCAGGCCCGCGTTGGATTTCATCGATCTGCTGACGCTGCCCTGCACTTCGCCCGCGCCGGTCGAATACGACTCGTTCGTGCCGGGCAGCGTGCAGCTGTGCCGAAATATCCGGTCCACCGGCCCGTATCGGCCGATCGAATTCACCCCCGGCCGGGAGCTACGCCTGAGCCGGAACCCGTCGTGGCGCGCGAAGTCCGACCCCGTCCGGCACCGGCATGTCGAAGCGGTCGAGGTCATCGCCGAACAGGTCACCGCCGACGAGGTGGCGCACCGAATCCGTTCGGACGAGGCGGATCTGGCGTGGGGCGTCCGCATCGCGGATCCCGCGATGCCCGCCGACCATGATCTCGGTTTCGCGCTGGACCCCTACCTGGTGTGCAACACCCGCAGTCCCAACGCCGCGGGCGCGTTGCGGAAAGTGCAGGTACGCCAGGCGATATCCCTGGCGATCGACAAGGCCGCGATCGCGGCCGGCGTCGCCGCCCTGGGCCGGGACACGATCATCCGGATCGCGGGCTCGATCGTCCCGCCGAACAACGACGGTCACCAGGACCTCGATCCCTACGCGACGCTGGACCATCGCGGCGACCCGGCCACGTGCGCGGCGATGCTGGCCGCCGCGGGACATCCGGGCGAGATGACGCTCACCGCGGTCCATCCGGCCACCGAGCACGCCCGCTTGGTCGCCCAGCGCTGCGCCGCCGATCTGGCCGAGGCCGGAATCACTGTCATACCGGTCGAATTCGCTGTTCCCGAGTACCTGGATCTGCTGGCAGACCCGGCCCGGGCGGCGGCAGGCGAGTGGGATATCGCCCTCGCCTCGTGGTCACCCACTTGGATGCACGACAACGGTCGCGTCTTCCTCCAGCCGCTCGTGCACTCCGGCTCCCCCGCCAACGTGGGCCGTTACCGCAATCCCGAAGTGGACGCCCTGATCGACCGGGCGCTCGGCGCGGCGGAGGACCGCGTGACGGCCGAGGCGGCGTGGCGCAAGGCCGAACTCGTCGCACTGGCCGACGCGCCGATCGTCCCGCTGCTCTTCCAGGTCCCCGCGTCCCGGGAACTGTGCGGTCGCCGCGTGCGGGCCGCCGCCATGCTGCCCGCGCACGGATTCGCGATCGACCTGACCACACCCCGCCTGGACCCCGCCCTCGACGGCATGAACGGGCACTCCGACCAGGAGATGCCCGCGATGATCCTCACCCTTATGGGCGCCATCGAAAAGTGGATGTGAAGGGAGTGCGGAAGTGGACGAGTACGACGCACAACTGCTCACCACGATTGCCGCCGGTACCGCCGTATCCCTATGGGCGGCAGCGGGTCCGGAAGCCAACTACGCCGTGAGACTGTGGACCCGCGGCGCCGAACGACTGTACGGATACTCGAGTGCGGAGATCGTCGGCGAGAGCTATATCGACCTGTTGATCAATCGGCTCGAGCATGACCGGGCGATAGCCGAGCACAAAGAGATAGTGCGATCCGGCGTCGAGATCCGGAGTCTGGTCGACGATGTGATGCACTCCGGCTCGGAGCGCTTGCTGCTGACGATTCGATTTCCGCTGTACGACAGGGCCACCAACGCGCATCTGCTCGCGGAAGCCGGTATCGACGTCACCGATATCTCCCTCGAGGATGCGGCGCGACTCACCAAAACCCGTGCGGAGGCCGTCCACATCAGCGAAAGCGCGGCGCGCGAAGACCTTTCGGAACAGCTGCGCCGGCTCGTTGGCGCGATGACATTGTCGGGCACCGGTGAGGACGAGCGCGCCGCCCTCGCCTTGGGCATGGAGCTGCTGCGGCAGGCGCTCGATGTGCCGGCCGAATCGAGCGTCTGGCACGCCGACGAGGGCGGGCAATTCAGCGAAGTGTTCCGCAGCGGCGGCTGGGTCATGCCGGCCGGCCTGGACATCGGCCGCGCACTCGACTGGTTCACCTCGAACACCAAATCCATTCTGCATGATTCCAAGTCCCGCCCGCACCGGCTGCTCAAGCAACTCTTCGACACGTACCAGGGGCCGTTGGACACGGTCGGTTTGATTCCGCTGCACGCCGAAGGCGAGTTCCTCGGACTGCACGTGCTCCGAGTGGCCGCGCCCCATGCCTTCACTCAACTGGAACGGGATGCGCTGCCGGTCCTGTCGTCGACCGTGCTGGCGAGCGCGCGTCTGGCCGCCGAGATTCGCAGGCGGCGGGAAGAGGCCGCCGAATCGCGAGCCGAGGCGACCAGACTACGACTCAACGGTGACTTCGCCCATCGCATACGCAAAGCGGTGGACCCGATCCTGCGCAATGTCCATGCGATACGCGAGGAACTCCAGCTGCGCGGGGTGGAGTTGGACGGCGAACTCGCGCAGTGGATCGACGATATCACCGAGGGTTGCACCGAACTGGCGCGCGCTCCGGCAGAACTGCATCGTGCGCAGAAGGTCGCCCAAATCAGTGTGCGCGGCGTATTGACCGCACTGCGCAATCGACTCGGCCTGGAATTTCCGGACAGCGCCATCGAGCTCGATATCGATGGCCTCGCCGGCGTTCTCGTGCGCGGGGTCAAAGGCGATGTCACCGCCCTGTTCGAAAACCTGCTCTACAACGCGATCGAGGCCATGCACACCAAAGGACGGGTGTTCGTGAGCGGGACGGTAACCGGCAGGTCCGTCTCTATCATGGTGTCGGATGAAGGCCCCGGCATCAAGGCCGAGGACGTCGAAGGAATCTTCCAACTGGGGTTCTCGCGAAAAGGCGAAGGTCGCGGGCTCGGCTTGGCGCGGGCCAGAGAAATCGTGACAGACCTGGGCGGCAAGATCACGGTCGAGGCCGGCCGTGCACCCGGCGCCACTTTTCTTATTGTGCTGCCAACCTGCAGGAGGTCGTAAATGGCGATCGTGTTGTTACTCGAGGACAATCTCAAATTCGCCCGGGCGGTACAGCGCGTACTCCGCGGGCACGAGGTCCGGCATGTGACCAGAGTCGATGCGGCGATCGACGAACTCCAGCGGCCCGACGTGGATTGCGCACTGATCGACCTCAATCTCACCGACGAGGACGATTATTCGGGCTATGAGGTCCTGTCGTACATCCTGCGGAACAGGCCCGATCTACCCCGCGCGGTGGTGACCGGCTCGCGCTTGAAAGGCGCGATCAGCAAGAACATCCTGCTCCGGTACGGCGTCGGCGATATCGTGATCAAGGGCGATGTCGACCGGGAGGGTTACGGCACAACGGATCTCATCGACACGGTGAGCGACCTGCTCGTGGGCTCGGATCGGCGGCGGCGGGAAACGGCGCGCAACGAGGTCGCGTCGATATCGCTCGCGGCGCAGACCGAGCTGCGCCGGCGCATCGCCGGGCTCCAGCAACTCGCGGAGCAACTACGCAGCGGCGCCAAGCGCCGCGACCCCACGGTGAACAGTCGCACCGCGCTGACCCGCCGGGCCGAGAAACTGATCGAGCTGGAGGCGGCGGCGAAAGCCAGGTGCGACGTGGTCGCCCTGAGCGAGCTGGCACACGAGGTGGAATTGTTCGAGGCGGAATCGGCGAGGGTACTCGGTGATTCGTAGGATCAGTGCCAGTCTCGGCCAGGTACATCCCGGCGCCTACTACCTGGCCAGCGCAGTAGTACTTTCGTTGGCGGCGAATACGTTCACCGAGGCCTACGGAGCGGTGCCCGCCCCGCCGAATCAGTTGTCCCTGTTGCTGTGTGCGCTCGCGGCATTCGTGTCGGCGGTGGCATTGTCGACGTTGGGCTGGCGCATCGAAACCATCCGGCAGCTGGCCATGGAGCGTTCCGCGGACGTCGGTTTGCCGTCGCGACATCTCATCGGCGAAGCGACGCAGGCGTTCTTCGTCGAGGTATTCGCGAAAATGACGGTCGGAGTCGTCACGGCGATAATGTCGATCGTTTTCATGCTCGGGCGCTGGTAGTCAGACTCTCGCAAACATTCAGCACAATTCGACCCCCCGCGCGATAATGGCTGTCTCGCGTCGATGCACGACTCGCAGAGCAGCTTTCGATGCGGGGGTTCCGGTGCGGCCGGTCGCTTCGTGGCGCCGCGCCGCACACCGGGCGGCAATACCCGGCATATCGCGCTGACCACTACTTTTCCCAGTTATCAACACTTAGGAACATGCTTGCTTCACTTCCCCGGCGACCGCCAAGTAACTTCACTAAAATATAATTACCTCTTGAAGAGCCGCCCGACCGGCAGTAAAGTAGGGGTAGTAGAGGTCCGCAGACTGAAGACCGAATGAGATAGGGAGTCCCATGGTCACGCAAGCCCGGCACCAGAAATTCGCGAAGCACTTCGAGCGGTACGACGCAGACAATGACGGCAAGATCGATCAGTCGGACATCGACGCGTTGATCAACAAATGGTGCGACGCATTCAAAATTCCCCCCGGTTCCGACAAATGGCGGATCACCATCAAACGCGCCAATCGGCTGTGGCAGGACCTGCAGGGCCACGCCGATGCCAACGGCGACAAGGAAATCAGCAGGGAGGAATGGATCGCCGCGCACGAAGACCCCCGCTTCGTCGACGAGGTCGCAATTCCCTTGGCGCAGCTCACCTTCGAACTCGGCGATGTAGACGGTGACGGCGCGGTGTCATTGAGCGAATGGATGACCCTGCAGTCCATTTCGGGGGTCAATCAGATCGACGCATTGAAGATGTTTCAGATGCTCGACGGCAACGGCGACGGGTACATCACGACCGACGAACACGATGCGGCGCTTCGTGACTTCTTCGGCAGCGACAACCTCGAAGCCGCAGGAACTCAATTGGCGGGCCGTCTGTAACAGGGTCGCACCCGACCACGAGATCCGGGACCTGCACGGGGTCGCCGGCCCATCATGACACCGGCCCCCGTGCAGTTGCCGTCGCCGTCGAAAGCATGCGGCTACGTACCACCGTCTCGCCGGTCGTGCCGCCGCAGCGTCGACGGCAGCGCAGAAACCTTCCGACGCCAGGGTTTTGGGCCAGACCTGGCGTCGACATCCGATTCCCGCTCGGCAGGACGGCGAAACGCGCTACCGTGGGATTGCACTTCTTCGCCATAGTGAGCAGCTCGCCACGAACAGTCATGCCGACCGAAGAGGAGATTCCCGATGATCACCACCGACAAGATCGAGCACGAGGTGGACATCGACGCACCCGTCGCGCGGGTATGGGAGCTGGTGACCGAGCCCGGCTGGTGGGTGGGCGACGGCGACAGATCGGGTCAGAGTCGTTCGCGGGAAGGCGATTTCGAGGTGATCGACGATCCGAAGTACGGCCGGTTTCCCGTCCGGGTAGAGCGGGTGGAGCCGCAGGACTACGCGTCCTACCGGTGGGCCTCCGCCTTCCCCGGCGCGACACCGGGCGAGGGCACGGCCACGCTGGTGGAGTTCCGGCTCGCCGAACACGACGGGGGCACGCGCGTGCGCGTGATCGAGAGCGGCTTCGCCGCCCTGGACCTGCCCGAGGAAGAGCGAGCGAAGCGGGTCGACGACAACCGCGGTGGCTGGAAAATGCAGTTGGACGTGCTGAAAGCCAACGCGGAGTAGCTCCGATCGAGGGCGGCCGAGCGCCATTGCCGCACAGGCCGCCTGCCCGTTTCTCACCCGGCTATCGCTACATCCGAGCTAAACTAGCTATATCTTTTAGAAGTATATTTCCATAGGTTGCCGCTGCGTGGCCTGCGGCAGTCGGCCGAACGCTGCGGCCCGAATCGAACAGCGGACCGGTAAGAGAACGCGGAGATCGTAATGGCCGAGAAATCAGCTGACATGACCGATGAGGTCGCCGAGTACTACGACGGCGTCGGCGAACTGGTGGAGATCGTCGGGGGGAACCTGCACCTCGGGTACTGGGATGACGACCAGGACGACACGCCGTTCCTCGAAGCCATGGGCAGGCTCACCTGGATGATCGCCGACCGACTGCCCCTGCAGCAGGGTCAGCATCTGCTCGATGTGGGTTGCGGCGTGGCCGAACCGGCGATTCGCCTGGCCGAGCGCCTCGGCATCTCGGTCACCGGTATCACCGTCAGCGGCTGGGAAGTCGCTGAGGCGAGCAGGAATGTCGCGCGGGCCGGCCTGTCCGAACGAATCGCCATCACCTTGGCCGATGCCGCCGCACTTCCGTTCGCGGACGCCGAGTTCGACGCCGCCATCGCCTTCGACTCGGTGCCCAACGCCGGGGACAAGAACAAGTGGTTCGGCGAGATCCATCGAGTGCTGCGCCCCGGCAGCCGACTCGTGTACTCGGAATACCCGCTCATCGCGGACGTGACGGCGGCGCAACGGGAGGTCTTGCGGGCGAATACCGTACCGGATCCACCGACCACCATGCGCGAGGCCGTGGCGCCGGCGATCGCGGCGGGCTTCGAGGTGCTCGAGGAGCTCGACTGCAGCGATCGCGTGCGCCGGTTCTACCGGGCATTCCTGCACCGCTTGGCCGACCAGCGCGCCGACCTGGCCGCCGCCTACGGCAAGGAACGGATCGATGCCTTCGAATCCGGCATGACCACAATGTTCGAACTCTGTCGCGAAAAGATCGGTTACTACCTCATTGTGTGCCGAAAGCCGTAAGGTCGGCGGCACAACTATATGAACCAGGAGTGTGATCGGGCGTGTCCGAGATCCGACGGCGGCTGTTCAAAACGACTAATCGTGACGATCAAGCCCCCGCGGAACCTCGCGTCTCCAAACGCCTACCGATCGGCGTGTACGTCCTCGGAGCGAGCGTATTCGCCTTGGGCACTTCGGAATTCATCGTGTCCGGCCTGGTCGATCAGATCGCGGGTTCGCTCGACATCTCCGTGTCCCAGGTCGGTCAGCTGATCACGGCGTTCGCCATCGGCATGCTGATCGGCGCGCCCACCATGGCGGTCCTGACGCTCGGACGGGACCGCAAGACTGTGATGGTGGCCGCCGTGGTCGTCTTCTGCGTCGCCGATCTGCTGACGGTGATCCCGGTCTTCCCCGTCATGTTCGCGATGCGGCTGATCGCGGCCGTGGCCTGTGCGACCGCACTGACCGTCGCTCAGGTGATGGCCGTCGCGCTCGCCGGTCCCGGCCGGATGCCGCAGGCGATCGCGGTGATCCTCGGCGGTATGACGCTGGCGAACGTGGCGGGCGTACCGCTGGGCAGCCTGGTCGGCGCGGTGTTCAGCTGGCAGGTCATCTTCGTGCTGATCGGCGTGATGAGCGCGGTGGGCGCCCTGCTCGTCACGATCTTCGTACCCAGGCTGCCGCGCGACCGCGGCCCGGAGGTCGGGCTGGGAACCCTGGTCGCACGCGAACTGCGATCACTGGTGCAGACCCGGGTCTTCGTCGCCCTCGCCACCACGGTGCTGTTCGAGACGGCACTGTTCAGCGTGTACGCCTACATCCAGCCGATCCTCACCGACGCCAGCGGTATCAGCGTGCATCAGGCGCCGATCGTGCTGTTCCTGTTCGGCGTCGGGTTGTTCGTGGGCAACACCCTCGGCGGCCGGCTGGCGCAGTGGTCGGCCATGAAGAACGTCATCGGCTCGCTGGTGGCGATGATCGTCATGATGGTGGTGCTGCGGATCGTCGTGCACCACAGCATCGCGGCGGCCGCGGCGATCACCGTGCTCGGCGTGTGCGCGTTCTCGATGACCGCCGCGCTCAGCTCGCGGGTGATCGGTTTCGCGGTCGGAGCGCCGACCTTGGCAGTCGCGATTGTCATGTCCGCCTTCAACATCGGCAACGCGATCGGCCCGGCGATCGGCGGCGTCGTCATCGCGCACCGGGCGATCGAGGACGTCATCTGGGTCGGCGTGATCGTCGCGACGCTCGCGCTGGCCACCGCGTTCGTCTCCGTCGCCATCGAACGCCGGCATGCGCTCGCACCGGCCTCGTGAGGACGACCGGCGCCGGCGGCCACGGTCGCCGACGCCGGATCGGCTACTTCGCGCCGGCAGCGGCCCGCCGGGAGTCGACGGCGCCGCGCACCTCCTCCGAGATCAGGTCGTCGATCATCGCGACCGCGACCTCGGCGCCCATGGCCGCGGCGCCGATCAGCTGTTTGGCCGGATCGGCGACGTTGCCCGCGGCCCAGACCCCCGGCACGGCGGTACGGCCGGTGGCGTCGACGGCGATGTGGTCGCCGATGCCGCTCGGGTGCGCGGCCGGGGTCAGCCCGAGCGGAGCGAGCAGGCCGGCGCGGGCGGAGAAGCGCGGGCCGCACACGAGTGCCTGCAATTCGACGGTCGCACCGCTGCGCAACCGCACTCCGGTCAGGCGATCATCACTGACCTGCACAGCTTCGACCTCGCCGGGAATGATCTCGATATCGCGCGCGGCCAGCTGCTCGATCTCGGCGTCGGTCAGGCGGGCCCGGTGTGCGACAGGAAGCTGAGCCGCGGCGACCACTGCCGGAACAGCATGGCCTGGTGCATGGACATGGCCGTGGTGGACAGCACGCCGATGACCTGATCCCGCACCTCCCAGCCGTGACAGAAGGGGCAGTGCAACACATCCCGGCCCCACCGCTCGGCAAGTCCGGGCAGCTCGGGCAGCTCATCGGTGAGACCGGTCGCGACGAGCAGGCGGCGTCCGCGAATGGTTGCGGAATCGACGACGTCCACGTCGAAACCCCCGTCCGCGGCCGCCACCGCCGTCACCTCGCCGGTGACGAACTCGACGCCGTAACCCGCCACCTCCGCACGGCCGGCCACGAGCAACTCCCCCGGCGCCACGCCGTCCCGGCTCAGGAACCCGTGCATATGCGCGGCGGGGGCGTTGCGCGGCCGGTCGCCGTCCACCACAACGACCGAATATCGCGCCCGGGCCAGCATCAATGCGGCATTCAAGCCCGCCGCGCCACCACCGACGATCACTACATCGCAGTGATATCCGGATTCTCGGATCGTCACTCCAGCCTCCCGTAGTCAGATAGGTATACAAGATGATAGCATTTGTTAGTTGATCGAGTATCGACAGCATTCCCACTATCCGGTTCGAATACACGGAGATTTCGCGATGACCAGTGCACTGAGAACGACCAAACTCCGCAAATTGTTCAGCGCCTATGATGTCGACCAGGACGGCGTCATGGACGAACTGGATGTCACGGCACTGGCCCAAATGTGGTGCGACACATACGATCTGCCGCCACGATCGGCGGACTGGAGCAGCATTCACCGGCAGGCCCACCGCATGTTCCGGGATATGCCCGGATCACTGGACGCCGACGGCGACAAAAAGGTGACCATCGATGAATGGGTGGCCTGGGGCGACCATCCGGAATTTCAGAAATTCGTCGAGAATTCTGCGATACCGTTCAGCATGGCGGTATTCGCCGCTGCGGACAAGGACCGCGACGGACGAATCAACGCGCAGGAAATGATGGCCGCCCAGATCAAAGGCGGAATGTCCGAAGAGGAGACGAACAAGGCATTCGCCCTGTTGGACGCCGATGGTGACGGTTACATCACCACCGACGAGTACATTCAAGCCTCCAGAGAATTCTATTTGAGCGACGACCCGGCCGCCCGGGGAAATCACATCGCCGGTGAACTGTAGGCCCTAGGCCGTGGCGGCGGACCTGCGGTGCACCGTCATCGGGAGCGCGTCCACCGGCATCGTCACAGCCGGTTTAGGCCGGGGCTGATGCCCCGGCACGGACGCCAGCCGCCAGCGCCCCATGATCGTCGCGAGCACGATGATCAGCTCCGTCCAGGAGAACGTCTCACCGATACAGCCGTGCACCCCCGCACCGAACGGCATGAACGCGTTACGCTGCGTCGCGGTCAGCCGCTCGGGCAACCAGCGGTCGGGATCGAACCGCTCCGGCTCGGCGAAGATTCCGGGATTGTGCATGAGCGCGTAGAAGCTGTAGAGGATCGCCTCACCACCCGGTATGCGGTAACCGCCGAGTTCGGTGTCCTCGGTCGTCATCCGCGTCTGGAAGAAGCCTTGCGTGCGCAGGCGCAACGTTTCGGTCAACACCCGGCGGGTGTATTCCAAGCGGGCGACATCGTCGAATTCGGCGGCCCGGCCGGCGAGCACGCTGTCCACTTCCTCGTGTAGCTGCTTCTCCACCTCCGGGTGGGTGGCGATCTCGTGACAGGCCCACGCCAGGGTATTGCTGATGGTGTTGCTGCCCGCGATGAAGAAGGTCAGCACCTCGTCGTGGATCTGCTGATCGCTCATGCTCGGGCTGCCGTCCTCGTCGCGCGCGAACAGCATCATCGACAGCAGGTCGCCGCGATCCTCGCCGCCGGCCCGATACTCCCGGATCGTCTCGTGAATGGTCCGCCGCAGGTAGTCTTCCGACTCCCGGTAGCGGCGATTCGCCGCGGTCGGCAGCTTCGTCAGCACGCCGGTGGTGTCCGCGATGCGCCGGAACAGCCCGCCGAGCACGACACCGGTGGCGTCCATGAACCGCCGCTGATCCAGCGCGGTGCCGGGCGCGAAGATCACCTGGGTCACGTTGGCCAGGGCGAGTTCGTCCATGTCCCGCTCGATCCGGCGGGTTTCCCCCTCGGACCAGCCATCGATCCGCGCCGCGACCAATTCGCTGATCAGCGAGCAGTAGTGGATGATCCGCGTGCGATGGAACGCGGGCTGCAGCAGGCGACGCTGGCGCCGATGAAAAGCACCGTCGGAAATTCCGAGGCCGTTGCCGAACATGACGCGGAACCGTTCGGTGATCGGGCCGCCCCTGGCGAAGATCTCCGGTGCGCGCATGACCTGTCGCATGAGGTCGGCGTCGTTGACGACGTACATCGGCCTGCGGCCGAGCCTGATCATGGTCACCGGATCGCCGGACTGCAGGGAGAGCAGCAGCTGACCCGGATTTCGCTTCATCGCCAGCCCGTGGCCGAGCAGCGGCAGTCCGCCTGGAGTGATGGTCGGCTGTCGAGAAATAGTGGTCATCGGTTCGCCGCTTTCTGAATCGATCCGCGTGGGCTATTCGTCGCCGCGGATGGCATGCGCGGCCGACGGTGTGGCGGCGAGAACCGTGCCGGTCTCCAGCAACGCCTTCAGATTGTTCATCAGTCCCGGCCAGCCGCCGCTGCCCGGCAGTTGGCCGCTGATCGCCTGATACATGACGCTGCCGGGTTCGAAGCCGTCGTGGGTCACCGTCAGCCGGACCGCGCCGTCGCCGTCGGGTGCGATGTCGAAGGTGACCATCGTGCGCGGTTCCTTCATGTACTCGGCGAGTTCGGCGTCCGACCAGCCGAAGAGCATGGCGTGCGCGGGCTGCAGCAGGTGCCAGCTGTAGGACAGGACGCGATAGGGGTCGGCCGCCAGCACGACCTGCCCCAGATCCTGGGGCTCCTCCTCCGGCATGTTCTGCCATTTCACCGGCGAGCCGACCCGCCAGTCCGAATGCATGGCGACGCCGAACCAATATCGACGGGTGAATTCCGGCTGGGTCAAAGCCGCCCAGAGCTGTTCCGGTGTCGTCGCGATGCGTGTCGCGTAGGTGAATTCCATGATGCTCATCCTCATTCACTGTGTGATTGCCACACCGCATCGCGACGTCACCCGTCAGCCGAGTTACCGCGCCTGTGAATTAACGATCAGTGCCGTTGCAGATTCGGTGGATTCTCGTCCTGCACCAACCGAAGCGTCACGTCGTGTTCGAGGGCCGCTTTCAACGCGGCGATCAAATAGGCGAATCCGGCCGTGGAATCCCGGACGCCGTCGACCTGAGCTTGCAGATCGCCGCCGTAACCGGTTTCGGTGATATGCAGATACGTGGTGTCGTTCTCATACGGTATCAAGGTGAATTCTACCGTAGTCGGCTCCTCGGGATTGTAGTTATCCCAAGTGAATTGGATTTTGCTGTCGGTGTCGAACTTCTGCACCCGAATCGTGCGGGCGACGCCGTACATTTCCCATTCCCAGGTGAGTTCGGCGCCCTCGGCCATGCGGCCGCTGCTCTTCGTGTACCAGAATTTCGACGTTATCGACGGGTCGGCCAGGGCCTCGAAGACGTCGTGCGGTGGCCGGCGGATGAGCATGCCCAGATCCACGGACGGCGGTTCGATCGGTTGCGATGCAACCATGGTGCCTCCTCTACGTTGATGAGATTCGGTAAAGCTTTCGATAGTAGTTCGGACACACAGTAACGGTGGATGGGCGTCGCCGTGGGCCGTTCCAGCATGTCAACGGCTCTTTCCAGCGAGCCACAGGTTGGTGAGATCGCCGTTGAGCACCGGGTAGGGCAGCCAGTTCCGGACGGTCGTGGCGTGGAACCAGTACTGGTGCGCGAAGAGCACCGGCACCACCGCGGCGTCGTGCAGCACCTCGGCCTCCATCCGGCGGAAGAGCTCGGCGGCGCGGGTCTCGTCCGCCGAAGTGAGCGCGGCGCCGAGCAACTCGTTGACCTTCGCACTGCGATAGCGGCCGAAGTTGGAACCCCAGTCACCGCCCTCGACCACGCCCCGGCTGTCGAACAGGGGCTGCAAGTAGGTGCGCGCGTTGTTGCCGTACCAGTCCGGCTCCCAGCCGGTGAGGGCGATATCCCAGCTCGTGCGCGTGGCCGACGAGGAAAAGTAGTCCGAGAACAGTTCATTGATCGAGACGCCGACCAACTCGACGCGGATTCCGGCACGCGCCATCGCGGCCTTGACCACCTCGGCCGTTTCGGGGTGGATGTCGCGGTCGCGGAATACCAATCGCAATGTCAGTCCGTCCGGATAACCCGCGTCGGCGAGCAGCCGCCTGGCCAGTTCCGGATCACCGCGGCCACCTTCGGTCCCGTACGGACGAAATTCCCGGTGCGCGGTGCACAGCGGCGGCAGGATCTGGTCGGCGATGTCGTTCAGGCTCGGCCCGCCCCACACTCGCGATACCGCGGCCTTGTCCACCGCGTACTGCAGTGCGACGCGCACCGCACGGGCGGTCATGACGGGACTGGAAAAGTTGACCACGATATAGGGACTGAACAATCCGGCGGGGTATACCTCCAGCCGTGGATCAGCGCTGCCGAGCAGCTGCGGGAGTTCCTCGGTGAGCGGTTGAATGTCCCAGAGCATTTCGGCCGCACCGGTGGCGACCAGTTCGTGGGCCGCGCGCTCCGACATCCCCTCGCGAACGACGATGGTGTCGACGTAGGCGGCACGCAGCCGATCGGATCTCGGTTTCCATGCGGGATTCCGCTCGAGCACGATCTGTTCTCCCGGAACGTAATTCACCACCTGGTACGGTCCGTTGGAGGCGAGCACCCGGTTGAATTCGGGACTGCCGGGGACGAAATCCAGGTACTCCACCGGCGCGGGCGTGGCGAACGGCAGCGCGAGCATGTTCAAGAAATCCGAGGCCGGATGCCGGGTGGTGAAAACGATCTCGCGGTCCCCTTGCGCCCGAACCCCTTTGATCTCCGTGTGCTCGAGTCGAGCGGCGACGGACTCGGCCGGCGCGCCCGCCACGGCGTCCCGGAACTCCAGCATGCCCTCGATCGTGCTCAGGTAGTAGGCGAGGCCGGGACTGCTCACGACCGGATGGGCCAGTCGCTTGATCCCGCGCACGATATCGCCCGCGACCAGTGGGCGGATACCCCACGGCGTATTCCACCGCAGGCCCTCGGTGAGGGTGAATCGGTACTGCGTACCGTCCGCGCTGATCCGGCCGTTCGCCACGGTCGGTACTTCGGTCGCCAGGTCCGCGACGATCTTTCCGGCCTCCTCGCGGTTGCGGCTCGCGACGCAGCCGACCAACTGCCGGGTGTAGCCGCGCACGATCCCGCGGGTAGCCGTGTGGTACGCCAGCGCGGGGTCGAGATAGTCGACGTCACCGGCGCCGACCAGGGTGAGCGTGCCGCCGCGCCGGGGCGCCCGCGGCTCCGCAGAGCCTGCTCGCGTGGTTGTCTCCCGCACTGCCGCACCACCTTTCCGCATTCGCCCCAAAGTATACTTCCATTACATATAGTGATCTAGAGGATCTTTCGGCACGGTCCGGACCAGGAGGTCGGAGCAATGAACGGTGATCAGCCAAAGTACGGCGGCACCTTGCGCCTGTACGGGCCGGGAAGCATGGATCACGTGGACCCGGCGAGCTCCTACTACATGCTGTCCGGGCAGATCATCAGGCTGTTCACCCGCCAGCTGTTCACCTACCGCCCGGTGGCGCACCTGCACGACTGGAATCAGGTGACGCCGGTACCCGATGTCGCGCTGGAGATCCCCACGGTCGACAACGGCGGTCTCAGTCGCGACCACCTGACCTATACCGTGCGCCTGCGCCCAGGAGTCCGGTGGGACACCACTCCCCCGCGCGAGGTGACCGCACACGACTTCGTCCGCGGGTTCAAACGCATGTGCAACCCCGTGCTCCGCGCAGGTGCGATCCACTACTACACCAGCACCATCAAGGGCGTGGCCGAATACTGCGACGACTACGCCGCCGCGGTACCCGATCGGAACCCGGCGCCGGCCGAGCTCGCCCGGTTCCAGAACTCTCGCGATATCCCGGGGATCACCGCGGTCGACGATCGCACCCTGGTGTTCGAATTGATCCGCCCCGCCCTCGACTTCATCCACATCATCTCGATGATGTTCGCCTCACCTGCCCCGGTCGAATACGACGACTTCGTCCCCGACAGTCCGGAATTCCGGCGCAACGTCAGGTCGCTGGGGCCCTACCGGCTGACCCACTACAGCCATGGCAAGCACCTGCGCATGGCCCGAAACCCGGTGTGGCAGCAAGAGACCGATCCGGTACGGCACCAGTATCTGGACGGTGTCGAGGTGGTCATGGAGAAGGCGACGCCGCAGCAGGTCGGGCAGCGGATCAGAGCCGGGCACGCGGACCTGTCCTGGGCGTCGCCGGTCACCGAGACCTACGACGAGAACCCCACCGATCCGGGCAACAACCTCGGCTACGCGTTGAACCCGTACCTGGTGTTCAACACCGTCAGCCCGAACGCCGGCGGGGCCATGGGCAAACCCCAAGTGCGCCAGGCGATCTCCTACGCGATCGACAAGACCGTGATGGTCCGCATCTTCGACGAGCTGAGTGTCGGCACGGTGATGTGGCCCGCCCGCTCCGCGATTCCGCCGGGCAACTACGGCTACGAGGACTTCGATCTCTACGCGACACCGGGTGATCGCGGCGATCCGGAGAAGGCGCGGGCGCTGTTGGCCGCCGCGGGCTATCCGGACGGCTTGACGCTGACGATCGCGCATCGCGATGTCGACGCGAACCCCGAAGTCGCTGCCGCGGTGGCGATCGATCTCGCGAAAATCGGCATCACACTGCGTGTCGTCGCCCTGGGGCACACCGACTTCTACCCGTTTCTCCGGGACCCGGCCAATGCGCGCGCGGGCGCATGGGATATCTCGACGCCGGCCTGGACACCGGACTGGTTCGGCAACAACGGGCGCGCCTTCTTGCAACCGATGTTGCAGACCAACGAGATTCGCGGCACCGGAAACTACGGGTGCTACAGCAACCCCGAGGTCGACCGCATGATCGACGAGGCGCTCTCGGCGACCGACCCGGCCCAGGCGCACGCGGCCTGGCACGCGGTGGATCTGCAGGTGATGAAAGACGCGGCCATCGTACCGATCCTGGTGCACGCGCCGACCATCCCGCACATCAAGGGCGCCCGGGTGCGCAACGCGATCGCCATGCCCACCATCGATCGGTGGTTCGATCTGTCCAACCTCTGGCTCGACCCCGCCGAATGAGCGGCGCCGAATCCGAGCGCCCGGCCTACGAGCCGGTGGTCCGCGAATACCTGCTGCTGGGGCTGCGTCTGGGAAGACTGATCGACGGTTTCGTGGACTGCTGGTTCGGCGATCCACGACTTGCGGCCCGAGTTGCGGACGAATCACCTGCAGCCCCAGCCGATCTGGCTCGGCAGGCGGCTCGGCTGCGGGCCGAACTCGCCGACTCCGGGCTGTCCGACTCGCGGCAGCGGTATCTGTCGGCGCAACTCACGGCGCTGGAGTGCGTGGGAAAACGACTGTCCGGCACGGACATACCCTTCCGGGACGAGATTCGTCAGTACTTCGATGTGGAGATCGCGCTCGGAGATCCGGCGTGCTATGCCGACGCACACGAGGCGATCGCCGAGTTGCTACCGGGCACTGGCGGAGTGCAGGAGCGGCTCGACGCGTACTACGAGCGCAATCGCGTTCCACCGGACCGCTTACAGCAAGCCGCACAGGCGGTTTCCGACGAACTGCGGGGGTTGGCACGACCGCTGTTCGGCCTGCCGGCCGGCGAGCGCGTCGACTACGAAGTGGTGCACGGCAAGCCCTGGAACGCGTTCAACCGGTATCTGGGCGGCTTCCGCTCGAAGGTCGCGCTCAACGACGAGGCCGGGCGCGCGATCGCGGCGCTGCCGATCCTGGTGACCCACGAATCCTATCCCGGCCATCACACCGAGCACTGCCTCAAGGAGGCCGGACTCGTGCGCGAGCACGGACACGGCGAACAGCTCATCGCACTGGTGAACACGCCGCAATGCCTGCTCTCGGAAGGCACCGCCGAACTCGCGCACGTGGCGGTCCTGGGCGCCGGGTGGGGCGAATGGACAGCGCAAATCCTCGCCGCGGAAGGGATTTTCAGTGACGGCGAGCTGGTCGAGCGGGTGCGGGCCCAGCTGCAGCGGCTGTTCGCAGCTCGCCAGGACGCGGCGATCATGTTGCACGACCGGGGAGCCACGGTCGACGAGGTCACCGACTATCTCGAGCGGTGGCTGTTGCTGCCGCGCGACCGCGCTCAGCACATGGTGCGCTTCCTGACCGACCCGCTGTGGCGGGCATACACGGTCACCTACATCGAGGGCGCCCGGCTGGTCGGCGCCTGGTTGGCCGCCGGGCCGACGGATCAGCCCGTCGCCGAACGCTATCTGCGCCTGCTCCGGGAACCGTTGCTGCCCTGCGACCTACAGCGCGATCTGGACGCGACGAAGGCGAAACCGGCTATCCGGCACTGATGCCGGGCACCATGATCGCCCGCAACTGCAAGGTGGTGTGGTCGCAGTACCAGATCCGGCTGCCGTCCCAGGTCAGTCCGGTCGGATTGCCCGCGACATGGTAAGAAGCGACCTCACGACGGCTCACCAGGCTGACCAGATTGATCATGGCGTTCTTGTAGTCGGCGTAGGCGAGGTAGTCGTCGGAAACGGTGACGCCCGCGGGCCGAGCGTGCACCGGGATGGTGTCGATCAACTGCAGACCGTCGGGCGTGCGCAGATCGATCGCCTTCCGATTCTCGTAACCGAGCCACACCCCGTGCTGGGCCGCCTCGATTCCGGACAACCCTTCGCCCGGACGGGGATTCGGCAACTCCGCGACCGTATCCGCGGTCGCCGGATCGATCACGCGCAAGGCGCGGTCGTCGCCGACGATCTGGATCAGATGGCCACCCATCGTGGTGAGGTCGGACCGGACTGCCGCACAAGGGATTCGATGTTCGACCGCTCCCGTCGCCGGGTCGATCGCGATGATCTGGTTGAGCACGCCTTCGGAGAACCAGAGCAGATCCCCCGACCAGGTCAGGCCGCACAGTTTCAGCGCGCGTACGGGGATGTCGCGCACAGTTCCGACGGAAATCGGCATCACCCCTCCCCTCCCCGAGCGATCGTGCAGTCCAGCCGCCAGTCGGTGACCACCCGGGATCGGGCGGAACCGGACGGCCGATGCACCGTCGCCTGGATGGCATCGCCGGCGCGCACCGGCGTGTGCCGCAGCGGCCAGATCCACACCGCCCAGTTACATCCTTGGTACGAAGGGAAATTCGACAGGGAGACGCCGTCGATCAGGTCGGCGGTGAAGAACCCCATGACGGCGTGCAAACTGCCGGGCCGCGCGATGGGCAGCCGCACGCGGTCCGCGATCGGCACGGGATCGCTGAGCAGCCGCGGCGCACGCTGGAAGAAGTGCAGCTGGGCGCGTGGCTCGGCGAAGTCCTGCACGGCGTCGAGCCGGAAGCCGTGAAAGTCCTGTCCCCACATCCCCCAGCCCTCGTCATCGAATTCGATGGCGGCCAGGGTGGTGCTCAGCTCGCGCGGGATGATCCGGCCGTTCGGCGCCAGGTTCTTGCGGGCGACGCTGTCCAGCACGCGCATCATGTTCTCTTCCGGGCCGAGATTGCCCATCATCTCCGAGACGATGACATCGGCCTTGCGCGGCAGCCGGACCGCCCGCGCGTCACCCTGGATCAGAGTGAGTTGTTCTTTCAGATCGTTGGTCGCGATGATGCGGTCGGCCACCGCCGCCATATCCGGGTCCGCCTCGATCGCGTACACGTGCTCGGCGCCGTGTTTCAGCGCCAGCAGCGACAGCGCCAAAGTTCCTGCGCCGACGTCGATCACGATCGAGCCGGGCTCGACGACCTGCGCGAGCGCCTGCTCGTAGGCATTCATCCGCGGCCGGTCGGAAAGCATCACCTGGTGCATGAGAAGGGTCAACGGGTCCACAGTGCCTGCCTCCGGTCGTGGACGCTGGTCCCTCCCGACAACGCGGTGAGGGACCAGCAAGGCTGAACTATCGCTATTGATAACTCAAGGGAACTCACCCGAGCGGCCCGCGTCAAGCGAAGACCGCCCGGGAAAGCCCGCCTATACGTTGACGGCCGCGTGCTCGCCGACAAACGAATCCCGCATGACCAGGTTGATGCCCGTCAGCCTGGCCTTGACCTCGTCCTCCGTGGTGACCAGCGCGGTGTCCGTGCCGTTCATCTGGAGTTCGGTGCCCGTGGCCTCCATGCTCGACAGCTTGCCGAACACATGCACCGGGTTCGTCGCGTACAGCGTCACGTCGGGCGTGACCAGCTCGAACTCGGTATCGATGTGCAGCTCGCTGGGGTAGCGGATGCGGCTCAGGCTGTCTTCGCTGCCTTCGCCGAGCGTGCCACCGGACACCCGCGGGAAGCTGACTCGCAGCATCACGCGGCCGCCGAGCGCGGCGCAGTGGCCGGAGATCGCGACGCGCGAGATCTGTGCCAGCACGCCGGCACCCTCGTCGTGCTTCTCCGGTCCGAACAGCAGGATCTCCGTGCCTGCGGCGTTCTTGTAATCACCGGCCAGGTCGACGGTCACTTCCTTACCGCCCACCTCCAGCTTGGCCTGGCCCTCCAACGACACCTGCATGATCATCGACGGATCGACCAGCATGGAGATGCACGGCCCGGCGCTGGGCATGAAGAACATGCTCGGCGTGATGCCCACCGGCTCGTTGTCATCGTTGGCGGGGTACCAGGCCTCGGGCAAGGTGGTGCCCCGGACCACGTTGGGCCCGACGATCACGTCGAACGGTCCGTCGCCCCGCGGCTTGCCGAGGTACGGGCCGGTCAGTGGCTTCTTGAACGGCGGGATGTGGTCGACGACCCCGTAGATGTCGATCACGTTGCGGTGTGCCAGGCGCAACGTGCTGGACTCCAGGATGCCGAACCGGCGAATGTTGAACTCCGCGGGGAAGTTCTTGCCGGGCGTGATCTGCCGTACGTGACCGGTATTGGGCAGGAACGGGTTGGACAGCACCTGGATGCGGTCGTCCAACTCGTAGCTGAAGCCCTTGATACCGACCTCGGGCGCCGAGATCAACTCGGTCTGGAACTCCGCGTAGCCCCTTTCGTCGACGCGGTGCTCGAATCCGGGCATCGGCCACTTGTTCAGTTGGACGAAACCGGAGAGATTGATGGTCTCTTTCCGTGCCGCGTAGTAGTCCTCGCCGAAGGCCACGGTAGCGGCGGCGAGGATGTGCGGACGGATCGGCTTCGGTTCTAAGTTCAGCGATTCGTACGTCTCTTTGATGGCGCTCAATCCAGACACCTCCAGCGTCTGCGGTACTAGTTGGAACGATCCTCATTAACTATATGTTTTTGAACTTATCTAGGTCAATGATATGAGCAGAATCAAAAGGGCCAAGTATCAAGATTAATTTCCGGTCCCACCGAATTAGCACTGATTAATTGCACGCCGAAGCCGCACAACACGTCGTGTGTTGCGCGGCGGATTACAGCGGAATCAGGTCAGCGAAATCTCCCGGCTTTCCACTCGAAATACCAAGCTCGCGGCTTCCGCGCCGTCGGGATCCGCGACACGGTCCCAGCCTTCGACGTCGACCACGATGGTCTGGCCGGGGCCGATCTCGCCGAAGAGGATCTTCTCGGAGAGCTGGTCCTCGATCTCGCGCTGGATGGTGCGACGCAGCGGGCGCGCACCCAGCACCTGATCGAATCCACGTTTGGCCAGTAGGGCTTTACCCTGCTCTGTGAGCTCGATTTTCATGTCCTTGCTGCGCAGCTGTG
>NZ_BAUA01000207.1 GCF_000710915.1 Nocardia brasiliensis IFM 10847
CGGCGGTGCGCCGTCCACCGTGGAGCACGTACTGGTGGTGCGGCGCACCGGAATCGAGGTGCCGTGGACCGAGGGACGCGACCTCTGGTGGCACGACACCGTCACCGATGCCTCGCCCGAGCACGAGGCGCAGGCCTTCGACGCCGAGCACCCGCTGTTCATCCTCTACACCTCCGGCACCACCGGAAAACCCAAGGGCATCCTGCACACCAGCGGCGGCTACCTCACCCAGACCGCCTACACCCACCACAACGTCTTCGATCACAAAGCCGGACAAGACGTCTACTGGTGCACCGCCGATATCGGCTGGGTCACCGGCCACAGCTACATCGTCTACGGACCACTGGCCAACCGCGCCACCCAAGTGGTCTACGAGGGCACCCCGAACTCGCCCGATGAGCACCGGCATTTCCGGATCATCGAAAAGTACCGCGTCAGCATCTATTACACGGCACCGACGCTGGTCCGCACGTTCATGAAGTGGGGCCGCGAGATCCCCGACGCACACGACCTGTCGTCGCTGCGGCTGCTCGGCAGCGTCGGCGAGCCGATCAACCCGGAAGCGTGGCGCTGGTACCGCGAGGTCATCGGCGGCGATCGCACGCCGATCGTGGACACCTGGTGGCAGACCGAGACCGGTTCGATCATGATCTCGCCGCTGCCCGGCGTCACCGCCGCCAAACCCGGCGCGGCGATGACACCGCTGCCCGGCATCTCGGCCAAGGTCGTCGACGACGACGGCGTCGAACTCGGCCGCGGCGCAGCCGGATTGCTGGTGCTGGACCAGCCGTGGCCGTCGATGCTGCGCGGCATCTGGGGCGACATGGACCGGTTCCGCGACACCTACTGGGCCCGATTCGCCGCCGCCGGCTGGTATTTCGCCGGTGACGGCGCGAAGCTCGACGCCGACGGCGACCTGTGGGTGCTCGGCCGGGTCGACGACGTGATGAACGTATCGGGCCACCGGATCTCCACCGCCGAGGTGGAATCGGCGCTGGTCGGTCACTCCGGGGTCGCCGAGGCCGCCGTGGTCGGCGCCAGCGACGAGACCACCGGCCAGGCCATCGTCGCCTTCGTCATCCTCGCCGCGGGCGCGGCGAACACCGGCGAGACCCTCGTCACCGAGCTGAAAGCGGCGGTCTCGCACGACATCAGCCCGATCGCCCGGCCCCGCGAGATCCACCTCGTGCCGGAACTCCCGAAGACCCGCAGCGGCAAGATCATGCGCAGGCTGCTGCGTGACGTGGCCGAGGGCCGCGAACTCGGCGACACCTCGACCCTGGTCGACCCCAAGGTCTTCGAGGCCATCGCCCGCGGGTGAGCCCGCACCGCGACGGACCCGGCCGACTGACGAGGGGCGGGCCGGGTCCCTCGCGACCAGGATCCAAGGTTTTCGACACGATCGCTGCGGGGTAACCCGCTGACGGCGGACCCGGTTACCCATCGATGAGGGGGACCGGGTCCGCCCCCGCGTGCGCCGTTCAGCTCGGGGTGGTCGCCGCGGCCAGCCGCCGAGCCTCGGCCACGGTGAGTTTCGCGCCCGCCGTGTGCGCCTCGGTGAACGCGGCCTCGCCGAGGGCGGCGCGGACAGCGGCGGCGGGCCGTTCGATGTCCGGGCGTTCGGCCGGGAGCAGCGGCATGCCGTTCGCCTCGCGGACGGTTTCGGCGGCCCCGAAAAGCTGCGCCGCGGTATCGAATTCGCCGAGCGCCCCGGCGGCGGCCGCGAGACCGGCCAGCGCGAAGGCGGTGTCGCGGGGCGCTTCGATGCGCTGGGCGCCGTCGAGGGCGTCGAGGTGCATGGCCAGCGCCGCGGCGAACTCCCCGCGTTGCTCGTGCAGGTAGCCGAGTTCGACCTGCAACATGGGCAGGAACAGCGGCGTCTCCTCGCCCTCCGTCGGCGTCATGGCCAACAGCTCGCGCAGCATGCGTTCGGCCGCTTCGGATTCGCCGACCCGGCGCGCGGTGAACGCCAGCACGATCGAGGCGAACACCCGGCTCGGGCCGTAACCGTGCTCGGCGGCCAGACGCAGCGCCTGCTCGCCCATGCCGCGGGCACGCTCGAATTCGGTGTGCTGCATGGCGATCCAGCCGAGCCAGCACAGATGGGTGCACACCTGGCCCCACAGCTCCAGCTCCTGCGCCAAACCCAATGCCTCGGTGTGGATGTCGGCGGCACCGGCCAGGTCGCCGGTCAATTCGGCCAGGCCACCAAGCCATTCCGCGGCCTGGAGCCTGCCCCAGCGATCATCGATCTCGGCGAACAGGCGCGCGGCCGAGCGCGCGTGGTGCGCCAGCGCCGTCAGATCCGCGCGACTGTGCGCGGCCTGCGCCAGCGCCACATGCGCGGTGGCCACGCCCCAGCGGTCGCCGAGCCGCTCGCAGACCGGAAGTGCCCGGTGCACCAGGCCTTCCAGTTCGGGCAGGTCGCCCGAATCCAGCGCGGAGACGGCGAGGAACAGTTCGGCCCTGGCCCGCCCCGCCGGATCGTCGATGGTGTCGAACACCGCGAACACCTCGGCCCGCTTGGCCGCGCCGCCGGTGAATTCCGCCTGCTGAAAGGCGAACCCGGCCCGCCAGGCCAGTGCGGGCGCGCGCTGCTCGGGTGCGCCGCCCAGCGCCAGCGCGGCCTCGAACCAGCGCCGCGCCTCGGCCAGCCGCCCGCGCAGGAACCAGTACCAGGCGAGCGCGTTCACCAACCGCAGTGCGTGCTCGGCCGCGCCCGCGCGCAGGTAACCGTCCAGTGCCACCCGCAGATTCGCGACCTCGGCGTCCAACCGCAGCAGCCACCGGCGTTGATCGGCGCCGGTCAGCTCGGGGGCTGCCCGCTCGGCCAGTTCCAGGTAGTACCGATGGTGCGCCTCGAAGGCCGTATCGAACTCCCCCGCTTCGGCCAGGCGATCCATGCTGAACGCCGCCACCGACTCCAGCAGTCGGTACCGCCGGCCGACGGCTTGCACCAGCGATCGATCCACCAGCCGCCCTACCACATCGGCGACCGTCGACGGATCGAGCACGATACCGGGGCCGGGCGCGATCACACTGTTGCCGGATATCGGTCCGGCGGGCGGATGGCCGTGCGATCCCCCTGTGGCGCAGACGATCTCGGCCGCCTCCAGGGTGCAGCCGCCTGCGTGAACGGCCAGGCGGCGCAGCACCGTCTGCTCCGTCTCGTCCAAAAGCCCCCAGCTCCAGTCGATCATCGCGGTCAGCGTCTGCTGGCGGGGCGGCGCGCCGCGGTGACCGGTGGCCAGCAGCCGGAAGCGGTCATCGAGCCGGGCGACCATCTCGTGCACGCCGAGCGCGCGGACCCGGGTCGCGGCCAGTTCCAGGGCGAGCGGGATGCCGTCGAGCCGGCGGCAGAGGGTGGCGACCGCGGCCGCGGTGTCCGCGTCCAGCACGAAATTACGATCGCTCGCCCGCGCGCGGGTCACGAAAAGCTGGACCGCACCGGCATTTTCGAGGGCGACCAGGTCGGTGTCGGCAGCCGGCACGGTCAGCGGTTCGACCGCGACGACCTCTTCGGCGGGCAGGCGCAGCTGCTCCTGACTGGTCGCCAGGATGTGCAGGTTCGGCGCGGCGCCGAGCAGCAGCTCCGCCAGATCGGCGGCGTAATCGACGACATGTTCACAGTTGTCGAGAACGAGCAGCAGTTCCTGCTCGGCCAGCGCGGCGCGAACCAGTTCGACGGGGTCGCCGCCGTCGTCGGTGCGGATGTCGAGCACCTGCGCGACCGCGTCGACGAGGAAACAGGGGCCGTCGGCGGCAGTGGGTTGCAGCGGCGCCAATTCGACCAGCCAGGCGCCCTGGGCGAAACGGTCGGTGAGCGCGGCGGCCGCGGCCAAGGCCAGCCGGGTCTTGCCGACACCGCCCGGACCGGTCAGCGTGACCAGCCTGGCCTCGTCCACCGCGCGCCGCACCTCGGCGAGATCGTGTGCCCGCCCGATGAGTTCGGTGCGCTGGGCGGGGATGTTCGAGGTGCGCCGCCGCAGCACCGGCGCCGGCGGCGCGGCGGTGAGCACCAAATCCTGGCCCAGGATCGAGCCGTGCAGCGCGACCAGCTCCGGGCTGGGGTCCAGACCCAGTTCGTCGGCGAGCTGCCTACGCAGATCCGCGTAGCTGTCCAGCGCCTCGGCCTGCCTGCCCGCGCCGTAGAGCGCCTTCAGCTGTGCGGCGCGAAGACGTTCCCGCAGTGGATATTCGGCGACGATCGCGGCGAGTTCCCCCGCGACGTCCCGGTATTCGCCGAGAGCCAGGCGCGCCTCGGCCAGTTCCTCCACCGCGACCAGGCGCTGCTCGGTCAGCTGCGCGATGGCGGGCTGGGCGAACGTGGCGTCCCGGAAGTCGGCGAACGCGGGGCCGCGCCACAGCGCGAGCGCCTCGGTGAGGGTGCGCGCCCGCTCGCGCAGCTCGGTGGACGCCCGCGCGGTGGCCACCAATTCCCGGAAACGCAACGCGTCCACCGCGGTGGTGGCGAGCCGGTAGCCGGGCGGCGGCGAGACCACCAGCTCCCGGGCGCCGGACTCGGCGTCCTCCAGCGCCCGGCGCAATTGCGAGGCCTTCGCGGCGAGGGTGCCCGCCGGGTTGCCGGGCGGGTCGTCGGCCCAGATGTCATCGATCAGGCGATCGCTCGACACCGGTTGCCCCGGCTGCACCAGCAGGTCGGCCAGCAACGCCCGCACCTTTGTCCCGGGAATCGGCACGACTGTGCCGCCGTCCGTCCAGACCGTCAACGGACCGAGCACACCAAACCGCATACGGGCAGCTTAACCATGCCCTCGAGGGGCGGAATCACACCGTAAACAAACCGGAAGGCAGGCCGCGCAGAGTTGGTGACAACGCAGGACGAACTCCCCACAGAAAAGAGCCTCCGATGAAACTCACCACCGTCTTCGCCGCCGCTGCCCTCGCCACCACCGCGCTGCTGACCGGTTGCGCGACCGCGGACCAGCCCGAGAAGTCCACGCCCGGCGCCTACGCCGACGTCAACGGTCTGCACATGTACTACGAGGTGCACGGTGCTGCGACCGATCAGCCGCCGCTGGTGCTGCTGCACGGCGCGCTCTCGGGCATCGACACCGACTTCGGCCAGCTGATCCCCGAACTGTCCAAGACCCGCCAGGTCATCGCGGTGGAACAGCAGGCGCACGGCCGCACCGCCGATGTCGATCGGCTGCTGCGGACCCCGCAGATGGCCGCCGACACCGTGGCGTTACTGAAGCAGATCGGCGTGCAGCGGGCCGACATTCTCGGCTACAGCATGGGCGCCGGTGTGGCACTGGAGATCACGCTGAAGAACCCGGAGTTGGTGCGCAAGCAGATCCTCGCGGCGGGGTCGCTGGGTGCGGGCGGCATGCATCCCGGGCTGCTCGAAGGGCTCGCCGACCTGAAGCCCGAGATGCTGCACGGGTCGCCGTTCCACGAGGACTACCTGAAGAACGCGCCGCGCCCGGAGGACTTCCCGAAGCTGGTCGAGCGGGTACGTGAGCAGGACATGAACGGCATCCCGGAGGTCGCGCCCGACGACGCCCGCAAGATCAAGGCGCCGACCCTGACCGTGATCGGCGATTCCGATATCGTCCGGCCCGAGCACGCGGTCGAGATGTTCCGGCTCTTCGGCGGCGGCATCATGGGCGACACCCCGGCCGGGCTGCCGAACGCACAGCTGGCCATCCTGCCCGGCACCACGCACGTCACGCTGGTGCACCGGCCCGACCTGCTGCTGCCGATGATCCCGGCCTTCCTCGACGCGCCCGTCAAGGACACGCTGTGACACAGCAGCGCGGAAGCGACCCGGCGCGGTACGCGAGTCGGGTGGCGGGCGATCCGGACCGGTTGCGGGTGGTGCTGATCCAGAGCAGCACCCGCACCGGGCGGTTCGGGCCGACCGTGGCCGATTGGTTCGCCCGGCAGCTGCGCCGCCGCGACCTGCAGGTGGATCGGCTCGACCTCGCGACGGCCGGGCTGCCCGACCAACTGACGGGCCACGACGAACCGGCGCCGATCGCGGTGCGGCAGTTCGGCGATCGGCTCGCCGCCGCCGACGCGTTCGTCGTGGTCACGCCCGAATACAACCGCAGTTTCCCCGCCGCCCTGAAGAACGCCATCGACTGGTTCGACACCGAGTGGGCGGCCAAGCCGGTCACCGTTGTCGGCTACGGCACCGACTCCGACGGCGGGCACGCCGCCACCCAGCTCCGCCAGGTCTTCGGCGAACTCAACGCAGTACCCATCCGCCGCACCCTCACCATCACCAAGGCCTGGCAACGCTTCGCCCCCAACGGTTCCTGGCCCCGCCGCGACCCCGACCTCGAAGCCGCCACCACCGCTACCGTCGACCAACTCCTCTGGTGGGCCACCGCCCTCCGCACCGCCCGCACCACCACCCCCTTCATCCCCTGACCATTCAGATGCATTGCTGGACGTCGGCCGCTCGCCCGCAGCGAACACACGCTGGGCGCAGATGTGATGCGTGGTTGAACCGCAGGGGTGGGTGGGCCGTAGACAAGGGAAAGCGGTGCGCGTGATCTGGCGGCCGTGTTTCGAGGAGATCTTATGAGACGTCTCGGGCCTTGGCTCACCTTGACTGCGGTGGCGGTGCTCGGCATCGGGTTGATCGTTGTCAATATGTCGAAAGAGACCGAACCCGCTGCGGCGGAGAAGAATACGGCAGGAACCCCAAGTGTGGTCGCCCCGGCAGCGCCGCTTACCGATGTGCCTGTGCCGGTGCGGCTTCCGGCGAAAGCGGACTATGTCGGCAGGATCGCACCGGCGACGGGCGCACCGATCACGCTGTCGATCACCGTCGAAGAGGGCAAGGCGATCGCCTATGCCTGCGACGGGGCTTCGGTCGAGTCCTGGTTGCAGGGCACTGCCGTGGACGCAACGCTGAAGCTGACCGGTAGGAACGAGGCCGGGCTGGACGGACGCTATGACGGCAAGACCGTCACCGGCACGCTCACCCTCGGTGCGAAGCAGTGGGAATTCAGCACTGCGGCTGTGCAATCGCCCGCCGGACTCTACGTCTACACCGAGGGCGGCGTGCGGCAGAGCTGGATCGTCGACGGCAACGGCGCGGTCACCGGCGTCCAGCGGGCCGCCGACGGCAGCACCTCGCCCGCACCGGCCTTGGCCGCGGACGCGACCGCAATCGTCAACGGCAAGAAGATCATGGCGACCAAGGTAAGCGGTGGTGACAGTGTCGGCTGAGCGCGAGACCGCGCCCCTCGGACGGCCACAAGCCGGTGCGGCGGCCATCGCCGTTGCCGTGCTGGTCGGCGCCGCAGTAGCGGTACTGCTCGGCGTGTACGGGAAAACGCATGAGCCGTCGGCCTTCTCGGTCAATGTCGCCGGGTTCTCCGGTCCGCAGGCGGTGAAAGCGTGGCTGGCCACCGTCGCTTTCGTGCTCGCACTCGGTCAGTTCGTTTCGGCGCTGGCGATGTACGGCAAGCTGCCCGTGCGCACACCGTCCTGGATCGCGACCGCGCACGTCTGGTCGGGCAGGCTGGCCGTGCTGGTGAGTGTGCCGGTCGCGGTGCACTGTCTGTACGCCTTGGGTTTTCAGGATTACGACGCCCGGGTGCTCTGGCACTCGCTGCTCGGCTGCTGCTTCTACGGCGCGTTCGTCGCCAAGATGCTCTTGCTCACGCGAAAGGGGTTGCCCGGTTGGGTGATTCCGGCGGCGGGCGGGTTGGTGCTGAGCGGGCTCACCGGACTCTGGCTCACCTCGTCGCTCTGGTTCTTCCAGCACAACGGCCTCACCTTCTGATCGGAGATCGACCCCATGACGCACGACGAACCACAGCTCACGCGCCGCACCGTGGTCGCGGCGAGCACCGTTGTCGCCGCCGCGGCGCTCACCGCGTGCACCACCTATGGCAAGGAAGATGCTGCGCCCGTGCCGAAACCGGTGCAGGCCGAGCCGCCGGGTAACGCGACGGCCGACGCGATCGCCAAGACGGCCGATATTCCGGTGGGCGGCGGGGTGATCGTCGGCGACACCGTGATCACTCAGCCGAGTGCTGGGTCGTTCGTCGGACTGTCCGCGGTATGCACGCACGCGGGCTGCAAGGTCGCGACCGTCTCCGGCGGCACCATCAATTGCGCCTGCCACGGCAGCAGGTACGCGCTGGACGGCACGGTGGCCGGCGGCCCGGCCCCGCGGCCGTTGGCTGCGAAAACTATTCGGGTGGTCGGTGATTCGGTGCTACCGGGCTAGCCGAACTGTTCGAATCAGGGGCCCGGCACCCCTTGTAGTTTGCGCACCTGCGCCGCGGTGAGTTCGCTGAGCACCCGTTCGTCCACTGCTTCCGGCGCGGTCACCGCGATCTGCGCCAGCGTGGCCCCGACCTGCACGATCGCCACCGCGGAATGCAAGGTGAGCCCTTCGCTGCTGGTCCGCACCTGGAAGGCGGTGGCGGCGTCACCGGCGCGCGGCGGGGTGAGGCCGCCGACGCGGTAGTCGATCGGAATATCGGTGGCGTCGGCGCCGGAGTAGTGGACGCACTGTCGCAGCGTCGCCTGCATCTGTGCGAACGCGGGTGCGACCGCGTCGTTCCGATAGCTGGCCGCATCGATGTCGATGCTGGAGAAATTCGGCCCCGCGTACTGGATCGCGGCCTGCGCCAGCGCGCCCGGACGCTGCTCCCCCAATGGTGTGAGCACCTTCGCGCAGTCGGCCGGATCGGTCGGGGTGGTCGGCGCGCCGGTCGGCGCGTCGGCCCGCGGCGGCAACGCGGTGAAGTCGCGAGGCAGATCGGCGCCGGTGAGCAGCTGCCGATAAAGCCGATCGGAGTCGGTAGCCGGTGGACTCTGCACCGGCGCGGCGGTCGCGGCCGGGCCGAGCGGCGGCAGCTCCGGTCCCGCGGGGGGCGCGGACGAGGACGAGGACCCGCACGCGGAGACGAACGCGGTGGTCGCCGCGGCCAGCATCAGGCCGCGGCCACGGGTCATTCCGTCCACGACACCTGCGTGTCGATCGTCTGTTGCAGCACGCTTTCGCTGCGCGGATCGTGGTAGGCCTGGTGGCCGCCGACCGTGATCGACCCGGCCACCGGCAGCGGCAGGCCGAGATCGACGGTGATGGTGCCGGTGCCCTGCATGACGTAGTCCTGGATGTCGAGCTTGCCCGCGTCGTTGGGCAGGTTCCACACCTTCGACTTCGGCTGCTGCGTGACGTCCAATTCGATGGTCAGCCGGTCGCCTTCGCGTTTGGTCAGCGTCGCGGTGGTGATCTGTTCGAGGATGACCCCGCCGGTCACCTCCTGGCGCACCGTCCACACCGCGCCCTCGCCGACCGGCTGATCGGGGAACGCGATCGAACGGTAGACCGCTTGATAGAAGGCCTGTTCCAGCGCGGCTCTGGCCGGGTTCGAGGTTTCCGGTGCGGGCTCGAGCCGCAGCGCGGTGATCGCGCCCAGATCGCTCAGATCGAAACCGGCGTGCGAGCCGTCGGTCTTCGTCAACGCCTTGGCCAGCGTCGGATCCGGGGTGGTGACGGCGCCGAGCGTGAGATCGATGCCGTCCGCGTCGGTTTTCGCGGTCATCGGGATCGACAACGCGGGCGTGGAGAAGTCGCGCGCGTCCTGATCGTTGATCTGCTGCTCGATCCGGTGCGAGGTATGCAGCGTCACCTGCTGCACGGTGCCCGCCGGATAGTCGGGCCGCAGCAGCGAGCGCGGCTCCGCGCCGGGCGACACGACGGTGGTGATCGCGGCCGGAATGGGCACGGTCACTTCTTTTCCGTAACCGAGCGGCTCGGTGCTGTCGGCCTCCGACCGCGACTGAGCGCCGTCGCTGCAGCCGGTTCCGAACGTGGTCAGGCCGACCGCGAGCACTATGAGCAGCACACCCGAGCGCGCACGCCTGGGAATGTGGGGGGAAGACAACACCGTCACGAGCATCAGGGTACGACCGGTTCCTGAGTGTCAGCTGGGACTTGCGGGTGACCACCGCACAAGGTGTCGCGTCGCTCGAGCGATGATGGTGGGTGTGAGTGATGACCGGCCGCCCGAGGAGAACCCCGCACCGACCGCTGAGGGAGCGGCGGCTGCCACGCCGTCCGCACCGTCGGCGACGCCCCCGGGCACGGGCGCGACACCACCGGACACACCGGCGCGCCCACCGCAGCGGTTACGCACCCTGCTGATCATCGCCGCGGTGCTGCTGGCCCTCGACCTGCTCACCAAGAGCATCGTGGTGGCGAACCTGAAGCCGGGCGAGCCGGTCTCGATCATCGGCGATTTCGCCAGGTTCAGCCTGGTCCGCAATCCCGGTGCGGCGTTCTCCATGGCGACCGGCATGACCTGGCTGCTCACCCTGGTCGCGACGGCCGTGGTGATCGGCGTGATCCGGATCGGGCGCACGCTGCGCTCGCTGTGGTGGGCCATCGGTCTCGGCATGGTGCTGGGCGGCGCGCTCGGTAACCTGGTGGACCGGTTGTTCCGTGCACCGGGACCGTTGCAGGGGCATGTGGTCGACTTCATCGCGATCGGCTGGTGGCCGGTGTTCAACGTGGCGGACTCCTCGATCGTGTGCGGCGCGATCCTGCTGGTGGTGCTGACCGTGTTCGGATTCGAGCCGAACGGCACGCGGACCGGACGCGACACCACCGAGGACAGTGCCGTCGAACCCGCCGCGCCGAGCAAGACCGGCACCGAAGGACACACGGCATGAGGGAGACACGCACCATGCCCGTGCCCGACGGGCTCGACGGCATGCGGGTCGACGCGGGACTGTCCCGGCTGCTCGGCCTTTCCCGCACTGCGGTCGCGGCGCTTGCCGAGGAAGGCAGTGTGCAGCTCGACGGCATCGCGGCGGGCAAGTCCGATCGGCTGGCCGCGGGCGCCTGGCTCGAGGTGGTGTTCCCGGAACCCAAGCGGGAGCTGAAGATCGAGGCCGCGCCGGTCGAGGGCATGCGCATCCTCTACGCGGACGACGACATCGTCGCGGTGGACAAGCCGGTCGGCGTCGCGGCGCACACCGGCGTCGGCTGGACCGGGCCGACCGTGATCGGCGGCCTCGCCGCGGCGGGTTATCGCATCTCCACCTCCGGCGCGCACGAGCGCCAGGGCATCGTGCACCGGCTCGACGTCGGCACCTCCGGGGTGATGGTGGTCGCGCAGTCCGAGCACGCGTACACGGTGCTCAAGCGGGCATTCAAACAGCGCACCATCGAGAAGCGGTATCACGCACTGGTGCAGGGACATCCGGACCCGAGCAGCGGCACCATCGACGCGCCGATCGGCCGGGCCCGGGGCAACGACTGGAAGTTCGCGGTCACCGCCGACGGGCGCCCCAGCATCACGCACTACGACACCATCGAGGCCTTCCAGGCCGCCAGCCTGCTCGACATCCATCTGGAAACCGGTCGCACCCACCAGATCCGGGTGCATTTCTCGGCGATCCGGCACCCCTGCTGTGGTGACCTCACCTACGGCGCGGACCCGCGCCTGGCCGAACGGCTCGGTCTGGAACGGCAATGGCTGCACGCCCGTTCGCTCGGTTTCCACCATCCGGCCGACGGCCGCTGGCTGGAGATCACCAGCGAATACCCCGACGATCTGAAGAACGCCGTGGACGTCCTGCGCAATGCCTGACCGGCGGTCGCCGGACTCCGCTGGGGCGCAAGCCGATTCCGCTCCGGCGGGGCAAGCCGATTCCGCTCCGGCGGGGAGAGCCGGAGCGCGGCGCGGCTCGCTGCGCCGGGGGCTCCTCTTCGGCGCCGTGGTCGTTGTCGTCGTCGGTCTCGTCGTGCTGCTGGGTGTGCTGAGCCCGCCACGGGAGGCGGGCGTCTTCACGGATCGGCTCGGCCCGGAACGTGGCGAACAGGTCGCCGATTACCTTGCCCGGGCGCGGGATTCACTGAACGGCACGGACGACGGCGAGCACTGGGCCCTGGTGTCGTTCACCGAAGCCGTTGCCCCCGAGCAGATCCCGCCGCACAGCGGCGGCCTGCGCGTCGCCCAGGTGCTGTACCGGGTGCAGATACCACGCGTGCAGACCCCGCTCGTGGCCGTGCCGGTGCCCGCGGGCGACGCGGCGGCCGTCGCCTCCGCCGACGCCGCGGCCTGGCTGCTCCCGCGCCCCGGGCCCGACGAACGATCCACCCGGATCATCGCGCTTTCGGCCGCCCGCCTCCGGGCCGGCTGCCCCTGCACGGTGGGCTTGGTACTGCGCGGCCCCCTCGAAAGCCTTCGAAACCTGGCCGCCCAGAACGGCGTCCGCGCCGTGCAAGCCCTCCCCGCCGACGCGGTAGCCGGCCGCTTCGCCGTCGTCCCCCTGCTCCCCGACCAACTCGACACCGCCCTCCCCGGCCCCGACGACGGCCCGGTTCCGGATCGCTGACCGAATTTCAGTGCCGCAGGATCCAGTCGGCGATGTCGTCGACAGCGGCAGGGTCGACATGCTGGGCCGGTTCGTATTCGGCGGCGGTCGACGGCCCGGTGCCCGGGAAGAACATGTGGTTGGCAGCGGGATAGGTGCGAATCGTGACATCGGTGCGCGAGGCCAAACCCGCCCGCCAACGGCTCAGGTCGTCCTCGACGGTCACCTGGTAGTCACGATCGCCCTGCAGGAGCAGCATCGGCTGCGGCAGCGCCGCTGCGGTACCGACCTGGTCGTAGTGCAACAGGTCCAGCCAGTAGGCCCCACCCATACCGAAAGGCAGGACGTGCGCAGGGGTTTCGCGAGACAGGCCGGGACTGTCCACCACCGCCGCCGCGCGCGTGAAGGTTTCGACCATGGCATCGGCCTGCGCGCCCGGGGCGACGGACGCCAGATAGCGTGCCACCCGCACCGCGGCCCGGTGCATCGGTTCGGCGTCGGCGGCGAGCAGCACCAGCCCGGCGACCGTGGGCTCAGCGGCCGCGACCCGGGGCGCCAGCTTGCCCCCCATGCTGTGCCCGACGACGAAAGTCCGTACCGGATCGACGTTCTCCGACTCGCGCAGCAGCCGCAGCGCTGACACCGCATGGGGCACGTACTCCACCGCCACGGTGAAGTCGGGGTCGGCCGTCACCTCGGGGTGGGTGTAGGTGACCTTGTCGAACCGAACCACCACGATGCCCCGGCTCGCCAATCCCCAGGCGAGATCCTTCAGTGGCTTGTTCGGCCCGAATGTGTAGTCACGATCGAAAGGCCCTCCCCCACCGAGTAATACGGCCCCGGGACCAGCGTGTGCACCGCGCGGCGCGGTCACCGTGCCGGGCACCGCACGATCACCCGCGTCGAGCATGACGTCGTACTCGTCGAACGTGCCGGGATCGACGCGGTCCGGGACAGTCCACGCGGATGCCAGGTCCGCCTCTTCTATTCTCATGTTTGAGAACGTTATCAGATGTGAGAAAGTTAGACCTATGGACTCCGTCGATCTACTGGCGCATCCGGTGCGCCTGCGCCTCGTGCACGCGCTGCGCGGCGGCCGGACGCTCACCACCGCTCAGTTGTGCGCACGGCTGCCCGATGTCTCCAAAGCCACCGTGTACCGGCACGTAGACCTACTCGCAGGCCACGGCATCCTGGAAGTGGCACAGGAGCAACGGGTCCGGGGTGTGCTCGAACGGCACTATCGGTTGCGTGACGAGCGTGCGGCCATCGAAGACGACGCCGCCCAGGCCCTCACCGCCGAAGACCACCGCCGCGTCTTCGCGATCGCCATGACCACCCTGCTCGCCGAGTTCAACGCCTATCTCGACCGCGACGACGCCGATCCCGCCGCCGACCTCGTCGGCTACCGACAGCACGCGATCTGGTTGAGCGACAACGAGGTCCAAGATCTCATCGGCGCGCTGCGCGCGGCCATCGTACCGGTCCTCGGCAACGAGTCCGCCCCGCAGCGTGCGCGATATCTCCTGAGCCCCATCCTCTTCCCCGTGGCGGAGCCGCCGCGGGAGTAACTCGATCGGCGCGTGCTGCCGACACTCGGGCAGGCCTCTGCCGGGATGAGTCAACCCCGTGTCATCCCGGCAGAGGCCTGATTTCACCGCGGTGCGGCCATGGGGCACCGCGGTGGCTCGGTGCGACTCCGGGGCGGGCCGGAGTCGCGCGGATTCGGTCAGTCCGGTAGGCGCACAACGCCGTCCAGGTAGCGGCGGCAGCGGCCGGTCAGCAGCACGCGGTCGCCGACGAGCTCGCAACGGAGGCTGCCGCCGCGCCGGGACAGCTGACGGGCGGTGAGCTCGGTCCGGCCGAGTTCGGTCGCCCACAGCGGAACCAGTTGCGCGTGCGCCGATCCGGTGACCGGGTCCTCGGGCACGCCGACGCCGGGCGCGAAGAAGCGCGAGACGAAGTCGGTGTCCGCGCCTCGCGCGGTGACGATCGCGCCGCGCGCCAACGGCGGGAACGCGGTGAAAATCGGTTCGGCGTCGCGGACTTCCTGTTCGGTGGCCACCACGATCACCTCGTCCGCGCCGGTGAACGCGCGCACCGGGCGGACGCCGAGCGCGGCGACGAGCACGACGTCGGGCTGTACCTCGGCCGCGGGTACGGCGGGCAGATCGAGCACGAATTCGTCGTCGTCGGTGCGGTCTACGTGCAGCCAGCCGCTGCGGGTGAAGAAGCTCACCCGATCGGCGCCCGGATGCATATCCTCCAAAATCTGTGCGGCACTGGCCACCGTGGCGTGCCCGCACATGTCCACCTCCACCGCCGGGGTGAACCAGCGCAGGTGGAACGCGGGCCACTCCCCCGGCGGGGCGCCCGCGTCGGGCGGTAATTCCGCGGTGTAGAAGGCGGTTTCGGCGAGGTTGTTCTCCTCGGCCAGGTGTTGCAGCAACGTGTCCGGGAGCCATGACGGGAGCGGCATCACCGCGGCTGGGTTGCCCGAGAACGGTGCGTCCGCGAACGCGTCGATCTGGTGCAGCAGTACCTCCATAATGGGAGAAGGTACTCCAACACTGAATACGCGCCTCGCACAAGGCTTCTCGCGGCGCGCCGGGTCAGGTGTCCAGTTTGTCAGGCTCCTGCACTATTTGCGGTCGGAAACAGTTCCCGTTTGTCGCCGAGCAGCGCCGCGCTCACCCACCAGGCCACCTCGACGAGCACGATTCCGACAGCGCCGCAGATGAATGCGGCCGTGGTGAGCGCGACGTTCGACGGGTCGAGCTTGAAGAACTCCCGGGTGAACGGCACCGTGAACAAGAACACATACGCCGCGATCGAGGTGCCGATCAGCAACACCTTCCACCACACGTACGGCCGGGCCACGATGGCCAGCACCCACACCGCGATCATGATCAGCGTGATCAACGCGGTGGTACCCGCCTGCTCCTTCTGCTGCTCGGTGGCCTCCGGGCCCGCATAGGCGATCAGATAGGCCACGAAGGTGGCCACGCCGATCACCACGCCCGACGGGATGGCCAATCGCATGACGCGCCGGACGAATCCGCTGCGGGCGCGTTCGTTGTTCGGCGCGAGCGAGAGGATGAAGGCCGGGATGCCGATGGTGAACCAGGCCGCGATCGTGACGTGGCGCGGCAGGAACGGATAGCCGATCGGGTCGTAGCCGAAGATCTGCGAACCGACGCCCGCGAGGCCGATCAGGAACGCGAGCAGCACCGAGTAGACGGTCTTGGTGAGGAACAGGTTCGAGACGCGCTCGATGTTGCCGATCACCCGGCGGCCCTCGCCCACCACGTACGGCAGGGTCGCGAACTTGTTGTCCAGCAAGACGATCTGCGCCACCGCACGGGTGGCCGGGCTGCCCGCGCCCATCGCCACGCCGATATCGGAATCCTTCAGCGCGAGTACGTCGTTCACGCCGTCGCCGGTCATCGCGACGGTGTGCCCACGCGACTGCAACGCGGCCACCATGGCGCGCTTCTGGTCCGGGCGGACCCGGCCGAAGGTGGTCTTGTGCTCCAGCACGTCGGCGAGTCGGTCACGGTCGTCGGGCAATTCGCGCGCGTCCACGGCGTGATCGCCGCCGGGCAGATCGAGCGAGGAGGCGACCGCGCCGACCGAGACGGCGTTGTCGCCGGAGATCACCTTGATCGACACGTTCTGGTCGGCGAAGTATTCGAGCGTTTCCTTGGCGTCGGGCCGGACCCGCTGCTCCAGCACGACCAGCGCCGCGGGTCGCACGGTGCCCGGCGCGTCCGCGGCGTCCACCGGACGGTCGCTGCGCGCGAGCAGCAGGATGCGCAACCCCGAGGACCCGAGTTCCTCTGCCACCCTTGCCTCTTCGGAGGCCGCGTCGAGCAGGACGTCGGGCGCGCCGAGCAGCCAGTCGCCGTGTTCGCCGTAGGAGCAGCCGCTCCACTTCTTGGCCGAGGAGAACGGGGCGACGGCGGTGCGCTGCCAACCCGGCCCGTCCGGCAGCGCCTCCGCGATGGCCTGCACGCTCGCGTTCGGACGCGGATCGTCGGCCGCCAGCGCGGCCAGCGCCTGCCGAACGTCGTTGTCCGCGAACGAGTCCAGCGTCTTGATCTCCGACAGGCGCATGCCGTTCTCGGTCAGTGTGCCGGTCTTGTCCGCGCACACCACGTCCACCCGGGCCAGTCCCTCGATCGCGGGCAGCTCCTGCACCAGGCACTTGCGCCGGCCCAGCCGCACCACGCCCACCGCGAAGGCGACCGAGGTCATCAGCACCAGGCCCTCGGGCACCATCGGCACCAGCGCCGCGACCATGCCGGTCACCGCGGGCCGCCACGATTCCTTACTGGAGACCAGCTGGTTGTAGATGCTGAGCGCGCCCGCCGGGATCAGCAGGTAGGTGATCACCTTGAGGATCGTGTCGATACCGCTGCGCAGCTCCGACTTCACCAGGGTGAACTTGCTGGCCTCGTCGGCCAGCTTCGCCGCGTACGCGTCCTTGCCGACCTTCGTCGCGCGGTAGCAGCCGGAGCCGGACACCACATAGCTGCCCGACATCACCTGGTCGCCGATCTGCTTGTCGATCGGATCCGCCTCGCCGGTGAGCAGCGATTCGTCGACCTCCAGCAGCGAGGTCTCGGCCACTTCGCCGTCCACCACGATCTGGTCACCCGGGCCCAGCTCGATCAGATCGTCGAGCACCACCTCGCGCGGGGCCACCTCGACCGCCTTGCCGTCGCGGCGCACGGTCGGCTTGGCCTGGCTGACGATGGCCAGCTGGTCCAGGGTGCGCTTGGCGCGAACCTCCTGGATGATGCCGACCGCGCTGTTCGCGACGATCAACAGGCCGAACATGCCGTCGATGATCGAGCCGGTGGACAGCACCAGAATGAACAGCACGCCGAGGATGGCGTTGATCCGGGTGAAGACATTGGCCCGGATGATGTCGCGCACCGAACGACTGGCCCGATCGGGCACGTCGTTGGTGAGCCCGTCGCGGCGACGTTGCTCGACCTCCGCCGCGGTCAGTCCGGTGGCACGCGATGCCTGCACGGTAGTCGACATGACCGCAAGGCTACGTGAGAAGTAGCGTCGCAAGCGTGCAGCGGAACCGGTCTATCCCTGGTGTTGCGTTCGGTACGAGCGCCTTTTTCCTCTGGGGTCTGTTCCCCGCGTTCTTCGGGTTGCTGGCGTTCGCCGGGGCCGCGGAGGTGGTCGCGCAGCGCATTCTGTGGACGCTGGTGGTGGTGCTCGCGGTGCTGGCGGCGACCGGGCGGCTGGGGCAGCTGCGCGGGATCGACGGGCGGACCTGGCGGCTGGCCGCGCTGGCCTCGGCGGCGATCGCGGTCAACTGGGGCGTGTACGTCTACGGGGTGATCTCCGGGCACGTCGTGGAGTGCGCGCTGGGGTACTTCATCAACCCTCTGGTCACCGTCGCGTTCGGCGTGGTGATCTTCCGCGAGCGGCTCGCGCCCGCACAGTGGGTCGCGCTCGGACTCGGGGCCACGGCGGTGGCCGTGCTGACCGTCGACTACGGCAGGCCGCCGGTGATCGCGCTCATCCTGGCCTGTTCGTTCGCGACGTACGGTCTGGTCAAGAAGGTGATCCCGCTGGACGCGCTGCGCGGGATCGCCGCCGAGGGGGTGGTGGCCGCGCCGTTCGCGCTGGCCTTCGTGATCGTGCTCGCGGTGCTCGGCCGCAGCGAATTCGCCTCCGGCCCCGGGCATACCGCACTCATGCTGGCCACCGGGCCGGTCACCCTGGTGCCGCTGCTGCTGTTCTCGGTTGCCGCGCAGCGGGTTCCGCTGTCCACCATGGGCCTGCTCCAATACCTCACCCCCGCCCTGCAGATGGCCTGGGGCGTCGCCGTCGCGCACGAGCCGATGCCCGCCTCCCGCTGGGCGGGTTTCGCCCTGATCTGGACCGCCCTGGGCGTCTTCACCGCCCACGCCCTCCTCCGCGCCCGCCGCACCCGGCAGGTCGCGAAGACATCCTGACCGCCGGTTACCAGGCGGTGTTGATGTGGCCCGGGGTCCAGGTGCCCCAGCGGCGGGTCTCGTCGATCGTCACCTTCGCGGGCTGGGCGTTGGCGTCCAAGGGGAGGTACTGCTCGATCGAGCCCCAGTCGCGATCCCAGTCGTTGTTCAGGTAGGTGGGCAGGGCGCGGGCGGTGAAAAGGAGCTGGGTCCAGCCGAGCGGGCCACCACCGTCGTGCGCCTGCCAGAGGTTGGTGATGGTGGCGCCGTTGCGGTCCGGCAGGATCCGATAGGCTGGCAGCTCCGCGACGCCCGCATAGGTGGGCGCCAGGTTCTGGCAGGGGAAGTTCATGCCGACCTCCCAGTCCAGCAGGACCGGCGTCTGCGAACCCACCACGGCCGTCATGGTTTTCAGCTGTGGCACCCGCGGTGGGGTCACCGCCAGCCACTGATCCTTGCCGAGATCCTTGTCACTGGCGACGATCCGGACGACGTCGGCGTCCGCGGGCAGCCGGTCGAACGGCACCCGCACATTGCGCCACGACGGCGACGGCCCGATATCGATCGGATCGACACTGCCCAGGGTGACCGCCGTGCCGTCGGCCGCGGACCGCCCGTACTCGACGCGCAACTCCTGGCCGGGGTGCACGATGCCGTCGCTGTCCACGTGCCGGATCCGGCCCGCCACCGAGATCGCGATGATCGGACCGCGACTTCCGTTGCTGTCCTGCGGAAGTCGATACCAGCCGCTGGTCAGCTCGGCGGGCACCTGCGCGCCGTCGCGGTAGCTGCCCAGCACCGGAATGGCCGCCGGATCCAGACCGAACGGCAGCGGGACATTGCTGCCGTTGATCCCGGCGCCCGAGGTGCCGGTCTCCGACCCGGGCGATTTCGACCCCGCCTTCGGATCGGCGGTATCGCCGGAATCGGCGCTGGTGACGGAATTCGCTTTGCCCGTGGTGGATTCGACCTCGTCGGAGGTGAGGTCGGTCGCCACCCCGTTCGGCGTGAAACCGGTGGTCTCCGGGCCGGCCAGCGCCGTCGCGGCCGAACCGGTCAGCGGGCTGAGCACCGACGCGTTGGGATCGGTCTCGATCAGCACCTGATCGGCCAGACCGCAACCGCCGGAAACGGCCGAGGACAGGTTCGATTGCGCGAGCGAATACGACGGATATTGCGCCACAGCCGCTTTCGCGAACGACAGCACCTCGAACAGCACCATGGCCGCCGCTACCACGGCGAGCAGGGGCACGCGCGCGATCCGCCCGGGCAGCGAGTCCGGCCGCGGCCCGGTTGCCGGGCGAATGTGGAACCACGCCGCGAGCACCAGCGCGAGCACCGAAACGCCCGCGGCAAAGCTCGACAGGCCGAAGCCCGCGAAGGTCGGCGGCTTGTCCCACCATGGGATGCCCCACGCCGACACGTACCAATAGCCGTTCGCGCCGACGAAGGTCAGCGCCAGCGCGAAGAAGATCGCGGCGGCGAACAGCGCCCGGTTCCGCAGCGGGCGCATGACCCGGGGGCTGATCGCGACCGCGGTGAGCGCCGCGACACAGGCGGCCAAGCCGGCGAAGACGCCGAACTGGTGGGTCCACTTCGTCGGCGAGAACATCAGGAACACCATCGCCGCGAAGGTGATGCCGATGAGCCTGCGCGACGGACCGACCGCGGTGCCGGGGATGTGCCCGCCCCGGCGCAGCATCGTGACGACACACGCCACCAGGCCGAGCAACAGCACGAACATGCCGAACCGCCTGGTCAGCCAGCCGTCGGCATTGATCTGCAGCAGGTACTGGTAGCGCAGGAACTCGAAGAACCAGGATTCGCCGGGGCCGATCCGGCCGTGCACGTAGAACATCTCGCGGGCACCGGCCAGGGTCCGGTCCGCGAAGACGACGGTCAGCACCACCACGCCGGCCGCCAGCCCGGGCAGCAGCAGCGCGAGGTAGCCGGACTTCTTCGCCCGCTGCACCAGCACCGCGGTCATCGTGCGCGCGCCGGCCGCGAGCGCGCCGAGGCAGATCAATCCGGACGGCGCGGCGGTCAGGGTGAACGCCGCGACGATGATCGCCAGGGCGTACGGCAGCAGCCTGCGGGTCGCGACGGCCCGCTCGACCGAGGCCCAGGTGAGGATCACGCCAAGTGCCACAAAGGGTTCCGCGCGCAAGCCGTTGTTGTAGGGCATCCAGAACGCGAGGAACACCAGCGCGCTGGTCCAGACCACGATCCGGTTGTCGCGCAGCGCGACGCCCAGGCGCGGCAGGATCTCGCGGCTGATCACCCACCAGGTGAGGACGCCGACGAACAAGGTGGGCAGCCGAACCCAGGGACTCACCGACGAAACCTGGGCGAGCAGCGAGATCATGTCGGTGTAGGGCGTGTAGAACGGCCCTTCGTCGACGCTGAACCAGCGGTAGTAGTTCGACATGAAGCCGGAACTCTGCGAGGCGCGGGCCATCCCGAGGATGTAGCCGTCGTCGGAAGTGTTGGCGCCGATGAAGTGCCACACCAGCAGTGTGGCGAACACCAGGTAGTCCGGCGGCCGCAGCCGCCACCACCGGGTGGGCAGGAAGCGCCGCGACGCGCGGCCGTCGTTGCTGTCCAAGCGGTACAGCGCGACCAGGGCAACGACCGTGGCCAACGCCGCCAGCCCGATCGCGATGCGCTTCAGCACGGTCGGCGAGGACGAAAACCGGGAATCCACTTGCACATTCACGTGCAGGCCGGCGGGCGCCGCACCGGTCAGCTCGCTGAACACGCCCACCACCTGCGGGCGGATATCGCCGCCGAACTCCTTGCCCGCATCGGCGAGGCCCCGCACCGACACGGTGGTCCGCTGTGTGTTCATCTCGATCGCGAGCGCGCAGGACCCGTTGCGGACCGCGCTCAGCGACGACGACCACAGCAGCGTGTTGCGCGAGACCACGTCCACCCGGCCCGGCCGGTCCGCGGTGTCCGCGACGACCTTGACGACGAAGCCGTAGCGTTCCAGATCCGGGGACTGCCGCGGAATCGTCGACAGCACAACGCCGCCCGTGTCGGCGAGCGCGTCGAAGGCGGCGCACGGGACCTCGGCGGACAGGTCCATCGGCGCGTAGGTGATCAGCGGCGCGGTCACCGAGGTCACCGCCGCGGCCTGCGGCCACGACACACTCGCCTGATCCTGTTGCACCGGAAGGAAAGACAGCGACACCGCGGCGAGCACCGCGATGAGGCCGCTGACGATCGCGAGCAACCGCAGGCGTCGGGCGCCGATCGCGGTGCGGGCTTCTTGCTGGTCTCCATGCTGTGCCGAGGGTCGAGGAGATTCGCGCACAGCGTCAGAGACAGTCACGACGGTGCATGCTAGCGCGAAAACATCGGACGACACAGAGTGCCAGGTACATGCGTCCGAATCGCGGACACGGCCGTTGCCATCCCCACCGTGTCGCGGCCGGCTCGACGAGCCGACCGCGACGACCGCGCTCCGGAACGGAGACTACGCAGAGTCGGCCGAAGCATTACCGGCCACACCGGAAAGCCGGATCAGCTGCAGGCCACGGACTGCTGACCGAGGTTGGTCAGCATGGCGCAGGCCCACGCCTTCTGGATCTTCCACTTGCCGTTCTCCGCGACAAATGGCACGTCGACGATATTCTCCTGGCCGTTGAGGACAACTTTGGCCTTGGCGTTGACGCTGTCGCCGAAGGCTGTCACATCGGTTACCTCGACATTGACATTGGCGCCCTTGGCCGCCTCGGCGAGACGGTTCGGCAGTTCCGGGTCGGCCTCCGCGCCCTGCACGCCGTCCAGCTTCTCCGCGTTCGGCACCGACGGGTCGAGCGCCCGCTGCAACTGGGCGTTCAACTCGACCGGAGTCGGGACCGGCGGCAGGTTCGCGCTCGCCGACGCCGACGCCTTGGCGCTGGTCGAGGTCTTGGCGGCCGGCTTGCTGTCCTTGTCGTCGCTGCACGCGGTCATGCCGAGCGCCGCGACGACAGCCAAACCGGCGATCGCGATGCGTCCAGTCTTACGAAGCTTCAACTGCTCGTCCTTTGCCTTCGAGTAGGTCCGTGTCATGTTCCACCGATGGCAGCCTCCACCCGAACCGGCGGCGCTGCACGAGCTCCCAGGCTACCGGCACCGCGGAGCACCGCGTGGATCCACACGGGACGGACTGATGTCGTCGGCAGCGAACGTACGCGTCGGGCTCGGCGATGTCGAGCCGTTCACCGCCGATCTCACTGCAGACTGCGCAACGGATCGGCTCTGGTCAGATCCGCGTCATCCGCGGCGAAGGTGCGAGCCGGACCGGGACCGGTGGACCGAGTCTCGAACCGCACGGTCACCACGCCGTAGCCGCCGCCCTGCACCCAGCCGTGGCCGTACTCGGGATGCTCGACGTCCATGCCACGGTGCCAGATCGGGACCGACAGCGTGGGCTCGGCGGTCGCGATATCGGGCAGCAGCTGCGCCGGGACGAGTCCGGGCGCCGCGGGCGCCGATCCGTCCGCGGTCCAGCCCTCGTCCTCGGCGGCCGTGCTGTGCTCGGCGATGGGCGCCTGGTCCAGTTCGGGAAACAACGATTCCTGCCGCACCGTGGACAGCCCGCCGTAGCCCACGCCGACCAGCCGGATCGGGCCGAGTTCGGCCGGATCGATCGCCGAGCGCTGCGCCGCGGTGGACAGCGTGGTGAGGTCCTCGGTGGCATACGGCAGGGTGAACGAACGGGTCACGATGCTCATATCGGACTTCTTCAGCTTGAGCACCACGGTGCGGGCCGCCCGCCCGTCCTTGCCGAGCCTGCGGTGCGCGGCCGCCGCCATCGCCTCGATCGCGGGGCGCAGCTGCGCGAGCGTGACGATATCGGTCTCGTAGGTGGTCTCGGCGCTGATCTGTTTGGCCTCGGCCCGCTCGGCGACCGGGCGGTCGTCGACCCCGCGGGCCAGTCGATGCAGCGCCGCGCCGACGCTGCCGCCGAGAATCGACACCGCCTCCGATTCCGGCAGCGCGGCGAACGCGCCGACCGTCTCGATGCCGAGCGAGCGCAGCTTGTGCTCGGCGACCGGGCCGATCCCCCACAGTTTGCGGACCGGCAGCGCGGCCAGCAGCTGCTGCTGCTCGTCCGGCGAAACCACCCGGATCCCATCGGGTTTGGCGAGGCCGGAGGCGATCTTGGCGAGCTGTTTGCCGGTGCCCGCGCCCACCGACGCGGTGAGCCCGGTGCGTTCGCGCACCGCCGCGCGCAACTGCTCGCAGAACTCGTGCACCTGCGCCACCGTGGCGCCGGCCAGTTCGGCGGGCTCACCGAAGGCCTCGTCGAACGACAGCGTCTCCAGCACCGGGATGCGACCGCGCAGGGTGTCGAACACCTGCCCGCTCAGCACGCCGTACACCGCGCCGCGCGGCGGCACCACCACCGCGGTGACGCCGACCAGCCTGCGCGCCTGATGCATCGGCATGGCGGACCGCGCGCCGTACACCCGCGCCTCGTAGCTGGCGCCCGCGACCACGCCGCGCCCGCCCGTGCCGCCGACGAGCACCGGCCTGCCGCGCAGCGTCGGACGGGTCAGCTGCTCGACCGACGCGAAGAACGCGTCCATATCGATGTGCAGCACCCACCGCCGCGCGGTGCTGAGCGCATCCGCGCGCTCGGCCGGATGCTGTGCGCTCACCGGGGTTTCGCCGAAGGTTTCCTCGCCTCGGGAATCCGGGCGGCCAGCACCGCCGCGCACATCGCCCTGGCGCGCAGGGCCAGCGGCTCGAGTTGCTCGGGAATCTGCGTGGCCGTCGCCTTGTCCGTACTCACGGCTCGAAATCTACGCCCGCCCACCGACAACTCCGGGCAGGCGCCGACGCTGTGCGGTCACTGTGCGCTAGCCATTAGTTTCCTGTAGGGATCCGCGCGCGGCCCCGCATCGCACCCGGACTCGCGGCAACCGCGCTTCGAGCCTGTGACCTGCGTATATGGCACCGAGTTCGGGGCACTACACGGTCTCGGTGAACATTCGGCGAAGCGCGGGGACCGCCGTTGTCACACCGCGTGATGTGTGATGATCGGACCCATGAAGATCCGCAAGGCCGTCATCCCGGCCGCCGGTATCGGTTCCCGGCTCCTCCCGCTGACCAAGGCCATCCCGAAGGAGATGCTGCCGGTCGGCGACAAGCCGGTCATCGAGCACACGGTCCGCGAGCTGGTCTCCTCCGGCATCACCGACATCACCATCGTGGTCAGCAGCGGAAAGTCGCTGATCCAGGACCACTTCCGGCCGAATCCGGCCCTGGTGGCGCAGTTGCGCGCGGACGGCAAGACCGCCTACGCGGACGCGGTCGAAGAGGTCGGCGAGCTGTCCCGGCTCGGCCATATCACCTACCTCGATCAGCACGGTCCGTACGGCAACGGCACCCCGGTGCTCAACGCGGCGCGCAATCTCGGCGACGAGCCGATGCTGGTGCTGTGGCCGGACGACGTGTTCGTCGCCGATGTGCCCCGGGCCCAGCAGCTGATCAACGCCTACGAGCAGACCGGCGCGCCGGTGCTCGCCCTGATGCCGATGGACCCGACCGAATCGCAGCGCTATGGCGTCCCGGTGGTCGCCGACGACCAGGGCCACGGGTTGCTGCGCATCACCGGCCTGCGGGAGAAGCCCAAGCCCGAGGACGCGCCCTCCAACTACGCCGCGATCGGCGGCTACGTGGTGACCCCCGGCGTCATCGAGGAACTGCGCACCCAGACCCGCGCCTGGTACGAACACCGCACCGGCGAGGTCTATCTCACCGACGCGATCAACGTGCACGCCGCCGGCAACCCCGTGTACGGCCAGGTCATCCGCGGTCGCTGGTACGACACCGGCAACCCGGCCGACTACCTCGTCGCCCAGTTCGCCTCCGCATTGGCCAACCCCCAGTACGGACCCCTACTGCGCACCCTCGCCGAGGACACCGCGCGGTAGCTCCTGGCCGCGGCGCCGGAAATGCCCGTGCGCATCCACGATTCGCGGATGCGCACGGAGCTACCCGGTGTGGGGTCAGAAGCGGCGGATGGCGTAGATGTCGAACTGGCGCAGCGGGCTGAGGCCCACGGGCACGCCCCAGTCGTAGGCGTTGAAGATCTGGCCGAAGCCGGCGTAGATGCCGACATGCGAGCCGTCGGTGTTGAGGACGACCACGTCGCCCGGCGAGAGCGCGAAGAACGGGACGGGTGCGCCGGCTCGGGCCTGCTCCCAGGTGGTCCGGGGGATGTTGACGCCGACCTGCCGGAACGCCCACTGCACGAGGCCGGAGCAGTCCCAGGTGAACGGACCGGTGCCACCCCATTCGTAGGGCTTCCCGGTCTGCGAGACCGCTGCGGCCAGCGCGCCCACGCCGTTCGAGCTGGGCAGCGGAATGGCCGCAGAGCCGGAGGCCGAGAGCGATTCTGCGCTGCCGGTGGCACTTCCGGTGTCCGACCAGCCGGGACCCGCCAGAATCAGGGTCGCGGCGGTCGCCAGGAGGAATCCGAAAGCGATGCGGCGCAAAGGTTTTCTGTTCACGTGCTCGTCCCTTCCGGCAACCCGGCGGGCGGGCCACCATCCGGCGGTCCCGGTCGACGCCAGGTCGAGCAGCGCCATTCAGCGGAGCCGCATCCGCCACACCGGACAGCCGGCGCAGCGCGTTTTCAAGTAGGACAATCCACGAACTCACTGCCGCCCCAGAAGTACCTCTCCGCAACAGCAGCACCATTATCGATTCTGCCGCGAGGCCCGGACCTGCGATGACAGTTCAGCAAATCTACAGCATGTGATCTACATCACGTCGCAGCGACACGCCTCAACGATCTTCCGACTCGGCCAGGGCGGCCCGCACCAGCCCCGTCGCCGCCCAGCACATCGTCTCGGTGGCGGCCGCCGGATCCAGTCCGCAGGTGTCGCGGGTGGAGACGAGCGCCTCGACGCCGAACACCAGCGTCACCGCGTGCACCAGCCGCTCCATCCGCTCGGGCGAGAGCCGGTCCGACAGCGGGGCCAACGCCGTGCGTGCCATCTCCAGCCGGGTCACGCCGCGGACCGGAACCCGTTCCGCCTCAGGCACATCCACCTGATTGAACCAGCGGTCCAGGGTCGCGCGCAGCACTCCGCGCCACACCACCTCGTTCTCGAACTGGAACCCACTGACCTCGCGCACCACCCGCTCGATGCGAGCCTCGGCGTCGTCGGGCAACTCCTCGAAGAAGTCCGGATAGCGCCCGAGGAACCCGGCCTGCCGGGTGGCCATGTCCGACCACAGCGACTGCGGATTCGGGAAGTACCGATACGCGGTCGCGGTCGATACCTTCGCCGCCTCGGCTACCTCGGCGATCGAGGGCGAGTGCCCGTTGCGTGCGAGTTCCAGCGCGGCTTCGAGCAGCGCCTCGCGGGTCCGCATCTTCTGGTTCTTCGCGCGGTCACTCTTGAGAATCTCATCTCGCCGTGAGAAAGTCATCTCACCACGATAGCAGATTCTCACTTTCTGGAGGGCACGGCATGACACGTGAAGAGATGGACGAGCTGTTCGAACGGCATTGCGCGGCCGAGGCCGCGAACGACGTCGACGCGATCATGGACACGCTCGCCGCGGACGTCGAGCATGACGCGGTCGGCGATCCGCAGGGCATCCTGCGCGAACCAGCCGCGATCGCCGAGCGCTACCGGGCGCTGTTCGCCGCGATCAAGGAAGACAAGATGGAAAGCGTCCACCGCTACTACGGCGAGGACTTCTTCGTCGACGAATCCCACTGGTACGGCAGGGCCACCGGCGAGTTCATGGGCATCCCCGGCGGCAACCGGGCCATCGATTTCCGGATCCTGCACGTCTGCGAGATCCGCGGCGACAAGATCAGCCGGGAGAACGTCTGGCTGGACATGGCCGCGATCATGCAGCAGTTGACGGCGCCCGCCTGATGGGCGCGTACAAGGCGGTCACGACCCACTACGAACGTCGCGACGAGCGCCACGAGGAACAGACCTACCCGATCTCCCCGCTCGACAACCACACCCCCGCCCCACTGCGCCGCCCGGGCCGCGGCGCGAAGGGCCGCGCCGGAGGGCACCGGACGAGCTGACCGCACAGCAGGACAGGACGGGTGCCGGTCCTGTCCTGCCGCGACGGTCGGCTCAGGCCTTGGCGACCTGCGCGCGTACGCCACCGACGAGGTCGGCGGCCGTGGCACCCGCGTCACCGAAAGCCAATGTGGTAGCAAGGATTTCACCCGCGATCAAATCGCGGTGGGTTTCGGCCCAGGCCTTGCGCTCGGCCGGGACCTCGAGCACCACCGTGATCCGGTCGGACACGTCCAGACCGGCGGACTTCCTGGTCTCCTGGAGATCGCGGATCAGGTCGCGGGCCCAGCCCTCGGCCTCCAACTCCTCGGTGACCACCGAGTTCAGCACCACCAGGCCCGCGTTGCCGGGCAACGCGGCGGTGGACTCGGGCTCGGCGGCGACCAGTCGCTGCGTGTATTCCTCAGGGAGCAGCGCGATTCCGGCGGCGGTGACGACACCGTCGGCGGACTCGGACCATTCGCCCGCCTTCACCGCCTTGATCACCGTCTGCACATCCTTGCCCAGCCGCGGACCCGCGGCCCGGGCGTTGACGACCAGTTCGAAGCGACCGTGTACGGCGACGTCGGTGGTCAGATCCACCTTCTTCACGTTGACCTCGTCGGCGATGATGTCCGCGTACGGCATCAACCGCTCGGCGTCGGCGGCCGCGATGGTCACCTCGGCCAGCGGCAGCCGCACGCGCAGGTTCTGCGCCTTGCGCAAACTCAGCACCGTGGAGCACACCACCCGCACCTCGTCCATCGCGGCGACCAGCTCGGGGTCGCTCGCCAGTTCGCCCTCCTTCGGCCAGTCCGCCAGGTGCACCGACTCGCCGCCGGTGAGCCCACGCCAGATCACCTCGCTGATCAGCGGCAGCAGCGGTGCGGCCAGCCGGGTGACCACCTCGAGCACCGTGTGCAGCGTGTCCACCGCATCGGCGTCCTCGCTCCAGAACCGCGAACGCGACCGGCGCACATACCAATTGGTGAGCGCGTCGGCGAAACCGCGCAATTCCTCGCAGGCGCCCGCGATGTCGTAGGCCTCGAGCGCCTCGGTCATCACGTCGCGCGTCTGTGCCAGCTTGGCCAGGATGTAGCGATCCAGCACATGCGGCGAATCGATGCGCCAGGTGCCCGGCTTCGAGGCGTAGAGCTGCAGGAAGGTCCACGCGTTCCACAGCGGCCGCAGCGCATGGCTGACGCCCTCGCGGATGCCGCGCTCGGTGACGATGAGGTTGCCGCCGCGCAGGATCGGCGAGCTCATCAGGAACCAGCGCATCGCATCGGAGCCGTCGCGGTCGAACACCTCGTTGACGTTCGGGTAGTTGCCCTTCGACTTGCTCATCTTCAGGCCGTCGTCACCGAGCACGATGCCGTGCGCGGCAACGGTTTTGAAGGCGTGGCTGTCGAAGAGCGCGGTGGCGAGCACGTGCAGCGTGTAGAACCAGCCGCGAGTCTGGCCGTTGTACTCGACGATGAAGTCGCCCGGGAAGTGGCTGTCGAACCACTCCTTGTTCTCGAACGGGTAGTGCACCTGGGCGAACGGCATCGAGCCCGACTCGAACCAGCAGTCGAGCACCTCCGGCACCCGGCGCATGGTCGACTTGCCGGTCGGGTCATCGGGATTCGGGCGGGTGAGCTCGTCGATCATCGGCCGGTGCAGGTCGGCCGGGCGCACGCCGAAGTCGCGCTCCAGCTCGTCCAGCGAGCCGTAGACGTCCATCCGCGGGTAGGCCGGGTCGTCGGACATCCAGACCGGAATCGGGCTGCCCCAGTAGCGATTGCGACTGATGTTCCAGTCCCGAGCGCCCTCGAGCCACTTGCCGAACTGGCCGTCCCTGATGTGCTCGGGCACCCAGGTGATCTGCTTGTTCAGCTCGACCATCCGGTCACGGAACTTGGTGACCGCGACGAACCAGGACGGCACGGCCATGTAGATCAGCGGCTGCCCGGAGCGCCAGCTGTGCGGGTAGGAGTGCTCGATCGTCTCGTGCCGCAACAGCTTTCCGGCGGCCTTGAGGTCCTTGATGATCACCGGGTTGGCGTCGAACACCATCAGGCCCTCGTACGGCGGCACCATCGAGGTGAACTTGCCGCCCGGGTCGAGCGGTTGCACGATCTCGATCCCGTTGGCGGTGGCGACGTCCATGTCCTCCTCACCGAAAGCCGGTGCGAGGTGCACGATTCCGGTGCCGGAGTCGGTGGTCACGTAGTCCGCGCTGAGCACCCGGTGCGCGTGCGGATGGCCGAGGAAGAAGTCGAACGGCGGCGCGTAGGACAGTCCGACCAGCGCGGCGCCGTCGTACTCGCCGAGTACCTCGGGCGCATCGCCGAATTCGCGGCTGTAGTGCGACACGCGTTCGGCCGCCAGCAGATAGCGCTTGCCGTCGGCGGCGCGCAGGTGCACGTAGCGGACGTCGGGGTGCACCGCGATCGCGAGGTTCGACGGCAGCGTCCACGGCGTCGTGGTCCAGATCACCGCGTTCACGCCGTCGAGCGCGTGCAGTGGATGGTCGGCGGGCACGCGCAGCACCATGTCGACGGTGACCGCCGGATCCTGACGCATCTTGTACGCGTCGTCGAGGCGGGTCTCCTGATTCGACAACGGCGTCTGCTCGTACCAGCTGTAGGGCAGCACCCGGAAGCCCTGGTAGATCAGGCCCTTCTCGTGCAACGACTTGAACGCCCACATGACCGACTCCATGAAGTCGAGATCGAGGGTCTTGTAGTCGTTGTCGAAGTCGACCCAGCGCGCCTGGCGGGTGACGTAGTCGCGCCATTCACCGGTGTAGCGCAGCACCGACGATTTGCAGGCGGCGTTGAATTCGGCCAGACCCATTGCGTCGATCTGTGATTTGTCCGTGATACCGAGCTGCTTTTCCGCCTCGATTTCCGCGGGCAATCCGTGACAGTCCCAGCCGAAACGACGATCGACGCGCTTGCCGCGCATCGTCTGGAAACGCGGGATCAAGTCTTTGACGTATCCGGTGAGCAAATGCCCGTAATGTGGCAGACCGTTGGCAAAGGGCGGGCCGTCGTAGAAGACGAACTCCGCGGCCGGCGCGGAACCCGAAGTTGCTGCCCCGGAACGGTTTTCGATGCTCGCACGGAAGGTGTCGGCGGCCGCCCATGCGTCTAGCACGCGGCGTTCCATCTCGGGGAACGAAGACCCGGCGACGCCGAGGTCGACGCGGGGGTACGCACTGTTGCTGGAAGTTTGGTCCGCCATCGCGGATACGTCTCCTCGTGCCTTGTCGTTGGCACGGGGACGATGCCGACGCCAGGTGCGTCGATACCGCGGTACCACCCCGCTTGCCCGGCGGCGAACTGCCGGACCTCTCGTTGTGAGCTGTGACGGGCTCACCCGTTCGGTTCTACTGAGCGCGGCTACCGCGGCGGCGTGCGCTGTTCTTCCGAAGGCTCCCCGGTGATGACCGGATCCACACCATGTTCATGTTTGATTCTAGCCAGTACGGTCAAACCTCTGGACGGCGCTCCCTCACCGTTTGGCGTGGCGCCCGGGAGGCGGAGGTGAATCTCCGTCCGGCCGCCGCATAGACAGGGCACTGACCAGCAGCAGCACCGCGCCGAGTACGCACACCAGGATGCAGCCCCACGCCCAGATCACCGATCCGGTGGTCAGCGCGGTGACCAGTAGTGCGAATCCGACAGCGGCAAGGACAAGCGTCAAGACGAGCATGGTGACCCCCAAGGCATGCCGGGTGGCGCGTGCTCAGTATGAGCGGCTTACTTGCCACCCTTGGCAAACGTGGCCGGCTGCAGGTTGTTGGCGGTGTTGGCGTCCGCGAACGCCTCGCCACCGTCGACCGGCACCGCCGAACCGCGGTTCTCCAGCTCCTCGAGCTGCGATTCCAGGTAGGACTTCAGTCGCACCCGGTACTCCCGCTCGAAGGTCTTGAGCTGCTCGATCCGGCTCTCCAGCACGCTGCGCTGCTGGGTGATGGTCGCCATGATCTCGGTGTGCTTGCGCTCGGCGTCGGCCTGCAGGGCGTCGGCCTTCTCCTTGGCCTGACGCAGCTGGTTGTCCGACCGCGACTGGGCGTCCGACAGCATCGCGTCGGCCTTCTGCCGGGCATCGGCGATCATGCCCTCGGAACGGGTGCGGGCGTCACCGACGAGACGCTCGGAGTTTGCCCGGGCGTTCGACAGGAGGTTCTCCGCCTCGACCTTGGCGTCACTGGTGAGCCGGTCGGCCATTTCCTGCGCGAGGCTGAGCACCTTGGCGGCCTGCAGGTTCGCATCCGCACCGGGCGCGTCCTTCGGCGGGGCGGGCGCGGGCATCGGCGCGGGCGGGGCCACCTGCACCGGCGGCTTGATCGGCTCTGGCGGCGGTGGAGCCTGCTGCACAGGCGCTTTCACGTTGGCCGGAACCGCGGGACCGCGATTCTTCTTGGCATCAGCCAGTTCTGCGTCGAGTTCGGCGACCCGCTGGCGCAGATCGGCGTTCTCCTCGATCAGACGCGAGAGTTCCTGCTCGACGAGATCCAGGAAGGCGTCGACCTCATCCTCGTTGTAGCCGCGCTTCCCGATCGGCGGTTTGCTGAACGCGACGTTGTGCACATCGGCTGGAGTCAGCGGCATGGAAGGATCCCTTCACGCGTCTTTTGGAGATCTAGCAGATCTAGCAAGCTACTTCACGGCCCATTCTGTCACACCGGGGCTACCGGTTGCCCGAGCCTGCCCACGATCGACATCAAGATGAAGACGATGAAAAGCAGGACCATAATCGACAGATCCAGGCGAATTCCTCCCAGTGACACCGGTGGTATCAACCGCCTCAGGAGTTTCACCGGAGGGTCGGTGATCGTGAAGATCACCTCGAGGATGATGACCACGACACCGGTCGGACGCCAGTCCCGAGCGAAGCTACGGATGAACTCCACGATCACCCGGCTGATCAGCAACAGCCAGAAGATGAACAGTACGAAGTACAGCACCGCGAACAAGGCCACGACTTCACTCTGCCGCAAAATCCGCTTTGCGCAAAATGACCGCGCCGCACCGCATGCGACCGGTCTGCATCACCCCCCAGATCACGACCTTATTTCTGGTTGTAGAAGCCGGTTTCGGCGATGCGACGGCGTTCTTCGGCTGATACGTCCACATCCGCCGGTGAGAGGAGGAACACCTTGGTCGCGACCTTGTCGAATGAGCCACGCAGCGCGAACGCGAGTCCGGCGGCGAAGTCCACCAGCCGCTTGGCGTCGGCGTTGCTCAGGTCCACCAGGTCCATGATCACCGGGTTGCCCTCACGGAAGCGCTCACCGATGATGCGGGCCTCGCTGTAGTCGCGCGGGCGCAGCGTCGTGATCTTGGACAAGGGACCTCCGTCCTCGAAGATCCCCGGCCTGCGCGCGGGAGCCGGCTCGGGGCGCACGCGCTCCTCCAGCCGCCGCTCTTCGGCCTCGGGATCGACGGCGAGCGCACCACGGGTGGCGCCACGCAGCGACGGCGCGCTGCCACCCGCGCGGAACCGGCCGGACGACGGCGCGGTCTCGATCCGGGTGGGACGCCGCGGCGCCTCGTAACGGTCCTCGCCGTAGGGCTCGTCGGCGTAGTCGTCACGCCGGGATACCGGGTATCCGGCCTTGTACGGCGACTTGTAGGCGGGCTCCGGATAGTCGGGCTCGTCCCGATCGAATCCGTCGGCACCGTAATGCTCTGCGCCGTAACGGTCTTCGGCATAGCGATCAGCGCCGTAGGCACCGCGGTCGGCGTAGTCACGGGGCCGAGGCCTGCGCGTACCGCGGTCGTCGGCGACCCGGGGAGCACGATCGTCGACATAGTCGTCTTCGTAATCCTCGAGTGGAACCATGCCGAAGTAAGCCTTGAACTTGTGCAGCGTGCTCATGACCGCGCCTCGCTGACGCTCGGCTCCGTCACGAGCACGCTCGTGGCCGCGTTTTTGGAGCGTTCGCTCCGCTCACGCAGTGAGATGCCCCCGCTCACGCGCGGCGGCGTCATGACCACGATGGCTGCGTCGATTACTCGCTCGCTGCGCTCGCTCATTTTGGTCGACCTTCCTTCGGCCCCGGTGGCGGCCGGGTGTTGAAGTCTTGCTCAGCCCTCGTCTGTCCCAGCATATGTGTCGAATGTGACTGATGAGGTTTCTTTGCTACGCCGAGGTTATCGGTCGAGCGCCCATCAAGGCGGTACCGACACGCACAACCGTCGAGCCGTGTTCGATGGCGGATTCCAGATCGCCGGACATTCCGGCGGAAAGTTCTGTCGCGCCGGGATGCTCGGCGAGTAGCAGGGTGTGCAAAGTCGCAAGGCGTGCAAATGCCGCATCAGACTCAGCCCCCAATGGCGGAATAGCCATCAGACCGGACAGTCGTAATCCGGGCGCGGCCGCGATGTGCGCGGCCAGGCGGGTCAAATCATCCGGCGCGACACCACCGCGCGACGGGTCTTCGTCCAGGCTCACCTGCAGTAGGACCCGCACCGGCGTGCTGCGCTCCCCCGCGTCCAGTGCGGCCTGCGCGCCGGTGTCCAGAGCGGTTGCCAGGCGTTCGCTGTCCACCGAGTGCACGGTGTGCGCCCACCGCGCCACGACGCGCGCCTTATTGCGTTGCAGGCGTCCTATCATGTGCCACTGCACATCCGAGAGGTCTTCGTCACCTATGTGCTCGCGGAGTGCCGAAACCTTGGCGGTGGCCTCCTGTTCGCGCGACTCGCCGAACTCGCGGCGCCCGAGCCGGTGCAGGATCGCGATATCGGTGACCGGAAAGAATTTCGTCACGGGGAGTAGACGCACCGAGTCCGGCGCGCGCCCCGTCGCGAGACAGGCGGCGTCGATGCGCTGCAGCAGCCCGGCCAGGTTCGTCGCCAGTTCCGCGGTGCGCTCGTCCACTTGCGCCGCAACGGATTCCGCGGACATCAGTGCACCTCCGACCAGATCACGCTGCCCAGCCGCCCCGTGGGGGCGCCGCGGCGGTGACTGAACAGGGTGTGGTCCTCGATGGTGCAGCGCGGGTCGACCGCGACCGCGCCGACCCCGGCTTCGGTGAGCTGCCTGCGGATTCCGGCGCGCAGGTCGAGCGCCGGCGTGCCGTGGTGGTGGCGCTGCCGGGCAGATGCGCCTCGACATCGGCGCGCATCGCGGCGGGCACCTCGTACTGCCGTCCCGAGGCCGCCGGCCCCAGGAACGCGCCGATCCGCTCCACCTGCGCGCCCAGCGACAACATCGCGTCGAGCACCCTCGGCACGATGCCGATCCGCGCGCCGATCCGCCCCGCGTGCACGGCCGCGAGCACGCCGGCCTCGTCGTCGGACAACAGGAGAGGCACGCAGTCGGCGGTGAGCACCACCAGGGCGAGCCCGGGCACGTTCGTCACGAGGGCGTCGGTCGCGGGCACCGGCTCGGCCCGTGGGCCATCGATGATTTCGACATTGCGACTGTGGATCTGTTCCATCCAGACCAGCCGATCCGGCGTGAGCCCGATGCCCGCGGCGAGCCGATCCCGATTCCGCCGCACCGTCGCCGGATCGTCCCCGACGTGATCGCCGAGATTGAACGACTCGTAAGGCGGCGCGGAAAAGCCCCCCGCCCGAGTCGTGGTCACCCGTCGAACAGTCAGTGTCGGCGCAGAAGTCATGCACTCGAGCCTAGTCGTCACCCCTTAACACCCCCCGAACACTTTCTAAGGACCGCCACCCACCCAGCACCCAAACCACCACCCCGCGCCCGAAACAGCCGACGAAAACCCGCGCGCCACACGAACACGCACACACCACACCCAGGACCCGCGACACCACGCACGTCCACCACCCCGCGCACAAACCACCACCCCGCGCACAAACCACAACCGCGCGCACGAAACAGCCGACGAAAAACGTGCGCGGCGCGCGAACAGGTACGCGCCACACCAGCCACGCGGCCACACGGCCACGCGGCCACGCGGCCGCGTGCACAAACCACGACCACACGCACGAACCGTGACCGCTGCACGAGATAGCCGACGAAAGCATGCGCGGGGGCGCGAACACGTGCGCGGCACGCGAACACCTGCG
>NZ_BAUA01000206.1 GCF_000710915.1 Nocardia brasiliensis IFM 10847
TGGCCGGAATCATTGCGGCACAGCCGCATCCGGGTGACGCCTTCACCGGCGTCGCACCGGATGCGGAGATTCTGTCCATCCGCCAGCTCAGCCTGGCCTACGAGAAGAAGGATCGTGGCGGTGATCGGCCGCCCGGCACCATCCGCGCCGACGGATACGGCAGCGTGCTCACCCTGGCCGCGGCGGTGGTGCGCGCGGTCGACCTCGGCGCCACCGTCATCAACATCTCCGAAGTGGCTTGCAGCCCAGCCGGTTCCGATCCCGCCGACTCCTCGCTCGGCGCCGCGGTGAAGTACGCCTACGACCGCAACGTGGTGGTGGTGGTCGCCGCGGGCAACGTGGAGTCCGACGGGCCGTGCAAGACCCAGAACGAAGGCACGGGTTGGGGTGCGGTCAACACCATCGCCAGCCCCGCGTGGTTCTCCCGGTACGCGCTCGCGGTGGGTTCGGTGGACGCCGACGGCAAACCGTCGGATCTGTCTCTGCACGGCCCGTGGGTCGGCGTTGCCGCGATCGGGCGCAACATCGTGTCGCTGGACAGCAAGCCCGGCGGCGTGGGGCTGGTGAACGGCGTGCAGACCAGCGAGGGCATCCGTCCGGTGGACGGCACCAGCTTCGCCTCGCCCTACGTCGCCGGGCTGGCCGCCCTGGTGCGGTCCCGGTTCCCGAATCTGGACGCGCAGGGCGTGATGGACCGGATCACGCGCACCGCGCAGTCGCCGGGCACCGGTCGTGACGACGCGATCGGCGCCGGGCTGATCGATCCGCTCGCCGCGTTGACCGCGCAGCTGCCCGAGCGGCCGGTGAGTGCCGGCGCCGACGTGTCCCGGCCGATCGCCGCCCCGGTCATCCCGCCGGGGCCGGACCCGCGCCCGCGCCGGATCGCGGTGATCGGTTCGCTGGTCTGCCTGACCGCGCTCGGCATCGGTATCGCGGTGGCGATTCCGTTCCGCCGCAGACGCAAGGAGATCGAAGCCGAATACGACCCGTAGCGGCAGGCCCCGCGCCGACCGCCGACAGCTCGACCGATCGAAGGAATCATGGCTACCGAAGGTTTCGTACGACGCCCCAGGATAGCGCCGCCCCGCGCACCCGGCGGGGAGGTGGCGCTCACCCCGCCACCGGAAGTCACCCGCGCGCTGCCCGCGCCGCTGATGATGAAGCTGATGCCCGTCGTCATGGTGGTCGCGGTGATCGGCATGATCGCGATGATGGCGATGATGGGTCGCAACCTGCTGGCCAACCCGTTGTCCATGATGTTCCCGATGATGATGCTGATGTCGATGGTCGGCATGATGGCGGGCTTCCGCGGCGGCACGGGCAAGCGCGCGGTCGAGCTCAACGAGGAGCGCAAGGACTACTTCCGGTACCTGGACCAGGTGCGAAAAGATGTGCGGCGCACCGGAAACAAGCAGCTGGAGACGCTGGTCTGGAGCCACCCCGAACCCGCCGACCTGCCGTCGCTGATCGGTACCCGGCGGATGTGGGAGCGCAGGCCCAACGACCCCGATTTCGGTCACGTCCGGGTCGGCATGGGCAGCCACCGGCTGGCCACCAAGTTGGCGCGGCCCGAGACCGGCCCACTCGAGGACCTGGAGCCGGTCTCGACGGTCGCGCTGCGCCGGTTCGTGCGCACCCACTCCGTGGTGCACGGCCTGCCGACCGCGGTGTCGCTGCGCGCCTTCCCGGCGATCAACATCAGCGGCACACCCGAGGACTCCCGCATGCTGGTGCGGTCCATGCTGATGGAGCTGGTCACCTTCCACGGCCCCGACCACCTCGCGGTCGCCATCGTCTGCGCGGATCCGGACGGGGCCTGGGGCTGGGCGAAATGGCTTCCGCACCTGCAACATCCGACCCAGCGCGACGGCATGGGTTCGGCCCGCATGATGTACACCTCGCTGGGTGAGCTGGAAACCGCGCTGGCCGCCGAGCTGATGGAGCGCGGTCGCTTCATGCGCAATCCGCAACCGACCCAGGGGCGCCTGCACCTGGTGGTGATCATCGATGACGGGTACGTCAACGGCAACGAGCGGCTGATCAGCGAGTCCGGTCTGGACTCGGTGACCGTGCTCGACCTCACCGCGCCGGAGGGCGGGCTCGCGGCCCGGCGCGGGCTGCAATTGATCGCCTCGGACGGCGACGTGTCCGCGCGCAGCGCGGCGGGCGTCGAGAAGTTCGCCACCGCCGACGTGGTGAGTTCGGCAGAGGCCGAAGCCTTTTCCCGCACCCTGTCGCGGTACCGGCTGGCCACCGCGGCGCAGATCGTCAGTCTCGGCGAAGGCTCGACCGCCGACCCCGGACTGATGGCCCTGCTGAAGATCCCGGACGCGGCGCAGATCGACCCGGCCCGGGTGTGGCGACCGCGCACCGCGCGCGAGCGGCTGCGCGTGCCGATCGGCATCACCCCGGATGGCACGCCGGTGGAGATCGACATCAAGGAGTCGGCCGAGAACGGCATGGGCCCGCACGGCCTGTGCATCGGCGCCACCGGCTCCGGAAAGTCGGAATTCCTGCGCACGCTGGTGCTTTCGCTGGTCACCACGCACTCGCCGGACGCGCTGAACCTGGTGCTCGTCGACTTCAAGGGCGGCGCGACCTTCCTCGGCCTGGATTCGCTGCCGCACGTCGCCGCGGTGATCACCAACCTCGAAGAGGAACTCTCGCTCGTCGACCGTATGAAAGACGCCCTCGCCGGTGAAATGAACCGGCGCCAGGAGCTGCTGCGGTCGGCGGGCAACTACGCCAACGTCACCGACTACGAAAAGGCCCGCGCCGCAGGCGTTCCGCTCGACCCGCTACCCGCGCTGTTCGTCGTGGTCGACGAGTTCTCCGAATTGCTCTCGCAGAAGCCGGACTTCGCGGAACTGTTCGTGATGATCGGCCGGCTCGGCCGCTCGCTGCACGTGCACCTGTTGCTGGCCTCGCAGCGGCTGGAGGAGAACAAGCTGCGCGGCCTGGAGTCGCACCTGTCCTACCGGATCGGTCTGCGGACCTTCTCGGCCAACGAATCCCGCGCGGTGCTCGGCATCACCGACGCCTACCACCTGCCCAGCGTGCCCGGCGCGGGCTATCTGAAGAGCGACGCGTCGGATCCGTTGCGGTTCAACGCGAGCTACGTGTCCGGCCCCTACATCGCGCCGCAGGGCACGGTCACCGGCGAGGACGGCACCCCGGTCGGCGGCCAGCGACTCGCGCTGTTCACCGCGGCGCCGGTGGAGATGCCCGCGCCGCCCGAGGAAGAAGCCTCGCCGCTGGATCTGCCGCCGTCGCCGACGAATCCGATGCTCGAATTGCCGCCGCCGCCCTCGGCACTCGGGCTGCCCGGCGCTCCGGGCGGCGACGAGGGAATTCCGGATTCGCTGCTCGACGTCGTCGTGAAACGGCTGACCGGGCACGGTCGCCCGGCGCACGAGGTGTGGCTGCCGCCGCTGGACGAATCCCCGACGGTCGACATGCTGCTGCCCGACCCGGACTGGCGTTCGCCGGTCAACCGGCACGGCCAGCTGTGGATGCCGATCGGCGTGATCGACAAGCCGTACGAGCAGCGTCGTGACGTGCTGACCATCAGTTTGGCCGGCGCGCAGGGCAATGTCGCGGTCGTCGGTGGTCCGCAGTCGGGCAAGTCGACCACGCTGCGCGCGATCATCATGGCCGCCGCCGCGACGCACACGCCGCAGCATGTCCAGTTCTACTGCCTGGACTTCGGTGGCGGCAGTATGGCCGGTCTGGTCGGACTGCCGCATGTCGGCTCGGTGGCCGGTCGGCTCGACAGCGACCGGGTGCGGCGCACCATCGCCGAACTCACCTCCCTGATGCGGCAACGCGAGGAACGGTTCGCCGAACTCGGGATCGAGTCGATGGCCGAGTTCCGGCGGCGCAAGTTCGCCGCGGCCGCGCACGTGCCGGAGGGCGCGGCGTCGTCCGGTAATCCGCTGGCGGACGACCGATTCGGCGATGTCTTCCTGGTGATCGACGGCTGGGCCGTGATCCGCGAAGAGTTCGACGTGCTGGAATCGCAGATCAATGCCATTGCGGCGCAGGGCCTGTCCTACGGCATCCACGTGATCATCGGTGCGTCCCGCTGGGCCGAGATCCGGCCGGTGGTCAAGGACCAGATCGGCACCAGGCTGGAGCTGCGCCTCGGCGACCCGACCGACTCGGAGATGGGGCGGCGCACCGCTTTCCAGGTGCCGGTCGGACGCCCCGGCCGTGGTCTCACACCCGAACAGCTGCACATGCTCATCGCCCTGCCGCGCTTGGATTCCGACTCCGATCCGTCCACCCTGGCCGACGGCGTCTCCCGAGCCCGGCAGGAACTCGCGGAGCTGCACGCGGGCCGGCACGCGCCCGAGGTGCGCATGCTGCCGATGCAGTTCAGCCGCGACGAGCTGCTCGCCACCACGCGCGCACAGGGGATCGAACTCAGCCCCACCAAGGTGGTCGTCGGACTCGGGGAATCCGAATTGCAGCCGCTGGTCCTGGATTTCCAGACCGAACCGCATTTCATGGCGTTCGCCGACGTGGAATCGGGCAAGACCACGCTGCTGCGCAACATCGTGATGGGCGTGGTGGAGAACTCGGATCCCGAGCAGGCCAAGATCATCATGATCGACTACCGGCGCACCATGCTCGGCGTGGTCGAGGGCGAGCACCTCGCCGGCTACTCCACCTCGTCGCAGACCTGCGGTCCGATGATCCAGGAGGTCGCGGAGTTCCTGTCCAAGCGCATCCCGGGCTCCGACATCACCCCCCAGCAGCTGCGTGATCGCAGCTGGTGGGAGGGTCCGGAGATCTACATCGTGGTCGACGACTACGACATGGTGGCGACCGGTGGCATCAATCCCTTTGCGCCGCTGATCGAATACCTGCCGCAGGCCCGCGATATCGGCATGCACTTCGTGGTCACCCGGCGCATGGGCGGCGTCTCCCGCGCGCTGTACGACCCGATCATCGGCGGACTGAAGAACATGTCGGTGGACACGCTGATCATGAGCGGCTCCCGGGACGAGGGCAAGATCATCGGTGAGATCCGCCCGAGCAAACTGCCGCCGGGTCGCGGCACGCTGGCCTCGCGCAGCAAGGGGCAGGAGATGGTGCAGATCGCGTATCTGCCACCGGTGTAAGCACTCCCGGTGCTCCTCGGCTGGGTGTGCGGTTGCCGCACCCGGTCAGGAGTCGGGCGGCGCGGTCGATCAGCCGCGCGCCCAGGAGATCTCGGGTTGTGCCGGGTCGAAATCCCAGCTGTCCGTTCGTCGTTCGAACAGCGCCCGGGACGGTCCGGTGGCGATCGGTCCGGCGATGCGGGCCAAGCGGAAGCCCGCGCGGCGGTAGTAGTCGTGCAGTTCGGTGTTGGTGGTCCAGGCGTCGAGCCGGACCCATTCGCGTTCCTGTTGGCGCGCAATGGCTCCCGCGTGCGCCAGCAGTCGATGGCCGAGGCGCTGGCCCGCGAATCGCAGATCCACGATCATGAAGTGGACCACGACCGCGTCGGCTAGTTCCCACGGCGACCACAACCCCGGGTCGGCACGATGGTTGATGGTGATGGTCGCCGCGGGCTCACCCGCGACCTCGGCGATCCAGGTCTCGCCCGCGTCGAGCGAACGCCCCACCGCCCGTGCGAAGATCTCGATCGGCAGCCCGCGACCGGCCACCGTCCACTGGTCGGAACCCTGCGCAGTCAACCACGCCGTGCGTTGCACGCGTAGTCGGCAGATCAGGCCCAGGTCTCCGATGGTCGCGCGGCGTAGAACGGTACTCATGGCAATGCGATACCCGGCCCGTACGGCACACCGAGGGTGCGTCCGATGACTGCCAGGCCCTCGGCGTCGCCCAGCTGATAGGCCAGCCGGTTGCTCGACGCGATGGAACGGTGCCGGGTGGCTCGGGTGACCCGCTCGTGATTGGCGCCGATCCGCAAGTGGTCCAGCAGGATCGTGCCGGTCGCCACGCCGAGCACGGTCGCCTCCTCCGCGCTGGCCGGCCGCGCCGTCAAGGTGTCGCGGTGGGCCGTCTCGGCCTGACCGCGGTCGGCGAGCCGGCGGGTGGTGCCCTCCGGGATGTCGTGCGGGGAGTCGATTCCCGTGGCCTCGGCCAGATCTCGCGGATAGAAGCTGACCTCCCAGGACCACGGCTCGTTGTCAAGGTACTGGACGACCGTCCTGGCCAACACCCAGGAGTCCTCCGGCACGCCGAGCCACAACGCGACCTCGGGGCCCGCGGGTTCCATCTTCGCGCTGAACTCCTTGGACGGCACGCGGTTGGCGGCCCGCGCGATCTCCTCGAAGATGTCGTGGCCAGCCCGCGGCCGATCCTGTCGGATATGGTCGGTGACAACTGATTCCAGAACTTCCTGGTTTCGCACGATGGTCCCGCGGGAAGTCGCTGTATAGACCAGATTTTCGGTGACAAGCACCTGAATCGCGTTGCGAGCGGTCGTGAGCGAGACCTGCATGTGTTCGGCCAGCTCCGTGTGGCTGGGCAACCGATCACCCGGTTTCCACTTGCCTGCGCGGATCTCCTCGCGGAGGAGGTCTGCGATCCGGTGATACGTCGGACCGTCCGCCATCTTGCTCCTCGGTTGGTCGTGCAGGTAACGAAGTGTACTCTTCGTGACTTCCTACGGCCCGGTAACGCTTGACAGGTGCCTTCAGAGGTTTATTGTAATGAACGTCCTGATCCGGTGTTGTGCGGCGATGACGGCGAGGCAACGTGGCAGGTTCGGATACAACGGTCGTAATGGCTCTTCCCGGCACACTGCGGTGCGCCGATTCGGTGGTGCAGTCCCCGGCTTCCGGGCTACTTCCCACCTCTGATCTACTCGTTCGGGCGTGTCGCGGCCATCGCGTCGTCGGCGGCCCGCTGCTCTGGTTCGCCCGCGATCTCGCGGTGCTGCACGAGCGGCGGCTGGTCGGCCGAGGCGGTTCGGTGGACACCGATCCCGTGGTGGTCCTCGAAATCGAGCGCCGCAGAGTCGAATTGGTGATGGCGATCGACGATTGGGTCGCGCGCAGCGTGCCTCAGCATCGACTCGGCGCCACCCTGCACACCGAAACCGTCGGCGCGGTCATCGACCGACTCGCCGAATCTTCGGTGCGGGCCCACCACGCGCTGATGACTCTGGACGCGCACGACGAAAGACTGCACGGCGCTTGGCATCACCTCGCCGAGCTCGCCGACGCCTACGACGATCTGGTGCGCGACATCAGCGCGGGCAGGCGCCGACTCCCCGAGTGGTAGACCGGGTCCACAGAGTGTGCGGACGCTCCACAGCACCTGTAACCGCTGTGCTGCGCTCGGAAACTCTGTGGGCTGAAGGGTTTCCGCGCAACCACCGGCTTGCGCGCACAGCGAATGTCGTTGCTGTGCGGTGCGCGCAAACCCTGGGCTGACGGTTTCAGGAGTGGTAGCGGCGGTGGTCGGTGGCGAAGTCGTCGGCGATGGTGGCGGCGAGTTCGACGTAGGCGCGTTTGGTGTGCTTGTGCAGGCGGTGCAGGTCGATCTCGGCGCCCTCGGACATGTGCGGGTCGAACGGGATGATGTGCACCGCGCGGCAGCGCGACAGGAAGTACTCGCGCAGTTGCTGCACACCGACATTCGGCGAGCCCGCGCGGGGTGAGTTGATCACCACTACGGCGTTGCGCACCAGATGGTCGTGCCCGTGCAGCGACAGCCAGTCCAAAGTCGCTGCGGCGCTGCGGGCCCCGTCGATGGCGGGGGAGGAGATCAGCACCAGCGAGTGCGCCAGATCGAGCACGCCCGACATCGCCGAGTGCATGAGCCCGGTGCCGCAGTCGGTCAGGATGATGTTGTAGAAGCGCTGCAGGATCCGTGCGACCGCCCGGTATTCCTCCTCGCTGAATGCCTCCGACGCCGCCGGATCGCGTTCACTGGCAAGCACTTCCAACCGGCTGGTGGCCTGTGAAGTGTGCCTGCGCACATCCGAGTAGCGCTGGATCGACGGGTCGAGCAGCAGGTCACGCACGGTAGACCTGGTCTGCAGCGGCACCCGCTGCGACAGCGTGCCGAAGTCGGGGTTGGCGTCCACCGCGATCACCCGATCGCCGCGAATCGAGGCGAAGATCGAGCCGATACCCATTGTCGTGGTGGTCTTTCCGACGCCGCCCTTCAACGACAGCGTCGCGATCCGGTAGTCACCGCGGACCGGCTGCCGGATCCGCGCGACGAGCTCCTGCAACCGCAGTTCCTCGGCGGACAGCCCCGGATTGATCGCACCGCCGGACACGTGATGCACGGCCTTACGCCAGCCGCTGCCCGGCGACTTCTTGGCGCGCCGCAACGGCACATCGTCGAGCGAGGGCGGCGGGCCCGGCTGATACGGTCCGCCCGGCACGACCGGGCCGGGTTGCCGTCCCCACTGTCCGGGCAGGGCCGGTGGCGGGGCGGGCGCGATACCGCCCGGAGGCGGACCGCCCATGTGCGGGCCGGTGTAGCCGCCCGGCGGTCCCTCGACCGGAGGGGGCGCGGGCTGCCGGCTTTGCGGTGGACCCTGTTGCGGTCCCGGTGTCTGGCCACCGGCCAAAGGCGCGGGGCGCCCGACGGTTTCGTCGGCCCAGGTCGGCGCCGCGGCATTGCGCCACGGCTCGTTCGGCGCCGGTGCGCCCAGTTCGTCGCTGCTCGGTGCCTGGCCGCCGGTCGCGGGGGCCGCGTAACCGGATGGGCCGGTCTGGTGGGGACCGGTTTGCGGCGGAGCCGGCGGCTGATTGGCCTCGTCGGTCGACATCGCTTCAGCGGGCAGGCGGTGCCGCCCGCTGGTGCTCGGGCGAGCGGTCTCGGCCCCGGACGACGGTACCCAGCCGGGTGTTTGGCGGCCGCTATCGCGTTGCGGTTGACCGGATTCCGGGCGTTCGGTGACACCGGGCGGCGAACCGGTCACCCAGTTGGTTCCGGGCAGGCCGTTCGGGCCCGGCACTTCGGCGGCCGGTGCCTGCGGTGCGCTGTGGTGCGGCATGGGCACACCGAGCGGGCCGCTCTGCGCGGGGACCGGACCGGGCGCCCGGCTCTGGTCCAGTGGCGCAGGACGATCCGGTGACGTGGCCTGGCCCGGTCGGCGCTCGGCCACAGACCCGGTGTCGATCGGTCCGGTGCGTGCCGGGTCAGCGGCTCCGTGGTCAGCGCCTTCGGCGAATTCCCCAGGGGGCGGCGGAAGTTCGGGCCGCCTGCTGGGCTGTTCGGCCTGCTTCGCGGCCGCGGCCTGCTCATCGGCGACTGTCGAGGCCAGCCACGGCGGCGGGCCGTCGGCCCCCAGCGGTGCTTCGAAACGAACGGGTGGAACCTGCTCGACCGGCGCGGGGGCGCCCTGCGGTGCAGGAGGTTCGGGCAGCGGCGGGCGCTGCGGCTGCTCTGCGTTTCCTTGTTCGGACCGTGGGCCGGCCAGCCACGGCGGCGGACCGTCGGGCTCCGTCGGCGCGTGCCGGTCGAAATGTCCCGGTGCGCCACCGGAGGAGGTGGGCGCCTCCGGAAGAGGCGGCCGCGCAGGGCTTTCGGGCGAGAGTCGATCCGCGGCGGACTGCGGGCCACGTGTCGAAGCCTGCGGCGGTGCGTCGGGGAGCGCGGGTCGCTCGGCCGAGCCTTGCGGAGCGTGCGTCGGCGCGTCAGGAAGAGGCGGCCGCTCGGCCGAAGCCTGCGGCGGTGCGTCCGGAAGCGGGGGTCGCCCGGTCGGGCCTTGAGAAGTCCGTGACGGTGCGTCCGGGAGCGGAGGTCGCTCGGGTGGAGCCTGTGTGGCAGCTTGCGGCGGCGCGTCCGGAAGTGGGGGCCGCTCTGCTGAACCTTGCGGAGTGCGCGCCGGGGCATCCGGGAGCGGCGGGCGCTCGACGGGAGCCTGCGGGGTTTGCAGCGCGGCCTCGGGGTTCGCACTCCACTCTGCCGGAGCCTGCGGAGGCCGAGTCGAACCCTGCTGCGCGGCGTCGGGGCCCGCGGACCATTCGGCTGGTGCTTGCGGTGGGCGAGGCGAACCCTGTTGCGCAGCGTCTGGAACCGCCGTCCATTGGGTCGGGGCCTGCGGGCCGCGGCTCGGACCCTGTTGCGCGGCGTCGGGGGCCGCGGTCCATTCGGCCGGTGCTTGCGGGGCGCGAGTCGACGCCTGCTGTGCGGCGTCGGGGATCGCGGACCATTCGGCGGGAGCATGCGGGGGGCCCGCCTGCTGCGGTGCATCGGGGAGCGCGGGACGTTCGGGTGCCTGCGTCGACGACTGCGGGGCATCCGGGAGGGACGGGGGCGGCGGCAGGTCGGGGCGACCGGACTGCGGGCGCGCCGGCAACTCGCTCGACTGCGGTGCGTCGGTACCCGAGCGCCGGCCGAGCGGCTGGAAACCCGCGGGCGGCGGGCCGGGGTTACGGGTGGGCAGACCCTGCGGAGGCGCCTCGGTGCGCTGCTGCGCGGGTGGGGCCGGTTCCTCCCGTGGCGGGACATAGGCGTCCAGACCCTGCTGCCGCCACGGGTCTTCACGCGGGGCATCGGGGTGCGGTGCGTCCGGTCGGTGCGGCGCGACCTCGTTCGGTAGCTGCTGTGCGGCAGGCTGCTCTTCGTGCTTGTCGCGACGCCAGCCCTTACGGCGCTTACCGGGCGCGGCGTCGGGGCGATCGCCCTCGGGAGCGCGCTTGAAGCGGCCGCGGCCGCGGCTCGGCGCCTCTTCGATCAGATCGTCGGCAGGCAGATTCTGTACCGGGGCCTCATAACCGACCTGGGTGACATCACTCTCGGACAGCCACGGCGGCAACATGGGCAGGCCATCATTATTCCTGCTCACGACTCCACCTCGCTGACGCTCGGTTCCGTCGTTCGCAAAGGCGCTGTGCCAATGGTTCGCTCGCTGCGCTCACTCACGACTCCACCTCGCTGACGCTCGGTGCGGTCGCTCCCATGGACGCGGTGGGCTCGGTGTTCCTCGTCGGCGCTGCGCATGGGGTTCGTTCGCTGCGCTCGCTCACGGATCCCCCTCGATCTGCTCGACCCTTAATACCTGGACAGCGGTCAGTTTACGCGAAGCCCGGACACCTCCGCGGCGCAGGAGGCCAGGGGGTCGCGGGACTGGTTTCCCGGTTCTGATCGGGGCGAAAAGGCTACCCGGACCCAGCTCGGTTCAACCCCGAAAGGGTGCTCGGGGCGAGGCATTTTTGCCGGAACCAATCGGTACCGGTAAGCTGGAGCGGCGGTGCACCTATGCGCCGACTGTTTGCATGTCACCGGTCAGGTCGACCGACGGGTACATGTAAGCAGAAACAAGCCAAACAAACCAGGTTGAGCGTAACCGGGATCGCGGAGGACATGGCGAAGAAAGACGGGGCCATCGAGGTCGAGGGTCGAGTTGTCGAGCCGCTGCCCAATGCGATGTTCCGGATCGAGCTCGAGAACGGGCACAAGGTTCTCGCGCACATCAGCGGGAAGATGCGGCAGCACTACATTCGTATCCTCCCTGAGGACCGCGTGGTCGTCGAGCTTTCTCCCTACGACCTGTCGCGCGGCCGGATCGTATACCGCTATAAGTGATTCGACTGGGCGAACTCTGCTCGCGGAGAACGCTCGCCCGGGTCGATTCACTTCGTGTTTTTTGTGGGGGGTGCAACCCCCACGCCCCGCCCGGCGGGCTTCGCCCCCGGACCCCGGGATGCGTACCCGGCGCGGGTGTGTACCGCACTCCGATGCCTACCCGGCACGGGTAGGCATCGCACTCGGGGTGCGTGCCCGGGTTGGGTGTGACCGCACGCGGGGGTCACGTTCAGCAGAGCGTGCATCCCCGGGCGTTGAACCGTAGCGGTGCGGAGTAGCACGACCCGGACCTCGCCCGAAAGGGCGAAATCGCCACCCGGTAGGGTGGAGCGTCGCCCTCGTGGCGATACAACAGACTTCCCCGGCCGGGTTGGCCGGGGAAAAACTGTGTTCACACCTGTGAACCACAACAAGATTGGACGGACGTGAAGGTTCAGCCGAGCGTCAAGAAGATCTGCGAGAAGTGCAAGGTGATCCGCCGCCACGGTCGGGTCATGGTGATCTGCGACAACCTGCGCCACAAGCAGCGTCAGGGCTGATCAAGCGGGGTTCGCCCCGACGATCACCAGCCGGGCACCGATCACTGATCGGCTTGGCCACAAGAAGAAGAACTCCCAGCTCCAGCCGCACGCTGCGGTATTCCGGGTTCGCTCGGAAGGCGTGCGTGCCTACCACCGGTACGGAGGCCGGTGCCCCACCAAGACGCGGGGACGGACAGGGAGCAGACCTCCGACACAGTGAAGGAACCTGCCACATGGCACGTCTCATGGGCGTCGATCTCCCGCGTGAAAAGCGCATGGAGATTGCGCTGACCTACATCTACGGCATCGGCCGTACCCGCTCCAAGGAGATCCTCGCGGCCACCGGCGTCAGCCCGGACCTGCGCAGCAAGGACCTCAGCGACGACCAGGTGACGCAGCTGCGTGACTACATCGAGAGCTCGCCCGAGCTCAAGGTCGAAGGTGACCTGCGCCGCGAGGTGCAGGCCGATATCCGTCGCAAGATCGAGATCGGCTGCTACCAGGGCCTGCGTCACCGTCGTGGCCTGCCCGTGCGTGGCCAGCGCACCAAGACCAACGCGCGCACCCGCAAGGGCCCGAAGCGCACCGTCGCCGGCAAGAAGAAGTAGGGATAACCGATGCCTCCGAAGTCACGGGCCTCCGGCCCCAAGAAGACCCAGAAGTCGCGTCGCCGGGAAAAGAAGAACGTCCCGCACGGCCACGCGCACATCAAGAGCACGTTCAACAACACGATCGTGTCCATCACCGACCCGAACGGCAACGTCATCTCCTGGGCGTCCTCGGGTCACGTCGGCTTCAAGGGTTCGCGCAAGTCGACCCCGTTCGCCGCGCAGCTCGCCGCCGAGAACGCTGCCCGCAAGGCGCAGGAGAACGGCGTCAAGAAGGTCGACGTCTTCGTGAAGGGCCCGGGTTCGGGTCGCGAGACCGCGATCCGCTCGCTGCAGGCCGCCGGTCTGGAAGTCGGCACGATCTCCGATGTCACCCCGCAGCCGCACAACGGCTGCCGTCCGCCCAAGCGGCGTCGCGTCTAGCGGAAAGGTAGATAACACATGGCTCGTTATACAGGCCCCCATCACCCGCAAGTCGCGTCGTCTGCGTGTCGACCTCGTCGGAGGCGACCAGGCGTTCGAGCGTCGCCCCTACCCGCCCGGCCAGCACGGCCGCGCGCGGATCAAGGAGAGCGAGTACCTGCTCCAGCTGCAGGAGAAGCAGAAGGCTCGCTTCTCCTACGGCGTCATGGAGAAGCAGTTCCGCCGGTACTACGAAGAGGCCAACCGCCTCAAGGGCAAGACCGGTGACAACCTGCTTCGCCTGCTGGAGTGCCGTCTCGACAACGTCGTGTACCGCGCCGGTCTGGCGCGCACCCGTCGTCAGGCGCGTCAGCTGGTCAGCCACGGCCACTTCCTGGTGAACAACCGGGCCGTGAACGTCCCCAGCTTCCAGGTGACCCAGTACGACATCATCGATGTCAAGGAGAAGTCGCTGGGCACGCTGCCGTTCCAGGTGGCGCGCGAGACCGTCGGTGACCGTCCGGTTCCCGGCTGGCTGCAGGTCCTTCCGGGCCGGCTCCGGATCCTGGTGCACCAGCAGCCGGAACGCGCTCAGATCGATGTGCCGCTGCAGGAACAGCTGATCGTCGAGTACTACTCGAAGTAATCGGCTCTGCCGCTGTTCCCTTCCGTCGTCCTCGCGAAAGCCGGAGGACGGAAGGGAAACCCCCAGAACGAGGCGTCAAATAGCGGGCGCCCAAACAGGAGGATGATCCTAAATGCTGATTTCACAGCGTCCGACACTGACCGAAGAGGTCGTCGCCGAGAACCGCTCGAAGTTCACCATCGAACCGCTCGAGCCGGGTTTCGGTTACACCCTGGGCAATTCGCTCCGGCGTACCCTGCTGTCCTCGATCCCGGGGGCCGCGGTCACGAGCATTCGTATCGACGGCGTGCTGCACGAGTTCACCACCGTTCCCGGAGTGAAGGAGGATGTCACCGACATCATCCTGAACCTCAAGGGTCTGGTCGTGTCCTCGGAGGAGGACGAGCCGGTCACGATGTACGTGCGCAAGCAGGGTCCCGGCACCGTCACCGCCGGTGACATCGTGCCGCCGACCGGCGTCGTCGTACACAACCCGGATATGCACATCGCCACCCTGAACGACAAGGGCAAGCTGGAGATCGAGCTCGTGGTCGAGCGCGGTCGCGGCTACGTCCCGGCCGTGCAGAACAAGGCGTCGGGTGCGGAAATCGGCCGGATCCCGGTGGATTCGATCTACTCGCCGGTGCTCAAGGTGACCTACAAGGTCGAGGCCACCCGTGTCGAGCAGCGCACCGACTTCGACCGGCTCATCCTGGACGTGGAGACCAAGAACTCCATCAGCGCGCGGGACGCGCTCGCCTCGGCGGGCAAGACCCTGGTCGAGCTCTTCGGCCTGGCCCGCGAGCTGAACGTCGAAGCCGAAGGCATCGAGATCGGCCCCTCGCCGGCCGAGGCGGATCACATCGCCTCGTTCGGTCTGCCGATCGAGGACCTGGACCTCACCGTCCGGTCCTACAACTGCCTCAAGCGCGAGGGTGTGCACACGGTGGGCGAGCTCGTCGCCCGTACCGAGTCGGACCTGCTGGACATCCGCAACTTCGGCCAGAAGTCCATCGACGAGGTCAAGGTCAAGCTGCACGCGCTCGGCCTCTCGCTGAAGGACAGCCCGGCGTCGTTCGACCCGTCCAGCGTGGTCGGTTACGACGCGAGCACCGGGACGTGGAGCGACAGCGGCACGTTCAGTGACACCGACGGTGGCGAGCAGGACTACGCCGAGACCGAACAGCTCTAGGCCGCTGGGGTAGGCACCCCGGCCCGGCCTCACACAAGGAGAACAAACCATGCCCAAGCCCAAGAAGGGTGCCCGCTTCGGCGGGTCGGCGTCGCACCAGAAGGCGATCTTCGCCAATCTGGCGACGGCGCTCTTCGAGCACGGTCGAATTTCGACCACCGAGGCCAAGGCCAAGGCGCTGCGCCCCTACGCGGAGAAGCTGGTCACCAAGGCGAAGGGCGGCACCCTGGCCGACCGTCGCGAGGTGCTCAAGGTGATCCGTAACAAGGACGTCGTGCACGAGCTCTTCGCCACGATCGGTCCCTCGTTCGAGGGTCGCGAGGGTGGCTACACCCGCATCACGAAGACGCTGCCCCGCAAGGGTGACAACGCGCCGATGGCGATCATCGAGCTGGTTCGCGAGAAGACCGTGACCAACGAGGCCGACCGGGCCCGCCGGGTCGCGGCGTCCAAGAAGACCGAAGAGGCTCCGGCCGCCGAGGTCGTCGAGGAGACCGCCGACGAGGCCGTCGCCGAGACCGCCGAGGCCGAGGCCCCGGCTGCCGACGAGGCTGCTGAGGACAAGAAGGACGCCTGAGATCGTGTTCCCCGCATCTGCGGGGATGATCCAGACGCCTGACGTCCGGAGTTCTCGAATGAACCCGCCGCCCGCTCTGCGGGTCGGCGGGTTCATTCGTTATGACAGGAGATCGTTGTGACGGTGCAGGATTCGGCGGGCCCCGCCGCGCAGTCACCCGACCCGGCTCGGGTTCGGCTCGACATCGGTTACGACGGTACCGATTTCACCGGTTGGGCGCGTCAGCCGGGACTACGCACCGTGCAGGGCGTGCTGGAGGAATCGCTGACGAAGGTGTTCCGCGAGCCGGTGCAGTTGACCGTCGCGGGCCGCACCGATGCCGGCGTGCACGCCGAAGGCCAAGTCGCACACTTCGATACGGCCACCGAGGTGGACCCGGCCAAACTGGTGCACCGGATGGCCCGGTTCCTGCCGAAAGACGTGCGAATCAAGGATGTTCAGCTCGTCCCGGCCGAATTCGACGCTCGTTTCTCGGCGATTCGCCGGCACTACGCGTACCGGCTGACCACCGCCCGCTACGGTGCGGAGCCTTTGCAAGCCCGCAGCGTGGTCGCCTGCCGTCACGACGTCGATCTCGATGCCATGCGCGCGGCGTCGCGAAAACTACTGGGCCTGCACAACTTCGCTGCCTTCTGCCGCCGGCGCGAGGGCGCGACCACGGTGCGTGAGCTACAGCGCTTCGACTGGGAACAGCAGGGCGAACTGCTGACCGCCTACGTCAGCGCGGACGCGTTCTGCTGGTCGATGGTGCGCAGCCTGGTCGGCGCGGTGCTCGCGGTGGGGGAGGGGCGGCGCACGCCGGACTGGGTGGCCGGGCTGCTCCAGGAGACCGAACGCTCCAGCTCGGTCACCGTCGCGCCCGCGCACGGCTTGAGCCTGATCGCGGTGGACTATCCCGCCGACGCCGACCTGGCCGCGCGTAACGCGCAGACCAGAGAGGTGCGCACCGTGCCCGCGGCGCACGGCTGCTGCGGCGACTGACGAACGGCATCGTGCGCGGAATAGGCTGCGCGGCCGGATCGTTCCGCAAGCATGACCTTTGATCAATTCGGACGGTTCGGTGTATGGCGGGCGTACAACGGGTTCAGCCCGGAGGACGCACGGGAGCTGGAACAGCTCGGCTACGGGACGCTGTGGCTGGGTGCGTCGCCACCCGGCGAGCTGGACACGGTCGAGCCGCTGCTGGCGGCCACCGAGACGATCTCGGTGGGCACCAGCATCGTGAACGTCTGGGCGACGCCCGCGAAGGAAGCCGCCGCCTCGTTCCATCGGATCGAAGCGAAGTACCCCGGCCGGTTCCTGCTCGGCGTGGGTGTCGGCCACCCGGAGCACGCAGGTGACTACCGCAAGCCCTACGACGCTCTCGTGGACTACCTGGACGAGCTCGACGCCGCCGACGTCCCGGTGCAGCGTCGGGCCGTCGCCGCGCTCGGCCCGCGGGTGCTGAAGCTGGCCGCGGAACGTTCCGCCGGCGCGCTGCCCTACTTCGTGCCCGCCGCGCATACGGCGCAGGCTCGCCCGGTGATCGGTTCGGACGCGCTGCTCGCGACCGAGCACAAGGTTCTGCTGTCCGATGATCCGCAAGCGCGAGCCGCCGCCGAGCAGACGGTCAACTTCTACCTGGGCCTGACGAACTACGTCTCCAACCTGCGCAGGCTCGGCTTCACCGAGGAGGAGGTCGCCGACCCGAGCGGTCGCGTCTTCGACGCCGTCGTCGCCCACGGCACGCCGGAAGCGGTCGCCGCGCAGCTGATCGCGCACCTGGATGCCGGCGCCGATCACGTGGCGGTGCAAGCCCTGGACGACGACTACCTCGCCACCCTGCGTACCCTCGCCCCACTGTTGCGTTCCTGATGCGACATCCCTAAGGGAACGTTAGAAAGCGACCCGGACGGTTCCCCCGGGCCTGTGACTGGCCACACACTCGTTCTTGCTGACGCGCTGAGGCGTCGAAGAAGGAGATCTTGTGACTACGACACAGCCCGCGGGTGAGCGCCGGGTCGTCGCGAATGTGCTGCGCGGCTCGATCGGCAACCTGGTCGAATGGTACGACTGGTATGTCTACGCGGCGTTCAGCGTGTACTTCGCGAAAACGTTCTTCCCCAAGGACGATCCGACGGCGCAGTTGCTCTCCACGGCAGCGGTGTTCGCCGTCGGCTTCCTGATGCGCCCGATCGGCGGCTGGTTGCTCGGCCGCTACGCCGACAGGTTCGGCCGCCGGTCGGCGCTCACCCTCTCGGTGACGGTGATGGCCGCGGGCTCGCTGCTGATCGCGGTGACTCCCGGGTACCAGACCATCGGTATCGCCGCACCGGCGATCCTGTTGATCGCCCGCCTGCTGCAAGGACTTTCGGTCGGCGGCGAATACGCCACCAGCGCGACGTATCTGTCCGAGGTGGCCTCCTCCGGCCGGCGCGGTTTCTACTCGAGCTTCCAGTACGTCACCCTGGTCGCGGGTCAGCTCGTCGCGCTCGGCGTGCAGATCGTCCTGCAGCAGTTCCTCACCAGCGCCGAAATGAACAACTGGGGCTGGCGTATTCCGTTCGTCATCGGTGCGGCGGGCGCGCTCATCGTGATGTGGCTGCGCCGCGGCATGGACGAGTCCGAGCAGTTCCGGGCCGCCGCCGCGGACGCCGACAACCGGGTATTCGTCACGGACGGCATCACGGAGCACGCCTACCAGCACGGTAGGGACCAGGCTGCGGCCGCTGCCGCCGCGCAGCGGGGCACGCCGAAACCGGAGGCCGCGCGCGGTTCGTTGCGGATGCTGTTGCAGTACCCGCGCGAATGCCTGCTGGTGATGGGCCTGACACTCGGCGGGACGGTGGCGTTCTACACCTACACCACCTACATGCAGAAGTTCATGATCAACACCTCGGGCATCTCCAAGGGCACCGTCGCGTGGATCAACTTCATCGCGCTGCTGGTGTTCGTGGTGTTGCAGCCGTTGGCAGGCGCGCTGTCGGACCGGATCGGCCGGCGCAAGCTGCTCATCTTCTTCGGCGTCGCGGGCACACTGCTGACCGTGCCGATCATGACGGTGCTGGCGCACACCACCAATGTGATTGCCGCGTTCGCCTTGATGATGCTGGCTCTGGTCATCATCACCGGCTACACCTCGATCAACGCGATCGTGAAGGCCGAGCTGTTCCCGACCAAGATCCGCGCCCTCGGCGTCGGCCTGCCCTACGCCCTGACCGTCGCCATCTTCGGCGGCACCGCGGAAACCATCGCCCTCGCGCTGAAGAAGGCGAACCACGAGTCGGTGTACTTCTGGTACGTCGCAGGGTGCATCCTGATCTCGCTGGTCACGTACTTCTTCATGCGGGAGACCTCGACGTCGTCGACTATCGACGCCGAGGGCGCCACCATCACCGCCGACACCGGGGTCGGTACCGGGGTGGCCGAGCCGGATCGTCAGTTGGCCGCTGTGCGTGACTGACCGCCCGGCACACGCGCCGATCCACCCGTTATGGGAGGATCGGCGCGTGCGGCTTGCGGTGGTCGAAGATGACGACGGCGTCGGTGACGCGCTGGTAGAAGCGCTCAACGCCCGTGGCTACCGCGCGGAACGCAAGCGGCGCGGCGCGGATCTGCTGACCGCGCACCGCGGTTACGACGCGGTCATTCTCGATCTCGGCCTGCCCGACGCCGACGGCTTGCAGATCCTGCGGCAGCTGCGCGAAGTCAGTCAGGTGCCGGTGCTCATCCTGACCGCGCGCAGCGACGAACGTTCGATCGTGCGCGGACTGCGCGGTGGCGCCGACGACTATCTGGTGAAGCCGCCGCGAATCGCGGAGTTGATGGCCCGCCTCGAGACCGTCACCAGGAGGGCGGCCGCGGCGGCCCAGCCCACCCAGGCGGTGGTGGTCACCGGTGACGTGCGGGTCGATCTGCAGGCGCGGCTGGTCGAGGTGGCGGGGACGCCGATCACGTTGACGCAGAAGGAATTCGAACTGGTCGAGGCGCTGGTGGAGCGGCCGGGGGCCGCGGTGAGCCGCCAGCAGCTGATGGACCGGATCTGGGGCGACGCGTTCGTCGCCGTGTCGCGGTCGCTGGACGTGCACATGACGGGGTTGCGCGCCAAGCTGAATCGGCCGGGACTGATCACCACCATTCGCGGCTACGGGTATCGGTGGGGGCAGTGATCAGGGGCAGGCCGTGCGGCGCCGCCTACTCATCGCGCTGACCGTCTTCGCCGCGATCGCGGTGCTGGCGTTCGCCGTTCCGCTGTCGCTGACGGTCGCGACCAGCCGGACCCAGACGCTGGTGCTCGCTCGTTCCGGCGACGCCGATCGCTTCGCGAATCTCGCGGCCGCCGCCGCGACCACCGGGGACACCCGTGCGCTCTCGGATGAGGTGGGCCGCTATCACGAGTTGTACGGCGAGAACGTGCTGATCGTGGACGCCAAAGGCGCGACGACCGCCAATGGCGGTGCGAGCCTAAATGATCCGGGGATCGGGGCGGCAGTGGCGGCGGCGCGGCGCAACCAGCGTCCGCACGTGCCCGACCAGCTGACGCCGTGGGGCGCGCGGACGGTGCTCATCGCCCGTCCGGTCGGCACCGGGGTGCAGGTCGGCGGGGCCGTGGTGATCCAGGCGTCCACCGCGCGGGCGCGGGCCGATATCGCGCGGACGTGGGGGTTCATCCTGCTCGGCGGCGCGGGTGCGATGGCGCTGTTCACCCTGCTGGCGCTGACCCTGAGCCGCTGGGTGCTGCGGCCGCTCGCGGCGCTCTCCGGTGCGGTCGCGGACCTCACCGCGACGCTGCCGAAGCCGCCCGCGGGGCAGGTCACGGCCGGGCCGCCGGCGTCGATCGCCGGCCATCACGGTGGACCGCCCGAAATGCGGGCTGTCGCTGAATCTTTCGACGCGATGGCGTTGGCCGTCGCCGATTCGGTGCAGGCGCAGCGCCAGCTCGTCGCCGACACCGCGCACGCCATGCGGAACCCGCTGGCGGCCTTGATGATTCGACTCGACTCGCTGGAGCCTGCGATACCGGGCGACGCGGCGGCCACCTTCCGTGGTGCCAGTGCCGAGGTGGAGCGGCTGGCCGCGCTGCTGGACGGCCTGCTCACCCTCGCCGTGGCCGAGACGCCCGCCGCGTTCGATGCCGCGCGCCTCGCCGAGGCCGAGAACCATTGCGATGCCGTGCAAGTGGTCGCCGACCGGTTCGACGCGTGGTGTTCGGCCTACGAATTGTCCGGTCAGGAGTTGAGTGTCGCACCGGCTGTCGCGCATGCCGACGTCGCGGTGTCCGCGGACGTGCTGGCCCAGATCCTCGATGTGCCGCTGAGCAATTCGTCGCGCTATGCCGGGGCGGGTGCGCGCACCGAGATCCTCGTCGCCGTCGAACCCGGCTGGGTCACGGTAACCGTGCAGGACGACGGCGCAGGTGTACCGTCCGCCGAAATCGCCAAGCTCACCACGCGTTTCTACCGCGGGTCGACGGCGGTGCGCGGCGGCTCCGGTCTCGGCCTGCCCATCGCCGCGGCCTTGGTCCAGGCGCGTGGCGGGACGCTCACCGTCGAACCCGTGCGACCCCACGGCCTGTCGGTTCAAGTGCGCCTACCTGCAGCGGTGCCGGAATGAGCGCGTGGGTGGCCGAATCCGTTTTCGCGGTGCAGGTTCGGGTGTGGACCGCAGGGGTGGTCGAGTCGGGTGTCGCGGTGCCGGTTCGGGTGTGGCCCGCGCGGGTGATCGAATCCGGTGTAGCGGCGCGGGCTCGGACGTGGACCGCGCGGGGGGCGATGCGTCGGTGGGATTCGTGCGCGCCGCTGAACGGCGGGAATCGCAGGCTACGGGTGCACGGGCCCCGAGCAGTTCTGTGCGGCCGAATCGTCACGCATGGGTGGGTCCGCGGATCGGCTGAAAGCGCTGTCGCCGAATCGTTTCGGCCGCCCGACGCGAGTCCGGGCCGGACCTGGGGCCCTGCCGCGCACGGTGCGAGGAGGGTGCGATGACTATGCGGCGACGGGGTTTCCTGGCGCTGGCCGGTATGACGGCGGCGGGTGTGGCCGGGTGTGGGCCGAGTGGTGGTGGTCCGCTGGTGCGGTTGGCGTCGGGGGAGGTCGGCGGTTTTTATCACGCGTTCGCGGGACTGCTTTCGGCGGCGGCGGCGCGGTCGGGGACCGTGCGGATCGAGCGGGTCACCACGTCGGGGTCGCAGGAAAACCTGACGTTGCTGAGGCAGGGGCAGGTGGATGCGGCCCTGGCACTGTCGGATTCGGTGGGGGACAGCGCGGACCGGATGCTCGCGCTCGGCCGGGTGTACGAGAACTATCTGCAGCTGGTGGTGCGGTCGGACAGTCGGATCGGCAGCGTGGCCGACCTGCGCGGCGCGCGGATCAACCTGGGCGCGGACGGGTCGGGCGCGGCGCTGACCGGCGAGCGGATCCTGCGGGTCGCCGGGCTGGATCCCGCGACGGATGTGGCGGTTTCGCATCGGCCGCTGCGCGAAGCGGTGACGGCACTGGCCGCCGACGAGTCGGACGCGCTGCTGTGGGCGGGCGGCGTCCCGACGATGGTGCTTCAGGTGCCCGCGCGTATGCGCCTGGTGGACATGGGTGACTTGGCGGCCCCCATGCGGGAGCGGTTCGGTCCGGTATACGACCGGGTGGAGATCCCCGCCGATGCCTACCCCGGTGGTTCGGCGGTGCACACCATCGGTGTGGCGAACCTGCTGCTGGTCGCGGCGGGGCTGCCGGCCGACACCGCCGCGTCGATCGTGGAACTACTGGTGTATCGAGCGGATTCGCTGGTGCCGACCGAGGCGGCGGGCACCCAGTTCCTGGACGGCCGTTCCCTGATCAGCACCGCCCCGATCCCCCCTGCACCCCGGCGCCGCAGCGGTCTACCGCAAGTGGCACGGCTGACTTCGGGCACCCGTTCTGCTCGCGCGCACCCGTTTCCGCAGGCCACAGGGGTGCGGGAAGTCAGGGAGCGCGTTAACGCACCACGCGTCCGGCCGAGCGCGATGCGTCGGAAGGCCACCGATCAGGAGCGGACCAGGCGCGCGATGGCGTCGGTCGCCTCCTTGATCTTCGCCTCGGCTTCGGGACCGCCCGCGACGGCGGCGTCGACGACGCAGTGGCTGATGTGGTCCTCGAGCAGGCCCATCGCCACCGCCTGCAGCGCCTTGGTCATGGCGGAGACCTGGGTGAGGATGTCGATGCAGTACTTCTCTTCCTCGACCATCCGCTGCAACCCGCGCGCCTGCCCCTCGATCCGGCGCAGCCGCTTGAGGTAGTCGTCCTTGGCGGTGATGTAGCCGTGTGCCGCGTGATCGTGCGCGTCGTGCTCCTGCGGGGTGGGTGCCACCGGTGCTCTCCTCGTCGATTGCCGGTCCGTGACCGGACCGGACTAATACCCCCCTAGGGTACAGTTTCCGGAACGGCTTGTCAGGTCAGCGCCGGTGGCGCCGTGTTGCGCCCCGATGCCGTCCATCATCGCCGACGGCACCGACAACCGCGCGCACGGCCGGCGCGGGGGCCGTTGCTCGGCCCGCGGGCCGGGACGGGAGAATTGCGGCCATGAGTTCGCATGCCAGGCCCGCGCTCGCCGTTGTCGGCGGAAGCGGGTTCTACGATTTCTTCGACGATGAGGCGACCCAGGTCGAGGTCGAGACGCCGTACGGAGCGCCGAGCGCGCCGATCGCGATCGGCGAGGTCGAGGGTCGTCCGGTGGCCTTCGTGCCCCGGCACGGCAAGAACCACGAGTTCGCGCCGCACACGCTGCCCTACCAGGCCAATATGTGGGCGCTGCGCTCGCTCGGCGTGCGCCGGGTGTTCGCGCCGTGCGCGGTGGGCAGCCTGCGCGGGGACTGGGGTCCGGGCACCGTGGTGGTGCCGGATCAGCTGGTCGATCGCACCTCGGGCCGCCCGCAGACCTACTTCGACGGCGGCGGCGTGCACGTGTCGTTCGCTGATCCGTACTGCGACGAACTCCGCACCGCCACCATCAAATCCGCGGACGACACGCTGCCGATGAAGGGCGCGGGCACGATGGTCGTCGTGCAGGGCCCGCGATTCTCCACCCGGGCCGAGAGCCGCTGGTTCGCCGGACAGGGCTGGGATCTGGTCAACATGACCGGACATCCGGAAGCGGTGCTCGCTCGTGAACTCGAAATGTGCTACTCCGCAGTGGCTTTGGTGACCGACCTCGACGCCGGGCTGGAGGAGGGCGCGGGCGTGCACGCGGTCGACGTCTTCGCCGAGTTCAAGCGCAATCTGGCCCCGTTCAAGGACCTGATCCGCCGCTCGGTCGCCGCGGTCACCGAGACCGACACCTGTGACCGTTGCCGTGTTCATACCGGGGTGTCGCTGCCATTCGCGCTACCGTGACCATGCGGGGGTGCCGAACAGAGGTGCGGTGAATGAGAGTTCTGGTCACCGGCGCGGCCGGGTTCCTGGGTACACAGGTGCGCGCGGCCGCGGCCGCCGCGGGGCACGAGGTGATCGGCATCGACCTGATGCTCGATGCCGTGCACGGCCCGAACGCCGAACCACCGGAAGGTGTTTCGCAGGTCGATGTGCGTGATGGCGCGGCGCTGGCGCCGCTGCTCGCCGGGATCGACGTGGTCTGTCATCTCGCGGCGGTCAGTGCGGGCAGCCCCGCCGACATGGCGACGCACAACGATCTCGGTACCGCGGCGCTGCTGGGTGCGATGGAGCAGGCTAAGGTGCGCCGCCTGGTGCTCGCCTCCTCGATCACGGTCTACGGCGAGGGTCGCTACCGCAGTGTGCGCGGCGGGCCGTTCTTCCCCGGCCTGCGCAGGCGGGCCGACCTGGATCGAGGCCTGTTCGACCATCGTGCCCCGCGCACGGGCGAGGTGCTCACCTGGGAGCCGGTCGGCGAGGACGCGCCGCTGCGGCCACGCGGCAGCTACGGCGCGAGCAAGGCGGCGCAGGAAAACTACGCGTTCGCTTGGGGTTTGGGCGTCGGCGGCGCGGTGACGGCGCTGCGCCTGCATCAGATCTACGGTGACGGCGCGCGGACCGGGTTGGTCGGGCAGTTGCGTGCCGCGCTGGACGAGGGCCGCGCGCCGCACGTATTCGAGGACGGTGGCCAGGTCCGGGATTTCGTGCACGTCCGCGATGCGACCGCGGCCGTGCTCGCCGCGATCGAGCGTGCGCTGCCCGGGTTCGTGCCGCTGAATATCGCGTCCGGCTGGCCGATCACGCTGTGGGAGCTCGCCTCGATCATGGCCAAGGCCCGCGGCGGGCAGCCGCCCGTGGTCACCGGTCAGTACCGCATCGCCGACGTCCGCCATTTCGTGGCCGATATCGAAAGAGCAAAGCGTACGCTGGGATTCGCGCCTACGACACCGCCTGCCAAGGGGCTGGCCGAGTTCGCCACTGCGCAGGCAACCGCCGCTACCGGTGGCTGATCACGCCGGGCGCGCGGGGAGGTCCAGCTGCACCAGCGCGAACTCGGGCACGGTTGCGCCCGCGGTCCCGCCGGGCAGCGGCGAGGCCTCGAGATCGGCGACGAGCCAGTCACCGCTGTCGGTGGCCAGGCGGACCCCGGTGAGCGTCACCCGTTCGACGCCGGAGCGGATATCGTCACGCGCCGCGACGATGCGCGCCCGGTCGGCGGGATGCGGCACGGTGCGTTCGTCGATGCCCCGTCCCCAGCGCAACTCGGGGACGGGCTCGGTGACCCAGCGGATGAGCCGGACCTGGGCCAAATCGACGATGGCCAGGTAGAGGTTCGGTTGTGCGCCGCGCAGCAGGTCCAAGGTCGCCGCTTCGAATGATTTACGCTGCGGAGCAACGCTTTCGGTGACGTCGACGGCCAAACCGAGCCAGTGGTAGCGGTTCTCGTCCGGATTGTGCGCGGCGAGCAGCAGAGTGCGCGGGCCGGTGCGGGCTCGCACCGTCGCGGTGTCGAGCCAGCGAGCGCCCGGTGTGGACCGGGCCAGCGTCGCGACGAGTTCGAGTGCGCCGTCGAAACGTTCGATGATCTCGAAGGATTCCGCACCGATCCAGATGTTGTGCTCGTTGTCGAAGTTCGCGCCGAGATCGTAGGAGAGCGCCTCGATGCGGCGGGTGCGCGCGTCGACGCTGAACGCCGCCACGCCGACCGGCTCCGGTGGTTCCGCGCTGCCGACCCACAGCCGCACGGCGTGCACGCGACCGTCGGGCCCGCGCAGCGGTACCACGCGCAGATGCTGCCCGGACCAGTCGTGGCGCGACTGCGGCAGTTCCTGATCGATGACCGTGCCACCGGTGTAGGCGGCCGCGACGAACGGCTGCAACCGGGTGGATACTGCACGCTGGAACGACTTCCACTCCCGCGGTGCGGTGCCGACCGCGAGCAGCGACCAGGTGTCGACATGGCCGAGTGTCTCGATCAGCAACCAGCGTCCGATTATCACAATCCCCCTCCCCGAAGTCGAACACTATGCCACGGTCGGGCGGCTATCCAGTGCATATCGTGCCTGATCCGGTCGTGCGCGCGGCCGATGGGTCCGGCGCGTTGGTTCCAGGTGCGCGCGGTCCGAGCCGAGGGCTCGGGCGCGTGATCATGTGTCTGCGCGGAGAGGGAAAGCTCAGTCCGGATAGTCGGCTACTCCCTCGACGAACGGCTGACCGCCGCCCGCCACCACGGTCCATACCAACGGAGGCAGCCAGTTTCGGTCGAGAACGTTCGCCGATGCCCTGTCCGCCAACGAATTACGGGGGTCGATGGGCCACGTCAGGGCATGCGGCGACAACGCCGCGCGGTTCGCCAGATCGGGGTTCGGGCTTGCCGCTGGGTCACGGCGCGCGCAGCCGTGCCGTCTTCGGAACGCGCCCTGCACCGTGCGCCGATCGCATCAAACGGGCAACACGCTTGCACCCAACCGGATTCCCGTGCCGATACGCAGCTCGGCATGCACTCTCGGCGCGCCGTAGGTGCCGCGTGAGGCGATGTGGATCGCGGTGATCGCCCCGGCCGGCTCGGTATCAGCCCGCGCCTAGGGGCCGCGCCATTCGTAGTACCCGGAGGTCGACACGCCCAGCGCCCGGGGCTTTGCGCCACAACTCGACCAGCTCGCTGCGTCGGCGCTGGTCGGGCCTTCACGGACGCCGTCGTCGATCTCGGCGCGTTCGAGCCAGTTCTGTAAGCAGGATTGAGAACTGCCCGGGCTCGAAGCTACCTGGCCGATCGGGCGTGATCTTGCCCCGGTTTTCCGGAACGGTTTCTCGAGAGATGCTGACTGTCAACATGTTTGAAGGAACAGTCGGTGCCGAAGCCGTATCCGGCCGAGTTCCGCCGTCACGCCCTGGCGTTGGTCGAGTCTGGGCGCACCGTTCGCGATGTCGCCGCCTCGTTGGGGATCGCCGAGTCCTGTCTACACAACTGGCGACGCCGCGATCTGGTCGACCGGGGACTGAAGGACGGCCCCAGTCGTTCGGGGTCCGCCGAGTTGGCGGCCGCTCGCCGGCGGATTCGGGACCTGGAAGAAGAGGTCGAGATCCTGCGCAAAGCCGCGGCGGCTGTCGAGCAGGTGGTGCCCCCAAAAAGACCGATACCGTCTCGTGGCCGAGCTCCACGATGACGGTGTCCGAGTTCGTCGTGCCTGCCACGACCTGGGAGTGTCGACATCGGGCTATTACGAGTGGCGTGACCGGGCGCCGTCGCAACGGGCCATCCGCCACGCCTGGCTCACCGACCTGATCGAATCATTCTGGGCCAGAATGCAAGTCGAGCTTCTCAACCGGCAACGCTAGAACACCCGCGTCGAGTTGGCCAACGCCATCTTCGAGTGCATCGAGGGCTTCCACAATCGCCGCCGACGGCACTCCGCCATCGGCTGGCAGACACCCATAGAATTCGAGAGAACGTTCACCCCGCAGCTCACATCACCTCAGCACTGCGGAAACCGGGGCAAGATCACGGTGTCCAGAAGACCGGGGCAACCGCAGTCCCTACCGACGCCGCGGACACTCACCTGAGTGGCGTTGCAGTATTAAGCTCGCGCGGTGGACACTCCTTTGCGGCTCGAGGTCATTGTGGCCAGTGTGCGTCCGGAGCGGTTCGCTCCGGTGGTCGCCGACTGGCTGTTGCGCACACTACGCGCGCACGACGAGTTCGATACGGGTGTCATCGATCTGGCGGACACTTTGTTGCCGACCGAATTGATTGAAACCCCGGAAGTGGTCCGATATCGCGCCAGGTTGGCCGCAGCGGACGCGTTCATCGCCGTGACTTCCGAGTACAACCACGGTTATCCGGCCGCACTGAAGACCGCGTTCGACACCGCCAAACACGAATGGCGAGCCAAGCCCATCGGATTCGTCTCCTACGGCGGCTTGTCCGGGGGTCTGCGCGCGGTCGAGCAACTCCGTCAGGTGGTCGCGGAGATCCACATGGTGTCGATCCGCGAGACGGTCAGCTTCCACCAGGCCAAGAAGCGGTTCGACGCGGCGGGGGAGACCGCGGACGGTGCCGCGATCGACGCCGCCGCTCGCATGCTTCGCCAATTGTCCTGGTGGGCAAGAACTCTGCGCGCGGCGCGGGCGACCGACCCCTACCCGGCCTGACGCGCACATCTCAGCTCGCCGCGCACGATTTTGCCGACGAATGTGCGCGCGCCGTGCTGGAACGCGCGCGGCGTGCTGGAACGTGCGCGGCGTGCTGGAACGTGCGCGGCGTCAGCCGACGGGTGCGCCGCGGCGACCGCGTGGGTGGCCGATATAGGTCGCCTCGCGCGGGATGGAGACCAGCGTCAGGTCCACTTGGGCGGTGCCGGTGCGCAGGATGACGTGGTTGCCGATCGCCGCGGGCTGGTGGATGGACAGGTCCGGCCGGGTGGCGGGCCAGCCCATCGGATCGCCGGTGACGTAGATCGTGGTGACACCGGCGTGCGGGGCGGGCGCGAGCACGCCGTCCACCACGGTCGCGGTGAAACCCGCGTCGGATTGGTGGGTTTCGACCGCGAGGGTCAGCCGTTCCGGATTGCCGATGGTGGTGACCAGGTTCTCCCAGGCGTGTGCCCGGTCGGTGCGGATCAGCACCCGTTCGCCGACCGCGAGCGCACGGAACACCAGCTGCTGGGCGAGATAGAGTTCGCCCGCCACATACACCGTCGAGATGCCGGTGCCGACGATGCGCACCGCGACGCCGTTGCCTTCGTCGTCCGAGCCGATCAGCTGGCCACAGCCCGAGGAGGGCAGGTGCAGCGCGTCGATCACCTCGATCGGGTACTCGCTCATCGGCACGGTGTCGTCGACGCCGGGCACGGCGAGCGGCAGATGGGCGAGCAGGCCGTCGCGGTGCCGTCCGTTCATCGAGACCATGCCGGCGAGCTTGCTGCGTTCGGGCAGCTCACGCGCCGTCAGTCGCCAGGCCGCGCCGATGCTCACCGCCTCGGCCGAACTACCCGGCCGCAGTCGCACGGCCACCGTGGTGCCGCGCGAAGGCGCCACCCACAGCTGCGCGAGCAGGTCGGAGCCGAGCTTCTTCGGATCCACCGCCATGCCGATGTTCACGCTGTTGCCGATTTCGGCGTAGCGCCAACGATGTTCGAGGGTGCGCGGGTCGAAACCGCCGGTGATCTGCAGGACCGCCTTCTTGATCTCCGGGGCGGTCAGGATGCGCGCGTTGCAGTCCGCGTCCTCCAGCGCGCGCATGATGCGCTGGGTGGCGATGGTGACCGCGCGCGAGGCGCCGTCCGCGCCGCCGCCGCGCCGGGCCGCCGCGTCCGGGCAGGCGACCGCGTCGAAACCGATTGCCAGCCAGACGGTTCGGTGCGCGGTCGCGGGCAGCGGCCCGAGCAGCGATTCGTAGATCTTGCCCGCGGGCGTGCCGGACCGGGAACGGTGGCCGTGGCTGATGATGTCGATGCCGCTGAGCAGAATGTCGTGCTGGTTCAGGCATTTCGCCAGCTCCGGCAGCGGCAGCAGGTGCGAGGCGTGCACGGTGTTGCGGGCGATGCGGGTGAGTCCGCCGGGCGGGGCGAGCACCTCGACCACGGTGACCACCCTGCTGCCGTCCCAGTAGAGGCCGAGCGAGCGTCCGTCCGCACCGCGGAAGTCGACGGTGTCACCTATGCGGTAGTCCCGCTTGGTGAGATAGCGCCACCAGGTGGCGATCCAGTCCAGCAGGGTGCGCTTGGCGACCGGAATCAGCGGAATCAGCGCGACGACCACACCCACGGCCAGCGCGGGCAGCGCCTGCAGGCCGAGCAGTAGCGCGACCACCCCCGCGACAAACCCCATGACCTGCGCGATCAGCAAATTCTGTAGCGAGATGCGGCCAAGGAGCGGCCGTGGTCCCGCCCCGGCAGGTTCCGCCATCGTCGTCCCCCAAGTACCCGGTGTCGGCCCAATCGGAGTAGCCGAGCTGAACAAGAGTCCTCGGGAACTGTACTGTGTTGCGCGAACGCGAGCACTGTTCGGGGGAGGAATAATGCCTTCAAAACCCACCACTCGGTGGCAGGTGAGCGGCTACCGCTTCCTGGTTCGTCGGATGGAACACGCCCTGGTCCGCAGGGACGTGCGGATGCTGCACGACCCGATGCGCTCACAGTCGCGGGCCTACGCAGCCGGACTCGTGCTCGCGCTGGTGGTCTTGGCGGGTTGCGGCATCCTTGCCCTGCTGCGCCCGCAGGGCAAGGTCGACAACAGCAAGATTCTGGTCGGCAAGGAATCCGGCGCGATCTACGCGGTGATCGACGATGTCGTGCATCCGGCGCTGAACCTGGCCTCGGCCCGCCTGGCGGTGGGGGACGCGGCCAAGCCGGCGATGGTGAAGGAATCCGAGATCGGCAAGAAGCCGCGCGGGCAGCTGATCGGCATTCCGGGTGCGCCGAGCGCGTTCAGCTTCGACAAGGCGGGCAAGGGACGCACCTGGACCGTCTGCGATTCGCTCAAGACCGACGGCAGCGACGACCGCACCACGTCCGTGCTGATCGGCGACCTCGACATGGGAGAGAAGGCGTCGGCGCTTGGGCGCGACAAAGGCTTGCTGGTAAAGGGCAAGGACGCCACCTATCTGGTGTGGAACAACACGCGTGCCCGGGTCGACATGAACGATCCGACGGTCACCGTGCCGCTGAATATCCGCGGCGCGACACCGCGGCCGATCAGCGAAGGACTGCTCAACGCGATCCCCGAGGTGAGCCCGATCGTGCCGCCGAAGATCGCCGACCCGGGCGGGACGCCCGAGGGCTACTCGATCCGGAACTTGAAGATCGGCACCGTGGTCCAGCAGGCGGGCAAGGCCGACAAGAACTATGTGCTGCTGCGCAACGGACTCCAGGCGATCAGCCCGCTGACCGCCGAGATCATCCGCATCGACCAGCGCAACCCCGACCACGGCACCTCGGTCAGCGATGCCGAGGTGGCGATCCCGCAGCCGTCGAAAGCGCTGCAGGTGGACACCTACCCCGAGGTCGCGCCGACGATCGTGCAGCCCAAGGCCCGTCCGGTCAGCTGCATGTCGTGGCAGCCGATCGCGGGTGCGGCGGGCAACGCCGACGTCGCGGTGCGCGCCAAGCTGGACGTGATCGACGCGAGCGATCTGCCGCTGCCGGACAGTGCCCGGCTCGTGCCGCTGGCCCAGGCCGACGGCAAGGGCGACAACGTCGACTCCGTGTACTTCAAACCCGGGTCCGGTGCGTTCGTACAGACCACCGGCATCGAGGTCGACAGCCGCCGCAAGGACAGCATGTTCTACGTGGCCGACACGGGTGTCCGGTACGGCATCAAGAACGACGACGCGGCGAAGGCGCTCGGCCTGGACAAAGAATCCGGCGTGACACCGGAGTCCGCCCCGTGGCCGATCGTCGGACTGCTCGCCAACGGCCCCACCCTCGGCCGCGAAGAAGCCATGGTCGCCCACGACGGCGTGGCGCCCGACGCCAACCCGGCCAAACAGCCCGTCGCCGCGAAGTAGGCGTCAGGTTCCTTCCGCGCCAACGGAATTCGTGCGCATCGGCGATGCGGCGGGAGTCGTGTCGCCGTCCGCGGCGTTCGGGATTGTCGACCGGTGCAGGCCCGCGATCTCCGCGCGTAAGGCCTTGACCTCGTCGACCAGCGCGACGATCTCGCGGTCGGTGCTCGCCGCAGTCTCCTCGACGGTTTTGAGCTGGTCGATCACCCAGCTGGTGGTGGTGCCGATGGCGAAGGAGATCAGGCCGATGCCGAAGGTCATCAGGACCAGCGAGATCAGCCTGCCCTCGGCGGTCACCGGGTAGACGTCGCCGTATCCGACGGTAGTGACCGAGACCGCCGACCACCACAGGGCGTCGCCGAAGTGCACCACCTTGCTGCCCTCCACACCCCGCTCGGCGTCGAAAAAGGCCAGGCTGCACAGGAACAGGATCAGGATCGAACTGCTGCCGACGAACACCGACAGCCGCGTCCGGTGGCTCAGCGTGTGCCGGTTGAGCGTGCCGAGCACCAGCACCGCCGCGCGCAACAGCCGCAGCGGGCGGAACGGTGGAATGAGCACGATCAGCAGTTCCAGCGGATGCGAGCGCACAAACGCCCAGCGGCGGGTGGAAAGCCAGAGCCGGATCAGGAAGTCGGCCCCGAAGAGCACCCAGATCGCCACGTCGACCCGAGCCAGCCAGGTGTCCAGCTGCGGTGAGGCGCCGGTGTCGAGCACAAACCAGGCATAGGTGCCGAGGAAGACGACGGCGAGCGCCACCATCGGCAGGCCGGTCGCCCGCTCCCAGGCCTGACGACGACTCGGCCGCGCCAGGGCGGCGGATTCGGATACTTGATTGAGTTGCGCCATGGTAACTACCTGCATCGATCGGTTCCGGCACCTTGTTTAACGCAATGTGCTGCGCAGACGCTACAGCGTGGGCCGAGGCGCGCATCGGCAGGTTCCGGGAAAAGATTTCGATTCGGTGGAACCGATTCCGATCTTGCTGCGTCGAACCTTGTGTCAGAACGAATTTCGGGCCGCAAGCGCCATCTGAGTACCTCCGCCCGTCGCCGGGCTCTTGAAGACCGGCGACGGGCGATGGGTCGAAACGTGAACTCGCTGCGTTGTACAGCCCGGGGGCTCGGTCGGAGATTGCCCGGGTGACTATATGGAAGGGGACAAATGAAGAAGACCCTTAAGACGGTCGCCAATTTCTCGATGATCGTTGCCGCCGTGGGCGGTGTTGCCGTGGTCGGCTCGGGAACTGCCAACGCCGCGGGTATGTCGTATGACCAGTGCATGTCCGAGGTCGCGAAGCGGCAGGCAGCCTGGGATGCTGATTCGGATCCGAACCAAACCAGAGCTTCTCATGTGAAGTTCTACTGCCGCGATGCCGGTGTCAACACCGACGGCAACAAGGTCTACGAAGTTTCGTACTACCACCAAGATATCTAGCTGAGCTTCGCGTATGGATCGGCGCGATCTCCGGGCGTCTAACCGGCGCACACATTGAACGACGCGAAATAGGGCTCTGGTGTGAAGCACCAGAGCCCTCTTCGATTTCGAGGAGCGGACGCTACATGTCGTCCCCGGTTACGCCGAAGCGGCGGCGGATCGGGAAGGACGCGAGCATGCCGAGGATCAGCAGGACTGCGACGGAACCGCTTCCGATAAGCGCGATATTGCGGGCGCGATTATCCGGGGGCGGCGGTGGAGCGGGAACTGCCAGTTGGACCTGCTGCGCGGCAGCGGGGCGTTTCGGCGGTAGTGGCTTCGTGGTTTCGGCGGTGAGTGCTGCGACCGGATCGATCGCGCCGTAGCCGATATAGGGATTCCAGCCCTCGCCCGGCGCGTGCGCCGTGGCCTCGATCCGTTTGATCACTTCGAGTGCGCTCAGTTCAGGGAAGCGAGCACGGACCAGCGCGACCACGCCCGACACGTAAGGTGCGGCAAAACTGGTGCCCTTCAGCGGGACCATCTGCTGTTGGTCGTAAATGCCGGTGATTGTGCCGGTGCCGCGTGCGTCGAGCGAGACGATGTCTTCACCGGGTGCGGCGACTCCCATCCACGGACCAGGCACGCTGAACTTCGAAGGCGCGCCGTTCTGATCGATCGATCCGACTGTCAGTACGTAGTCGTCGAACCGCGCAGGAGTGACGTTGGTGGTCAGGTTCTTCCAAGGGTCACTTTCCGGATGCAAGGGGTTGATGACATCCGGATTGCCCGCCTTGCACTTGTCATCGGTGTTTCCGGCAGCCACCACCACGACGGAGTTGCGTTCCAGGGTCGCGTAGCGCACAGCGGCGCCGACCGCGTCGTCGGCGGGCTGCATACTGCCGGGGACACAAAGGACCAGCGAGATGTTGATCACCGACGCGTTGCGGTCGGCGGCCCGCCGAATAGCAGAGGCGAGTGCGTTGATGTCGCCGTACCCCTTGGCCGGATCTTCTGGCCTCTTATCCGGTCGGCCCTCGACGTCGTAGAACTTGCTCGTCTGCCGAATCGACAGTATGCGTGCCTCGGGTGCGACACCATGAAAGCCCTGTCCATCAATCGGTTTCGCGCCGATGATGCCGGCGACAACTGTCCCGTGCCCGTCGCAGTCCTCACTGACGCCATCCCCGGATTCCGACACATAGTCGCCACCCGCTTCCAACTCGGGCAGACGAGGATGGCGGGTAACACCCGTATCGATGACTGCGACGAGTTGACCTTCGCCGCGAGAGAAGTCCCACGCACGCTTCAGGTTGAGGGCCAGTTGTGGCGGTGGGCTGGTAGGACCATCCCCGCCCTGCTGGGTGGATGCACAGGGAGAGTTGGCGGGATGCTCGGTCTTGGCAGGTGGCCGAGCAGGGTCACCCGGGGGCAGTAGCGCAGGGTTGACCGGGGGTGGGCGGTCGGCGTGGGCTATGCCCTGACCTGTGCCCATCCCGAGGGACACGCTCAGGGACAGCACCGCTGCGGCTGCACCGGTGCGCAGGATCCGGTTCACAGTCCGCGGACTAGGGAGTAGAGGCTCGCCACCCAGAAGGCCAGGGGGAGAACTGCTGCTACGAAGGCGTATTCGAGCAGTTCCACGCCGCGGCGCATCGGCGGGGTCGCCGATTGGTTCGGAATGATGATGCCGAGGATGAGGGCGGCGATCAGGATCACCATCGCGGCGCCGAACACGGCGAGCGGCTGATCCATCGCGAAACCCGCGCCCACCAACATGATCAGCACGATGCCCGCGCCGCCCGCGATCAGTACTACGGCCTGCTCGGCCCCGGCATAGGTGCGGCTGCGGAACATCAGCACGGCCGCGCACACCAGCGCGAACGCGATGCCCTGCCAGTACGGTCCGTCGGCTTGCGGGTCGGTGGCACCGAGCGCGCCCAGCACCGTGACGAGGGTGGTCGCGGCGACCAGGCCCGCCAGATACATCCGGGCGCGTTCGGACTTCACGCGCAGCGCCTCCATGGTGGGCAGTGCACGGTGGTCGTCGGGGTCGTCCTCGGTCGGGTCGATCGGGGTGCCGGGCGAGGGCACCGGCGGCAGCGGCAGTTTCGCGAGCAGCATCGAGATGCGCGGCGAGAGCGCGAGACCGGCCAGGCCCAGTGCCGCGGCGCCCGCGCCGATCGCCCGCTCCGGCTGCCCGGTGAGCAGCCCGACCAGCGCGGCGGGCACGACGTACACCGCGAGGGTGGCCGTGCCGATGAACAGGGCCAGGCCGACACCGGTGACCCGCCAGGCGAGCACCGCGGTGGCACCGGCCAGGACCGCGCCGAGCAGGATGTGCGCCCAGCCGTAATGGTCTGGTACATAAAGCATTCCGGCCGTGAAAGCGGTGGGTAACGCGCAGCCGCCGAGGACGAGCGCGGTCGCGGTGTCGCCGTACATCCGGCTGAGCACCATGGCGGCGACCACGAGCAGCAGCGTCACCGCCAGGGCGACCGAGCCGCTGACCCAGTACGGCAGCGCGCCGGGCGAGAGCAGCAGGCCGAGACAGCCGACGAGCATGGTGATCGCGGCCAGCACCGATCCGGTGATCCGCGCGACCTTCGGGGTCCAGCTGCGGTAATGGTCGGTGTCGGCGATCGCGACGTTGTACATGATGTCGTCGAACAGGGGCGTCGGCGCGATATGTGACGCGCTCTCCAACATGAGCAGTTCGCCGTCGCGGACACCGTGCTCGCCCAGGCTGAGCGAATTGGAGAAGGGCGGATGACCGATCCGCGCCAGCACCCATTCGGCGGGCTCGAAGCGCTCGCCCTCGTTGTCGAAATCATTGGTGCGGCTGTGCTGAGCGACCATGTCGACGACGCTGGGAATGACGAGTGCGACCGGCACGTCCACCGGGATCGCCATATCGACCTGGGTGTGCTTGGCCAGAATGGTCACCCGGGCGAGATCGGGTGCGCGGACGATACCGCGCGAGGAATCTTCGTCGATGTGGTCAAGTCGCGCGTGCGTCAAGCTTCCCCCAACTCGTCTTCTACCTCTTCTACCTCGTATTTTCGCAAACTCACGAGCTGGCGTCGAGCTTGCGAACCCACGGTTCGGGCAGCAGAATGCTGGTCGAACTGTACGACATGTCAGCGGTGGCCTCTACACTGAGCCCGAAACTCGGCAGCCCGTGAATGCGTGGCGGCCGTGGTAGAGCTGTCGAAGAGGGGGAAGGCTTCGCAATGAGCACCGTCCGGTTTCAGCGTCGGGCCCGCCGGGAGATGCCGCGTTCGCCCGGCGGTGAGGTGACGCTGCAGCCGCCGCCCGAGATCCCCCGGGTGACGCCGGGAAACCTGCTGATGAAGCTGATGCCGGTGGTGATGATCATCGGCATGGTCGGCATGATGGCGCTGCTGTTCACCCAGGGCGGCGGCATCGGGTCGAATCCGATGAGCATGATGTTCCCGCTCATGATGATGTTCTCCATGGTCGGCATGTTCGCCGGTCAGGGCGGCGGCAAGGGGGCCAAGGCCGCCGAGGCGAACGAGGACCGCAAGGACTACCTGCGCTACCTGGATCAGGTGCGCCGCGATGTCGACGAGACCGCGAAACAGCAACGCGCTTCGGTCGAATGGAGTCATCCCGAGCCCGGCCTGGTCTGGATGCTCGCGGGCACCAGCCGGATGTGGGAGCGCCGCGCCGGCGACAAGGATTTCTGCCACGCCCGCATCGGCGTCGGCGGTCAGCGGCTGGCGACCCGGTTGGTCGCGCCGGAGACCGGTCCGGTGGAGGAACTGGAGCCGATCGCGGCGGTCTCGCTGCGCCGTTTCGTGCGGGCGCACTCGACGGTGCCCGACCTGCCCACCGCGATCGCGGTGAAGGGCTTCGCGACGATCGCGCTGGACGGCGATCGGGGCGAGGCCCGGGACATGACCCGCGCGATGTTGTTGCAGCTGGCCATGTTCCAGGCGCCGGACCAGGTGCTGTTCGCGATCGTCTGCGGGCCGGACACCGCCCGGGAGTGGGAGTGGACCAAGTGGCTCCCGCATACCCAGCATCCGGACGCGCAGGACGGCATCGGCACCCAGCGCATGTTCTACGGCTCGATCCGCGAGGCGATGGCAGGCCTGCAACCGCTGCTCGGCAATCGGGTGCGCTACTCCCGTAACCAGCCCGCCAACGCGAACATGGTGCACATCGTGATCGTCGTGGACGGCGGTCTGCTGGAGGCCGAGGAAGATCAGCTGCGCGAATCCGGCTACGAAGGCGTCACCATCATCGACCTGTGCGGTTACGCGCCGCGGCTCGCGGTGTCGCGCGGCATCAAGATGATCGTGGAGAACGGCGAATGCGTCGGCCGCGGCGCGACCGGCAATCAGGAGCGCTTTGCGCTGATCGACCGGATCTCGCCGCAGCAGGCCCAGCAGGTGGCCCGCCGGCTCGCGCCGTATCGCGCCGCGACCCAGCGCAGCAGCGACGTGGAATCCGATGACTCCGAGGTGATCTCGACCTGGAGCCAGCTGATGGGCCTCGGCGATATCGGCACGTTCAACCCGGAGCACGCCTGGCGACCGCGCTACGGCCGGGAGCGGCTGCGGGTGGCCTTCGGTGTCGGCGCGGACGGCCTGCCGGTCGAACTCGATATCAAGGAAGCCGCCGAGAACGGCATGGGCCCGCACGGCCTGTGCATCGGCGCGACCGGTTCCGGTAAGTCGGAGTTCCTGCGCACGCTGGTGCTCAGCCTGCTCGCCACGCATTCACCGGACCAGCTCAACCTGGTGCTCGTCGACTTCAAGGGCGGCGCGACCTTCCTCGGGCTCGACGGCGTGCCGCATGTCGCGGCCGTCATCACCAACCTGGAGGAAGAGGCCGACCTCGTAGACCGTATGAAGGACGCGCTGGCCGGTGAGATGAACCGCCGCCAGGAGGTGCTGCGCTCCGCGGGCAACTTCGCCAACGTCTCCGAGTACGAGAAGGCCCGCGCGGCCGGCGCCGACCTCGACCCGCTGCCCGCGCTGTTCGTGGTGCTCGACGAGTTCTCCGAACTGCTCACCCAGCACCCGGATTTCGCGGAACTGTTCGTGATGATCGGCCGGCTCGGTCGCTCGCTGCACGTGCATCTGCTGCTCGCCTCGCAGCGACTCGAAGAGGGCAAGCTCAAGGGCCTGGAAAGTCACCTGTCCTACCGGATCGGCCTGAAGACTTTCTCCGCCAACGAATCCCGCCAGGTGCTCGGTGTGCCCGACGCCTACAACCTGCCGAACAATCCCGGTGGCGGCTACCTGAAATCGGACTCCGGCGAGATCGTCCGGTTCCAGGCGTCCTACGTCTCCGGCGCCTACGTGGGCGGCGGCTCGCAGCGGGACATGAGCGTCGCCAACCAGTCCGGCGAGATCGACATCAAGGCCCGGCCGTTCACCGCGACCCACGTCGGATTCCGTGCGGCGGACCGGGTTCCGCTGCCCGCCGAGCCGAGCCTCGAGCCGCAGGAGGGCGAGGACGGCGAGGAGATCTCGAACCTGAACATGCTCGTCTCCCGGATCCGCAACCACGGCCGTCCGGCCCACGAGATCTGGTTGCCGCCGCTGGACGAGGCGTCCACGCTCGATCAGCTCATCCCGCGATCCATCCTCACCGGCGAGTACTCCGCGGTCGCGACGCTGCGCGCGCCGATCGGCATCGTCGACCGCCCGTACGATCAGCGTCGCGATCCGATGCTCGTCGACCTGTCCGGCTCGCGCGGCAACGTCGCCATCGTCGGCGGCCCGCAGTCCGGTAAGTCGACGGCGCTGCGCACGATGATCATGGCGATGTCGTTGACGCACACCGCCGAGCAGGTGCAGTTCTACTGCCTCGACTTCGGTGGCGGCACGTTGATGAGCCTGCAGGGCCTGCCGCATGTCGGTTCGGTGGCCAGTCGGCTGGACGAGGATCAGGTGCGGCGCACGATCGCCGAGATGACCACCATCGTCCGGCAGCGGGAGGCCCGGTTCCGGCAGCTCGGCATCGAGTCGATGGTCGAGTTCCGGCGCCTGCGCGCGATGGATCCGTCCAGCAGCCCGGCCGCGACCGGCGCGCACGAGGACCCGTTCGGTGACGTGTTCCTGGTGGTCGACGGCTTCAGCTCGATCCGCCAGGACTTCGAACTGCTCGAGCAGACCATCATGAACCTCGCGGTGCAGGGTCTGTCCTACGGCGTGCACGTCGTCATCGCGCTGAACCGGTGGGCGGAGGCGCGGCCCGCGCTGAAGGACCAGATCGGCACCAGAATCGAACTGCGCCTGGGTGATCCGATGGACTCCGACCTCGGCCGCAAGTTCGCCGCCATGGTCCCGCAGGGCCGCCCCGGTCGCGGTATGACCCCGGACTGCCTGCACATGCTGACCGCCCTGCCGCGCATCGACGGCAGCTCGGACCCGAACAACCTCGGCCAGGCGGTCGGCGACGCGGTGGCCACCATCGCCCGGCTCACCCCGGGCCGTCCCGCGCCGCCGGTGCGGATGCTGCCCGAGCAGCTGGCGCGCGAGCAGCTGCTCTACCTGGCGGGCGGCTGGCCCGCGCAGGTGGATCAGTCCGCGAAGTGCATGCGAATCCCGATCGGTATCAACGAGTCCGAGCTCGCGCCGGTCTACGCCGACTTCGCCGAGAGCCCGCACCTGCTGATCATCGGTGACACCGAGTCGGGAAAGACCACGCTGCTGCGCTCGATCGTGGAGGGCATCTGTGCCTCGAACACGCCGAGCCAGGCCCGGATCATCATGGGCGACTACCGGCGCTCGATGCTCGGCATGGTGCCGGAGGGCTACCTCGCGGGATACGGTTCCACTGCACCGCAGTTCACCCAGAACATGACCGACCTCGCGGCCTACGTCGACAAGCGGACGCCGGGATCGGACGTGACGCCGCAGCAACTGCGGGACCGGTCCTGGTGGAGCGGGCCCGAGCTGTACGTGATCGTCGACGACTACGACCTGGTGGCCACGTCCGCGGGCAACCCGGTGCAGGCGCTGGTCGAACACCTGCCGCACGCGCGCGACCTCGGTTTCCACCTGATCATCGCCCGGCGCTCGGGCGGCGCGAGCCGCGCCATGTACGAGGCCACGCTGGCCAGGATGAAGGATCTCGGGTCGGCCGGTCTGATCATGAGCTGTAGTCGCGACGAGGGTGTGCTGATGGGCACCACCCGGCCGAGCGCGATGCCGCCGGGGCGGGGCACGTACGTCACGCGCGCCGGTGAGGGTCTGATCCAGACGGCCTGGATGCCGCAGCCCTGATGTCCACCGTCGAGCTGGTGGTCACCGAGACCCGTGTCTGGGCGCGCAGCGCGGTCACGCACTGGGACGGGCCCCCCTCGATCGTGCTGGGCAGCAACGGTTTCGACCTCGTGGTCGGGGAGTCCCTGACCCCGCCGACCCAGGTGAGTTCCGTGGTGCAGCATGTCTCGGCCGAGGCGGTCGCGCTGCTGCCCCGCATCCCGTCGGTGGCCGACGGGATGGCCGCGGTCCTCAGCACGGCGATGGAGAACTTGCGCGTCGCTGCTCCGTGCGAGCGGGTCACCGTCATCTGCCCGACCGAGTGGGGTTCGGCGCGGCGCGCGGTCCTCGAGCAGGCCGCTCGCCGCTGGACCGGCGAGGTGCGGTTCGAGGAGCTGGCGGTGCGAGCGGTCGCCGCGGACGACGGGACCAGTCACAGTCGACGCACGCTGGTGCTGGAATTCGGCACGCTCACCACCACGGCCGCGACGGTGCTGCGCAGTCATGAGGGTGTGCGCCTCGAATCCTGTGCGCACGAGCCGAATCTCGCGCTGGCCGAGGTGCTGCCCGCATCACGGGGGTTCGACGAGCTGGTCACGGTGATCAGCCGGCTGCTGGACGGCCAGCAGGTCGAGTTGGCGCAGGTTGTCGGCCTCGCCGATCAGACGAAGATCGAGGTGCTCCGCGCGGCCGTGCAGCAGAGCTGTGGGCCGGGGGTGGACCTGCGGTCGATCGCCGGACCCGAGCTCATCCGCGGCAAACAGACCGAGCCGATCCCGGTGCCCGAGTCGGCACCTGTTGGGCCGCCACCGGATTGGATGCAACCGCTACGCGAGCGCGCGGCCGCTCAGCAGCCGCGACGTCGCGGCACCGCGTACGTGGGAGTCGCGGTGGCGGCGGTGGTCGTGGTGGCGGCCGCGGTGGTCGGCGGTGTGCTGCTGCTGAACCGGTCGGCGGACACGACGACGGCAGCACCGACGACCATGCTGCCGCCGAGTGGTCCGACCGTGGGACCGCCGCCGCCGTTCGGTGCACCGCCACCACCCGGTGGCGAGCCGGAAGTGTTCGGCCGCGTCCGGTTCCAGGTGCCCGACGGCTGGCATCTCGCCGCGCCGCCCGACGCCACCGGCCGGGCGCGCGTCGAACTGTCGCCCGACGACGGCGCCCGCATGCGCATCATCGTGACGCAAACGCAGGTGGCATTCGGTGCCGGCTACGAGCAGGTCGCGTCGAACCTGGAAGCACAGATCGGGCAGCGCCCGCCGGGTGTGCTCACCGACCTGAAACGCGATGTCGTGTTCGGCGGCCGCTCCGGTCTCGCCTATCGCGAGCGGCCAGGCGACGGTTCCACCGTCAACTGGCATGTATTGCTGGAGTACGGAATTCAACTGAGTATCGGCTGCCAATACGTCGGCGACGGTTGGAGCGCCCTGTCCACCACATGTGATCGTTTCGGCGGCTCGGTCCGCGTAGTTCCGTAGAGTGCCGTGCGGTCTGGCACTGTTCTGCGCACGCTTCGTCACCCTGCGCACGTTTGGCTGTCCTGCGTACGTTTGGCTGTCCGGTGCAACCTTTTCGGAGTGCGGTTCGCGAGCACTACTCGCGGAATCGATCGTTTGACGCGCTATCGAAAGCTTGTATGCGGCACCAGAATCTGTGCACGAGCAAGGAGCACAACATGCAGCAGTTTCGGTTTGTTCGCTGCGGGGACGGGTTGGCTTACGAGTTCGTCCGCGCCGGTGCGGCTTACGGATATCCGGCGTACCGGCGAGGGGACAGTGACATTTGGTGCCGGCGACTTCCCGATTACGGCTGGGCGGTTTCGGCCGAGTCCGGCGTGGTGCTGAGTCGGCCCTTCGATGACGCGGGCCGAGGCGCGCAACCGCCGACCGGAGCGTGGGTGAGTCGCAAAGGAGAAAAGTCGTACGTCTACCACTTATTCCACAGTGACGAGGCGGCCTGACAAAGCGTCATCGCGGAGTGCAGCGGATTGCCTTGATCTCCAACAAATTCGGGGATCCCGAACAAATTCGGGCCCCCGGCATGCAGCATGCCGGGGGCCCGAATCGCCGAGACGGGTTACTCAGAAGAGTCCCGCGAGGGTGGTGTCGGTGGACTGCAGGTCCGTGTTGCCCTGGTCGACGAGCTTGCCCGCGGTCTCCAGCGTGGTGTTCAGCTGGGTGACGTTGGTGTTCCACTGCGCCTGGAGGGAGGCGAACGCGTCGTTCGCGTCACCCTTCCAGTAGTTGGTCACGAAGTCGGTGACCTGCTTGTGGAAGTCCTCGAGCATGGACATGACGTTCCGTGCTTCGGTGACGATCGACTGTGCGCCGGCCGAGACCTCACCGAAATTGGAGGCAATGGTTCCTGGGTTGTTTACAGCCATCTGGAGCTCCTTATCGTCTGATGGTCTGGTTGTCGATCAGGGAAGGTCCAGGCTGGAAGCCTGCGCCGCAACCTGCTGGGCGAACTGCTGGTCCTGATCGGCAAACTTGGTGCCCGCGTGGGCCAGCTTGTCGGAGGTCTGGTCCAGCTGATCGTTCAGCTTCTTCGCCTGCGCGAAGTAATTGTCCATCAGCGTGTCGAACGCGCCGCGCGCCGCGCCACTCCACGTAGCCGTGGTGGCATCCGACTTTGCATTCAGCGCCGTGATCGAGGCCTGCAGATCGCTGTGCCGCTGACGGCAGTTCTCCGTGAACTTCCGGATCGCTTCCTCGCTCGCTTCGAGCTGTCCTGCCATTTCGGCTCCTTTCGGTTCCCGTCTCGGCCAACGGCGGACGCCCTGGTTGGCCTGTACATCTGATTGGACGCTGTTCGGTCCTGATCGGTTCCATCTCGACCCGAGAAAGTTTCGAGATGGCTCACATGATCAGTTCCTGCGTCGTCGACCAGTACTTTCGTGTGTTCAAGCCCCATAGGGGTCGCTCTACAGACACGGCCGATCACATGCCGCCAGCGCTCGGCTCCCCTCCTTCCCCCTGCTCGCTGTGTGTTGATCGGCGAGTGGGCTGGCTGCGGTACACCTTACCGAACGCCTATGAGTACCGCTACCAGCAGAGTGAACCGCTTCGAAAGCAAAATCGGCACCATATACTGCGGTTATCCACGGATCGCAAAATTCGCCCGCGGCGCGGTGTCGCGGAATTACGCGACGGTTGTTTACTTCACCCGATTCCGGAGTAAGGGCACCAGCTTGTCGAGCAGGGTTCGCTCCGAACCAGCCGTCCAGCTTCGCAGCGCGGCGACGGCGGCGGGATCGTCCAGCACGATGACCGTGGCCCGGGTGCCCGCCACCTGATACGGCAGTCCGCGCAGGCCACCGTTGCCGGCCTCCTCGTCGCTGCGCACCGCGAGGACATAACTGTCCGGCGCCACCTCGAGCGCGCCGCTGGTGGCCAACGCGCGCGGCGAGGTCTCCTCGCCCTGTTTCGCGTAATTGAAGTTGTAGACGAAGCCCAGATCCTCGAGGAACTTGGCCGGCGCGGTACCGCCGAGGAAGGCCGCGATCTGCTTGGTTCGCGGTACATCCACCATGGTGATGACCTTGCCGCGAAACACCGGATTGTCGGCTCGCGCCTGCTCGATCGAGCTCGCCCCGCTCGCGATGACCGTCGAGGGCGTGGCCGGCGCATCGGGTGTACTGCTGCTGCCGCCGCTGACCGCCCAGATACCGAATCCCGCGGCCAGCGTGACGACGACCGCGCCGATCTCCACAGCGATGAGCCTGCGCTTGCGCCGCTTCGGCGACGCGGGTGCCTGGCTGTGCGGGCCGGAGTGCGCGGCCCGCGGATCGGTGGGCGGTCGCGGGTCGACGACCTGGACGGGATAGGTCGGGGAGGTGTTGGTCGCGCCGGGGTTGTAGCCGGGGATCAGGGCATCGGCCGCCGCGTCGGTGAGCTCTCGGCAGGAATTGAACCGGTCGGCGGGGTTTTTCGCCATGGCCCTGGCGAAGACCTGGTCGATGGCCGGCGGCAAACCGGGGTGCACGGCGGTCGCCGCGGGCGGCGGCTCGTGCAGGTGGCCCATCATGACCAGCGCGGGTTGCGTTGCGGGATAAGGGTTGCGGCCGGTGAGCAGTTTGAAGAAGGAGCAGGCCAGGCTGTAGATGTCGGCGTGGTGGTCGAGCCGCTCGCCGGTGAGCTGCTCGGGCGGGGCGTAGGCGATGGTGGCGACGAAACTGCCGGTCTGGGTGAGCTCGGTGGTGTCGTCGTTGGACTTGGCCACGCCGAAGTCGGTGAGCAGCACCCGCTCTTCGTCGCCGTCGGTGGCGGAGAGCAGGAAGTTGGCGGGTTTGATGTCGCGGTGCAGCAGGCCTTTACGGTGCGCGTAGTCCAGGCCCTTGCCGACTTCGGTGATGATCCGCAGCGCCCGTAGCGGATTCATCGCGTGCGGATCGCGGGCGATCTCGGCGGAGGCGTCGATACCGTCGACGTACTGCATGGCGATCCACAGCTGGCCGTGCTCTTCGCCGCGGTTGTACACCGAGACGATATTCGGATGGTCGAGGCCGGCCGCGAGATTGGCCTCGCGCTCGAAGCGGGCGCGGAACTCATGGTCGCTGCTGAGTTCGGGACTGAGCACCTTGAGCGCGTCCATGCGCGGGAGGCTGGGGTGTTTGGCGAGGTAGACCGTGCCCATACCGCCGGCTCCGAGTACTCGATCGATGCGGTACCCGCCCACGATGGTGCCGGGGCTCATCGCCATAGTCCACAATCTCCTGACTCGGTCTTTCCCACGCAGCAGCATACTGGACTGCCCGAACCCGCCGCGGCGCCGCGCATTACCGGCTATTCGCGAAAAGCGAGTATTGCGCGGCCGCGCGTTGCTGGGCGTCGGCGAGCTGATTGGCCGATACGAATCCCACATATTCCCGATACGCGACAATGCAGGTGAATCGTTTGCTGCCACTGAAGCCGGTTTTGTTTTCCACACACGCCGAGTCGGGCAGATTGGGCGGTGCGTCCGCATTGGCGCCGGCCTGGGTCGGAGTGATCCGGTCCACGACCACCTTTCGAGCCGCGTCGGGTCCCGCGGTGTGCACCACCAGCGTGCCCGCGGACAGCGCGAACCGGTCTGCCCGCATTTCGGCGAAGCGCTGTTTCGCGTAGTCGCGATCGCGGGTGTAGTGCAGCACGCCACGCCCGCCCAACAGGGCGTAGCTGTCGTCGAAGCTCGGCCGCTTGGCCTTGTCCGGGTTCAGCGCGCGGCTGAGCAGATGGTCCGGATCCCAAGGCAACTGGAGCAACTGCTCCTCCGACAGCGCCGGAAGCTGGTCCAGCAGCGCGAGTTGGGTGCTGTAGGCCTTCTCCGCCAAGCCGACCAGGTCGTTGAGCACGGGTGCCGGGGTCGAGACGAGAAAGCCGATCACGTAGGGGCCGTGTGCCATGGTGGTGCGCAGGAACGGCGAGTCGGGCCGCCAATGCGCATGCGCGTCAGCGTATTTCGGTAGCGGCACCGACTGGTTCTGCTCCCGGTAGGCGCCGAAGTCGGCATCGTAGAACTCCGTTGCCGCGATCTTCGCGCGCTCGGCGTCCGGGAACTGCATGACGATGGTGCTGACCGTCGTCGAGTTCGGCTGCCGCTTGGTCGGCCACGACGAGGTGAAGTTGCTGCTGTTGTTGTCCGATCCGTTGGACTTGAACCCGTAGATCATCTTGTGCCGCTTGGCGATCGGCTCCAGATCGGTGGGGCGGCCGAGCTCGTCGGGCATCACGCCACTGGAGATGCTCCAGGACAGTGAGCCGTATTTCATCCTGGGATCGATGTCATAGGCGGAGGCGACGTAGTCGGCCATCCGCATCGCGGCGACCTCGCGCATTTCGTAGAAGGTCGGCCGGTAGTCGTCGTCGTGCGCGTTCAACGGTACGGTCGGGTAATTGCCGACATCGAGTTTGCGGATATCGATTTCGCCGGGTTCGGCCGTGCCGGACACCGTCGACCCGCACGCGGCGAGCAGCGTCATCGCGCAGCAGGCGAGGGCGGCGATGCGGCCGGCGCGCAAATAGTTCATCGGGCATTCACCAGAATTGCGTATTGCGCGGATATCCGCTGCTGCGCGTCCAGCAGTTGATGTGACCAAGAGAATGCGGCATACCGGCCCTGGGACACCGAACAGTAGAAGCGGACCGCCATCGCCTGGGTGCCGATGTATTCCTTGCATTTGGCCACCGGCAGCTGCTGCGGCGACTCGGCACTCTTGAAGCGTTTGGTGAGCCCGCCGCGGTCGGCCCGGAACTTCGCGGCCGCGGCGGCGTCGCGAGCCCGGTAGACGTTGGTGGCGTCGACGGCGAACCGATCCACTCCGGCCTCCTCGATCAGCCTGCGATCCTCGGCCGGATCGGTGGTGAAATGCAGTGCGGCATGGCCGTTGTACGCACCAGGAGGATCGATCCAGGAATCCTCGCGGGGCCGCGGGAGGGTGCGGCTCAGCATGCCGTCGTAGTCGATCGGCTGGTTCAACAGCTGGTCGGCCGGTGTCGGCGTGAATTTGCTGATCGCCGGGACGACTGTGTCGAGACTCTTTTCGACCAGCGCGACCAGCGCGGGCAGGTCCACCTTCTCCAGGAAGATCTTCAGATAGTCATAGATCCAGGTGTAGACGACGAATTTTCCGGTGGCGAACCAGGAGCCGATCGATTGCTGCGTCGGTTGCCAATGTGCCCGCGCGGCAGGGTATTTCGGAATCTGCACCCGTTCGTTCTGCGGTGCGGCCTCGAAATCGACCCGCTCCAGGGCCTCGGCGGCGGCCGCCGCGCGCTGTTCATCCGGGAAGATCATGACCGCGTTGAACAGGTCCCGGCCCTGGTTGCGCACGTCGGTGCTGCCATTGCTGAGAAATCCGGCGACGAAATCCGGCGCCGCCTCGGCGAAACGATCGATGCTCATGATCTTGCCGAGGGAATTGCGCGGATCGATGAAAACCGTGGAGACCGACGGATTGCCCTCGCGGAACGCGGGATCGATATCCGACGCGACGGGCACGAAGTTCCCGAGCCGTTCGGCCTCGATGAAGCGGGCCTGATCGGCGTTCTTCACCGGCCCCAATTCGCGCGGCGTCGTGGGATAGCTGCCGACGTCCAGACGCGCGATATCGATCACGGGATCCGCAGTCACCTGCGGCGATGTGCCGCACGCGCTGCCGAGCGCCAGCGTGCCCGCAATGACCAAGGCACCCGCGGTGCGCGCAGGCATCGATGTCACGCCGAACTGCAAACCGGCCCTCCCCGTACTGTGGTCGTCTCGCGGGATACTAACTCACCGCGTCGGCGGGCACAGGACCACAAGGTTCGGGGCCTCGCTCAGAGGCTGTTCGCGAGCAACGCGTATTCGGCCGCCACCTTCTGCCGGACGTCGGGTTCTTTGTCGCTGGTCACGACGCCCACATAACGTTTGTAGGTGACGTAGCAGCGGAACTTGTATTCCCGGTCGGGATTGCCTTTGCTGTTCAGCTGCAGGCATTTGGCGCCCGGCACGTCCTTCGGCGCACCGAGGGTGTCGTAGTGCGCGCCTTCGCTTTCCATCAATCCGGCGGCGAGTTTCTGCGCGCCCGCCGCATCCCGGGCGCGGGCGACATAACTGTCGTCGGCCACGGCGGTGCGGTCCACGCCCGCGTCCTGGACCAGGCGCAGATGCGCGGCCTCGTCGTCGGAGCGGTGCACCATGTGATCGGCGCCGAACACGGCGAAGGTGGCGGTATCGGGGGTGCGGCCCTTGCGGTCGCTCACCGCCACCCGGGCGAGCAGGCCCTCCGGATCGACCTTCAGGTCTTTGATCTTCTCCTGCGGGGTGGCCTGGAATTTGTCGAGCTGCGCGAGCTGGGCGGCGAGCGTTTTGTCGACCCAGCTCACCAGGTCCGCGCTGTCGGCGCGCGGGCGCTGGATGAACAGCGAGATGACGAACTCCTTGTAGGCGACGAAGGTGCCGATGGTGGGAACGCCTGGGCGCCAATGGATGTAGGCGTCCGGATATTTCGTCGACGGGAGCTTCTGGTTCTCCGGTGAGACCGAGATATCGACATCTTCGAGCTCGCGGGCGGCGAGTTTCGCGATCGCCGGATCGGGGAAACGGAACAGCGCGTTGGTCACCGCGGTGGCTTCGGGCGCGGGGTTGGTCTGCCCGTCCGGATCCGGCCTGTCGGCCCCGCTGGCCGCGTAGCCGACGATCAGCTTGCGGTTGTCGAAGACCGGTTTGGAGACCTTGGCGACGAAATCGAGCGCCTGCTCGGCGTCGGCGATCACGGTGCTGCCCCGGCCCACCTTCAGCGAGGAATCGATCTGCACGGTCGGCACCACGGCGTCGGACATCCGCATGCCCTCGAGTAGTGCGGCCTTGTCGCCGGGATCCTGGTTGTACCGGTGCCGATCGACGGCATAGGTGCCGACTTCCAGCTGGCGCACGTCGAGCTCGCCCGCCGTGGCAGTGCCCCGCACGCCGCCGCAGCCGGTCAGCAGACCAGTCAAAGCGATACACGACGCGGCGAGTGCGATACGTGATGTCCGAACCATGACGGGTCCTCGTTTCGTTCACTTGCTCACACCGAAGTTACCGGACGGACGCCTGGGAGGGGGGTCGATAGTTGTGGGATTGCAATACCCTGGTTCTCGTGGCGACGACCGTGCAGCGCACCCTCGACAGAGGCCGATTCCTTTGATGGATCGGCAGGTCGAGGTCGTTGTCGGCAGTCATGCGGTGGCGCGGGTCGCGGGTGCGCTGGTGGTTGTCGGGCACCGCGGACCCGGTCGGCCGACGCCGGATTCGCCCGCCGCGCTGGCCGCGGAATCGCTGGCCGAACTGGTTCGGGAGGCGACCGAACAGGACCGGATCGCACCCGGTGCGTTGATCGCCAGGCAGGCCACCCGCTGGCTGATGAAGTCCGCCGAGCAGATCAGCCCGGGGGAGCCGATCGACTTCGGCATCCTCTCGCCCGCCGAGGCCGGCGGGGTGGCGATATTCCTGCACGGTGCCGTCACCGCGGTACTGGTGGGTGACGGCACGGTCGAGCGGCACCGCGGCAGCGACGCGGCGTTCACCGTGGACCGGGTGGCGAGTGCCCCGGCGCGGGCCGCCGCCCTGTTCGTAGACGATGCCAAGGGGCGGATTCCCGAGGTACCCGCGGAACGCGGAATCGGTTGGCTGGTAGAGGGTCTCGCGCAGGCGGGCGGGGCGATCGTCTGGACCGACGGCGCGCGCGCCGCGAGCCGACCGGGTGCGGCGGCCCGCGCGGCCAGGCGCAGGCGCGAAGACGAAGCGCCGCTGCCGACCGCACGGATCGACCACGAGCCGCCGCAACGTCCTGCCACGCCGCAGCGACTCGGCTCGGCACCGCCCGACGACGCGTCGCCGCGACAGCGTGCCGGTTCCCCGTCACAGCGCGATGCCGAGCGGCCACAGCAGGCTGCCGCGTCGCCGCAACCCGGCCTCGCCACGCCGCAGCACAGTGTCTCCACGCCGCAACCCGATGTCGCCGTGCCGCAATCCGATGCCTCGTCATTGCAGCGCGATGGCTCGGCCCCGCAATCCGACGTCTCGGCGGCGCAGCGCGATGTGCCATCGCCGCAGCGGGCGACCGAGTCGCGCACCGCGGCGCAGTCGCCCGCCGCCGATACCGACCTGCAGCACGCGGTGACCCAGATGCGCGGCACGACGCCCACGCCGCCCCCGGATCCGGATCTACAGCGCAGACTCGAGGCGACGGCGAAGGCCACCGCGCTCACGGTCAAGGTGATGGGGTTCAAGTGCGCCCGCGCGCATCCCAGCGATCCGCGCTCGGCGTTCTGCACGGTGTGCGGGATGCCGGTGGACCAGACCCAGGCGCTGATCGAGGTGGTCCGGCCGCCGCTCGGCATGCTCGTCCTCGATGACGGCATGACCTACACCCTGGCCGCCGACGCGGTGCTCGGCCGCGATCCGGAGCATTCCGATGCCGCTCAGCGGGGCCTGGTCCCGCTGCGGGTCGACGATTCCTCCGGCGGCATGTCCCGGGCACACGCGGAGATCCACCTGCTGAATTGGGATGTGACGGTGGTGGATCGGGGCTCGACCAACGGCACTCGCACCCGGCTGCCCGGCTACCGCGACTGGATCCGCTTGGCGCCCAACCAATCCATGGTGCTGGTGGCCGGGGCCGAGGTCATGCTCGGGAACCGGGTGCTGCGCTTCGAACATCTGGCGCCACCGCCGTTCGGCCGCTGACTCCGCGCGCGCAGGCGCTCAGGAGTACCGCGACATGCAGGTGTTCTCGCCGTTCAGCACCCCGGCGCGGAAGGCGTCCACCCGCGCGAAGCCGCTGGGCACCGTTTGGCCTTGGACATCGCTGGCCGCCAGACCGTCGGTGAGCAGGCCGGACACCGCTTCGTCGAGATCGCCTGCGGCAAGGCCGATATCGCCCTGCGAGCTGGGCCGGTTCGGCATCGCGAGCTTGCCGGTGACCACGCCGGACAGGCAGGCGGCCCGCAGGCCGGTCTTCGCGCCGACCAGCTGCTGGCCGTGGTTCTGCTGCACCGCAAGGGTGTAGCGGGAGATGAAGACGATGTAGCCGTTGTAGTCGCCGGTGACCTTCAGCGGCAGCGGATCGTCCACGTCCCAGTTGGAGGTGCCGCGCTGGGCGAGCGCGGGGATATCGGTGCCGATGGTGTTCTTCTCCGGGCAGTAGCTGACCGGTTCGGTGGTGCCGCCGTTGCGGCAGTCGAGTTTGGCGCCGTGGTAGTCGTAGGTCGGGCTCGGCTTGGTCGGCAGCAGTGCGCCGAGGGCCTTGCTGAGCTCGATCAGGTTTTCCTTGGTGATCGCGTATTCGCCGCGGCCGGTATCGCCCTTGAAATCCTTGGGCAGGTTGCCCCGCCGCTCGTTGATCTCGTCGATGTCGATGCGCTTGCAGCCCTTGGGCCCGTCGGTGAAACCGACCTGCACGGCGGTGACCCGCTCGAACGCCGAGCCGTGCACGCTCTCCGGGTCGTCGGGGTCGGAATCGCGGATGGCCACGGTGGCGGCGAGCACGGAGTTGAGCCCGTCGGAGGTGTTGATGGTGAAGTGCTTCGACTTGCCCTCGGCGACCGAGCGCATGAACGCGCCCGCGAAGCAGTCGGCCTGCTGCTCCTTGACGATCACCGGGTCCTTGGCGCCGACCAGCTTGGCCATGGTCTGCACCGCGTGCCCGTATTCGTGCGCGAGCACCATGACCACCGCCATCTTGCCGAAGGTCTCCTCCATGGCGGGCAACAGCACCGACCGGTCCCAGCCGATCGAGTTGTCCAGCCTGCAGTAGGCGGCGTTCACCAGGCGATAGGTGGTCTCCTTGCAGAACTCGAGCGAGTCGCCGCGCGGCGCCTTCGCGCTCCACGAGATCAACTTGTCGACCGGCTTGAAATCATTGCCCTCGAACTCGTTGCCGAACTCCGTGCGCCAGTAGGTCTGGATGTCCTCGACGGCGTTGAGGGCGAGTTTGTCCTCGGCGCTGCCGTCCCCGTTGGTGGCGGTCAGCGTGCTGTCCGGGACACCGGCGCGCGGGCCGTTGGGACCGCTGGTGGTGGGCAGCCCGGCGACCTTGAACGGGTCGTCGTAGATCGAGACGGCGCGGCCGTCGACCAGTCTGGTGCAGCCCGCGACCAGCACCACAACGATCAGCGCGGCGGTAATGAGCGCCGTCGCACGGGCTTTCGGCAAAGCTCCCCCTTGTCGGCCGGTATCACGTTCACATCGGTCGCCGGATCGGGGCAAGAGGCGCGTCGGGGGCACCGCCGATGTCCGGGTGATGGAATAGTATCCGCTGCATGTCTTCACCGGGGGCGCAGACCATCACCGTGCGCCATGATGGAAACGAACGAGTATTCGATTCGAGTCAGCCGGTCACCATGGGCCGCGCGCCGGAGGTGACGCTATTCGTCGACAGCCCGCTGGTTTCGCGGGTCCACGCGACGCTCACCTGGCAGGGTAGCGCCTGGGTGCTCGCGGACAACGGAAGCACCAACGGTGTCTTCGTGGACGCGCGGCGACTGACTCAGCCGGTGTCGATCGATCGGCCGACGCAGGTGCGCCTCGGTGACGCGATCAGCGGTCCGCTGCTACATCTGCTGCCCGCCAATCCACAACCCCCGCAGCGTCCGTCGGTGCGCCCG
>NZ_BAUA01000205.1 GCF_000710915.1 Nocardia brasiliensis IFM 10847
GACGCTGCGACAGGATGATCGCGTCCTCGTAGTTGTGGCCCTCCCACGGCATGATCGCCACGAGCAGGTTCTTGCCCAGCGCCATCTCACCGTTCTCGGTGCACGGACCATCGGCGAGCACCTGACCGGTCTCGACCCGCTGACCCTCGTCCACGATCGGCCGCTGGTTGTAGCAGTTGCCTTGATTCGAGCGGGCGAACTTACGCAGCCGATAGCTGCGCCGGGTGCCGTCGTCGGCCATCACGGTGACGTAGTCGGCCGAAACCTCCTCCACCACACCGGCTTTGTCATTGAGAACCAGATCGCCGGCGTCGATGGACGCGCGCAGCTCCATACCGGTGCCGACGATCGGCGCCTCGGAGCGGATCAGCGGCACAGCCTGACGCTGCATGTTCGCACCCATCAGGGCGCGGTTGGCGTCGTCGTGCTCGAGGAAGGGAATCATCGCCGAGGCGACCGACACCATCTGGCGCGGCGAGACATCCATGAAGTCGACCTCGGCGGGTGCGACGTATTCCACCTCCTCGCCGAAACGCCGTGCCAGCACCTTGCTTTCGGATAGGCGCCGGTCCGCGTCGACCGGTGAGTTGGCCTGCGCGCGCACGTAGCGCTCTTCTTCGTCGGCGGTGAGGTAGACGATCTCGTCGGTCACCTTGCCGTCGAGCACCTTGCGGTACGGCGTCTCGATGAAGCCGAACGGATTGACCCGCGCGTACACCGAGAGGTAGCCGATCAGACCGATACTCGGGCCTTCCGGCGTTTCGATCGGGCACATCCGGCCGTAGTGGCTGAAGTGGATATCGCGCACCTCGAGGCTGGCGCGTTCCCTGGTCAGGCCGCCGGGGCCGAGGGCGGACAGGCGGCGCTTGTGCGTGAGCCCGGCGAGCGGGTTGTCCTGCATCATGAACTGGGAGAGCTGGGAGGTGCCGAAGAACTCCTTGATCGACGCGCTCACCGGGCGGATGTTGATCAGGGTCTGCGGCGTGATCGCCTCGACGTCCTGGGTGGTCATCCGCTCACGGACCACGCGCTCCATCCGGGACAGGCCGATG